>JANJUV010000021.1 GCA_024710405.1 Bacteroidales bacterium
CTACTCCTCGAGGTCTTCCCGCTTCTTCCAGGCAGTGTACACCTTTTTGGCGCCATAGGCGGCTCCAAGGGTGAGCAGTATGCCGATGCCGGTGCCGATGGGTGCGCCGCCGCCAATGGGGCCGCCGCCCGCACTCGGGTCAACAGGCGGATCGGGTGGCTGGGCTAACATAACCTGACTGGCTACCATCATGGCGCTGACCAACAATATATTTCTTAAATGCTTTTTCATGGTCGTATCGTATTATTGGATGAATAACTTAGTTGTGTAAACCCTGCCTTGTGCTGTTACCCTTACAATGGCCACTCCGCTGTTTGCGGCGCGCACCACTGCCGGGCTGTTCATCACACCTTCGCTGCTGAAGATACGGCTGCCCAGCACATCAAACATCTCGATGCTTGCACGTTGTCCGTTCAGCTCGGGAATGTTGACATACACCTTGCGGTCGCTGGACCAGATCTGATAGCTGCCTTTGGCAACAACATCATCAACTCCGGTGACACCAAAGAAATGCAGGTTGAACCTGTCGGGGTCGTTGCTGGCTGCGTGGCTGAAGCTGTAACTCTGTTGTTCCTGAATATTGATCATCTCACCGGTGGTTTTGTCTTCAAGGAACATGCTTGCGCCTTGTTCGAAGGTGTTGAGCTCGGAGAAGATAAAGGTGATTTCGCCTTCTGAAGCACTTTCAAAGTTCAGTGGCATGATGAAGTTCTCAAAAGCAAAAGGAACGCTGCTGATGCTGAGTTCGCGGGCATCGGCAGAAAGGGTGTATAGCTGAGGAGCAACTTCGTTACCACGCAGTTTGTCCACATCAAGGTTCATTTCAAAGTTCAGGCTGGCATCGGCATGGAACCTGACTATGGCTTCGTCGCTGAATCCGTTGGCTTCGGCCCTTACCCTGAGCATCTGGTTGTTGATGGGGGTGTTGAAGAAGGCCTGAGCATTGTGCAGGCGGACATTGTTGTCCATGCTGAGTACCGGGCTTGCAGCTGAGGATTTCACAAAGAAAGCCTGACCTGTGGCAATATAGCGGCTTCCGCCATTGGTGCCTGCACCGGTGATGTAGGATGCATAATTCTGAGAAACTGGGTTCCATATCCAGATGGCATCCTGCAGATTGGTTTTTGTCCAGCCTGAGGCGGCATCCCAGTCAATGGCCGAAGGGTAGGGGTTGGGAACCAGACTGTACTCATCTATTGCATCCGTGGTGGTGGAAGCAACAAAAGCGCCGTTGTTCAGTTGTCCAACAAAGTTATAGGTGGTGTTGGAGTTGGGGTAGAAGATCATGTATCCCTGGTTGTTGCTCAAGGTAACATCATCTTCGGTTATCTGGTTCCAAGTTTGTGTTCCCTGGTTGAAGCTGAACAGGTAGGAACCGTTGAACTGGCTTGAAAGCACATTACTGTTGAGCGGTATGGAAACATGATGATAATACCGTGACAGCAGGTTGGCGCTTCCGGTAATGTAGCGCTGTACGGTAGCCGGCACGTTGTTGGTGTTGTGGATGAGGGAGCCTGTTCCAGAAGCATCGCTCTCGATAATTAGTCCTGTTGAGCCTGCATTGTTGGTGAGGGTGCCGCTGACAGTTAAAGAAATGTTATTGGAAACAGAAAGTTCACAATCAGTTGCAATTGTCAGGTTATTTAATGTGGCATTATTATTAAAACTCACGCCAGAAGCATTACTAACAACTATTGTTGAATTAACTCCTGAAGAAATCATGCCTCCTCCGTATATGCTCTGAGCTGATGATCCATTTATATTAACAGTTCCAGCAGACGAAGGTGTGAAATTCAGTATAGCACCATTGGATACCTCAATATTACCCTTGATGGAGTGACCTGGTGTACCTGTAACGTTAAAGTTAAATGTCCCCTGGGTTATTTTGAGGTTATCTATACTTACAGCACTACTACCTGTTGCACTAACAGTATTATTAAAATCAAATTCAAAATTTGCATATGTTCTACCAGAGAAAGATGGTGTGTTAGTTGATTGATGTTTATATAGACTTCCAGTTTCAAAAATCGTTACTGAGGGAGAAATAGCGAATGGATTAGAGCCTGCAGTAAAAATAAATGTTGAACCACTAGCGAATATTACTGATCCGGAAGTAGTATTTCCAAAAGGATTACCTGAAAAGCTTGTACCTGAAGTAAAACTAGCACCTGAATTAAAGGTTATACCAGAAGCATCGGCAGCCAGCAATCTGTGAGCAGCTCCTGATAAAGTCACAGAACCGCTTATGGATCCGGTTGCTCCGGTAGATAATGACAATATTAAAGCTGTTGCTCCTGAAATATTTAATTGAGAGCCAGCACCAATAACAAGGTCATCATCAACGCCTCCGGCTATGGTCAAGGTGCCGGAGCTGCCGGCCTGAAGAGTAATGGTTGTATTTCCTGTGACCAGAAGTTTTCCGATTGTCTGAGCAGGTACCGAAGTAACCGTTTTTGCAGCACCATCATTAAATTGAAGTATGTCAGTAGATTCGGGTGTTGACCTGTTGGGATTCCAGTTTGATGCATCAGTCCAGGATGCGTTGTCAGCCCCAATCCAGGTGTAGGTTGTTATGATGATGGCTTGAGTTGTCGCAGTTGCTTCAGGCACACTACCGTCAGTTTTGTAGTTGATGGTAGCACCGCTTCCGTTGTAGGGGAATATTTTAAAGAAATATTGTGTACTGCTAGTCAGGCCGGTAAACTGATAAGTGCCAACACCACCGGCCACGTTCCTTATAAGGGTGCCATTGGATTCGGCTGTGCCATCCACCGGGCTGACGATATCACCATAACCTACACTGCTTCCTTTGATCAGGTAGCCATCAGCAGCCGGAACGGCGTCGGTCCAGCTAACGGTAATCGCTGATGATGAATTCGCAACTGCCCCAAATCCTGTGGGATGGTTGGTGGGTTCCAAAATTGGATCAGTTACACTGCCACTGCACGCAACTGTTTTGCTATCAGCACCTGTTGAGCTGGCTGTTATATTTTCTCCGTTGTAGTCACCGGCAGTGAGACCAGCTTTAAGGCGCACATAAATGGGTGTGCTGGCAACAGTGCCAGCAGTTTCTTCCAGGATTATAGGATTTGTCGCTACAAATGAACCACCTGTGCCAGTTGATATCTCGTAATTCGCAGAAGGGGTGATGCTGATGTCAGCCGTGAGGTTGGTTCCGGAAACGTTGAAACTTTGTTCGGCTGAAGGGCCGGAACCTAAGACATACGTAAACCCGGTAAGACTAGTGTGTGAAACAGAAATTGTAGGTGTTACACTAGTGGTTTCAAATGTACCGCTAATGGTAATAGGTCCTTGTAGACCAGCTGTCCCAGTACTAGCTTCGGCAGAAAACATATACATTCTAAACCCACATGAGGTGGTAATATCAGAGTACCCAGTTAAGGTTAATACATTACCCGTCCAACTGCTGTTTTCGTCTGGATTGTTTAATACACCTGAATTATTAGTAAGACCTGCATTTAGAGTTGTGTAATTATTTATTAGCTCTGCATAACTATCATTACTTCCCCTCCATACTGTATTGCGTATTCCTGTTGAACTTCTGCCGATGCCAAAGTTTATTGTGTTAACTGTGAACTTATAACCATCAGCTGCCGTAATACTAAATCCTATGTATTTTCCATCATCAACTGATTCTGAAGTGGGCCAACTATTGGCTCTGAAATTTCCAGAGCTTGAAGAAGTTGTAACACCTACCTTAACAATGTTGCTCATCGAAATACCATCATAAGTTGTACCATTATAGGCAAAAGATTGAACGTTGCCATTTGCACCAAATGTATAGGTTGCAGTAAATGGAGTTTGTCCCCTCCCATTCAATGAGACGGACAAAAGCACCATCCACAAGACCGGCAATAGTAATCGCATAATCCTTGTTTTCATCGGTTAATTTTTAGTGTGTAATTTATTTATTGTTCAATTGATTTATAGAATTCGTTGCCAGACTTATCTGCAACACCGTGCCTTCTGTCCGGTAGTCAATGGCTCCACTGTTGTTGCGGTAGGGAATTTAGCGAATAAAACAAATACGTTAACAGAAAGAATTATATGGTAAAGCGGGAATGATAGCATCTTAAATTCACTCATTTGGGCAAATATTGATTTGTAGATCATGTTTTAACGACTGTAAATGAGCACCGTAGTAAGTCAAGGTTATAGAGTTTTCCCATTGAAATACTTCGGCGTGGTTCAGGAACAAAACAAGATGTTATTCATCGCGTAAATGTTAGAAAATTGCTAAGAAAAAATTAAGAACTGCATATCAATCAAAAACAAAACCACCCTTTTGAATGAGGGTGGTTTTGAATATTATTGAGTTTATTTATCGCACCAAAAGTTTCGTTCTAACCGTTTTATCACTGTCCTTCACTTGTCCTTCAATCACATACAATCCCGGAGCAAAACGCTGTGTATCCAGAGTCAGGTTTTGACTGTTCATCAATATGTTGAATACCAGAGATCCATGGCTGTTATACATTCTTATTTCAGTTCCGGGTGCAGCGGTAATGGTGCATGAACCTACAGCAGGGTTGGGTGCAACGGTCATCACATGGGTAAAGCTGTTTTCGCCCAAGCCGATCAGGGTGATGTTTACAAAGCCTACCTTGGTTTCGGTGTCTTCACCAAAAATGTTGGTAACGGTGAGGGAAACGTCAAATTCGCCGTTTTCAAAATAAGTGATCACGGGGTTTTGTACGTTTGAAGTGGCTGGGTTGCCGTTCTCGAATGTCCATTCCCATGTGGCAGGATTGTTCAAGCTGAGGTCGCTGAAGGTATAAACGGCACTGAAATCAACGATTTCGAAAGTGGCATCAAAATCAGCTTCCGGGGCGAAGCCAACCTGTACATAATCTTCAATGGTTTTTGTATCTGAACCTTCACTATTGGAAACGGTCAGGGAAACGTCATAGGTACCAGCGTCGAAATATTTGATTACAGGCGGGTTTTGACCATCAAAGGTATTAGGAATGCCTCCTTCAAAAGTCCATGTCCATGTATCAATTATTCCCTGAGACAGATCTGTAAACTGAACTTCACCACCGGGATTGATAATGAGCGGTTCTCCTGAGAAGTCTGCAATTGGCACATCGCTGACGAGAATGTATTCAGTTTTTACAATAACTTCTTCGCCAAAAGCATTGGTCAGTGTGAGTGTTACATCCCATTCTCCTTCGTTGTAATATGCTACAGTGGGGTTTGCTTCAGTTGAGGTTCCCGGATCACCGCCCAGAAACTCCCAGAAATAGGTTTCGGGTGCATAAGGTGTGCTGGCCGTAAAGGTGACACTTCCGCCGGGAACAATTTGCGTGACATCAGCTTCAAAGTCACATTGTTCGGTTACCAGCAGGGCATTGGCTCCGCCAAGCGGGTTTACGGTGTTCATGCCGTAAGGCCACATTCCGTCAGCTGAAGTGAGTGTTTCGTCGGTGTTTACCGTACCAGAAGCCCTGTCGCGTACTTCAACCCTGCGGATGCCGTTGGGCAACTGGTTGGGCACCAGACTTCCGAAACTACCATCCTGTGTGTCCACGTGTGTTTGATAGAAAGGAGCATAATTGTTTCCTCCGCTGGTACCGTCATTCTCGATGAAGGTTCCTGAAAGCGGGCGGCCTGTGCCGGCAGTATTGTCGTAAAGGAAAGCAAAATCTTTGGCGCTTCCGAACGCTTTGCCGACAACTCCTGTTCCCAGTGTGGATACATTGTCTTCACCAAGTGCGATCACATCGATCGGATTGGTGGTTGTTACCCTGTTCTGAACGGTATTGCCTCCGGCACCGTTGTTGAGCCTGATGCGCATATAAATCTCATTCCCGGCTGTAAACCTTGCGTTTCCGGTGGGTTCGGTGATGAACCAACCGGTATAGTTTCCTGATGCATCGGAGGTGAGTACGCCATGAGCGCCTTCCTGAGCAAAGTCAGGGCTGGTGGTGCGTATGAAATCACCCGTTGTAGTGGCGATGATCATGTTTCCGGCACCATTGGTGGTTGGGCTGTCGTCGCTGATGATCACCTGATTGATATACTTGTAGGTGGCGTTAGGGATCAAACCGGAAATGGTTGCTCTGTATGCATAGGGAATCCTGTGGCTGGCAGGCTCGTTGGCCATAATATACTGAGGAAGGATTACCTCTGTCATTGTGGCTTCACCTAAAATGGTAATGGATGAACTGCTTGCCTGAGGCAGACTGCCCGAGTTGACGTTCAGTACATAACTGCCCTGGGTATCAAAAGTGATGTCGTTGAATACGGCTACTCCGGCAACAGCATCTTTAGCAAGTGTTCCGCCAACTGTACCCGGGCCACTGCCTTTGCTCAGGGTGATGGTCCCTGTGTAGTTTTCGTCAATGGTCAGGTCAGGACGAAGGGCATGCACCTCGAAAGTGGCAATGGGTGCATTGATCTGTCCATAGTCAGGGAATCCGTCAAATACAAGCTGTGTGGCTACTGCCAGCACTGTGAAAGGTGCACTTGTTCCGGGAGTCAGTGTCATCCCGCTGGTGGCTGAAGCGGTAATAGATACGCCTGATTCGGCAACATTATACAATACATTGTTGAAAGTGATTGTGTGCTGTCCGGTATTCAGTGTTCCAACAAGTGTTCCGCTGAGGGTTCCGGTACCTGTGGCTTTTGTCAGTGTAACCTGTGTGTTTTGGGTAACCGCTGCAGGAAGGTCGTTTGCATCCTGCGCCTGAACAACTACTTCAAAAGGAGTGTTGACAGAGGGTGGGTTTCCGTCATTGACTGATAAAACCACTAATTTCACAGGGGTAGAACCTGTTATTTCGGTTCCGCTGATAGTTACATTGTCAAATCTCCAGGTTCCTGAGGTGCCGTAATTTCCTGTGCCAACTCCAGCATCCGGAGGGTATTTGGCATCAGCACTTGCGCGCATGTAGGCTTCATTGGCTCCGTACGACAGCGTTGCATTCTGGTTAAAGGCAAGCGGAGAAAAAATGGAAACAATCCTGATGCCGAAGTTGGGATTGTCGTTGGCTGCAGGAATAGAGCTGAAATCAAAACTGAACGGGTAATAGAAGCTGTCGGGTGAAAGTCCGCCATCATTATTGTCCATTACATTCCAGTTGGTTCCGTCGGTGGTATATTGCAGTTGTGCCCACCTTGATCCGGTACTTGATGACCTGTGGTCCCAGCTCACGATAATATTGCTGTAGCCTGCCGTACTGGCCAGATATTGTGTACCTGCCGTTCCTGAATTGGTAGACTGTGCAGGATAGGTGGTGGTGTTCCATCCACGCCCTCCGCCGTTGCCGGTGGCAAAAGTCGCTGTTGTGCCACCAATAAGGGAGGCGGTTCCTGAACCTGTGGAGGGCGTAATTACATCACCCTCAAATGTCCATTGTGTAATCACAACCTGTGCATAACCGACTGATGAAAACCAGACAAAACAGGCCATAATTAAAACTGAAAAGTAAATTTTCATGTTCATAAGCATTTGAAATTAATAGATTATTATGGTATAAATATTTTTTTAGTGTCGTATTCGCCTGATTTGTTGGCAACTCTCACGAAGTAAACGCCTTGTAGCCCTGAGAGGAATATCTGTTGGCCGTTATCATCGATTTGTTGGCTCAGTACAGGTTGACCCAATATGTTCAGCACAGTAATATCATTCATCCCGGTGGTAAGTCCGTGAATCAGCAGTTGGCCGTTGTGCACAAACAAGGTCCAGTCCTGACGGTTGTGTTCGCTGACGCTAACGGGTTCCATAGCCATCACTTCTACATCGTCGAACCTCCAGGTCCCATTAGGACCGTAAGGGCTTCCACCTTCCACCCTTGACCTGTGGTATGCTTCATTGGCTCCGAAACTGTTGCCCAGTCCATCTTCGAACGCAAGGGGTGAAAAAACCGAAACTACCCTGAATCCAAACATCTGATTATCGTCTGCATCCGGAATGTCTGAAAGGTCAAAGGTGAAGGGGTAAAAGGTGTCGTGGGGCGAGAGGCCGCCTGCATTATCGGCAAGCAGGTTCCAGGAAGTTCCGCCATTTGTGGTGTAATGCACTTCAGCCCAGCGGCTTCCTGTTCCTGAAGAACGATGCTGGAAAGCAATGCTGATTTTTTGAAATCCCAGTGTGCTCACCATGAACTCTACCCCAGCGGTGCCCTGACCTTCTCCCTGAGCAGGATAAGTGCTGGTGTTCCATGCTCTTCCGTCAACACCGTTGGCCCAGGTATATGTAGTGCCGCCAATGTTTACTGCAGTACCTTCGCCAATGGCCGGTACAAAATCTTCATTGTCAAAGGTCCATTTGGTGAGGGTTGTTTGTGACTGAATGATCAAAGGCGCTAAGGATAACAGCGCGATTTTCAGTGCAGACAGTATTCTGGAATGATAGAAATTTTGCATTTGATTTAAGTTAAGTGTTTGATAAACTGTTTTATATAAAATAAATTGGCATATCTGACATTAAGATGGTAAAAATAGTCAATATAGAGCAATTATCAGCGGACAAATGTCGGTTTATTTCCCTCCTTGAGGTTTACTAAATTGTTAATAAACATTGAAACTGTTCATATTGTGGGTATTATACTTGATAAATTTCATGTTTGTCAATCTGGTGTGATGAAGATAGCCAGAACATTTCTTATGGCAATCTTAGTGGTCCAACCAGGTTTTAAAAGGTTTTTTCGTGAGCATGGCGTTATAATACCTGATGTCTTCAGTTACTTCATTTCCGAGCCAGTTTGGTTTGGTGAACGGTTCATTTTTCGAGATTAGTTCAATCTCTGCCACAATAAGGCCTTCATTTTGGCCGTGGAACTCATCTACTTCAAAAACATGTGTTCCGCAGGGAACCAAAAACCTTGTTTTGTCGATCGCTCCGGGCTCGCAAAGTGCCATTAACTCAAGTGCATCTGAGTAGGGGATCTCTTTTTCCCATTCGTAGCGGCTCAGTCCGTGTTCATTTGATTTGCCCTTGATAGTGATGAAGCCTTTTTCGTCACTGGTTCTAATCCTTACTGTACGCTCAGGAGCAGAACAAAGATATCCTTGCCGGATTCTTATTTTGCGGATTGCATCTTTTTTAAAATCACCGCAAACGAGGAATTTGCGCTCAGTTTCAATGGCCATATATTTTGTTTTTATTGACTGAATACCGTATCGGAATCACCTTTTCCGCGGTAATCAGCCTGTTTCATTTTGCCTGACAATAGCTTTACTCAGCAATCAAAAATACAAAACAGAATTGGTTCTTAGAATCATTTTCTACTCTCCCAGCAAAAACCCCATCGGGTGCTGCACCCTTTTGCGCCAGGAGGTTTCGTTGTGGGCATCGCCGGGGAAGCTGCGTGTGATCCAGTTTTGGCCATGCTGATAGCCTAAGTTTTGCATCACCTCATCCATCATGGCCTGGTGCACAGGGTAGTTGCGGTCGGGGCCTTCCGTGCCCAGATCGAAATACACTTTGTGGATTGCAGGGGGCGGGAGGTTGTCCAGCAGGTACTGCAAAAATGGCCTTGAAAATCCGGGGTCGTTGCTTTCGAGGCTGAGCGGCCAGTGCGTACTCATGCATCCCGCACCACCGAACACGAAAGGATATTGTGCCAGCGCATAAATGCTGATGATACCTCCCATGCCCGAGCCAATCATAAAGGTGTTGCGGCGGTCGCTGCGTGTAGAGAATCGCTTGTCAATGGCCGGTTTCAGTTCTTCGGTGATGAACCGCAGGTAGCGGTCGCCGGCCGGGAGGTCAGTGAGGGTGGCCTGAAGCTGCATCTTATATACCTCGGGCAGGTTGTCGAAAGCTTCGGGCGGCATGAACTCGCGCGTACGTTGGTTGGTGCTCCAGATGCCGACAATAATGGCCTGCTTCGCCTGTCCGCGGTCAATCAGGGTTTGCAGGGCTTCATCAGCGGCCCAGATTTGCCCGTTGAACGACAGTGAAGGGTCGAACAGGTTCTGTCCGTCGTGCATATACAACACGGCATACTTCTGAGCAGGATCGTAGCCTTCGGGTAACCAGACATCAATCCTTCGCGGACTAACGTAAACTGATTGGAAAGGCTCAATGGTGACTATGCTGCCGCGTGTGGGATAGGGCGGGCGACAGGAGTGTGCAGCAACAAAAATTGTGGCCAGCAATGCAAAACTTGTCAGCTGTCTGAAGGAAAAATATTTTTGGCCGGGAGTTTCCACACCACAAATATACAATCTGAAAGCCAAGTCTGAAAGTTAATCACCTTAATCACACAGAAGAGCTAATGCTGCATCTGGGATAAGTCAGTTATTTTTCACTGATTTTGAATGATGTAAACATCTTCAAGTGAAGTTAGTATTCACCACTTCATCGGCGCTTCCATCAGCAACAGTCTAGATCCGGGCATGGCAGATTCAATTTCGAGTCCGGATATATCGCTGATGCCCATGCCATCTCTGGATTCGAGTTTATGCGACAGCACAGCAAACCCTCCCGAAAGCACAAAAAGATAAACACCATTATTCTCTTTATGAAGATGATAGCTGAATTTCTGCCGGTCGTCAAAGTTTCCCATGCTGAACCATGCATCCTGATAGATCCAGGTGCCTTCGTCATCGGGTTCGGGCGAAACGATCTGCAGGAGTTTGTTGTGCATGTTTTCGGGTTTCAGACTGATTTGTCCGTAGCGCGGACTCAGGTTCTTCTGGCGCGGATAGACCCATATCTGCAGAAAATGCACTTCGCGGTCGGTGCTTTTGTTGTATTCGCTGTGGGTGATGCCTGTTCCGGCGCTCATCACCTGCACATCGCCTTCGCTGATCACGGCTATGTTGCCCATGCTGTCGCGGTGTTCGAGCTGGCCGAGCAGCGGGATCGAAATGATCTCCATATTGTCGTGAGGATGTTTGCCAAACCCCATTCCGGCCTGTACGATGTCGTCGTTGAGTACGCGCAGGGCACCAAAGTGCATGCGCTCAGGGTTGTGGTAACCGGCAAAACTAAAAGTGTGGCGGCTCAACAGCCAGCCATGATCGGCTTTCCCGCGGCTTGCGGAAGGGTGGAGGGTGATATTGGGCATTATTGTTTCTTTTTGTTATAAACAGATAGAAGATCAAGATTGTTTAATCGGACAGATTTGTTTGTTGTGATTTCGGTTTCTTTCTTGCCACTAAGACTCTAAGGCACAAAGCGACAAAAAGCTATTAAAGTCTGGTTAGATTAGTGAAAATTAGTGTCTTCGTGCCTTTGTGGCAAATAATCTGGACAATTTCCATGATAACCATGAAAACTTTCTGTAAAAAACTCACTTCCCGATACAAAACTTCCCGAAGATGTTCCCGAGAATCTCGTCGGAGCTGATTTGTCCGGTGATGCTGCCGAGGTGGTAGAGTGCATCGCGCAGGTCGATGGCA
Organism: Bacteroidales bacterium; assembly: GCA_024710405.1. Classification (GTDB taxonomy): domain Bacteria; phylum Bacteroidota; class Bacteroidia; order Bacteroidales; family F082; genus UBA6192. Next base: position 11,377 of record JANJUV010000021.1, read on the forward strand.
GCCAGGTCGGTGGGCAGACCGTTTCTGAAGCCTTCTTCCACCTGTTGCAGGGCTGCCGAAGCGTTCTGCAGGGCTTGCAGGTGTCTGATGTTGCTCACAATGGCATGCGACTGGGCATCGAGGTCTTTTACGGCTTCCAGAAGGCTTTCGGCCAGCAGGTGAATGTTCTCTCTGCGCTTGGCCGACACAAACACTGTGTGCATCTCGACCATCTCGCTGAAGTGCGGCGGAATCTCTCCAAGCTGGTCAATCTTGTTGCCGACAAGGATAAAATGTTTGGTGTAGTCGCTTACATACGACCTGAACTCCGAAAGCATCTCTTCTGCCGACTGTCCCGAGCAGGCCGAAAGGTCGCACACATACAGGATGATGGTTGCCTGTCTGATCTTTTCGTAGGTGCGTTCAATGCCCATGTTTTCGATCATGTCGTCCGACTCTCTGAGGCCGGCCGTGTCGATAAACCTGAAGGTGTAGCCGCCCAGCACAATGGTGTCTTCGATGGCATCGCGTGTGGTACCCGGAATATCGCTTACAATGGCTTTTTCTTCGTTGAGTATGGCGTTGAGCAGGGTTGACTTGCCCACATTGGGTTTTCCGATGATGGCCACAGGGATCCCGTTTCTGATGGCATTTCCCGTGCCAAAACTTTCGATCAGCTGCTTGATTTCGTCGCGAAGTTCGCCCAGCAGCCTGAAAAAGGCAGGGCGATCGGCAAACTCAACGTCTTCTTCGCTGAAGTCGAGTTCGAGTTCGATAAGTGAGGCGAAATCGAGCAGTTGTTGCCTGAGCTGGCCGATGCGTTCCGAAATGCCGCCTCGCATCTGGTTCATAGCCAGCCGGTGGGCGTTTTTGGATTGGGAAGCAATCAGGTCGGCTACGGCTTCTGCCTGTGCCAGATCGAACCTGCCGTTGAGGTAGGCCCTCATGGTAAACTCGCCGGGTTCGGCAAGCCGGGCGCCTTTGTTCAGAAGCAAGGCAAGCAGTTGTTGCTGGATGAAGACCGACCCGTGACAGCTGATCTCGGCTGCGTCTTCGCCCGTGTAGGAATGCGGTGCCTTGAACAGGCTGACCATCACCTCATCAAGCAGTCCTTCTTCATTGCTTATAGTGCCGAAATAAAGCTTGTGGTAAACAGGATGTTCCATATCGGCATTGGTACTCACCGGAGTAAATATGGTGCGGATGATACGGTGGCTTTCGGGTCCTGAAAGTCTGATCAGCGAAATGGCAGCAATGCCCTGAGCGGTGGCAGGGGCACAAATGGTGTCGTTGTGTCGGTTGTAACTATTCATGTCCGCTGTGTTTTCTTATTTTACGGTGGTTTGTCTGTTTTAGTTTCAGACCTGAATACCGGCGGCAGGTGGATGTTATTTGCCCCTGTGTTTTCTTTTCATGAAATATGCCGTTTTTTCGAGTTTAGTGATGATGTCGAATTGTTCCACATGCACCCAGGCCGGCAGCTGAAGCTGCACCGGACTGAAGTTGAGGATGCCGCTAACACCGGCGTGCACCAATATGGTTGTGAGTTCGCGTGCGAAATTTTCGGGAACGGCAACCACACACAGTTCGATGTTCATTTGCCTGATCATTTGTTGCAGTTCGCTGATGTTGAAGCAGGGGATCCCGTCGAGGAGGTTTGCAGGAGGTTTTCCGAACACAAAAGTGGCGGCAATCTGCATGCTGGTGTTGTTCTGGCCGAAATGTGCCGCCACCGACCTGCCCAGTTCGCCCATGCCGATGAAGGCGATACGCGTGACATGAGAATAGTCAAGGGCTTCGTTTATTTTGCCAAGCAGCTCATTGATGTCGTAGCCTTTGTGAAAATCGCCGCTCACGCCGATCAGCATCAGGTCGCGGCGCACGTTGGCTGCATTGGTCTTCACGATACGCGCCAGGTTATGCGAATAGATGTAGGCATGTTCCACAAAACGATAGTTGAGCAGGATACGCCTGTACTGACTCAGGCGTTCAACGGTTTTTTCGGGAAGCTGCTGAAGCATATTACTGTGGCCTTAGCTGATGTGTTAATCCAAGCCGGATGACCGAGTGACGGTGAAGGATTTCAGGCATCAACGGATTTTCGAACACATTGGCAAAACCAAGCCGTATGGCAGCATCCAGTTCAATACGTGTTCTTTTGCCGACAGGATGCCACAACCCCAGACCAATGCTCAATCCGGCATCATAGGTGTTGATGACATCATTGACCAGGCCGGTATAGTGTTCCCGGTAAAACCCGGCCGGAATACCGATCAGGATGAAGTCCTTGGTGCCTTCAGGATCAAGGTACAGCTCCTGATATCCTTCCTGAGTCGCGCTCATGAGCAGCGAATAATATCCACCTGCCCTGAAGGCAATGCCGAGATATCTGGTTTGCTGGCTGTATTCGAACATTATGGGAAAAGTCAGATAATGGGCAAAAAACGAAAGGTTGTAGTCGTAGTAACAATCCCAGCAGACTTTGTTTGACGTGTCTGTTTCCCTGAGTCCCTGTGAATATAATTTGGAGCCGAATGCCCTGTAATCGGCCAGCATTTCGGCACGTACGGAAAAACTTTCGGAGATAAGATAGGTGAGGGTTACTCCAGCCTGATAGCCGGTTTTATTGGTGTATTGATACAATGGCGTGGTGCCCTGGATCTGGTTGATCAGCACACCTCCGGCAAAACCAACCGACCAGCGCGAGGGCTCAGGTGCTCCCTGTGATCGCACCAGCTGCGGAAGCAGCAACAATACTGCCAATAGCCATTGAATATGTTTCACTTTATCAGAATATTTGATACACCCAAAACAAACCTACAACCACCGAGAGGCTGGCTCCGACAACCTGGATAGATTTGAAGATCACGGGTTTGAACTTCTCGTCCGACTTCCATGCAACAAAACCGAGTGCAACGGAAAAAACAACCATCGCTACGATGGTACCCAAACCATAGCCCGTTAAATACATGCCCGAATCAAAAGCCGATGGAAAGGCCAGCGTAGGCAACATGCCCATCAGGTGCGAAACACCGGCGAGTCCGTGTATGATACCGATCATCAGGGCAGCGAACACGGACTGCCTGACAAACTTTGGGTGAATATGGCCGTGCACATTGGTTGCAGGATGATCGTGTTCGTGCACATGGGTATAGGTGCCGCTATGGTCGTGGTGCGTATGCGGATGCGCATGACGTTTGCCCGAAGGCCGTCCGAAAATTTTCCAGAATGCCCAGCCGCCAATGCCGATGAGCACCAACCCCACAATGACTTCACTGTATGTTGAGATAGCTTCAATGGGCAATATATTTCTGAACAGTATAAAAAGCAAACCGATGAATAACATGCCGATGGTGTGCCCGGCGCCCCAGCTCAGGCCAATAAGCCATGACTTCAGTTTGTTGTCAATCGCCAGGGGTGTGACAGCTGCAAGGTGATCGGGTCCCGAAACCACATGCATTACACTGGCAATGAGTCCGATAATGATGGGTGCATGTGCCCCGAAGGTGTGGTGGTGGTGATCAGCATGCAACAGGACGGAAAAAAGGAACTCGGTCATATCATTCAATTTGTGGCAAAAATACCATTTCCCCCTGCGATGGAACAGGCATCTGACTATTTATAATCGTTCTAATGAGATTTTAATGCCCATTAAATACTGTTTAAATACTTAAATACTTCTAAAACTACTGCACTACCGAAGCGATGGTTGTTGCGAAGGCTAATGCTCTTCATCCCTTTCACCGACAAGACGGATACTCGAAACAAAGAGCAATACCCAACCGGTGATCATGAACAGGCCGCCAATCGGGGTTACCGGCCCGAGCCACGAAAGCGGAAGCATCGTAAGGTCGCGGGTGGCAAGCAGATAAATGCTTCCGGAAAACAACAGCACCCCAATCCAGAAAAAGTGAAAAACAAGCTTGAGCATCAATCCATGAAAAGGTTTGGGCAAAGCGCCCAAAATGAGTATCGCAAGACCATGTATAAGCTGATACCGGATGGCGGTTTCAAAACTCTGCATGTCAAGCATGCTGATCTGCTCCTTGAGCCAGTGGGCACCCAATGCCCCCAGAACAACGGCCAGACCCGTTACCAGACTGCCGGCCCAGACAAATACTTTTGGACTTATACGGTTTTTATCCATCATGCTTTTGAATTATGTGCGCATCTGTTTTATGGCCCGCTTTGCGTTAAATAGTACCTTTGCGACCCGAGCAAAGATAGCATAATATGAATATATCTGTCGAATTAAGTTACTATCCGCTGGCTGAAGAGTATATCCCGCCCATCAAGGATTTCATTGCACGCCTCAACGGATACGAAGCCATGCAGGTGAAAACCAACGGCATGAGCACACAGGTTTTTGGTGAGTATCAGTATGTGATGGACGCGCTCGTTCGCGAAATCAGACTGTCGTTTGAACTGCCGCATTCGGTTTTTGTGATGAAAATTGTGAATGCCGACCTGAATTATGTAGTGAAGCATGAGTGAATTTGCCGGACTCTTTATTGACAATTTGCTGCAGACCTCATGGCCCGAGTTCGTAGCTGTTGTTTTTGGTCTGCTGAGTGTCTGGTTTTCAAAAAAGGTGAACATCCTGGTGTTCCCCACCGGCATAGTAAGTGTGCTTATCTATGTGTATATCTGCTATATGGCTGGTATATACGCTGATATGGGCATCAACATCCTTTATTTTGTGATGAGTGTCTATGGCTGGTACCGCTGGACGCATCCGCGCAAGGACAAACAACTTCCGAAAGTAGCCTTTTCCACACGCAAAGAACATGCGATTGCAGCCATACTAACGATCGTTTCCTTTTTCGTGCTGGTTTATGTTCTTGGAAACTTTACGGACAGCACGGTGGTGTATCTGGATTCGTTCACCACTTCGGTCTTCATCACCGGAATGTGGCTGATGGCCATCAAAAAGGTCGAAAACTGGCTGTACTGGATCATCGGCGACCTGGTTTCTGTCCCGCTCTATTTTCATAAAGGACTGGCATTTACGGGTGTGCAATTCACAGTATTTTTAATCATTGCCGTGGCAGGATACCTCGCCTGGCGCAACATTGCCCTGAATGAAAAAGTGCATCGCGATCACAGGGCCTGAATCCACAGGAAAATCATGGCTGGCAGAAAAGCTAGCCACGCACTTTGGCACCGTCTGGGTTCCCGAATACGCCCGGCAATACCTGTCCAACCTTCAACGACCATACACCTTGGCCGATGTGGAACATATTGCTCAAGAGCAATTTTACCGAAACACCGAAGCAGTTTTAAGGCACGATACCTCATTTGCTGACACCGAAATGCTTGTCTGCCGCGTCTGGTGCGAAGTGGTCTTCGGAAATGTGCCGCAATCCATTGTCAATCTGTTGAATAAACAACACTTCGACTATTATCTGCTCTGTGATGTTGACCTGGAATGGACACCCGACCCATTGCGCGAACATCCTGACAGAAGACAGGAAATTTTCGGCCGCTATCTGGAGCTTCTTGACACAATGAAACTGCCCTGTGGAATTGTCCGCGGGGAAGGAGAGGAGCGGCTTGGCAACGCTCTTTCCTTGCTGGATAATAATTTCATTACCCTGTGATGAAGTTCAGTGTAGTGCAGCATCCTTGTCCGTTTTTTGCTAAGTTTGCATCCCTATGACAGACCAACGCCCGCTGAACATCCTTGTTATTTCCTATTGGTATCCCAACCGTACCAATCCGACCCTGGGCAATTTCAACGAAAAATTTGCACTTGCTGCTGCCGGGTATAACAAAATCAACGTGATCCATGTGGTAGCCGACGAAAACATGCAAACATCCGTTGAATGGGAGGAAGAAAATACAGGTGCTGTACAGGTGCAACGCATATACTTCAGAAAAGGTACTGCGACAAATCTGTTGGCAAAAGCTTACCGCTCAATCCGCTATCTTTTGCTCTACCGCAAAGCACTCCTGAAGCTGAAAAGGGATCTGGGACGAATGCCCGATCTGGTTCATGTGCATGTGCTTTTCCCGGCAGGGATCATCGCAATGCTGATGCGCTGGTTTTATGGAATTCCGTATGTGGTTACTGAACATTGGACAGGTTACCTGCCCGGAAGTCTTGTTCCTCAACCGTTTTACGTATGCTGGCTGAGCCGTCTGGCCGCAGGTAAGGCATCCATACTGCTGCCTGTGACACATAACCTCAGGGAGGCAATGACCGCACTGGGCTTCAGAAACCGGTATGAAGTGGTACCGAATGTGTTTGATGTGAGCGACTTCCACCTTCTTGCCGGCATCACTGACCGCCCGAAGAAACAAATACTTCATATTTCCTCCCTGCGCGACGACCACAAAAACATCAGTGGTTTGCTGCGTGCCGTGCACAGGCTTTCCGGACTGCGGCAGGATTTTGAGCTGCATATCGTGGGCGATGGCGATGCAACACCCCACCTGCAATTGGCGGAGGAGTTGGGTCTTTTGAATCGTTTTGTGCGTTTCTCCGGTGAAATGAGTCCTGCTGAAGTGGCAGAAAGCATGCGCTTATCCGACTTTTTTGTGCTGTTCAGCAACTATGAAAACCTGCCCTGTGTTATCGTAGAGGCATTTGCCTCGGGGCTACCGGTGATCAGCACCCGCGTAGGTGGCATTTCGGAGCATCTTGACGCTTCCAAAGGAATGCTGATCGAGTCAAAGGACGAACAAGCACTGGTGGATGCATTGAATGTGATGCTCGACAAACATGGTACATACAACAAAGCAGATTTGAACCGCTATGCCGTGGAACATTTCAGTTACGAAAGCGTGGGTGCCGGATTGAACGCTATCTACAGGGAGGTATTGGGAACACAGAATAACAAAACTTAGTATGAATAAGGCAGAAAAGCTCTTCAGGGCTGTATCCCTGCTTGTGCGCAAGCCCTGGTTGCTGAATCTGGTGATCGGGCATCAGGATTATTTCCGCGACAAAGTGGTAAAAAAGTTCGGTTTGGAACATGGCCTTCCCCAATTGAAACTGGACGATTTGTTTCCCGGATTGCACATCACAGTGGAACCCTTTGCTTTTCTCGACGGCTCATCATGGCCCATTGACCTGGCCCTTTTGAAAGCACTAGCTGTCCGCAACGGGGTGCAGGACTACCTCGAAATTGGCACATGGAGGGGCGAAAGTGTGGCCAATGTGGCTTCTGTTGCGAAAAACTGCTACACCTTAAACCTTCCTGACGAGCAGGTGGCGTTATCGGGCAATGGACCGCTGTATGTGGCTTCGCATCGCTTCTTTTCCAAAGACCTGCCCAATGTCACGCACCTTTTTGGTGATTCGTCCAGCTTCGATTTCGATGGTCTGAATAAAAAATTCGACATGATGTTTATTGACGGCGACCATCATTACGAAGCCGTTAAGCGGGACACCGCCCGTTTGTTTGCCTTCCTGAAATCAGGTGATTCCATCATTGTCTGGCACGATTACGGCGCCTCGCCCGAAACCATCCGCTGGGATGTGCTGCTTGGAATCCTCGAAGGCTGCCCGCCCGAAAAACGACAGCATCTGTATCATGTGTCGAACACCCTGTGTGCTGTGTATATGAAAAACGCCCCAACATCCTGCCGGGCAATTCCCTATGAACTGCCAATGCGGAAATTTTCACTCGACATCCGCCTGGAAAAAGTTGATTGATGCATTATTGGTGTTGATTTGTTGATTTGTTGATGCGTTGATGGGTTGATTTGTTGAGCTTATACTCTCACAAATTCTTGATAGTCAATAAGTTTTGGAATGCAAATATTTTTGATTTTTGATCGGCGATATTTGATTTGCGATGTGGCCATTCAGAATATGAATATCAATAATGTTGAACATAGGCAAAAAACGGTCAACGCTATTCAGGCATTGACAAACAAGGAACAAGAAACAAGGAATAAGAAACAAGGAATAAGAAACAAGAATCCAGCATAGAACCATTCTAAATTACTCATCTATAAAGTTTTTTGTTGACTTCCATTTTCCTCAAAAACCAAATATTCATATCTTTAGGCCTTAATTCATTGAAAGATGAAATGCAATTTTTATCATCCGCTTAAAAGTGCTTCACCATGAAAGCCGGTCAACACTCTCAACGAGTCAATATTAGCAGAAAACCCTCGCAGTTCTTATTGTTGCTGGTTTTTGCCATGATGACCATCGAACCGCTTTTTGCGCAGCAAACCCGAGATGAAGGTAGTGTTTTGCAAAGAGAAGATGAGCTTGTTATTGACAGCATTCCCTTGCGCCACGGCTGGAACTGGATCTCCTTCCCCCGCCTGCGCCTTGTTACAGGACAAAACTACGCCACATTAGATATGGCACTGAACACCCACCCTGTGCTAAGTGGAGAAGGAAACATTCAACCCGAAGACTTTGATATTTATAAAACTCACCAG
>JANJUV010000007.1 GCA_024710405.1 Bacteroidales bacterium
ATGGCCTCGTGTGTCGGACATTGGCGAGGCACTACCCTGATTGTGTTTTCAGCAAGCCGGCAGAGCGGGCGGGGGATTCGCGCAGGCTTGATCTTTTGTTCCTTTTGTATCAAGACAAAAGGAAAAGAGAAAGATTACTCATAATTCCTTTCTTCTGTACTTCTCCCTGATGAAAAGTACCAAAAACCGAACACGAACGATGAATTCTTCACCACTCTCATTTCAAAACAACTTGCTTAAATGAATTTCAAATCTCCACAGGTTTTATCCGATGATCCAATTAAACTCTTATCTGTTCATTATTCCTTTTTTATTGCAAATAGAATCAGACATAAATAATGACTGTTCTCTGGTTATTTTTATAAAACTAATCAGATGTGCGGATGTGTATAATGACTCATCATAGCTAAGATAATTATAAACTAATGCGAGGTTTTTGTACCGTAGGACGCAAATTAAGGCAAAGAAGACAACCATCTTAATATATCAGGGAGCTTGATTCATAATGTCAAAGTTATCTTCGATACGGCGATAAAGCTGACGGACGGGTAAAATTGCGCAAATTTGCGAAAAATATACCTATGAGATTAATCAAAACGCTGGTGTTAATGCTGTTGCCGGTAATACAACATTATGCCGTGGCACAGAACGATCAATCAGTATGCTATCACTTTGATCAATATCGTTACCAGCCCGAAAAACTAATTGATCTGGAACACCTTACGGTATATCTCTCCATTAATCCGTATGAAAAACTAGTTACAGGAAAAGCAACTTTCCTGTTCAGACAAATCCGGACTGATGTTGATTCGGCTGTATTTCTGGCACCTGAATTCTCAATAAATGAGGTTCGCATCGACAGAAGAGATGCTTCATTCAAGATGAAAAACGATCAGTTAATTGTTTCACTGCCCGAATACACGAAGAAAGGTGCCACGCATGAACTTACCATTGATTATTCCGTTCTTCCTTCCTTCGACTTGTTCTTCGTTGGATGGGACGACTCAACCCACAGAAGTATAAAGCAAATCTGGGCACACAGGCCATACCGCTGGCTTCCCTTTGCCGACGACAGGCTAACAGTGGATATGTTTGTAACCTTTGACGAAAAATTCATGGTGTTTTCTAATGGTGTCAGGGAAAAAGTTATTCAGAACGCCAATAAAACGAAAACCTGGCACTACAAAATGTACCGTAATCATCCATTTTTTTCGACGGCTCTGGTTATCGGAGACTACAGATTTCAGGAATTCATGACCAATAAGGGCTTGCCCTATGAATTGTGGTATTATCCTGACAGGGCAGGAAGTGTTGCCCCAACATATCGTTATATGTCTGAGATGATTGCATGGTGTGAAAATGAGTTTGCTCTGCCATACCCGTATGAGGTTTACCGGCAGGCTCCGGTAGCAGATTATCTGTACGGAGGTATGGAAACGACCACTTCAACCATATTTGGCGACTACATGCATATCGATGAACGTGCTTACTGGGAACGGAATTATGTTAATGTTAATATTCATGAACTGGTACACCAATGGTTTGGAAACTATGTCTCGCATCTTCGGCCAACAGATGTCTGGCTTACAGAGAGTTTTGCAACATATTATGCAAAGCTGTTCGAGCGGGAGGTTTTTGGAGAAGATTATTACCAGTGGGAACGTATCAGGGAGAAGCAAAGAGTGCTTGCAGCAGGCGAAAAAGACAGGCTTCCGCTGGCTCACAGCAATAGCGGTGTTGATCGCTGGTATCCAAAAGGTTCGCTTGTCCTCGATATGTTGCGTGACCAATTGGGAGATAAAGACTTCAGGCGTGTGATGACACAATACCTGAAGCAACATCCTTATCAGGAAGCGTGGACTCCGGATCTGATACGCACGATTCAGAAGGTTACAGGTCGCAGTGCAGATGACTTTTTTGAGCAATGGGTACTCAGGGGAGGGGAGCCTCATCTTGAAATCAATCAGCATATCGGCCACAACAAACTCCAATTGAATATCCGTCAGGTTCAGATTGCAGATGAACTACAGCCCCTGTTTAGGTTTCCCGTTACCATTGAAATCCATTTCGATGACGGTAGCTTTAGTACACATTTTATGCAAATAAACATGGCAGAACAAGTTTTTGAATCCCAATGGGATGGGGCCAAAAAAGTGGCGTTTGTGCTTTTTGATCCCGGTGACCGGATTCTTAAGACAACTGTTTACCCACGCAGCAGAAAAGCCCTGTTGGCTCAGGCAACATCAGCAAGCAATCTGGTCGACAGATACGAAGCACTTGTTGCCTTGCGGCAAACCGGCATTTCGGATAAAAAAGAAGCATTTATTGACCAGTTTTACCGCGAAAAGTTTCACCTGAATAAAACGGAGATACTTGCTCAACTGGCTGATGATTCGGGCAGCAAAAGCCGCGAACTTTTTGATGCTGCAATAGCTGATTCGGATCCTCTGGTAAGGCGGGCCGCATTCAACAATCTGAAAACTCATCACCATTTGACCGATGAGCAACAAATCAAAATGCTGTCCGATAATTCATATTCAAATATTGTGGCTGCCTTAAGAAAACTTACGGAACTTTATCCGGAAAAGTCCAGCTATTTTCTTCAGTTAACAGCGCATGAAGAGGGGTTTCCCGGACGCAACATCAGAATTGAATGGCTCAATATTGCCATTGCTTCTGGTGATACGATATTTCTCACCGAATTGATTGATTATGCCGGGCGCAGTTTTGATTTCACCACACGGATAAACGCCATCAAGGCACTGTCTTCAATGGATTACCTCGACGAGTCTTTTGCTGCCCAACTGCTTGATGCATATGTGCATTGGAATTTCAGGCTGCAACCTGTAGCTGAATCAGTTATTAAAGGCTATATGCAAGATTCGTTTAAGAGAAAAATATTGCTCGGACAGTTTTTTGAGAAAGGCATGGAAGTCCCTGATTGGACATTTAAGGAAGCAGAATGAGCCTAAACATTAAAGCGAATGTGCAGAATATCGCCATCTTCGACGATGTAGTTTTTGCCTTCAACGTGAAATTTGCCCGCATCCTTTACGCCCTGTTCGGATTTATAGCGTATAAAGTCCTCATATTTCATCACTTCAGCCCGTATAAAGCCACGCTCGAGGTCTGAATGGATCACGCCTGATGCTTGTGGGGCAGTCATACCTTTCCTGATCGTCCAGGCCCTGACTTCTTTGGGTCCGGCAGTGAAGAATGATTGTAAACTGAGCAATTCATAAGCAGCTCTGATGAGTTTGTTCACGCCGGGTTCTGCAAGATTTGCATCAGCCATAAACATTTCTCTGTCATCAGGATCGTCAAGTTCAGCAATTTCCGCTTCGAGCTTGCCCGCTATCACAATCACCTGTGTATGTTGGCTTTCAAGGGCTTTTTCGACAGCAGCTGAATAATGGTTTCCATTGCCTGCAGATGCATCGTCCACATTACACACGAAAATAACCGGTTTAGCTGTAAGCAACTGGAGTTCCTGAATACACTTCCTGTCCTCTTCAGAAACCGGTGCTGTGCGTGCATTTCCAAAGTTTTCGAAGTGATCACGATAAACATGGAGCACATCCAGCACTTTTTTCGCGTCCTTGTCACCTACCTTAACAAGTTTTTCTACCCGTTGAATTTTGCGCATCACCAGGTCGAGATCGCGTACTTGCAGCTCAAGATCAACGATTTCCATATCGCGCACAGGATCAACAGAACCTTCGATATGGGGCAATTCGTCGCTGTCGAAGCACCGCAACACGTGGATCAGTGCATCCATTTGCTGAATATCAGACAAAAACTTATTGCCGACACCTTCGCCCTGACTGGCACCTTTTGCCAATCCCGGAACATCAACAATTTCAACTGTAGCAGGAACCACCTTGGCGGAACGTATCAGCTTGTCAATCTCAATAAGACGTTGATCAGGGACTTCGACCATTCCGATATTCGACTTGGTTGCACTGAAAGCAAATGCAGAGGCCTCGGCTTTGGTATTCGACATGCAATTGAAAATCGTTGTTTTTCCGGTATTCGTCAGTCCAATAATCCCGCAGTTAAGTGCCATAATGATTCAGTTTTCAGTCTAATTTCAGGACGGCAAAAGTACAGAATAAGGGCAAGTGATAAAAATTACCTTGCATATATTTTTTATTCTCAGATAATTTACTACTTTTGCAGCCTTGTTTTTAAGACCTTTCGGTGCTGGCTAACTAGGTTTTAACCAGCGTCTTGAAACCGCGAATTAAGTTTAACCTCCCCCGACAGAAATAAGCCGGAAAAGTATGACGGGTACAAGTAAATTAATTAAATGACTGAAAACGAAAACATCATCAAGCCCGAACAGGAAGAAATTGTTCCTGTTGAAACCGGGTCGGATGAAGCGGCTGTTGTAGCCGACGCTACAGAAACTGTTAGCGAAGAAGTGGCTGAAACAGCCGAAACAATTGTGGCCGTAGCCGAAGAACCTGCTTCGGCTGAAACAGCTGAGACCAGTGTGGTTGAAGCCGAAGAAGAAATCATCCCTGTGTTGGCTAAACCCCGCTTCAAAGAAAAAGTGAAGATGGAGCAACCAGCTGATTTTGATTGGGATGCTATCGGGAAAAAGCATGAATTCTACTCCTCAACAGAGCGCAACAAGCTGGAGCAGATGTACGACAAAACCCTCAGCTCTATTGGCGATCACGAGGTGATTGACGGCGTTGTGGTAGGAAAAAACAACAGAGAAATTGTTGTCAACATTGGTTTCAAATCTGATGGCGTTATTCCTGTTTCTGAATTCCGTTACAACCAGGAACTCAAAATCGGCGATAAAGTCGAAGTATATGTCGAAAATCAGGAAGGGCAAAGTGGCCAGCTGATGCTGTCACACAAAAAAGCACGCATTCTCCGTTCATGGGATAGAATCAATGAAGCTTTTGAAAAAGAAGAAATTATCAATGGCTATGTAAAGTGTCGCACCAAGGGCGGACTCATTGTTGATGTGTTCGGTATCGAGGCATTCCTGCCTGGTTCTCAGATCGATGTGAAACCCATCCGTGATTATGATGTCTATGTGGACAAAACCATGGAATTCAAGGTTGTTAAAATCAATCAGGAATACAAGAACGTGGTGGTGTCGCACAAAGCCCTCATCGAAGACGAACTTGAGCAACAAAAAACAGAAATCATCAGCAAGCTGGAAAAAGGCCAGGTACTTGAAGGTACGGTTAAGAACATCACCACATATGGTGTGTTCATTGATCTGGGAGGTGTTGACGGCCTTATCCATATTACCGATCTTTCATGGGGCCGCATCAACCATCCTGAAGAAATCGTTGAATTAGACCAGAAGATTAAGGTGGTCATCCTTGACTTCGATGATAATAAGAAACGTATCGCTCTCGGTCTCAAACAACTTACGCCACATCCATGGGATGCTCTTGATGAGAACCTCAAAGTTGGGGACAAGGTTGCCGGCAAAGTGGTCGTTATTGCCGATTACGGTGCATTCATTGAGATTGCAGCCGGTGTTGAAGGTCTGATCCACGTTTCTGAAATGTCGTGGTCACAACATCTGCGCACCGCACAGGATTTCCTCAAAGTAGGAGATGAGGTTGAAGCAGTTATCCTGACCCTCGACCGCGAAGAACGCAAAATGTCGCTTGGCATGAAACAGCTGATTCCTGACCCATGGGACAATATCAAGACCAAGTATCCCGTGAACTCAAAGCATACTGCTACGGTGCGTAACTTCACCAATTTCGGCATCTTTGTTGAGATGGAAGAAGGTGTTGACGGCCTGATTCATATTTCTGACCTGTCATGGTCGAAGAAAATCAAGCATCCTGCCGAATTTACAAAGGTAGGAGAGAGCATCGAAGTAATCGTACTTGATGTGGATGAGGAAAACCGCAGGCTGAGCCTCGGACACAAGCAGCTGGAAGAAAATCCATGGGATGTGTTCGAAGATATATTTGCTGTTGGAACTATCCATCAGGGCACAATCATCAGCACCTCCGACAAGGGAATGATTGTTTCCATGCCTTATGGCGTAGAAGGTTTTGCCCCGAACCGTCACCTTAAAAAAGAGGACGGAACACAGGCAAGACTTGAAGAAACAATGGATTTTAAGGTGATTGAGTTTTCGAAAGAAAACAAGAAAATTATCCTGTCTCATTCACGTATCCACGAAGACCTTGCTCAGTCCAGCCGTCAGGCCGAATCTGACCAGGCACAGAATGAAGCAAAATCTTCAAAACGTACCGTGAAACAGATCAACGAGAATCTCGAAAGGACAACCCTCGGTGATCTGGATGTGCTTGCAGGTTTAAAAGAAAACCTCGAGAAAGAAGAAAAAGCTGCACGGAAAAAGAAATAATCCGAAAAGCAAAATCCTCGAAAGCCGCCCTTAAAAGCGGCTTTTTTTTTGAGAACAGACTATTCTTTAATTCACTTTATTCTATCTGCTTGTTTCATAATTCAGTTAACTTTGGCCAATGGCAACATTTACAGTAACTGTGCTGGGATCTGGCTCGGCCGTGCCTGCTCCTGATAGAAATGCCTCGGGTCAGCTTGTTTCATTGGGAAAACAAAAGCTTCTGATTGACTGCTCTGAAGGCACTTTGGTCAATATGCGCAAATCAGGCATAAACCCGATGCAGATTGATTACGTATTCATCAGCCACCTTCATGGGGATCATTATTTTGGTCTGCCAGGTTTGATCATTGGCATGCATCTGATGGGACGAAGAACCAAACTCCATATAATTGGCCCACCAGGATTGTATGAGATCATTTCCATGCAGCTAAGGGTTTCGGAAACAGAATTGCGATATGAGCTTATTTTCTCTACCCTTACACCTGAGCAATTAGGTCTGGTTGCTGAAGGGGAGGGGTTCCGTGTTTTTTCGTTCCCGCTGAAACACCGGATACCGGTTTGGGGTTTTCTGATCAAAGCGCACTATCCATCAAGGACAGGGCACATCGCAAGTTCCGGTCAGGAAAATGCCTCAAACGCGATAATCACCAAATCCTACGCCTACTGCACTGACACTGTGTTTTGTCCTGAACAGGCAACATTGTTTCAAGGCGTTGATGTGTTATACCACGAAGCAACCTTTTTATCCAGCCACCAGAAAGAAGCCAGGACAACTTTTCATGCAACGGCAGCCGAAGCAGCAGAGATGGCAGTTTTATCCGGAGCACGGAAGCTGATTCTCGGACATTTTTCGGGGCGTTATCCCGATGTACAGGTGTTTTTGGATGAAGCCAAAGAAATTTTCCCAAACACAGTACTTGCACAGGACGGATTGATGCTAACATTATAGTTTATGGACATCGGACAGAAATACAGATTTTTCATTGATTATTTTGAGCAAAATATGCCTGTGGCAGAAACCGAGTTGGTTTATGTGGATCCGTATGAATTGCTGGTTGCGGTAATCCTCTCAGCTCAGTGTACCGACAAAAGGGTCAATATGCTGACTCCCGCATTTTTTGAAACATTTCCGGATGCCTTAGCCTTATCAAGTGCAAGTGAAGCAGCTGTTTTTGAAAAAATTAAATCATGCTCCTATCCCAACAACAAGACTAAGAATCTTTTAGGGATGGCCAAAATGCTTGTTGAGCGGTTTGGCGGAGTGGTTCCATCGGAAGTTGAAAAGCTCATGGAACTTCCGGGAGTTGGCAGAAAAACAGCCAATGTGGTTGCCTCGGTGGTGTTTGAGAAGCCGGCTATGGCAGTTGATACCCATGTGTTCAGGGTGTCGGCACGTATCGGGCTTACACAAAACGCAAAAAACCCCTTGCAGGCTGAGCAGCAACTTGTGGCCCATATACCCGAAAAACTCATTCACAAAGCGCATCACTGGCTCATCCTTCACGGACGCTATGTGTGTAAAGCGCGTAAACCGGCCTGCGCCAGATGTGGACTGCAAAGCATATGTGATTATTATAAGACTGGGAGATAGGAGGTTTGAAGGTTTGTATATAAAGTGTGGCTTTAATCATAAAGCATTGATCCTTTTTTGCATTGAGTTTCCTGTAACTTCGAAGGGCTATTGCAAAAATGAGCTGAAACCACCGATGCCAGAAAGCTCCAGATGTAAAAAAATAGTCCCTCGTGATTTAGCTTATCAATAACAGATCACGTATTAAAAATCACGATAAAAACCCGTAACTCTTTTTCTGCACACATAGTAAAGTGCACGAAAAACACTATTTTTGTAGAAACTAATAATAGTAACTATGCTTGAAAAAGGAACCAAAGCACCTGATTTTACTGCCAATGACCAACAAGGCAACTCAGTCAGCCTCTCTATGTTTGCCGGAAGGAAAGTTGTCCTGTATTTTTATCCCAAAGATGACACGCCCGGTTGTACCAAAGAGGCATGCAGCCTGCGTGATCAATATGATGAAATGATAGATAAAGGATTTGTCGTCATTGGTGTCAGCCCTGATGATGAGCGGTCACACATTAAGTTTGCCGAAAAATATAGTTTGCCGTTTCCATTGCTGGCCGACCCTGATTTGAAGATCATAAAAAGTTACGGTGTTTGGGGTGCGAAGAAAATGTATGGAAAAGAATACGAAGGACTTTTGCGAACGACCTTTGTGATAGACGAAATGGGAGTGATTGAAGAAGTAATCGAAAAGGTAAAGACAGATGATCACGCAAATCAAATATTAAACCTCTATAAATAAATACCTTATGACAACAGACAAAGCCAAAGAATCTGCCGATAAGGCACGGATGGATAAACTGAAGGCCCTTGAAGCTACCCTTGGAAATCTGGAAAAAACCTATGGCAAAGGAGCCATCATGAAACTTGGGGATGAGCCTATTGAAAAAACCGAATTCATCTCAACTGGATCAATCGGCCTCGATGCTGCTCTGGGTATCGGAGGACTTCCAAAAGGCAGGGTTGTTGAGATATACGGACCAGAAAGCTCGGGAAAAACAACACTGGCACTGCATGTCATAGCCGAAGCACAGAAGAAAGGCGGAATTGCAGCCTTTATCGACGCGGAACATGCATTCGACAGGTTTTATGCCCAGAAACTCGGAGTTGACATTCAGAACCTGTTGATTTCCCAACCTGACCATGGCGAACAAGCCCTTGAAATTGCCGACCACCTGATCCGTTCCGCAGCTATAGATGTGATTGTGATTGACTCAGTAGCTGCCTTGACCCCGAAAAGTGAGATTGAAGGTGAAATGGGCGATTCGAAAATGGGACTTCAGGCAAGGCTCATGTCACAGGCATTACGCAAACTGACAGCCAACATAAGTAAAACCGGGTCAGTATGTATTTTTATCAACCAGTTGCGTGATAAAATCGGGGTTATGTTTGGTAATCCGGAAACAACTACCGGTGGCAATGCCCTCAAGTTTTATTCCTCTGTAAGGCTCGATATCCGCAAAGTGACTCAACTAAAAGAAGGCGAGAATATTACAGGTAACAGGGTTAAAGTTAAAGTGGTCAAAAACAAGGTTGCTCCTCCTTTCAAAAAGGCCGAGTTTGATATTGTTTACGGAGAAGGTATATCAAGGACAGGCGAAATTATAGACCTTGGTGTGGAACTGAATCTGATCAAAAAGAGTGGCAGTTGGTTCAGCTATGGCGAAACCAAGTTGGGTCAGGGTCGCGATGCCGTGCGCACACTTCTGATTGACAACCCGGATTTGTGCGAAGAATTGGAAGCCAAAATCCGCGAATCACTAAACTAAAAAATTTGAACCTGCACATGAAAATTTTTATGCCATTCAACTTATTGGTGGCATTGACTCTGTTTTCCGTATTTCTTGCCGGTTGTGGAAATCACCATCCACAGAAAGAAGAGATTGAGGCACAAAACGCTTCGACAGACCCACTAACAGATATCAATCTAAAAATTAGCCTCGACAGCCTTAACGTTGAGTTGCTCAATCAAAGGGCTCTGCTCTTCATCGAATCTCAGCAGATCGACAAAGCATTCAGAGACATCAACAAAGCCCTGACCATAAGACCTGATTATGTTGATCTGTATCTCACCCTTGCCGATCTATATTTATCGCTCGGCCAGGTAGAGCAGGGAAGTGGTTCGTTGATGAAAGCAAGCGAACTGGCACCTGATGATGCACGACCGTTGGTTAAACTTTCCCAACTCAGCCTTATTCTGGGAAATCATGATCTTGCCAGAAGTTTCAACGACAAAGCTCTTGCTCTTGGTTCATTTAATCCTGATGCATATTATGTAAGGGCAATGATTTTCAAGGAAAAAGGCGACACCCTTTCAGCAATGAAGAACTTTTTGTTGGCTATTGACCAAAACGAAAACCATTTTGAAGCTCTGATGCAAACAGGTGAGCTTTATGCATATCAGAACAACCCGTTGGCCGAGAGCTTTATTTTGAGAACCGTTGAAAGATTTCCATCTTCACTTAAGGCAAGATATCAGTTGGCATTGTTTTATCAGGAACACGAACAACCTGATAAAGCATTAGCGCATTACGACACCATATTGATGGCTGATCCTGCCAACAAATTCGTCTTGTACAATCTGGGATATATGAACCTGGTGTATTTTGAAAAGCCCGATCAGGCCTTGCAATATTTCGAAGAGGTACTTCAGGCTGATCCAAACTACCTGGATGCTTTATACAACAAAGGCAGATCACTGGAGGCATCAGGACGTTACCGCGAAGCACGTCTGGTGTATCAGGAAGTAGTTCGTAAAAGGGAAAACTATGGTTTGGCAATCGAAGCGCTGAACCGGCTCGATCGTTTAAGCAGGTAATTGGCTTATTCCAAAAAAGCCAGCCTGATTTCCTTCAGATCGTCCACAAGGTCATAAACCGACTGTTCGAGTTGCTGGTGAAGCGCTATCAGTCCGTTTCCATCATTGTCACCGGCTTTATACTCCATTTGTCTGGCAAGGGATACGGTTTGCTCCGCAACAAAGTTGGCAACCACACCTTTTAGGCTGTGCGCATCAAACTTCAGGGCATCATAGTCACCTGCTTCAATGTCTTTTTTCAACGCTTCCAGTCGTTCAGGATATTCTCTGAGGAAAATATCAATTATCTCTACAACAATTGACTTGTCAAAATACTGAAAGGTGTCCAAGAACGATACTTTATCAATTACTTTCATGATCAGCGAATTTATGTTGTGTAGAAACCTTTCTCTATTCTTTCAATAATATGTTCAATATCATCGTATTTCACCGGTTTTTGCAAAAAATCATTCATTCCGGTATTGAGGCACTTCATCCGGTCTTCCTGAGGGCAGCTTGCGGTCACCGCAATAATAGGAATTTTTTTGCCTTTTTCGGTTTTTCTGATGATTTCTGTTGCTTCAAAACCGTCCATTAGTGGCATATGCAGGTCAACCAGAATACAGTCATATTCATCCAACGTAAACAAATCAATCAGCTCCTGACCATTACCTGCTATAGTAACATGATGGTTGTTTCGGTTGAGAAATGCTTTTATGATCTTTTGATTCAACGGATTATCCTCTGCAACAAGTATCTTCATTGCTAATTTGTTTGTTATTCATAACAAAGGTAATAAACAAATGATAAAATAAAGTTGTACAGTGCTTTTTTTTACTTAAAAGCCCATTAAGCTTCCTATCTGGTAAATCAGAAAAGATAATATCCATGCAAGGGCTGTTGTATAAAATGCAGTAAAGGTTGCCCACCTCCACTGTCCGCTTTCTTTCTTAATTGCAGCAAACACGGCAACGCAGGGGAAATATATGAGTACGAAAATGATGAATGAAATAGCCACAAGAGGTGTCATCACCGGTTGACCGGCTTTAGGGCCGTCATCATAACGTTGATTTCTAAGTTTTGAGGCAAGACTTTCGGTTGGTTCAGCATCAGTGCCTGATTGATGCAGCACGCCCATTGTCGAAATAACTATTTCTTTTGCTGCTGAACCTGCCAGAAGACTAACTCCCATCTTCCAGTCAAATCCAAGAGGTTCAACCACAGGCAAAATCAAATTTCCAATTATACCAATCACCGAATGCTCAAGTTTCTGGTTCATAGCTTCTAGCATGATGGCTTCCTCCTGAGCAGTTAATACAGCTGTGAGGCTGTCCAGTTCTGCCATGCCTGGATTTGCTCGGGCAACATATTGGCCGTGTGAAGCATATAACATATTGATTTTCTCCTCGGCCTGTACATCAAATTGCTTGTTGAGCGGAAAGTATCCCATAGCCCAGATGATGGCAGATGCAGCAAGAATAATCGTTCCCATTTTCTTCAGATACTGCAGGCCTTTGAACCAGGTATGCCTGAAGATTGCCTTTGAAGTTGGTATCCGGTAGGGAGGAAGCTCCATCACAAATGGCATTTCCTCTTTCTTGAACAAGGTCTTGCGGAAAACGATGGCCAATGCAGCAGCAAAACCAATTCCTGTGAGGTAGATAAGGAAAAGTAATGTCCCTCTGAAACTATCAAAAAAGGCACTGATTATCAAAATATAAACGGGGTAACGTGCACTGCACGACATAAATGGAATGATCATCATCGTAACAAGCCTGTCAGTCTTATTCTCAATAGTTCTGGTTGCCATTACAGCAGGTACGTTACAGCCAAATCCCATCAACAACGGGATAAAGGACCGGCCGTGTAATCCTACTTTATGCATCAGCTTATCCACAATAAACGCAACTCTGGCCATATAGCCTGTTGTTTCCATGAGGCTGATGAAAAAGAACAGTATCAGAATATTCGGCAGAAATACTATGACACCACCAACACCGCCAATGATTCCATCTACAATAAGGTCACGAATCATGCTGTCCGGCAGCAGGGACCGCATACCATCTCCAAGCCATGCGATAAACATCTCGATCCATTGCATAGGATAATCGCCAAGGAAAAAGGTGGCCTGAAATACCATCCACATCAGAAAAACAAAGATGGGATAACTTAACAATCGACTTGTTAACACTTTATCGATTATCTTACTTCTGGTGGGTTTGTCTTCTGAAGTCGCCAGGTAGGTTTCTTTCAGTGCACCTGCAACAAATCCGTATTTGGCATCAGTGATAACAGATTCAAGGGAGTCATTAAATACGGACTCAAGCAGCTTAGTTTCACTATCAACGACTTTCAGTATTTCGGTGCTGTTGCTGCATTCTTCGATACGGCTCAGCTCAGTGGGGTCACCTTCAAGCAGCTTGATAGCCAGATAACGAGGCGATACCACATTGATCAGGTGTTGGTTATCGCCGTTATTGATGACGTGTTGTATTGATCTGATGGATGCCTCTATATCAGTGCCATAGTTCACATGTACATGGCGCACATTGGGTTCATTTTCTTCGTGTACTTCAATTATTTTGTCGAACAAATCATTGATTCCTTTGCCTTTTGAACTTACAGTAGGAACAATGGGAATTCCAAGAAGTTTTCCGAGTTTTTCATATTCAAGCTTGTCACCTCTTTCGGTAAGTTCGTCATACATATTAAGGGCCATCACCACACGTAAATCCATATCAATGAGCTGCGTAGTGAGGTATAAATTGCGCTCCAGATTCGAACTGTCGATAACGTTTACCACAATATCAGGAACCTCGGAGAACAGATGGTGGCGCACAAACAGTTCTTCGGGAGTATAATGCGTGATGGAATAAGTCCCGGGAAGGTCAACGACCTTAAATGTGTAGCCTTTATGTCTCAGGCGTGCCGTTTTGGCCTCAATGGTTACACCGCCGTAATTTGCAGTGCGCTCAGATGAGCCTGAGGCTACATTGAACAGGGTGGTTTTGCCGCTATTGGGATTTCCTACTAAAGCAATGCTGATTGTTTTTGATACCGTGGTTGGTTTCAGTTTCAGCGATTGCTCAAGCATATGCACGCCGTGATAGGGCATCCCCGAAACTGCCTGCAATTCGCTGCCTGAGGTGACTTCGATGAGGGAAGCATCACTACGCCGCAGCGATACCTCATAACCCATGATGTTATACTCAATCGGGTCGAGTAGCGGGGCATTCTTGACAACAATAACTTGTTTGCCAACCACAAAGCCCATTTCCATGATCCGCTTCCGAAAGGCTCCTCTACCTTTCACCTTAGTGATTAAACCCTTTTCTCCTTCTTTGAGCTCGGCAAGTGTCATGAATATGTCAAATATTAGTGATGGAAACCCAATCGCAAAAAAAATAAAAAAAATGAACTACTAAAATAACCACATGTGGGTATTTACAAATAACTAATAAAGT
The DNA here is from genome assembly GCA_024710405.1 of Bacteroidales bacterium. Taxonomy (GTDB): domain Bacteria; phylum Bacteroidota; class Bacteroidia; order Bacteroidales; family F082; genus UBA6192. The sequence continues at coordinate 14,202 of JANJUV010000007.1, forward strand.
TGTTCAGCAACTCCCCCGGAAGCACTTTGGTGGTTCAGTTCATGTAGCACGGGCATCAGTCTTGCTAATATCGGCCCCCAACGATGTACAAAAAGTTCGCGGCAACTAGCCACTGCGTTTTCGCGGGCTGCGAGCAGAGGTTTGCGAAACAAAACAACAAAATCCTTCATATCCTGGTACACATCGGCAACGCCCTCAGCTATGCTTGTCTTTTCAGATTCAGCCAGAGCATCATGTGACGACAGAAAATAAAACACGTCATGAGAACCAGTCTTATCCCGACAGACGTTAAAGATATTTTCCCATTGTTCTTCAGTTACAAATCGCTCATTGGCTTCCGGATATTCGGGTACAATTACAGGGAGCAATGACCCGCGTAAATATAGTAAGGCCGAAAAACTATTGAGTGATTTCAGAAAAGCATCAGGGTTTAACTTATGACTGTCTTCGGTCATGCGGCAAAACTCGTCGGCTATGGCAACCATTTCCAAAACATTTCTGCTCAGGGTTATATCATCTGTGTCCGTCATAGGAAAATTAACGCTATATTTGTTCATGTATGAGCGACAAAACTACACAATTGCCCTTAGATATTGCCTTCAAAAAGCGTTTGATTGTTTATTGCAAACAACTGCAGGAAGATAGCTATGCTCAGGCAACTAAAGCAATGATAGAAACACAGGCCGAAGCAAACGCCTATGGTCCTCCGAAAGATAGATACGATGGTTTCAGAAATCAACAGCTTCGCAAAGGACAGTTAATCGAAAAACAGGCTGCAGCAGCCCTGAGTAACATCAAAGCGCTCAATCTTATCGATGATCAAATAAGAGATTGCGCTGATTTTGGAGCACTTTTACATACTGATAAACTGGTTTATTTTGTAGCTATAGGGATTGGTTTAGTGAAATTTGAAAGCTTGGATATTGCTGTGATTTCGCCAAACGTACCAGTATTTTCCGTTATGAAAGGCCTAAAAACTGGTGAAACTTTCACGTTTAATGGCGTATTCTATGCGATCAGGCAAATTATTTAAAACCTAAATAATTTGGAACCCAATTGCTGAATCTGAATCCGGAAAGATTGTCCGTTTCATCAAAATCTATTGAAAAGCCGGGTATATCAGAGGGAGTGTACGGATAATAAACCAGGCGCAACTGAATTGAACTGAACACGAGGTATTCGTTGCGAAGTCGGACACCTCCACCAATACCGTTTATTGACCTTTTCCGTGACAAATCAGCTACATTGTCTGCTATAATACCGGAACTGACAAATAAATACGGTGTCATGCTGAACCCAAGCCATCTTTTATGGTAATAGAAATTCAGCTGAATCATTGTGGTTGATTTCACAAACCCCCTAAGCTTATTGCTTCGCAGGCCGGGAGTTTCTTCACTGTTTCTCAAATAAATGCTGTCGTTTGTAAATCGGTCGATGCCTTGCTGATACCCTGCCGATACCAACACTCTTGAAGGCATACCAAAAAAACTGATAACTGGGCTTATATAACCTGTATAAAAAGAAAGTGTACCCTGTTTTGCCTGTCCATCTGTGATATGTGTTCCAAAAGCTGTGTGTCCGATAAAATAACCTGCTCGCCCAAATGATCTGGCCAGTCGAAGGTCAAGACCCAAATATGGCATGGTTTCAAACTCATTGAATGTGATTCCGTTTATCAAACTGATGCTGTACCCATAGGGCAGATCAACTGGTCTGGCTTGCACAAAAAGACTGGATGTTTGAAGAAAGTTACGAGAACTCATGGAAAATGATGCAAAAAAAGCAGTATTCCTGCTGAAAAACCGGTTTGAGTCTGCAGATATAAAAGGCCTTTTGTAGAAATTGATGGTCTGCAAACCAATAGCCGGAATGAAGTACACAGGACGTTGTGTAAAATCATTTTGCTTTCCGATAGCAAACTGATAGCCGGCCCAGAGGTTTACAGCTGAAAAAGTGTAGTAATCCTGTGTTAGATGATCAGAGAAATAATAGTCAGGCAGTTTTTTCGTACCAAAGCTGCTTTCCAAACCATATGCAAAATGCACGAGTCCGGGAATAAATTCACGGTTGAGTATGATGTTGCCCGTTTGATGGTCACCCGACCTGTTGTACTGGACTTTGCCGTCAATAAAGGTTTTACCAATGTTATTCATTCCGAATTCAGCGCCTGATACATAAAGGGAAGGAGCACGTTCAGGTTCCAATGAAATGGAGGTACCTAAACGTCGTCCATACCCCATCATATTGGCATTCCATATCCTGAGGCTCTGTTTTTTAGCACTGTGATATATCGGCAACACCCCGTAAGGTATTTTGTCTTTAACTACGTAAACAAGATCAACCGTATTATCATCAACCGGCACAAAATATATCAATGCATTCTCAATAAATGAAAGCGACCTTAAATGGCGCTCATTATCTGCCAACAGCCAGGGATTTATGGTGTCGCCGGATTCAACAAATAGATTCCTTCGAAGCACAGCTTCTCTCGTATACACATGCATTTTATTGATCATTTCTTCAGCAAAAGAAGTAGGCCTGCTTAGGGTGTCATATACAGTTTGGCCTATTACATCCGTATTCCGGATCCTGACATTTCGAATTGTCATGCCCGAATAAGGAAGGAATCTGGCAAAATTCTCCGTAAGGTCTTTATCCGTTGATTGTTTAGCCTGATCCGGCTTTATCACAAGGCTGATTATCTCGTTTGTAAGCCTGTTCTTCTCCCGTAGTTCTTTAAGGCGCAGGTAAAAGTCTATTTCTTCTTTATCTTTAATTGTCAACACATCATGTTTATTTATGATCAGTGTTGTATCGTTCTTAATGAAAAGAATACTGTCATTTAAGAAAATCTGTGATCCTGATTTCAGGTTGATTACGCGTTCTTTATCCTGACCTTGAATTGTGGCAGATGTAAGCATGAACAATACAATTAATGCAAAGAACCGGAAGTATCGTCTGATCAGCTGAAGTAGTGAATATCTCATGAGTGCATCGAATCGTTGTACTGCTGTCATTGTGAACAGATAATTCTTAACACTGGTTCACCGTTGTGGTTATTATGCCGAATAATAAATATCCGGCAATCACAGATCATATCTTTTCAACATTATTGTTTCTCCACAAAGTCACAGCATCTGTGTTAACAATTAGAAGCTATTCTTGGACCGATGGCTGGTTCTAAACACCCAGATCGTTCATGATTTCACTGATCCGGTTTTCCAGTGCTTCATTAACCTGATCAAACCCGGCAGTACTTTTAAGCTCGCCTTTAATGCCGAAATAAAACTTAATTTTTGGTTCTGTACCTGAAGGCCTTACACTGATTTTACTTCCATCTTCGGTAAAGAATTGCAGAACATCAGATTTTGGTAGTTCAATAGTTTCTACAGATCTATTTACAATGTTTCTGCATATTCCCAGCTTATAATCTTTCACCATTACCAGTTTCGAACCGGCTATAAACTCAGGTGGATTATTCCTGAAACGTTCCATAAGCTCTTTGATCTCTTCAGCTCCGGCCTTACCTTTTTTAGTGATCGACAGCAGTTTTTCCTTATAAAAACCAAATTCAACATACAGTTCTTTAAGCATTTCGTACATGCTTTTGCCATTGTCGGCAGCCCATGCTGCTGTTTCGGCAAGCATGGCACATGAGCTCACAGCGTCCTTATCGCGCACAAAATCTCCCACAAGATATCCGTAACTTTCTTCTCCACCGCCTATAAAGGTCATGGAACCTTCGAATTGTTTGATGATATCTGCAATGTATTTAAACCCGGTGAGCACATCAAACCTTTTGACACCATACTTGTCAGCTATATCAAAGAGCAACTCAGAAGTAACAATGGTTTTGACAATAAACTCTTTTCCTGTGAGTTTTTTATTCTCGCTCCATTTGGTCAGTAGATAATAAATGAGCAAGCTTGCCGCCTGATTACCGTTGAGCAATATAAACTCATTCTTATCGTCACGAACAGCAATGCCAACGCGGTCGGCATCGGGATCTGTTGCCATCACCAGTTGCGCACCTGTTTCAATGGCCTTTTTGATGGCCATTGACAAAGCTGCAGGCTCTTCGGGGTTAGGTGAGTGTACGGTCGGAAAATTTCCATCGATGACATTCTGCTCGTCAACCCCGATAACGTTTTCAAAGCCAAAAGCCTTCAGTGCCATTGGAACAAGCTCAACTGCTGTGCCATGAATAGGGGTGAAGACAATCGGAAAGTCTTTTTGCCGTTGGATAACTTCAGGAGAAAGACTTAGTTTCCGGATGTTGGCAATATAGATCTCATCAAATTCTTTGCCCAGGTATTTGATGAATGATGGATTCTCATTAAAACGAACCAGGGAAGGATCTGTGATTTTTTCCACTTCTGCAATCACGTTCTTGTCATGGGGGGCTATCAATTGTCCGCCGTCGTCCCAGTAGGCCTTATAACCGTTGTATTCTTTAGGATTGTGCGATGCAGTTATCACAACTCCGCTCTGGCAGCCGAAATGACGAATGGCGAAAGATAACTCCGGTGTCGGGCGTAAGCCTTCAAAGAGATACACCCTTATTCCGTTGGCACTCATCACCTGAGCCGTTATTTTGGCAAAGAAGTCACTGTTGTTGCGACAATCATGTGCCACGGCAACAGAAATATCTGATTTGCCCGGAAACATTTTCTTCAGGTAATTGGCCAGGCCCTGGGTTGCCATTGCGACGGTATATTTGTTCATACGGTTGGTGCCAACGCCCATGATTCCGCGCAAACCGCCGGTGCCAAATTCCAGATTTCTGTAAAAGCATTCGGTCAGTTCCTGAGGATCGTTCTCAATGAGGTTTTTTACCTGTTCAATGGTTTCTGGATCAAATGGCGCCTGTGTCCACCTAAGCGCAACATTCAAAACCTGTGGATCAATATTGTTACTCATGTTGAATTAAGTTAATTTCCTTATTATGCCTATTTGTTTACATGTAGTCTGATTTCCTCAAGACATTTTACCAGACTGTCTTTCCAGTATGGCACTTCGGTTTTAGCCCATGTCCTGAACTTACTTTTATCGAGTACACTATAATAGGGCCTTTTTGTGCGAACCGGGTATTCGTCAGAGCTAATCGGAATTACCTTACAATTTAACTGCTCAAGCTCCATAATGGATTGGGCAAAATCGTACCAACTGATCAAACCTTCATTGCTGTAGTGAAATATTTCTTTGGATTCCAGTTTTTGGGCGCAGTGAAGCATATGAAGAATAGCTGCTGCCAGATCGGCTGCCCATGTTGGCGTTCCGGCCTGATCTGCTACCACCCGTAGTTCGTTTCTTTCTTTACCCAGTCTAAGCATTGTTTTGACAAAATTATTGCCAAATGCTGAATATAACCATGAAGTGCGGATAATGACCGACCTGCAGTTATGTTGATGTAAGATATTTTCGCCTTCTGCCTTACTTCTACCGTAGGATGAAACCGGATTGATAGCATCTGTTTCGATATAAGGTTTAAAGTGCATTCCATCAAACACATAATCGGTAGATATATGGATCAGGGTTGCATGATTTCTTTCGCATGCATCAGCGAGGTTTTTTACGGCAGTGGCATTGACGAGCTGGGCCAGTTCGGGCTCATCTTCGGCTTTATCAACGGCTGTGTAGGCCGCACAATTGACACAAAACTGAATCCGGTGCAGCTTCAAATATGATTCAAGGCTTTTAGGGTTAGTGATATCCAATGTATCAACGTCCGTAAAATGCCATAGAAATGAGGTTTCGGTTAATGAAAGTTTTCTGAGTTCTGAGCCTAACTGCCCGTTACTGCCGGTTACTAAAATGGGAATCATCATTTCTAAACAACTGACCTGAAATAATCAATAGTGCGCGCCAGGCCTTCATCAAGATTTATTTTTGGTTCCCATCCAAGCACTTCTTTCGCAAGGCTGATGTCGGGGCGTCGTTGCATGGGATCGTCGGCGGGAAGCGGCTGAAACACAATCTTTGATTTAGTATTGGTCATGCGGATCACTTTCTCTGCAAGTTCGAGCATGGTAAACTCTCCCGGGTTTCCAATGTTAACAGGACCTGTGAAACTGTCAGGTGTATTCATCAGTCTGATCATTCCTTCGACGAGATCGTCAACATACTGAAAACTACGTGTTTGTTTGCCATCACCATAAATAGTTATGTCCTTTCCTTTGAGTGCCTGCACAATGAAGTTAGATACCACACGACCATCATTGGGATGCATTCTCGGGCCATAGGTATTGAAAATTCTGATGATTTTGATGCGCACATTATTCTGCTTATGATAGTTGACAAACAAAGTCTCTGCACATCGTTTTCCTTCGTCATAACAAGCCCTTGGGCCGATGGGGTTAACATGCCCCCAGTAACTTTCCTGCTGCGGATGCTGCTCGGGGTCGCCATATACTTCGCTGGTGGAGGCCTGTAATACTTTAGCCTTAATACGCTTAGCCAGTCCGAGCATATTTATGGCGCCCATAACCGATGTTTTCACCGTTTTAATGGGGTTGTACTGATAATGTACGGGTGATGCCGGACAGGCCAGGTTGTAAATCTCATCCACTTCGACAAAATAGGGTGAAGTTACATCGTGCCGCACCAGTTCGAAATAGGGATTATCAAGAAGATGCACTACATTCTTTTTTTGCCCGGTGAAGTAGTTATCAAGGCAAATCACGTCGTTTCCTTCTGTTAATAATCTTTCGCAAAGATGCGATCCCAGAAACCCGGCACCACCTGTAACAAGAATTCTCTTCATAAAACGGTGTTTTCGATTGGTTTTACTGTTTGTTTGATCAGAAGTGCTCTATTTTGTACGGATACCAATACAGAAATAGTCAAATCCTTCAGAAGCCATTTCCTTGGCATCGTATATGTTACGACCGTCGAATATAGCCGGTGTTTTGAGCAATTTCTTGATTACCCTGAAATTCGGGAATTTAAACTCCGACCATTCAGTAACAATAATCAGGGCATCGGCATCAATAAGCGCATCGTACTGGTCTTTGGCAAACTCGATTTTATCGTTAAAAATCCGGTGTCCTTCCTCCATAGCAACAGGATCGTAGGCTTTCACTTTCGCGCCGGCTTCAAGCAGTTTAGCGATGATTACCCTGGCAGGAGCTTCTCGCATGTCGTCGGTGTTGGGTTTAAACGAAAGTCCCCATACGGCAACAACCTTGTCTTTTAGTTTGCCGTCGAAGTACCTGTTGATTTTGCCGAAAAGCACCGATTTCTGATCTTCGTTTACATCTTCAACAGATTGCAGTACACGAAGTTCGTAGTTGTATGATCTGGCAGTTTTGATCAATGCTTTCACATCTTTGGGAAAACATGATCCGCCGTATCCTGTTCCGGGATAGATAAAGTATGGCCCGATACGCCTGTCGGATCCAATTCCTTTGCGCACCATATTCACGTCGGCACCAACTATTTCGCACAGGTTTGCAATATCGTTGATAAAACTGATTTTGGTTGCCAGCATGGCATTAGCTGCATATTTGGTCATTTCGGCTGAAACAATATCCATAAAAATCACAGGATGTCCATTCAAAGTAAATGGTTTGTAAAGGCGCTTCATAAGATCTTCAGCCCGGCTCGAATCTAGACCAACCACAATACGGTCTGGTTTGAGAAAATCATCCACTGCTGCTCCTTCTTTCAAAAACTCAGGGTTAGATGCCACATCAAAAGGAATGTCAACACCTCTTTTTTCAAGCTCTTCCTTGATGGCTTTCCTGACTTTCTCGGCCGTACCAACAGGAACAGTGCTTTTAGTCACAATCAGGATATAATCCTCCATGTTGCGTCCAACCTCGCGTGCTACATCAAGCACATATTTCAGGTCGGCACTACCGTCTTCGTCAGGTGGGGTACCAACCGCGCTGAAAACCACCTGACAATCTTTAAGTGTGGGGCCGAGATCGGTCGTAAAAAACAATCTTTTCTTTTCCACATTTCTTTGAACCATCTCTTCAAGGCCGGGTTCATAAATAGGAATGATACCATTGTTCAGGTTATCAACCTTTTTTTTGTCAATGTCAACACAATGAACATCAATTCCAACTTCGGCAAAGCATGTTCCGGTAACCAGTCCGACATAACCGGTTCCAACGATTGTAATTTTCATAATGAGCGTGTTTTAATTTGTTAGCGAAACCTCATGCAAGATATATAAAAATAACTATGCTCTGGAATCTGAAGAAAAAAAAACTAAAAAAGACGTGATTATTTGATTGTCATTTAAATTTTATACATCAGACCAATGCCGATAGACTCTTTAAATTGTAATCTGGGCCCCTCAGAAATGACAATTCGCTGACCATCGACAATCTCATATTGCTGAATACTGATGTCGTGGTCGTACTTCAGGTGCAGAAACAGAACAGTCTGCAGGTATTTGTTGATGGAGAAATTTAGACTGGTTTCCCAATCCAGGTCAATATTCCACCTGTTCGACCTGTCATTATCAAGATAGTTGTTATAGAGGTTGAGTGTGCTGATAAGTTCGACCTGATTGGTCAGGTCTTTCGAAAACTTCGAAAGTACATTAATGCCAAACTCACATAAAAGGTTAGCACCTTCTCTGATCAAGGCACCGCTGGTATCAAACACTGCTTTATCGACTCCGAAAGCGCCTTTGTCGGCCAGACTCTGATTAGTTACAAAGGTGAACTTTCCGGATGCAGGACTGATAAAGACTTCAAACTTATCAGTGGGCCTGTAATTGAAACCAATGGATGCATTGAGGTAGCCCGGAGCCATAAATGATGAAACCACCACTGAGTCGTTAGGATACTTGTAGCTGTCAGTAAACTGCGATTTGAAAGTAAACAGTGATGTGTAGGTCCATTTACGGATAGCTTTGCGCGAAAGTGAAACAGAGGCCTCCAGTCTGTCATCGGTTTTCTCGACACGCTCCAGTCCGTAACCCACTACACCATAAGCCATTTTATTGGTATATTCAGCCGAGAAATTGTCCTTTTCAAACCTTGTTTTATAGTCTACCAGACTTTTACCTGATATGGAATTTTCACCGCCTACAGCCCAGTTATTGAATGCGTTTTGATTAAAATTGAGAGAGAATCGTCCTGTACTTTTCCAGTATTTAAGTGAGTCTGTTTTTACAGAATGTGTGCTGTCAGCAAAAACATCATTTGCAAAAACCAGATTAACAAGAAAAAGCAAAAAGAAAGCAATATTTACGTTTTGCATGTGTCGCTTGAGGTTTTGGTTTGATATTTATTGCAGGCGATCATGTTCTGTGCTAAACTAACGACAGAATTTAGCACAACGTGTGCCTGAGGCGATAAAAATATTAACTTTTAAACAGCATCTCCGGCGAGATAGCTTTATGTTTCTGTCAGCCAAGTAAGATACTATGCTGTAGGATTGACTCTTGGCCTCCTACTTCAACCATTGATCAAGCCATCCGAAAAATGTTCTTTGCCATAGCACACTATTCTGTGGTTTCAGCACCCAGTGGTTTTCGTCCGGGAAATAAAGGTAACGCGCTGGAACACCTTTAAGTTTGGCAGCATTGAACGCCTGCATACCCTGAGAAGCAACAATTCTGTAATCAAGCTCACTGTGAATAACCAAAATGGGAGTGTCCCAGTTCTGTACAAAACGATGAGGTGAATTTGCATAGGACCATTGAGCAGTTTTATTGTCTTTTTCCCAAAACGGACCACCCAGATCCCAATTTACAAACCACATCTCTTCGGTCTCGAGATATTGTGCTTCGAGATTAAACATTCCATTGTGCGCTATAAAAGCCTTAAAGCGCTTGTTGTGGTTGCCGGCAAGCCAGTAAACCGAAAATCCGCCATAACTTGCGCCGACTGCACCCAGTCGGGTTTCGTCCACAAAGGGTTCAGCAGCCATCTCATCAATGGCGGTCAGATAATCCTTCATGTTCTGGCCACCGTAATCACCACTGATCTGTTCGTTCCACTCGCTGCCAAAACCGGGCAATCCGCGACGGTTTGGCGCTACAACAATATATCCATTTGCAGCCATGAGCTGTAAGTTCCATCGGTAGGACCAAAACTGACTTACCGTGCTTTGCGGGCCGCCCTGACAATAGAGTAGGGCAGGGTACTTCTTCTCAGGGTCAAAATGAGGTGGATAAATAACCCATGTCAACATCTTCTTGTTATCTGTTGTATTCATCCAACGGGCCTCAACTTTTCCCATTGTCAGCTGATCCAGCAATGACTTGTTCAAAAAAGTTAACTGAGTTTCTTCTCCCGAATCCGGGTTGATAGAAAAAAGCTCAACGGGTGATGACATAGACATGCGTGTTCCTACGAGCCTGTCCTTTGCATTGTGCACTGAAGTGTAACTATGGGTGCCTTCAGTAATTTTCTGGATAGTTGCTGACTCAATATCAAGTCGGTATATCTGATCCAGTGCGTGCCAGTTGCTCACAAAATAGATGCTTTTTCCATCTTCAGACCAGCTCAGGCTATGCGCATCCTGATCAAAACCGTCACTGAAATCACGTTTCTCTCCGGTTTCCAAGTTTATCACCATCAGTCTTACCTTGTCAGCTTCATAGCCATCTCTTTTCATACTTTCCCAGGCGAGGCTTTTGCCATCGGGTGAGAATACCGGATGGTGATCGTAACCCATCATGCCTTCTGTAAGATTTGTCGTTGTTTCTGAATCAATGTTGTACAGATATAAGTCAGTATTAGTGGAAAGGCTGTATTCTTTTCCTGTCTTTTTTCTGGCAGTGTAAATGAGTGATTTGCCATCGGGACTCCATGTAAGCTGCTCCATGCCTCCCCAGGGTCTGACAGGTGATTCCCATGGTTCTCCGGCCATGATGTCTTTTACATCGGTAACTCCGGATTCATTATAACCGGCTACAAAAACATGACTGTAGGTTTCCACCCAATGATCCCAATGCCTGTACATGAGATCATTCATGATCTTGCCGGTAGCCTGCGGGAGGTCGGGATGCATGTCGTGGACATCCTGTCCGATTTTAACCTCAGAAATAAACATAATCTTGTTCTGATCTGGCGAATACTCAAAGCCATTGATGCCATCACTTATTGCTGTCATCATTTTTTTGTTACTTCCGTCAGTATTCATTTCCCACAACTGCATTTTACCTTCTGAAGCAGCCAGAAACCCGATTTTTTTTCCATCCGGCCTCCACCTGGGGTTATATTCACCGCCGGGCGTTTCGGTCAGTCGCTGAATGTCCGTGCCGTCAATATTCATGACATATAAGTCGGTATTGCCCTTATTCTGCTTTAAGTCGTAATAAGTGACGGAATAAAGAATTTTTGATCTGTCGGGCGAAAGGACATATTCACCCAAACGACCCATAGACCACAACAATTCGGGACTGAGGATGTCCGATTCTAGATTCAGCTGAACCGGTCCAATGACAGAAGCCGGTTGATGCACTTCTTCCTCTTGTTTGTAGGAAGCTGTTTCACAACTTGTTATTGTAAGTGCTAACAACAAAAACGGTACTAAATGTTTCATAATAAATGGGAATGATGATTGAGCTACGAATTTACACAAATATGCCTCTTAACTTAAACTAATTTAGTTCAAAAAGTATTTGCACCGGTTAAACTTGGTTTACAAACCAATTTACTTTCCGGACAATCTGATTATCATTGGATAACCTTTGATATTATATGTATTCCTGTCCTGATTCATTTTAAGTGCATTCCATTCTGTTTTTTCGTGTCCATCCAGATAGCAGTACGATTCAGGATTGCCCGGAAGTTTCATGCTTACCGACAGTCCTTTGTCAGGATCATCGCCATGAGGTGCCCAGACCACAACAAACGCATTTCCCCCGACATCTTCAAAATAATAGGCATAAAGCTGATCGGACTCAGCAAGCACTTTCATGAGTCTCGTTTTTCCAAGAATGGCGTTAAACTTTCTGAACGCATGGAATGAAGCCTTTGGGCTGAACTTTTTATCGGCTGAGGCTGTCAGACCTGACCGGGAATGCAACACAGCTGCAGTAAATTCGTTGGCAAAAAAATACCAGTATGCTGATTCGGCACCTTGCCTGAGGAGTATCATCAATGCTCTTAAGCCCCATGCAGCCTGTTTTTCTTCTGAGATGCATCCGGCAAAATCACATTCTTCTTCACCTCCTTCGCTGTCAAAGCCATACTCTGTGATGTAGACCGGTTTTCCGGGCATATTGGCATCGCGCCAGCGCAACAAATTTCTGATCCCGTGCAGTCCTGAACGCGGATCTTCAGGGTTAACCGTGATTCTTTTTCCCTCATGGTCAAAGGTGTGCGAATAGAAATGACCGTTTAACCCATCGAGAAATGGAATGGCCTCTTTTGGGATATTGTCAGCAATGTAGTGGTTGTCATCGTGTCCTTCATACCGCATGAATGTTGCCTGAAAGGCTGCAGGGATGACTCTAAGCTGCGGATCTGCATCTTTAAAACCGGATGCCATTCCCTGAAGCACCTTCGGGTAGAATCCCTTTGAATAATCCCATGGTTCGTTACCGGCTTCGACCATGCCGACCAAAGCGTTTCCTTTGCCCGGGCCAAAATGCTTTGCAAACGCGTATCCATATTTCCTTGCGTGCTCTATAGGATCAGGCCATAAATGTTCAGGAACAGTTTTGGCAGTAAACATTATCGTTGCTGTGACTTTAAACCCAGTATTTCTCCATGTACCGTATTCACGATCCCAATTGAGCCACCAATATGGTTTTGTTCCTTTTCCGGAAGCCATTGCTGCATAATCGGGCGTTTCGGCGGGACTTGTCACATCCCATAGCATCTCATGATAATTGCGGCCCGAAGATGCTACCTGAGCAAAAAATTCAGGCCCGGCGCCTTCAGGGAGATTATCACTGTAAGTATTATATCCCCATCCCCAAATGCCATTAATGCCTAACCTATCGCTGATATTTGCCGGGTTTATTGTAAAATCAGCAGGTTTGCCGAAAGGGCCATTCCTGTCATACACTTTCACCTCCCAAACAACCGCTTTTGCATAATCGACAGGTTTCAAGAAATGAAGCAGTCGCATAAACCTTGCCTCGTATTCACGGTCAAGTATCATGGGCACAAAAGCAATTGCCTGAGGGTGGAGTTCAGCCACCTTCGTCCAACTGAAACCATCAGCAGAAAATTCAATAATCGACCTGTAAACATGATCTGATGACATATGTCTGGAATAAATCTGTCCAATAGGTACAACCTTACCAAAGTCAAACACAATTCCTTCAAACGGTTCTTCGGTCATAACGGCAAGTTCAAACACATCAAAGGGACTGTCGCATTGCACAGCCACAGCATCATAAAACTGCGACGGATCAGGAAGGTGTGATTTCAGGCTATAGTTTTCTCCCGGCTGATAGGTCAGCACTACAGTTTTAATACCATTTCTGATCAGAAAGACAGTAAGCATTGAACTGACCTGTGCCTTCAGGACGATATGCCTGACGGCTGTGGTTTTATCAAAAGTATGTGCAAAAGTGTAAAGACCATGCCTGTCGGCTTTTTCAAAGCGTTGCGCAGTATTCAGATTGCCATCAAAGGCATTATTTGTAATTCCAGAAAATGTTTTGAGCATCACATTAAGGTCCGGACGCGAAATATAACCTTCAGGAATTGTTGCAGCCGACTCCCAGAATGTACGCGTGTCGTTATCAATGGCAAGCAAGGGATTTAATCCTGAAGTTGCAGTAACAGCCGAATGTTCGGTATATGAAACAATTCTGCCTGCATGTGGATTATATTGAGCGTTTGCAGAAACAAGAGCACAACTGATGCTGATAGCTAAGGAAATTACTTTGTATTTCATAAATAATGTGTCTGCTCAAAAATAAACTTATTCCTCAGAAGATCAATTTTAAAAGATGGATAAGGTGACTAGACGAATAATTCGAATGTGAAAGAGATAAGGTAACTTCCATACTTGCAGTAACATGAAAGGAAAGGAAAAATTTCAGCAAAAAAAAAGCTGCCCTGACAGACAGCTTTTACATTTGTAGCGAGAGCGAGAGTTGAACTCGCGACCTCCGGGTTATGAATCCGACGCTCTAACCATCTGAGCTACCTCGCCGTAATTTGAGGGTGCAAAAATACTATTTTTTTAAAAGCATGCAAGGGATTTTTATGATACTTCTCAACCCACAAAGTGCTGTAATTGCTTTGGCAACTGCAAATTTATGTTGCCATTGGGTCGTGATACAAAAATAGTGAGGTTAAAAAATGTGAAATTTATACGAAACTTAATCACACAGCACTTTCATTATACTTAATTTTGCAAGTGTTAACACAGTTTTTGATCTAAAAAATATAATAGATTATGAAAAGAGTCAGTTTAATTGCAGTTGTTGTTTTTCTTATGAATGCTGTTGTGGCCCAGAATCAAGAAGCAGCAGAGAAAGTTAACGGACCTGAGATAACTTTTAAAAAGGACCTGCATGACTACGGGCAGATTTATGTAAACAGCGATGGTAGCTGTACTTTTGAATTCACAAATACCGGAAATGAGCCGCTGATCTTATCACAGCCCCGATCATCATGTGGCTGCACAGTTCCCAGTTGGCCGCGCCAGCCCATTCTACCAGGTGAATCAGAAAAAATAACCGTAACGTACAACACTTCAAAAGCCGGACCAATCAACAGGTCAGTTACCATTTTGTCCAATGCTAAAAAGAATAATTCCGTAGTACTCAGGATCAAAGGCAGTGTGGTGGCCAAGCCGGCTGATGCCCTTCCGGAAAAAGACATGAGCTCAGGTGCTCCCGTAAACCGCAGCAACTAATGGGGCTGAATTAAAGTACACCTTCCTTCATTCTTTAGGAGAAGAATGAAGTGTTGAATCAGGAGTAATTGTACGTGTCAACCTGAACTGATTTTTTTTGAATTCATCAACACAGACATAACAAACCAAAAACCAAACGTTTATGCCAGGTATTTCACAAAAAGGCAGGCTAATGCCTGAGTCGCCCATCCGCAAGTTGGTTCCATATTCAGAAGCAGCTAAACAGAGGGGAATTAAGGTGTATCATCTTAACATAGGCCAACCGGATATTCCCACACCGGAAGTGGCACTTAATGCTGTCAGGAACTTCAGTGGAAAAGTGGTAGAATACAGCCATTCGGCCGGGATACCGTCTTACAGGAAAAAACTTGCTGAATACTATAAGAAACATCTTATCAATATCACTGCTGATGACATTATCATCGGAGCCGGAGCTTCTGAAGCTATTTTGTTTGCGTTTCAGACCATAATGGATCCGGGCGACGAAGTAATCGTTCCGGAACCCTTCTATGCCAATTATAACGGATTTGCCATTAATGCCGGTGTGAAGGTTACTCCAATATTTTCGAGCATTGATTCTGGTTTTGCGCTGCCTCCCATCGCTGACTTTGAAAAATCTATTACCCCGCGTACAAAAGCCATTCTCGTTTGTAACCCCAATAATCCAACCGGCTACCTTTATTCAAAAGACGAACTTGAAGTGCTCAGGCAACTTGTGATCAAATACGACCTGTATCTTATTGCTGATGAAGTGTACAGGGAGTTCTGCTATGACGGAAACACACACTATTCATGCATGCACCTTGAAGGCATTGAGGATAATGTGATTCTTATAGATTCTGTCTCTAAGCGATATAGCGCATGTGGCGTTCGCGTGGGTTGCATGATTTCTAAAAACCGCGAGGTGATGAAAACCGCGCTAAAATTTGCACAGGCAAGACTAAGCCCCCCGAGTTTCGGTCAAATTGCTGCTGAAGCTGCCATCGAAACACCTGATGTGTATTTCACAGAAGTTCTGCAGGAATATCTGAACCGCCGTGACGTAGTGGTCAAAGAAATCAATCGTATGAAGGGTGCATTTTGCCCGACTCCAAAAGGAGCATTCTATGTAGTAGCCCGGCTGCCTATCGATGACTCAGATAATTTCTGCCAATGGTTGCTCGAATCATTTGACTATAAAGGTCAGACAGTAATGCTCGCACCAGCAAGCGGTTTTTATTCCACACCCGGCAGAGGTAAAGATGAAGTCAGAATCAGTTATGTGCTAAATGTGACTGATCTTGAAAACTCGATGAAAGTGCTCGAAGAAGCCCTTAAGGTTTATCCCGGTCGCACCAACTGAAAGTAGCTCAGCTGATGCTGACACTTGTGAATTAATCTATTCCGATATCATCATAAATCAGGTATTTTCTTCTGATTTGCTTGTAATTTTCCAAATCGGGCTTCCAACTCATTCTGATTTCAGATGCCGGAATGTTTTGCTCTATTTGTTGCTTCAGCAGAGCATTTCCGGCAAGTGTGCTGAAATAGCTGTTGAAGAATTTATGTCGGTTTGAAAGTTCATTATATGCCTGGATCAACCAGTCAAGTTGCAATTGTCCGTGTTGCGTGATATTCGCTTCAGCAAATGAAGCAAGATTGGTTCCATAACAAGTCTGACCCTTGAAAGGGGGGTGCACACTTGCGCCTGGAACGCTTCTGGGAGTAAAGGAATATGAGCCGGTTTTGATATCAGGATGCCCGAATGCTTCAAACGGATGATCTGTTCCCCGCCCGACACTAACAACAGTGCCTTCAAAAAAGCACAATGAAGGATACAGATAAACAGATTTCCAACTCTTTAGATTGGGTGATGGCTTCACCGGAAGCTTACAAATCATGTTACGTGAATAGCCTTCCAACGGAACAACTGTATAATCACATTTCCGACCATTGCCCAGCCAGCCTTCTCCATTCACCATATGACCATATTCGCCGATTGTCAGACCATAAACAACAGGTACGGGATGCAGGCCTACGAATGAACGGAAATTGGTGTCCAGAACAGGGCCATCTATGTAATAGCCGTTTGGATTAGGCCTGTCGAGTACTTTAACAGGTATCCCTACTTCTGCACAGGCCTGCATCATGTAGGTAAGCGTTGAAATGTAGGTGTAAAACCTTACTCCAACATCCTGAAGATCAATTAGTACAATATCAATATCCTTCAAATCTTTTAAGTCAGGCTTCTTCTTTTTTCCGTAAAGTGAGATAACCGGTATCTGGGTATCCTGGTCAATATAACTGTCGACAATGGCTCCTGCATCGGCATTTCCTCTGAAACCGTGCTCGGGGCTAAAAATACGTATGATGTTAACCTCCTGATTAATCAGGGTGTCGACCAGATGTGTTTGACCGATAACGCTCGCATGATTGGCCACCAGACCAACCTTTAAACCCTTTAGTGAATCTACATATAACCCGAAGCGTGCAGCTCCGGGCGTGACCACATTTGGCTCGACCAATACGGGATTGCCTGCCTTAAGACAGGCAGTAGCAATCAGGAGCAATACGAAGAGCAGAGTTCTCATCTCGGCATATTGATTAATTTTGCATAGATAATCAAATTTCATGAACCTCGCTTCATTCATTGCCCGCCGGTTTTATTCCATGTCACGCTCCGGCGTATCAGGTGTAGTCATGAATACTTCAATTATCAGCGTTGCAGTTGGTGTCGCCGTAATGATAGCCTCAGTAAGTATTGTTATTGGTTTTAAACACCAGATACGTGAGAAAGTGATTGGTTTTGTCAGCCACATTCAGGTGGAATCACTGGACAACAATTCAAGTTATGAAGCCAACCCGATACTATTCAATAATGAATTATATCAACGATTGCTTGATTTGGATGGTGTAGCTCAGGTTCAGGCAACAGCCTCAAAAGCCGGGATCATCAAAACTGATGAACACATTCAGGGTATTGTACTCCGCGGCGTGGGAAGCGACTTTGATTGGAGTTTGTTTGAGCCATCCATGAAATCCGGTTCATTGATTCGCACGAATCAGAATGAACGCAGTGATGAAGTGATGATTTCTTCGATTATAGCCCGGAAACTATCGCTCAGCACAGGTGATGATTTGCGTGTTTGGTTTGTAGCCGGAGAGAATAATCAACCCAGAGGTCGTCGTTTTGTTGTTGCCGGCGTGTATGAAACTGGCCTTACAGAATTTGATGAGACCTACGTGTTTTCAGATATACGTCACATTCAGCGCTTAAATGGATGGGAAGAGGATCAGGTGGGCTCTATAGAAATAAGAATCAGCGATATAAGCCGGCTGAATGAAATTGCTGATGCCGTTGATATGGCGCTTCCTGTTGATTTGGTTGCCTACACTGTACGCCAGAATTACCCGCATATTTTCGACTGGCTCGACCTGCAGGATATGAATGTCGTGGTTATCATACTGCTCTTGTTGATGGTGGCAGGCATTACCATTGTGAGCACGCTTCTTATCATCATTCTTGAACGAACATCTATGATCGGCATCTTAAAGGCAATGGGGGCAAGCAACAAAATCATCCGTAAAATATTTCTCTATCATTCGGCCGATATATTAGTGCGCGGATTGCTGTTTGGCAATCTGCTGGGAATAGGTTTCTGTGTATTACAACTGAAAACAGCCTTTCTGAAACTTCCGGCCGAGTCTTATTATCTTTCAGAAGTGCCTGTCGATCTTAGTGTTGAAAACATACTACTTATCAATATACTGACGCTTGTCGTTTGGATGTTGATGCTGCTGATTCCTACCACTGTTATCAACAGAATAGCCCCTTCAAAAGCAATCAGATTCTCATAATGAGGCATTGATGATGAAATTCCGGCACAATTTTCAGTAAAATATCTATCAGAAATGGATGATCACATTTGTGCCATTGAATACAAAAAGGATTGGGTTTTAAGTATTAATAATTGTCTATGAAGGACTTTCAAGCCAACGAAAAAAGGACCTTCCGGCTCTATACAGTGTATTCATCAATCGAAGGTATCATTCTGGGAATATTGGCGCTCAATGAATTTGTGTTTCTGAAAAGCCTTCAGGGTACGAATTATCAGATGAGCCTACTTTTTCAGTTTAGTGTTGTTGTATTTGTCGGATTGTTTTTTATCCACGAATGGCTGAAAAGGGTTGTCAACCGAAAAGCACTGCTTCGGAGAACCGCATTGTTAACCAGAATTCCAATGCTTGGTTTTCTGTTGTTTCCTTCGCAAATAGAAGCTTACCAGCACACACAACTTTTTCATGCCCTTTTTCTGTTGGTATTTTTTATATATTACCTAGGACATCTGGTGATTAACCCGACTATCAACTTCCTATTGAAGGCAAATTATTTTCATCAGAACTTCGGAAAATTATACAGCTATTCGGCCACCGTCAATAAAATCATCATGTTGGTCACGACCTTTGTTTACGGATGGCTGCTCGATCTACATCAGATGAGTTTTACGTGGGTTCTCCCGCTTGCCGGATTGTTGAGCATTGTTTCACTTTGGGTATTGTCGTTGATTCATTATCCTGAAACCGGATTATTGCCCGGCACTAACCTCAGTGCCTCCGTTCAGGCTTCTGTCAGGGATATGGTTCAGATCGTCGTCAAAAACAAAGCTTTCAGGGATTTCGAAATAGGTTTTATGTTTTACGGATTTTCATTTATGATTGCCGTGACCGTGATTACCGTTTACTTTTATGAAGGATTGAATATGAATTACTCAAGTGTTGCCTTCTACCGTAACTCCTACAATATAATTGCAATTGCCTTGCTGCCTTTAGCCGGAAGAATGCTCGGCAAACTGGATCCCCGTCTGTTCTCGGCTATTACCTACGGATCAGTAATGGCTTACATAATATTTTTGGGACTGACCGTAATCTTTCCACAACATACCTATATACTTGGAGTTAAGTTTTATTATGTTCTGATATTTTACATCATTGCCCACGGTGTATTTGCAGCAACGATGGTACTCTTGTGGAATATCGGTTCAGCATATTTCTGTGCACCAGACGATGCCGGAAGCTATCAATCGGTTCATCTGTTCCTGACCGGTTTCAGATCGTTGTTTGCACCGGCAGCCGGGGTATATTTCTATGAACAATACGGACTTATTACCACTTTTACGATCGCATCCGCTTCATTGTTGATTGCTATTCTGATCAATATCTGGTCTTATTGGCGCAAAAGGCCTATTGTACAATAATCAGAATACCCTAAGACAGTTTGATGATGACCGATTTCCGCAAGGGCTATTCTAATCGCTTCAATTCCAGTTCTGTAAAATCAAAATCAGGATTATCAAGATAAATCTGTAATTCATCTGGATTGCCATCACGGTTCAGATAAAAAGTTACATAACCTTTAGGCAAAGAAGGAAAATCAGTAAACTCAACTTCGAATGTGTCATAATGCCAATGGGTTAGCTTGCCCTTGAAGCCCTCGCTTCTCGAAAACTGCATCATCAGTCCATTTGGTGATGAATACACCTGAACAGTATCATATATTGGACAACCATAATATCCTGTGTAAGCATCAAGTTTTAAGGAAGGTTTTGTTCCTATAATACGTTTGGCCTCCCACTCAGCCTTTTGTGCTGAGGCTGTTTCTTCTGATTTCCTGATCTGTGTGAGGATTTCACTACTCCAGTCACGTTTTTCAGGATTCAAAAGCAATTCATCAAGCAGGGTATACATTACCGGATAATAGAGGTTTGATAGTGAATTTGTTAGTATAACAAATCCGAAGCCCGATTCCGGAATCAAAACTGTTTGTGAAATCATACCATCATATCCTCCGTTATGCATCACTATCTTATGTCCCAGATAGTTCATTAAACTCCAACCCAACCCATAAGCCCTGAAATGTGTGGATGGAAATCTTTTGCTGAAAGAAGGGGAAACCGGTAAAACGGTATTTGCCGACTGCATTTCAAAGATTCTTTGTTTGAGAATCAATGTGTCATTATTGAAAATGCCATTATTCAAATTCATTATCAGCCAGTTGGACATATCATGTGCTGATGAAATCAGGGAGCCTGCCGGCCCCATATTATCCCAGTCAAGCCATGGAATAGCTGTAGCTTTGTTCTTTACATAAGTATGTGGACGGGCAACATTCTCCAGGCCTTCAAGCTCGCTGACACTCAGAACAGACCGATTCATGTGCAATGGCCTCAAAAGTCTGTTATTGATATATTCCTCCCAACTGTATCCTGTAACAGCGGGAATAATCTCTCCGGCGGCCATATACAGAATGTTTGAATAACCAAACTGTTCCCTGAATCCGAAAGAGGGTTTCAGATGGGCAGCTTTTCTGATTACTTCTTCACGGCTGTAGGTGCTTCCATACCAAATCAGATCGCCCGAAAAGGTTGCGAGTCCTGATCGGTGTGTAAGCAAATCACGGATGGTCATGTTTTGTGTTACATATGGGTCATATAGCTTAAACCAGGGTAGAAATTTAACGACCTTGTCATCCCAATTGATCAGGCCATCATCAACAAGCATGGCAAGTGCTGCAGCGGTGAAGGCTTTTGTATTGCTGGCAACGGCAAACAGCGTATGTTTGTCAACTGTTTCCCTGCTGTTGATGTCCGTTACACCATATGAGCCTGTCCAAATCACTGAATCTTTGTTCACAATGGCGACCGACATGCCGGGCACATTCCAGTCAGAGAGTGCTTGCTGAAAATATCTATCCATCGACCTGAAGTCCTGACCATGCAAATTCACGTAGAAGCCCGTTAAAATAACAATGAGCAAGGCGTTGAAGAAAAATCTTTTAAGTTTCATTATTAATTATTTAAATTTATTAAATCATTTAGTTCAGGCAACAACTCACCTGCTTTACCTTCGAGATAGATATCGGTGATTGTTTTTGTGTAAGGTGATGGCTCCCTGTTAATTTCTATTATTGAAGCTTTGTTTCTTTTGGCGATATGGGGCAAATGGTTTGCAGGGGCAACTTCTCCTGAAGTTCCGATAATAAGCATGAGGTCGCAAGAAGAGGCTGCTTCGATGGATTGCTGATAGGCAAGGGGAGGGATGCCTTCTCCAAAGAAAACAAAATCGGGTTTCAATAAACCAAAACAGTCCGGACACAAGGGAGGTAGTTCTTTGAGGTCAACTGATAAGGATGGGTATGATTTATTACAGTCAAGGCATAACAACCTGTCACAATTGCCATGAAATTCATATACTTTAACACTTCCTGCCTGAGCATGCAGGTTGTCAATGTTTTGGGTGATAAGGCCTGTGATTTTGCCATCTGATTCCCATTGAGCCAATACTTTGTGTGCCGGATTGGGCGCAACCTGATGAAAAAAATCATAAAAAATGGTGCGAATAGCTTCCCATGATTCTTTTGGTTTGGTTAAGAAATAACCAATTTCCAGAATATGAGGATCATATCGGTTCCATAATCCGCCTTCACCCCTGAAAGGAGGTATTCCACTTTCGGCCGAGATTCCTGCTCCCGTAAACACACAGATCTTATTCGAATTTCTGATCAGGTTGGCAGCCTTAGTCAGATTCACAAGTCGATGTTCCATTGGTTGGAATTAATATGGAATTTTTTGCTCGGAAGCAATCCATTGTTCAAAAACTTCATTGGACTCACGCTCCAGCAGGGTTTCAGTTTTGATGTCTCTTTTGTCAACACTTATTGCAAGTTGTGTGTAAATATAAGCATCGTCAAATCCTGCCCTGGCTGCATCTTCGCGAGATGCGGCAAAAAACAGTTTGTCGGGCCTCGACCAGTAAACAGCTCCAAGACACATGGGGCAAGGTTCACAACTGGAATAGATAATGCAACCGTCGAGTTGAAAAGTATTCAGGTTTTGACAGGCATCACGAATAGCCACAACTTCGGCATGGGCAGTAGGGTCATGTTCTGAAACAACCTTGTTTGCCCCACGGCCTACAACAACACCATCTTTGACTACTACAGCACCAAACGGACCTCCTTCACCACTTTTAATGTTTTCGCGTGCCAGTTCAATGGCTAAGCGCATAAAATGCTCATGATCTTTCATGTACAATATGTTCAAATATTTTATCTGGATTGATATAAACAGGTTTGGCATCACTATTGCCCCAGTTTCCGGTCAGGGTTGGATAGCCTAATGCCTCGCGGAGAAATTCGAGAAAAAAACTTCTGTCAACAGCAAAACCACCTAGATTTTTCAGGTGGTCTGTCTCCTGCTGAGCATCAATGAGAGACATTTCATGCTCAAGCATGAAATCAACCAAAGCTGCAAATGCGATCTTCGAGGTGTTTGCTTCGAGATGGAACATGGATTCGCCAAAAAATACTTTTCCCAAAGAAAGTCCGTATAGTCCACCTGTCAGCTGGTGATCGCGGTACACTTCGACAGAATGTGCCAGTCCTGCTTCGTGTAACAATGTAAATGCCTGCCTGTAATCATGAGTTATCCAGGTACCGTCCTGACCTTTTCTTCGGGTGTGTGCACAGGAATTCATTACCTCTTTAAAATCCCTGTCGAATAAAACCTCATAAATTCCACTTCGCATCAACTTTCTGAGACTTTTAGAAGGTTGAAATTCTTTAGGTATAACAATCATTCTCGGATCGGGCGACCACCACATGATAGGGTCGCCTTCGCTGTACCAGGGAAATATGCCCTGTGCGTAGGCCTTCAGCACACGTGATGGATGAAGGTCACCACCAACAGCCAGCAATCCCTCACGCGAAGCTTGTTTAGCGGAAGGAAATAAATGCGCATCATTCAGCATATACACCCGGTGCATAACAATCAATGTTATTGTACGATAAAAACAAACTGATGTGTGACTGTTTCGGTTTTAACGCTCATTATATACGTTCCCCTATCCAAACCTGTGCAAATTTCATCAGCGTAACCTGTTATACCACATGTGTACACCAATCTGCCGCTAACATCAGTGATTGAAATGATTGATTCCAGATCAGGCTGGGCTTCTGACTTAATACGGAAATTTCCATCCGAAGGATTCGGGAATATCGTCAAACGATTTGCCCGTATGCTGACCTCATTTTGCCCGACCGAATTGAACCAGAATGTGAAATATCCCTCCGGTGCTGAAAGGGGATAGGTTATGCTGTCGTTATAAGTAATTAGTTCCAGATAATAATCAATTGTGTCCGTTGGTTGAATATTTGGGATTGTGCCATAGTGCGTGGGGCAGGTGAGCTGAACGGCTGTCTTTGTAAACTGTTCTTCTCCGCTTTTCCGGTAATAAAGCCACATTGTTTGAACCAAAGTGTCCGATGTTGCCTGACAATGAATGTTAACCGATTCTGTATAGTCAATTGCACCTGCTACTTTTTCGTGTATGATCCTCGAAAAATGTTGGGCAGGAACTTCACGGGTGATGCAGTGCACGGCTCCCCCAAGAATGGTAAGCATCCTTGAATCAACCATTTCAACAGTATAACCGGGCATAGCAGCTGTATAAATCGCTTTTGCATTATTGTCCCATTCGGGCAGGTTGTATGAAGGGACAATAACCGTGTTGTTTATGATCAGCGAATTCGTATAGGTTCTCATTTCATCGTTCTGCGTTGTCGACCAACTTCCATCAGCCTTTGGCGGGGCGGGTATTCTGATTACCTTGTATGGTTTACCAAAAAAGGTATTGGTGGATTCAAGCAATTCAACCGTTGCTTCAATGACTCCGTAATCGGGCAGGTAATCAGGATATGATGAAACCAATATTGTTTCATAATCAATAACTTTCATATACATATCCACGTGTTTCCAGATTCCGCCGCCGCTATTATTCAGGTTATCCAAAAACATGAAATCGGTAAGATTAAATTTTTCCATCAGCATTTCTCTGATTTCATCCGGATTCAGACCTGGATTCTGCTCCCAGATTCTTTTCGACCCAAATCCTCTTGCCAGACCATCGAAAATCAAATTTCCGCCTTCCACTTCGAGACTAAGCGGACTGAAAGGTATTTCCCAAACCCTGCTGATTTGTCTGGGAATTGAATCATCTTTTGGTCTGTTATATGCAGCATAGCCTGCATCATATATAAAGCGTTCAAGGCCTGTTCCAAGATATCCGTAACCGAATAACGGCCCAAAATCCCTGATCCAAAGTGTTTCTGTCCAGCCGGGAATAAAGTATAAGTTCGAAGGACTTACACCTCTGCTGTATAAATATGATCTTATCTGTGCTGTGTCAACAGGTGCGGTTCCGGGATAATAAATGATCCAGACTTTGCCTGCCTGCTGGGCAATACGGGTTATATTAGCCGTTATGGAATCACGGGACTGGCTGTAATCCCAAACCAAAAGAACACCCTCATTCTTTTCAAACTCAGCCGGAGTTACTACAGCCAGCTGCCCGTAGCTCCAGAATGACAAGTACAGAAGAAAAAAACAAAATGTTATAAATGTTTTCATCGAAAATTTATTCTAATATCCTGCTGCCTGGCCATCCTTACGGAATTCAGAAGCTCCGTAATACACTTTGTTGACTTCATCCCACATAATTGCCTGATAACCACCATAACCACCAACATCAAATTTTATACGGTGTCCCATCTTCATGAGTTCACGTATCACCTGATAGTCAAATCCGGTTTCCAGATTAACCCATCCACTATCGGTCATTTTTGTTCCGGTCGGTTGCGATGAGCCTTCATGATTGATTCGCGGCACGTCACCTGCCTCCTGAAGGTTCATACCAAAGTCAATCAGATTCATCAGAATCTGCACATGGCCTTGAGGTTGCATTGATCCTCCCATAAGGCCGAAACTCAGCCAGGGTTTGTTGTTTTTAGTCACGAAACCCGGAATAATGGTGTGAAATGGCCTCTTTCCCGGCGCATAAACATTCAGATGCTTATCGTCAAGCGCAAACAATTCGCCCCTGTTTTGCAGCATAAAACCCATTCCAGGAGGAATCATTCCTGAGCCCATACCTCTGTAGTTGCTCTGTATCAGGCTGACGAAATTCCCTTCTTCATCTGCGACTGTCAGATAAATCGTGTTTCCTGATTCAATATTTCCTGCCGGATAATTTGTTGATGCTTTGTCGGGTCTGAACAATTTCATGCGTTCAGCTGAGTAAGTCTTCGAAATGAGTGATTGCACATCAACCTTGCTGAAGGCCGGATCGGCATAATACTTTGCCCTGTCTTCGAAGGCCAGTTTTTTGGCCTCGATAAACAGGTGCAGGTGGTCTTTACTGCCAAACCCCATTGAACGAACATCATAAGGTTCGATCATATTCAGCATTTGTAATACAGCAATACCCTGGCCGTTTGGCGGCAGTTCCCAAACATCATAGCCTCTGTAATTGGTTGATAAAGGTTCAACCCATTCGCTTCTGTGCGCCATCATATCAGATTTACGTAGAAATCCTCCCTGACTCTGTACAAATGCCGCTATCATATCAGCCAATGGCCCTTCGTAGAAACTACGGAAACCATCCCTTGCCAGTGTCTGGTAGGTATGCGCCAGCCCGGGATTTTTGAATATTTCACCCTTTGCAGGTGTCTGTCCACGAATGGTAAATGTTTCAATAAAACCGGGGTAGCTGTTTAACCTTTCCGCATTCACCCCCCAGTAATAGGCAACAACTTCAGATACCGGAAAACCATCCCGTGCATATTGAATCGCAGGTCTGAGTAAGTCTTCCACCGGCAATCTGCCAAATTTCTCGTGCATTTCCGACCAGGCATCAACACAGCCCGGAACAGTGACCGGAAGCGGACCGTAGGAAGGTATTGTTTTGATATTATTCCTTTTGAAATAATCGAGTGTGAGGTTAACAGGACTTCTTCCGCTGCCATTGATGCCATAGAGTTTGTCGGTTTGGGCGTCCCAGATGATGGCAAACAAATCGCCTCCAATGCCGCATCCGGTCGGCTCAACAACGCCAAGCACTGCATTGGCTGCAATGGCAGCGTCAATGGCATTACCGCCTTTCCGAAGTATCTCAATTGCTACCTGCGTTGCAAGTGGATGACTCGTTGCTGCCATCCCGTGATTGGCAATAATTTCACTGCGAGAAGAGCGCGCATGGCCTGTGATCCGGTCCTGAGCATATGAGATTTGAATGGTTAACAGTCCGAGCAGAAGGATGGCAAATTTCATGGCTTAGTTTTGTTAATTGCATTAAACAGACATTTCTTGATCAGTTGAACCGACTTGCTGATTTCATGGTCAGTAATCGTGAGTGGCGGGGCAATTCTGAAGGTGGTGGGGTTAAAAAGGAATCTGTCGACGATGAGCCTGTTTAGCGAAAACTCATGCATGATCACGTCAGTCAGGCTTTCATCAATCAGCTCCACCCCAAGCATCAGGCCAGCCTGACGGATTTCCTTTACACCATTGAGTTGAATCAGTTCCTCTGCAAACATTTTCCCTTTTCTGTCAGCGTCTTCAATAAGCTTGTTTTTCACTATGACTTCGATAGCAGCCATTGAAGCAGCACAGCAAACCGGATGACCACCAAAAGTGGTGATGTGGCCCAATTCGGGTTCATAAGTCAGTCTCGACATGTTTTCGGCTGAAGAGATGAACGCACCAAGGGGCATGCCGCCTCCCAGAGCTTTTGCCAGACAAAGTATATCCGGAACAACACTGCTGTGTTCAAAAGCAAACATTTTTCCGGTGCGGCCCATCCCCATCTGGATTTCATCAAATATAAGCAAAGCCCCTGTCTCATTGCATCTGACACGCAAAGCTTCGAGATAACCGGGCGCAGGAAGTATGATGCCGGCCTCAGCCTGAATCGGCTCGATGAGCACACAGGCAGTACGTTCTGTTATCTGCTCAAGTGCCTTAATGTTGTTGAACTGCAGCATCCTGGTGTCGGGGAGGAGGGGACGGAAAGCATTTTTAAGATGTTCGTTCCCAAGCAGGCTTAAAGCACCCATGCTGCCCCCGTGATAAGCATTTTGAAATCCTATGAGCTCAGTTCTTCCACTAACCCTGCGTGCCAGCTTTATGGCTCCCTCGATGGCTTCACTGCCCGAGTTGACAAAATATACAGATCGTAACTTTTCAGGCAAAAGAGATGCCAGTCGCTCTGCAAGCATTACCTGAGGCGCCTGCACGAATTTTCCGTAAACCATCAGATGCATGTATTGCTCTGATTGTTTTCTCACGGCCTCTATTACCTCCGTATGAGCGTGTCCGACATTACTCACCGAAACGCCCGAAACCAGATCAATGTATTCGTTGCCGGCATCGTCATAAAGATGAATTCCTTTAGCTCCGACAATTTCAACAGGTTCGTTGACCACGGACGGAAGCCCCATATATCTGCTGAAAAGCTGGCGGTTGCTGAGCATTGTTTTTGTGCAAAATTACGTAATTTCGGCAATATTTTAGCTCATGCCGGAGGTTCCTGCTGAGACTGGTAAAATTCACAATATGTACTCTTTACGAAATAAAGTCGTGTTGATCACCGGTGCAAGTTCCGGAATAGGCAGGGCAACGGCTCTTGAAGCTGCACGACAGGGGGCCCGGCTGGGTCTTGCTGCCAGAAATCAGGAAGAACTAAATAAACTGGTTTCTGAAATAAGACTCATGGGCAGTGAAGCAGAAGCTTTCAGGACAGACGTAAGTGTTGAATCAGAATGCATGTCGTTTATTGATGCTGCTCTTGCCCGATTCGGCACCATTGACGTGCTGATCAACAACGCGGGAATTTCCATGCGTGCTTTGTTTCTGAAAACCGATACGGAAGTGCTGCGTCGTTTGATGGCAGTGAATTTCTGGGGAACAGTGTATTGCACAAAATATGCGCTTACTGCCTTGCTTGCCTCTGGTGGCAGCGTGGTGGGGGTTTCGTCCATTGCAGGCTACAAAGGACTGCCGGGTCGAACGGGTTACTCGGCTTCCAAGTTTGCCATGCAGGGTTTTCTCGAAGCGCTAAGAATCGAGAATCTTAAAACCGGATTGCATGTGCTCATTGCCTGCCCTGGTTTCACAACCTCCAACATCCGCAACACTGCCCTTTCAGCCGATGGAACCCAACAGGGCGAAAGTCCGCGCAATGAAGCCGGTATGATGGCTGCTGAAGAAGTTGCCATCCATATCCTGAAAGCTGTGACAAAGCGAAAGAACAGCATCGTACTCACCCGGCAGGGCAAACTCACCGTATGGCTCAGTAAATGGTTTCCTGCACTGACAGATAAACTGGTTTTTAACCATATGGCCAAAGAACCGGATGCACCATTTAAGTAATTGGTAAAATCGTAAGCCAGACAGTATTGAAAGACAATTTTCATTTGAGTTGATCTTTCAGAAAAAAACATTTGGAAACTGACAATCAATTGTGTATTTTTACTCATTGAAGTAAAAAAACAACCCAAATGAAATCACTAGAGATTTTACCGCTCAAAGGGTTCGGTGAGCTGGCCTTCGGACAAACCATCGGCGAAACCGTTCAGCAGCTTGGCACAGCCGAAGAAATTGACGAAATGGATGGTGAAGACGGCATGAACACTGTAATCCTTCATTATTGGGATCTGGGTATGTCCATCTTCTTTGAAGGCATCGAGAAATCGGTGATTTCGTGCTTCGAAACCGATAACCCTGACTCAGTGCTGTTTGGGCACAGGGTTTTTGAGATGAATCAGGATCAGATAATGAAGATCATGCACGATAATGGTTTTCACACTGTGGAAAAGGAATTGGAAGAAGGAGAAACCCGACTCACCTTCGATGATGGTCTGATTGATTTTTTCTTTGCAAAAAACGAACTGGTTGCCGTTAGTTGGGGCGTGTTGGTCAACAGCAGGGGAGAAATTGAAATAATCTGAACCTATGATCTGTTGATGGGGTGAAAGTTCAGTATGGTTTCCCTCAGATATTCTCTGTCAAGATGCGTATAAATCTCTGTCGTGGTTATGCTTGCATGGCCCAGCATCTGCTGCACAGCCCTCAGGTCGGCACCTCCTTCGAGCAGGTGCGTGGCAAACGAATGCCTGAACGTGTGCGGACTGATCGGTTTTCTGATGCCTGCCATTTCAGCAGTCTTTTTGATCATCAGAAATATCATCTGACGCGACAGTATCTTTCCTCTTTCGTTGATAAAAACATGGTCAACAGCTGTCTTACTCGGTTTGATGTGCACCCTGTAACCCTCAATAAACAAGTACAGTTGTTTCAGTGTTCCGTCTCCGACCGGAACCAGTCGCTCTTTATTTCCTTTGCCAATGATTCGGATAAACCCTTCATCCCTGAAAATATTGCTCATAGTTACCGAGGTCAGCTCCGAAACACGTAATCCGCATCCATAGAGCATTTCGATGATGGCTTTGTTGCGCTGACCATTGGGCAGGCTAAGGTCCACCGAATCAATAATCCGCTGTATTTCATCATATGAGAGAACCGTCGGTAGTTTACGGCCCAGTTTAGGACTGTCAACCTGACGGGTTGGATTGAGTGCAATAAGGTCTTCGTTGAACAGATATTTGAAAAATGCTTTAAGACCTGATAAAATCCTTGCCTGAGAATATGCACTCATGCCCAATGCATGCAAATGTGCCACAAACGACCTTAGCTCCTCAGGGCCTGCTTTTAATATGCTTCCACCGAAACCTGCATGTGTCAGATAATCAGCGAGCATTCTTACATCATGTTCATAAGCAGCAAGTGTATTATCGCTCAACGACCTTTCCAGACGCAGGTATTGTATGAATTCTCTGATCAGGCTCTCATTCATGGAGTAAAAATAAAAAACTGTATTGTTGTTCCATACAAATTGTCGGGAGAACAATACAGTTTTTGAAGAAAAACCTGAACCCGGCTATTTCGCCTGATAAAAACAGTTCTTCGGCGAATAGATAAGTTCGGCCTTTTTCAGTTGTTTGATGGCTTTGTCAACATCTTCTTTTGAAATGCCTGAGGTTGCAGCAATTTCTGCTGATTTCAGAGGCTTATCAGTTTCTTTGAGTACCGACAACACCTTATCCTTGATTTCCATTATGTTTCGTTTTATTTATGTTTAATGCAAAGTGTGAACAACCAAACCTGATCTCAGCTTTGGCTCAAACCAGGTGGTTTTTGGCGGCATGATATTGCCTGAATCCGCAATATCAATAAGTTGTTTCATCGAAACCGGATACAGCGCAAAAGCTACTGCCATTTCTCCGCTGTCAACCCTTTTTGAGAGTTCTTCAAGTCCACGGATACCACCCACAAAATCAATGCGTTTCGATCTTCGCTGATCCATGATGTCCAGAACAGGTTCCAGAATATGACGTGTGAGTATAGTAACATCAAGCACTCCGATAGGGTCGTGGTCATCAAATGTGCCTTCATTTGCCGTGAGTGAATACCATTGGCCTTCGAGATACATGCCGAAATTGTGCAGCCTTTCGGGTTTGTAGGGTTGTTTGCCTTTGGGTTCAACTACAAAGCCTTTACTTATTTTCTGTAAAAATTCCTCTTTGGAAAGACCGTTCAGGTCTTTAATCACCCTGTTGTAGTCGATGATGGTAAGTTGATTGTCGGGGAAGTGTACAGCCAGAAAGTAATTATACTCTTCATCACCACGGTGGTTCGGATTCTGGCTTTTCTTTTCGTTTCCGACCAGTGCAGCAGCGGCAGTACGGTGGTGCCCGTCAGCTACATAGGTGGCCTGAAAACCGTCAAAAATATCAATGATTTCTTTGATGATCTTCTTGTCGCGAATCACCCAGAAATGATGCCCGAATCCATCATCAGCAGTGAAGTCATACTCAGGTATGTCCTGCTTTACAGTGCAGGAAACGATTTCATCAATCCTTCTGTTGGCCGGATAGGAGAAGAACACAGGTTCCATATTGGCATCGGTAACCCGGACGTGTTTCATTCTATCTTCCTCCTTATCTGGCCTTGTGAGCTCATGCTTTTTGATCACATTGTTCAGATAATCTTCGACTCCGGCACATCCGACAATTCCGTACTGAGTTTTTCCATTCATGGTTTGGGCATAGATGTAAAGACAATCTTCCTGATCCTGCACAAGCCAGCCATTTTTGCGAAACTGATCAAAGTTCTCTCTGGCCTTATCATACACTTGCTGGCTGTAGAGATTAATCTCCGGATCAAGGTCGATCTCGGGTTTGATGATGTGCAACAAACTATAGGGATTGCCTTCGGCTTCATATCGTGCTTCGGTTGAGTCAAGCACATCATAAGGCCTCGAAGCCAGTTGTTTTGCAATAGCTGCCGGTGGGCGCCATCCTTTAAATGCTTTCAATATTGCCATAACGCTTCTTTTTTTCAGTTGGTTTACCAGTTCCTGTTCGGGTAGTCGTCATCTTCCATTTGTTCGTTGGATGACTGTGCCGATTTTTGAAGGGAAGTAATCAAGGCCCCCAACATTTTGGTCATTTCCATCAACTGATTCCGCGACTCAGCTTCTGACGCTTCATTCATGATGTTGTTCCTGTAAGCGAGAGTTGTATACACAAGACATTCCCTGATGGAAGTTTTGGCTGTTTTCAGGTAAAACACGAATTGTGCTTTATTACGTGCTGAGCCTTCCGAAATATTCACAGCGATCTGTCGTGCAGCATGATTAAAGGCAGCTACAAATCCTGTGTGATCGGGCTGTGAGGCTGACGCAGTCTCACGAGCTACCAAATCTACATAGTCAAGGGCCTTGTGATAAATCCTCAGATCTTCGAACCGAAAAAATGTTGGTGTTTTGTCTTGATAATCATTCATTATCTGGTAAACTTGTTTATTTGTCCTTGATTAAACACTAATTAACTTTGAATGTAACATCATTGTGTTCAAAAAATGCGATGATCTGCCTTGCTGCGGCTATCCCTGCATTGATGTTAGCTTCTTCAGTCTGTGCACCCATTTTTTTAGGTGTGCAATAGAATCTGCCTTTAAATGCATCAAGTTCGGCCAAACAGTCGGGCTCTATGTCCGAAACATAAGAGAAATCCTTTCTCTCTGCAAACACCTGAAGCAACTCCGTCTCATTGATTACTTCCTTGCGGGCAGTGTTCACAAGCATGGCATTTTCCGGCATCGAGACAAGGAGCTTGTGACCGATCGACTTTTTGGTTTTTTCATTGGCCGGAATGTGCAGTGAGATATATTGGCAGGACGAATAAAGTTCATCCACACTCTGAACCGGCACAACCCCATCACTTATCATGACTTCTGAGGGCACAAACGGATCAAATGCACACACTTTCATTCCAAAACCCTTGGCGATGCGGGCAACATGCTTTCCGACATTGCCGTAGGCATGAATCCCAATGGTCTTGTCCTTGAGTTCGGTACCCGACGAGCCATTGAATTGTTTTCTGGCCTGATAAACCATCATTCCGAAGGCAAGCTCGGCAACGGCATTGCTGTTCTGTCCAGGTGTGTTCATCACAACAACACCATGTTCGGTTGCAGCTTTTAGGTCAACATTGTCATATCCGGCTCCGGCCCTGACAACGATTCTCAGTTTGCCTGCATTCTTGATCACATCTGCATCAGCTTTATCGCTTCTGATAATAACGGCTTCAGCATCCTGCGCAGCGTCAATAAATTCTTGCTGGGTAGTGTATTTTTCCAGAAATACACATTCGTAACCGGCCTCATGAAATATCTGTCTGATCTGGTCTGAGGCTATTTTAGCAAACGGTTTATCCGTTGCAACTAAAACTTTATGCATATCGCTTGGTTTATTTGGGTTAATGTGACATTTCAAACTCCTGCATCACTGCAACAAGAGCTTCTACACTCTCGTATGGCAGAGCATTATATAGTGATGCTCTGAAACCGCCTACCGAACGGTGACCTTTGATGCCCACCATTCCCTTAGAAGAAGCAAATTTATCAAACTCTTCTTCAAATTGAGCATAATCATCATTCATCACAAAACAAACGTTCATCAACGAACGGTCTTCTCTGGCAGGAATTGTCGGCTTGAACATTTTATTACGTTCTATTTCACCATATAGCAGGTTAGCTTTTTTAATATTGATTTTCTGCATTTCAGCAACACCACCCATTTCCTTGAGCCAGCGAAGGGTTTGCAGTGCTGCATAGATAGGAACAACCGGTGGTGTATTGAACATCGACTCACCTTTAATGTGGGTGCGGTAATCCAGCATGGTAGGAATTTTACGATCCACCTTGCCCAGAATATCGTTTTTGACGATAACAAAAGTTACGCCGGCAGGAGCAAGGTTCTTCTGGGCTCCGCCATAAATAAGGGCATAGCGGGAAATATCAACCGGACGACTGAAGATATCCGACGACATATCCGCAACCAAAGGAACAGGAGATTCAATATCGTGATGAATCTCGGTGCCAAAAATGGTGTTGTTGGTTGTAATGTGAAAATAATCAGCATCTGCAGGTATTACATAACCTTTCGGTATGTAGTTGAAATTCTTGTCCTCGCTGGAGGCTACAACGTCAACCTCACCAAAAACTTTGCCTTCCTTGATGGCTTTCGAAGCCCATTCACCGGTGTTCAGATAGGCAGCTTTTTTGTTCATCAGGTTGAAAGGAACCATGCAGAATTGCAAACTTGCCCCGCCGCCCAGAAAGAGAACCGAATAACCTTCTGGTATTCCAAGCAACTCCTTGAACAAAGCGGTTGCTTCATCAACCACGGCAATAAACTGTTTGCTTCTGTGCGAAACCTCCATCAGAGATAAACCCATTCCGGCAAAATCATGAATCGCTTTACTCGTGTTGTCAACGGTAGATTGAGGCAGGATACTCGGGCCTGCAAAAAAATTGTGCTTTTTCATAAGTATTTGAATTATGATGATTTATATGTTTGCCTAAGGTTTCAAATGGGTAGCAAAGATAGGATATTTAGTTGTCTTGTGAAATTTTTCACTATATAAATATGTATTTTCGCAATCGTTTTAGTTAAATAAAAGTTAGATGATTGGATTGAATCAGCGAATTGTCGGTCTGGCACGTCTGGGGTGTGTTATAGAAGATTGTCTTGTACATCCCGATGCGGGAAGCAATACTACAGGTGATTTTTTGCGCAAGGCTTTAATTGCTTCAACAAGTGACAACCCGTGGTTTACCAGCAGATTTACTGAAGAGGCATTGCGTGGACTGGCCTTGATGCTGCAGACCGAAACCCTCCAGAAATGGGCAACAGACAATAAATTACCCTCGCAAACAATCAATCCAAGGACAGTTGGTCTCATCATGGCAGGAAATATACCTGCTGTTGGCTTTCACGATTTGCTGAGTGTGTTGATCTCCGGTCATCATGCTTTGGTGAAACTATCTTCATCCGACAAGCACCTGATTCCGGCATTGGTTAATGAACTTATTGCAATCGAGCCCGGATTTGCCGATGCAGTCCGTTTTGCCGACCAACAACTGAAAGACTTTGATGCAGTCATTGCAACCGGATCAGACAATACTGCACGTTATTTTGAGTATTATTTCGCTGATTATCCACATATCATCCGGAAAAACCGTAACAGTACCGCGGTGCTTGATGGCACAGAAACTCAGTCAGAGCTTTCCCTGCTGGCTGATGATATATTTATGTATTTTGGTTTTGGTTGCCGGAATGTGAGCAAACTTTTCCTGCCTGATGGCTATGACCTGCGCAGTCTGTTCCCGTCTTTTTCGAAATACGGGTATCTTAAAGATCATTCAAAGTATTTTAATAATTACGAGTACAATAAGGCTATTATGTTGATTAATAATGAAGTACATTATGACAACGGATTTGTGATGATGAAACCTTCCCCACATCTTGCGTCACCTGTTTCGGTGCTTCATTATGAGTTCTACTCTTCACCACACGAATTAGTAAAAATTATGGATCATCTGTCAAACCAGATCCAGGTTGTGGTGTCGAAGCATAATCTTGTGAAGGATAGTGTCAGTTTTGGCCGTTCGCAGTTTCCTAATGTGGATGATTATGCCGACAAAATCAACACACTGGATTTCCTGAGACGCTTATAGGTTGTTGAGGCAAAAAAAATATCTGAATATGTTTGCAGTATTCGTAAAAATATGTATTTTTGCACCCCTAAAATCTAACAGCAGATCGTCCCATGAAAAATGACATCCACCCCAAAGATTACAGATTGGTTGTGTTCAAAGACATGTCCAATGATTATAGCTTCCTGTCGCGTTCGACTGTTAAAACAAAGGAAACTATCGTTTGGGAAGACGGCAAAGAATATCCCGTGGTTAAGCTCGAAATTTCTCACATGTCGCATCCGTTTTATACCGGTAAGATGAAACTGGTTGACTCCGCCGGACGTGTTGACAAATTCAAGAATAAATACAAAAAACACTACGAGGCCAAAACAAAATAGTTTCGACATCGTAAAATCTGATCGGCCCCTGGTATTTACCCGGGGCTTTTTTGCGTTCACACATTAACTTATCAACAAAAACTTTCAATAACGGCTAATTTTATGAACAACGTTGCCCCGATTCACTTTCAGTTGTATATTTGTTAGCGAATAAATCCTATCCAATATTATGAATTACATCCTCTTTGACAGCGTTGCCCGAACAAACCTTTTACCCCTGACTTTTACAAGACCGGTAGCCGACATCCGCTTCGGCATACTCACCATTCGGGAAAAATGGGAAAAACACCTAAACGAGGTTACTTCATCGCTGACTGAACCCTACCTTAGCCTCAAATTTCCGATGGTTAAGGCAAAAGAGAATGTACTCATTAACGGATCAATATGTCCGACCCCAAGCCTTGTGAAGCAGATAAAGGCGCTTAAATCCGGACAAACACTTGCCAAAGGCGATACCATTGTTGCCATGTGCCTCGATGCAGAATCGCTCGCATCACTCGATGAAATTGATTCTTCAGACAATATAATGACAGAAGAAGAATTTCTTAAGATTGAGAATACATGGGATATTTTTCACCTTAACGGACAAGCCATTCAGCAGGATTACGTATTGTTGACCAAAGGAAGAAAATCAGCAAAGCTGAGCGATACAAACAGAGTAATCGGTAGTGAACATGTTTTTCTGGAAGAAGGTGCCCAGGTGGAGTTTGCCATCATCAACGCCACCAAAGGTCCTGTGTATATCGGCAAAGACGCTGAGGTTATGGAAGGAGTTAAAATTCGCGGTCCTTTTGCCCTTTGTGAACATGCAACTCTGAAAATGGATGCCAAAATATATGGGCCTACAACCATTGGTCCATGGTCGAAAATCGGAGGTGAGGTTAATCAAAGTGTGATCTTCGGATACACCAACAAAGCTCATGATGGGTTCCTCGGACATTCAGTACTCGGCGAATGGTGCAATCTAGGGGCCGACACAAACACCTCCAATCTCAAGAATAACTATGAAATCGTTAAACTCTGGAGTTATACAGACGATTCATTTGTGCAGACAGGCCTGCAATTTTGCGGCACTATAATGGGCGACCATTCAAAATGCGGCATCAACACCATGTTCAACACAGGCACCGTTGTTGGGGTTAATGCAAACATATTCGGCGCCGGATTTCAACGGAATTTTGTGCCTTCATTCTCCTGGGGCGGAACACAGGGTTTTGTTGACTTCGACCTGAAAAAAGCATTTGCCATTGCAAAAGTCGTTTATGAACGCCGTGGTAAAGTTTTCGACAAAATAGAACAGGATATCCTGACCGAGATTTACAACCAAACACATAAAAACCGAAGAGCCTGATTTTTGGCACACCAATTGCCATTTTATACCTTATATAATCAGGCCGGAAAAGGCAACATACTTGAAACCAATTCACTTGATAAGAATGGTAGCAAGTGTAGCTTACGCCGGTTGTATATTTACTTTAGTGAATACTGACATTTTGACCTACAATAATGAGCGATACTATTTTGCATACACCGTCTTTCCAGTTTTCTGAACTGATAGATGCCGAAACCGAATTTATTCCTTTGCTTTCAGCTGAGGACGAAGAATTAATGAATGCGGAGCTGCTGCCCGATCAACTTCCCATCCTTCCGCTGCGCAATGCTGTTTTGTTTCCTGGTGTCGTTATTCCCATTACCGTCGGACGCGATAAATCAATCAGACTGATTCGAGAAGCCTATAAAAAAGACCGGATCATTGGTGTGGTTGCTCAGATT
Source organism: Bacteroidales bacterium (assembly GCA_024710405.1). Classification (GTDB taxonomy): domain Bacteria; phylum Bacteroidota; class Bacteroidia; order Bacteroidales; family F082; genus UBA6192. The sequence continues at coordinate 52,078 of JANJUV010000007.1, forward strand.
GACCCGGCTATCGAAGATCCTGAGGAAAAGGATATTCACCGTATCGGTACAGTAGCCCAGATTATTAAAACCCTGCACATGCCCGATGGCAACACCACTGTCATCATTCAAGGAAAGAAAAGATTTGAACTTATTGAACTGACACAGGTTGAACCCTATTTCAAAGCAAAGGTAAAGCAATACGAATCGCTGAACAGTCTGCCTGATGATCAATCATTCACCGCGCTTATTCAATCTATTAAAGATTTATCCATACAGATTATTCACCAATCACCCAATATACCCACTGAAGCCTCATTTGCAATCAAAAACATTGAAAGTCCGGCTTTTCTCGTGAATTTCGTTTCAGGAAACCTTAACGTTACAGCAGCCGAAAAACAGAAGTTGCTGGAAATGACCGAAACGCGCGACAGGGCTAACAAGGTGCTTGAACTTCTTACGAAAGAACTTCAGATGCTCAATCTTAAAAATCAGATTCAGAGCAAAGTAAAGATCGATCTTGACAAACAACAACGGGACTATCTGCTTAATCAGCAGTTGAAAACCATACAGGAAGAATTAGGTGGTTCACCGAACGAACTTGAGATTAAAAGCCTGAAAGAAAAAGCTCAGTTAAAAAAATGGCCACCTCATGTTGCCGATGTTTTTCAGCGCGAAATGACAAAGTTACAGCGCATGAATCCGTCAGCCGCTGAATATTCGATTCAGCTCAACTATATGGAATATCTGACAGAGTTGCCATGGGCAGAATACACCAGCGACAATCTCGATCTGAATAACGCACAGAAAGTACTTGATGCTGACCACTTTGGATTAGAAAAGGTCAAGGAAAGAATTATTGAGCATTTGGCAGTATTTAAGCTCAAAAAGGATCTGAAGTCACCAATTTTGTGTCTTGTTGGTCCTCCCGGTGTCGGGAAAACATCTCTTGGCAAGTCTGTAGCACGTGCGCTTGGACGTAAATATGTGAGGATTTCATTGGGAGGCATGCGCGATGAAGCCGAGCTCAGGGGACATCGCAAAACATATATCGGTGCAATGCCCGGCCGGATTATACAGAGTTTGCGGAAGATCAAGAGTGCAAACCCGGTGTTTGTGTTGGATGAGATTGATAAAGTTACGGGAAACAATATTCAAGGCGATCCTCAGGCAGCATTGCTCGAAATTCTTGACCCAGAACAAAATAACGCTTTCTACGATAACTTTCTGGAGATTGATTTCGATTTGTCCAAAATCATGTTTTTCGCTACAGCAAACTCGCTAAGCACGATACACCCAGCACTCCGTGACCGTATGGAAGTGATTGACCTTTCTGGTTATCTGGTCGAAGAAAAAGTGGAGATTGCCCGCAAGCATCTGATACCAAAACAATTGTCGGAACATGGTGTGAAATCAGGGCAGATCAGGTTCAGCGCTGCAATTGTTCAGAAGATTATAGAGAATTATACACGTGAGGCCGGAGTTCGTTCACTTGAGCGACAAATTGCCAAAATTATAAGGAGCAAAGCGAAATTCATTGCTTCTGAGCAAAACTACGAAATCAAAACAACGGCTGAAGAACTGGAAAAAATTCTGGGGGTGCCTCATTTTCAAAAAGAAAATTCTTTTACTCACGGACTCCCCGGTATTGCAACAGGATTGGCATGGACCGCTTACGGTGGAGAAATTCTGTATATAGAAGTCAGTTTGAGTTATGGCAAAGGTGAACTTAAACTCACCGGAAATCTTGGTGATGTGATGAAAGAGTCTGCAACAATTGCTTTCGAATACCTCAAAGCTCATGCCGGCAATGTTGACCTCGATCCAGAAATATTCGGCAAATGGAATGTCCATGTGCATGTGCCTGAAGGTGCCACCCCTAAGGATGGACCTTCGGCAGGAATTACAATGCTGGTAGCTCTCGCATCTGCCTTCACCAAACGTCCCGTAAGAAAAGGATTAGCGATGACCGGCGAGATTACACTCAGAGGCAAAGTCCTTCCTGTTGGTGGAATCAAAGAGAAAATTCTTGCTGCCCGACGGGCAAAACAAACGGATATTATACTGAGTAAAGAAAACAAGCGGGATTTTACCGAAATCAAAGATGCCTATACCGCCGGTTTGAACCTCCACTTTATTGATACAGTTCAGGAGGTGCTTTCACTTGCGCTGGATAAAAATATTGCCCGGGAGCAAAATTCAAAACAAAAATGAAGAAAATCCTTGTGATACAGGGACATCCTGTGAAGGACACCTTTATCGACTGCCTGAAAGATACTTATATTGCAGCTGCACAGGATGCAGGTGCCGAAGTAAAAGAAATCATGTTGCGTGAATTGCAATTCGAAATCAATTTTCGTGAAGGTTACAGAGGGAATCAACCCCTTGAAGCGGACCTTCAATCAGCACAAGTGCTGATTTCGTGGGCTGATCACCTTGTCTTTTTTTATCCCAACTGGTGGGGAACGTATCCTGCCCAACTTAAAGGATTTATTGACAGGACTTTTCTTCCGGGATTCGCATTTAAATACACCGGAAAAGGCAGAGAACACATCAAATTACTCAACGGAAAAACAGCCCGTATTGTGGTTACGATGGACGATCCAGTATGGTACTACTATTTATTGCTGAGAGCACCCGGACATCAGTCCATGCGAAAAGCCATACTTAATTTTTGCGGCATCAAACCAGTTTATGTTAACTCTCTCGGCTCTATGCGAAAATCTTCCGAGAAACAGCGCACACGCTGGTTGAACCGCATGAGGAAATATGGCAGAAAAATGATTTAGTTTTATCTCGACACAACAATCTTCATGCTGTCTGTTCCTCTTTGTCCTCGGAGCAACATAGTGTAAAAACCTGGTGAAAGATGCGATACATCTGCAGTCAGTTTGTTTAAACCCTGAATGCTTGCTTCCGCATAAATTGTTTGAGCCAGTTTTCCATCTGCAGAATAAAGCTCAATGGAAATGCTCTGTGGCACCTGAACTACATACTGTACAACAATTTGCCCTGATGCCGGGTTGGGATTAGCCTGCATCAGTCTCTCGGCAGTCTTGTCCTGTATTCCCACTGTGAGGCTGGCTTGCTTAAGAACTATTTCGTTGGAAACATCGAACCCAAGATATCCGGGTTCTTTGTGAGAGCCAAAAACAAACTCTTCATTGTTCACCAGATTCCTCACACGGTAAGTTGTGTCGGTCATATCCGTAAACATCACATAAATCTCAAGATCAATCGGAAAGAAATCGGCATTGGTTTGGACCTGTTTTGCAGTGAAATGAATATTCCAGAATCCATCTGCAACATTGTCAAAGAAATACTCATTAGCATAAATGGGATGATTAGGCTGGCTGATCCATGGTGTCAGAAACCAACCTATGTCTTCACCGGCCGAAGCGCTGATGCGGTCAATGAAATCTTCTGTTTTGACAGATTTATACCTGAAATTGGTATCCAAAGAATATTCATTAATGGCCTTGAAAAATGTTTCGTCTCCAAGCACATAACGCAATTGATGTAAGACACATGCTGATTTGCTGTAAGTTATTGCTCCGTTGAACAGTATACTGTTTGGTGGCGTGTTAACAGCCCAGGAAGGATTATATACAGGCCATCCGGGATTATTTCCCAAATAATTGCTTGCCCTGTTTAAAATACTGCTTTTATAAGCAGAGTAGCCACCTTCAGCCTCTTTCCAAAAGGCTTCCGACCAGGTCGCAAAACCTTCGTTAAGCCAGATTTCGGACCATGTTGCCGGACTGATCATATCGCCAAACCACTGATGCGCGAATTCGTGGGAAACAAGGCCTTCGAACCAGCAATTGGTGCATAAACTGGTCAATGTCTGATTCTCCATACCTCCCCATGTGAATTGGTTGTTTAACGTTGCATAACCATCTTTCTCAAAAGGGTATGGCCCGAATGCATTGGTAAAATGTGTCACCATCGGCAATATCCTTTGTTTGATCCATGAAGGATTCTCTCCGGGATTGGAGTAAAATCTGATCGGGAGTTTATTTTCAGGGTCAGCAGGATCTTCCCAGTAAATAACATCAAGCACATAGTCCATTCTGCCTGTAAGAACAGTGATGTAAGTAGCAACCGGATCGCGGGAAATCCAGTTGTATATCAAAGTATCTCCGACAAACGTAGAATCAGCAAGACGGCCATTGGATCCAAAACGAGCCGTAGCCGGCACCCTTGCTGTTATGTCAACTGTGGCCTTGTCACTCGGTTTATCCCAGCATGGGAACCATTTACGGGCTCCCTCAGGCTCGCAATCGGTGAAAACATGACCGTTTCCTGCATAAAAAGCACCATCCGCCACATCAAGATGCGAATATTCGATATATACCTCAGCCACTTCACCGGGTTCATAATTCCTGTCAAGGTCAATATAAAGTGTGTCGCTAAGATGCACAAAGCCAACCCCTGCCAGGCCGACTCCATGAATAACAATGGAGGTTTCTACCGCATTTAGTTTAATTCTGTTGAGGGTAGAATCGACACGAAATCGAACAGTATTACTCGCTTCAAAATCTTTAGGATATGGTGTTAAAAAATTCTTGTAAAGGTCTAGTTCGAGCGTGTAGTTAAGCACATCGAAACTGTGTTTGGGTGAATTAGGACCTGCAACGGCCGGCGCACTTAACATCGACTGTTTCCGGTGGGCGCACATGACGGCTCCATCTTCATGTCCGTAGTGATGCTGTGCCAAAACAAGATTTGGCAACAACATTACTGCTGCCAAAGTCCAGATTATTAATGAAAATTTCATGATAGCAGAATTTAAGAAGTAATTGTACAAAATTAGACAATTTAAAAGTCAGGATTTCTGCAGCATCACAACAATGTTTAATTTTGAGCCAAACAGTTTCCGTATGCATTGCTGCGCCAAAAGCCTTATAGGTTTTCTTCTCTTATTTATCCTCGCAGAGATGTTCGTTGCCTGCAGATCTGTTGATAATTACGACAGTGATGGCCTCAAAATATTCAGGTATAATGAACCTTCCGGAATTGTAAGTCTTGACCCGGCATACGCAAAAGATTTACCACACATCTGGGCATGCAACCAATTATATAATGGTTTGGTCGCACTTAGTCCTGATCTTGATATTGTGCCATCAGTCGCGAAAGAATGGGAAGTATCTGAAGATGGACTGGAATACACATTTTATTTGCGAAATGATGTTTACTTTCATGATGATCAAATATTTAATGGCTCCAGGAGAAAAGTTACTGCTCATGATTTTGTCTTCAGCTTCAACCGCCTGATGAGTCCTGAGCTTTCATCGCCAGGCATATGGATTTTTAATCAGGTCGAGAAGTCAGATGGTCAGTTTGGTTTTGAAGCACTATCCGACACTGTTTTGGTAATCAGACTGAAAACCAGATTTCCTCCCTTTCTTGGCATGCTGACCATGCCATATGCCTCAGTGTTAAGTCAGGAAGCTTTAGATTTTTATGGAGGTGATTACAGAAGAAACCCTGTTGGCACTGGTCCTTTCAGATTCAGATACTGGAAAGAAGGGGTGAAGCTTGTTCTGGTGAAAAATGAGCACTTTTTTGAGTTTTCAAATGGTGTACGGCTACCATTACTGGATGGTGTTTCAATAAGTTTTCTCACCGACAAACAGATTGCTTTTATGGAGTTTGCCAAAGGTGAGCTTGACTTTATGTCAGGCATTGATGCACGATACAAGGATGAACTACTCACCCGGACCGGCAAACTCAGGCCAAAATATGAAGGCAGAATCAAGCTATACCGGCAGCCCTATCTGAACACAGAGTATCTGGGTATTTTGCTTGGCGATGAAAACGAATCTCCTATGCATTCGCTGAAATTCAGGCAAGCCATTAATTATGCTATTGATAAGGAGAAGCTCATTCGTTTTTTAAGAAATGGCATTGGGAGACCTGGACACTATGGGATGATTCCACCGGGTCTGCCTGGATTCAATGAACTTGCCGGCTATGGTTATTCATATAATCCTGATCTTGCACGCAAACTTCTGCTTGATTCGGGATACAAAAACCATACGATAACGCTTACAACTACAGCCGATTATGCTGATATTGCAAAATACGTCCAGGCACAGCTTGAAGTTCTGGGAATAAATTGTCATATCGAAATCAGTCCAGCTGCAATGATGCGCGAACTCAGAGCAAAGTCGAAACTGGAATTTTTCAGGTCATCATGGGTGGCCGATTATCCTGATGCAGAGAATTATATGTCGTTATTCTACAGCATGAACAAAGCTCCGGATGGTCCTAATTATACTCATTTTTCCAATAAATCATTTGATTCACTATACGAAGCATCCATGCGTGAACTCAATCCTGCTGCCAGAGAACTAATTTATGCTCAGATGGATAGCATCGCGATGGCTGATGCTCCGGTTGTTATTTTGTTCTACGATGAAGTACTTAGATTTGTTCATCCCCGGATTGTTAATTTGGGAAGTAACCCCATAAACTTGCTGGATCTGAAGTTTACCGATATTGATTCTGATCAGGTAAATCTTTCCTTAAATGCGGAAGAATAAGGAATTTATTGTAATTTTGCACCCAATTTTTTATTTAGGAGTATCTATTCATGATCAATATAACTTTTCCGGATGGCACTGTTCGTCAGTATGAAGCAGGAGTAAACGCACTCGATATTGCCAAAGGCATCAGCGAAGGTCTGGCACGAAATGTTTTATCTGCTTCGGTGAATGGTCAGATATGGGATGCAACACGCCCGCTGCACCATGATGCCTCAATCCGTCTGTTCACCTGGAATGATAGTGAAGGAAAAGCTACCATGTGGCATTCATCAGCTCACCTGATGGCCGAAGCCATTGAACAGTTGTATCCCGGAGTCAAATTTGGAATCGGCCCTGACATAGAGAACGGGTTTTATTACGACATCGACACAGGCGAGAAGGTGCTCACCGAAGCCGACCTCGAGCAGATTGAAAAAAGAATGCTTGAACTTGCCCGTGAAAAGCAGACCTTTAAAAGGGTTGAAGTTGCAAAAGCAGATGCAATCAGTTTTTTCAGAGAAAAGGGTGATGAATACAAGCTTGAACTGATTGACGAATTAAATGATGGCGAAATAACCTTTTATACATCGGGCACCTTCACTGACCTGTGCAGGGGGCCTCATTTGCCTGACACAAGTTTTATTAAAGCTGTTAAACTAACCAGCCTGGCAGGTGCTTACTGGCGTGGCGATGAGAAGAGGAAACAACTCACAAGAGTTTATGGCATAACCTTTACCAAATCCAAGGACCTTGAGGAATATCTTATCCTGCTTGAGGAGGCTAAAAAACGTGATCACCGGAAATTAGGAAGGGAATTGGAGCTGTTTACATTTTCCCAACGTGTTGGCTCAGGTCTGCCACTCTGGCTGCCTAAAGGAGCGCAACTGCGTGAACGCCTCGAACAGTTCCTGAAGAAAGTGCAAAAAGAAGCAGGATATCTGCCTGTGATCACGCCTCATATTGGCAATGTTAATCTTTATAAGACTTCAGGACACTATGACAAATACGGAAAGGACTCTTTCAGACCAATTACCACTCCAATACCAGGTGAAGAGTTTTTTCTGAAACCGATGAATTGTCCGCACCATTGTGAGATATTCAGTGCTAAGCCGCATTCATACAAAGATCTTCCGATCAGATATGCTGAATTCGGAACCGTTTACAGGTACGAACAAAGCGGCGAGTTGCACGGACTGACGCGTGTAAGAGGTTTCACACAAGACGATGCCCATATTTTCTGCACCCCTGATCAGATCAAGACAGAGTTCAAAGGGGTAATAAAAATCATCATGAAGATTTTTAAAGCCTTGGATTTTAATGAGTTTATCACTCAGATTTCACTTAGAGATCCAAATAATAAGGAAAAGTATATCGGATCAGACGAGAATTGGGAAAAAGCAGAAAGGGCGATCAGGGAAGTTGCTGAGGAAGAGGGACTGAATGCCATTCTTGTAGAAGGTGAAGCTGCATTTTACGGCCCAAAAATGGATTTTATGGTCAAAGATGCTCTGGGCAGGAAATGGCAACTGGGAACCATTCAGGTTGATTATAACTTACCTGAGCGATTCGACCTGAATTACATAGGGGCTGATAATGAGAAACATCGTCCGGTAATGATTCACAGGGCCCCGTTTGGCTCCATGGAACGTTTTGTAGCTGTGCTTGTGGAGCACTGTGCCGGTAAATTTCCGCTCTGGCTTAGTCCAGAACAGGCTATCATATTGCCAATCAGCGAAAAATACCACAATTATGCACAAAATGTTTTACAATATTTAAATAATTCCGATATTCGCGCCCTTATTGACGACAGGAGCGAAAAGGCCGGAAGAAAGATCCGCGACGCCGAACTCAAAAAGATACCATTTATGCTGGTTGTGGGTGAACGGGAAGAAGCCGAAGGAAGTGTATCGGTAAGAAAACATGGGCAAGGCGACCTGGGTACTTTCAGTCTGGAACAGTTTGCTGAACTTATTCGTGCTGAAGTTGAAAAATTAATGTAGTCCCTGAAACGGATGTTTTTTTAATGTTAAACCAATATAGGAGACCCAAATTATAGCACAGCTTAGAGGTAGAAGTCCGCGCGTAATGCCTAAAAAAGAGGAACTTCACAGAATTAACCAACGGATAACATCTCCCATGATCAGGGTAGTTGGTGAAAATGTTGAGAACGGGATTTTTCCGCTTCGGGAAGCATTGGCCATGGCCGAGAACATCGGCCTTGATCTGGTTGAAATTTCACCTACAGCCAATCCACCTGTTTGTAAAATACTGGATTATAAAAAGTTCCTTTTTGAATTGAAAAAGAAACAAAAGGAAATTAAGGCAAAGTCAACCAAGATTATCGTAAAGGAAATCAGGCTTGGACCCAATACAGATGATCATGATTTTGATTTCAAGCTCAAACATGCCATCAAATTTCTGGAAGAAGGAGCAAAAGTTAAGGTTGACTTGTTATTTAAAGGTCGATCAATAGTTTATAAGGATCAGGGTGAGTTGATTATGCTTAAGTTTGCTCAGGAATTGGAAGAATATGGTAAGGTTGAACAGCTTCCCAAACTTGAAGGAAAGAAAATGATGATGATGATTGCCCCAAAAAAATAATTGTTTATTAACCCAATAAATTGTTTAGTAATGCCGAAAATGAAAACTAAGTCCGGAGCAAAAAAGCGTTTTGAGCTTACTGGTTCCGGAAAAATCAAAAGGAAGCATGCTTACAAAAGTCATATTCTGACAAAGAAGTCGACCAAACGTAAGCGCAACCTGACCTATTCTTCAGTGGTGGATAAAGCCGATGAAAAGAATATCAGGGAAATGCTCCAATCTTAATTAATATCATGTTGAACTTTGCCATAGCTTCAAAGTTTCCTGATGAGGAGCGCTATGGTGATAAATCATTAAAAAAATGCCAAGATCAGTAAATTCAGTTGCTTCAAGAGCAAGGCGTAAAAAGGTAATGAAACTGACCAGAGGTCAGTTTGGACGCCGCAAAAATGTCTGGACGGTGGCTAAAAACGCATTCGAAAAAGGCCAACAGTATGCGTACCGCGACAGACGAACAAAGAAACGCTATTTCCGTTCTCTATGGATTCAGCGTATCAACGCTGCCGTCAGGGAACACGATATGTCGTACAGCGTTTTTATCGGTAAATTACATGAGAAAAACATCGAACTGAGCCGCAAGGTTCTGGCCGATCTTGCCCTCAATAACCCTCAGGCTTTCAAAGCTATTGTAGATGCCGTAAGGTAACGCAACAACAACCTGTCTCAAATAAATGACCCGGCTAAACCGGGTCTTTTTTTTTCTGTTCACCCCTTAAAGCCTGTATCACTCACCAAATCAGCTAATCCCAAACTTTTTTAGTCTTCGGTCGAGCGACTGCCATGAAATATTGAGCAATGCGGCTGCTTTTGACTTGTTGTTGCCAGTTTTAAGAAGCGCCTTTTCTATAAGCCGTTGCTCTGCCAACTCCAGGTCCATGATTTCTTCCTGCTGCTTTCGGATAAGGCTCACCTTCCGGCCGGATATGCCCGGAAAATGTCGTGGCAGCAATTCATGACCTTCGCATAGTATCATTGCCCTTTCAATCATATTTTTCAATTCACGTATGTTCCCGGGGTAAGAATAGTTCAGTAGCAAATCCTCCGCTTCATTACTTATTCTATTAATTCTTTTGCCCATAGCAGTTGAGAAATGATCAATAAAATACCTATATATTAATGGTATGTCCTCTGTTCGCTCCCGAAGGGGAGGCAAATGAATTATGAAAGTGCTCAAACGGTGATAAAGGTCAAGTCTGAATTGTTTCTCTTCGGCCATTTTTTCAAGTGTCTGATTAGATGCTGCAATAACCCTTACATCAATCTCGATGCTTTTTTGTGAACCCACCGGGTTTATTTTCCTATCTTCCAATACCCTGAGAATTTTTGCTTGCTGACTCAACGGCATATCACCAATCTCATCTAAAAAAAGTGTTCCTTTGTGTGCTGCCTCAAACCATCCTTTTCGGTCTTCAATCGAGCCTGTAAATGATCCGCGCCGATGCCCAAAAAACTCGCTCTCGAACAAACTGTCAGAAATAGCGGAGCAGTTGACAGAATGAAAAAGAAATCTGTTTCTGTTACTTAACCTATGTATGCCGTGGGCAACCAATTCCTTACCTGTGCCGCTTTCTCCGGTAATTAAAACAGAAGTATTGTCTGTCTTAGACACTTTATGCATCAATTCCAGAATCTGATTCATGACATTGCTTTTGCCAACCATAACAGGATCTCCTGCACCCGGATGTAGCCTTTCAGAAAGCAACCTTACACTGCTGCTGACAACCTCAAGTTGTCTGTTTAAATCAATATACCTCTTTGATCGCTGTATCGCAAAAGTGATCTCACTTAATCTGAACGGCTTTGGAAAAAAATCAATGGCACCTAGTCGCATTGCTTCAATTACACTGCTCATATCGCCATGTCCACTGATCATGATAACCTCAGTCTGATGGCCCGATTCCTTTATACTTTTCAGCACCTCCAAACCACTTATCTGAGGAAGCTTGATGTCAACAATGGCTACATCAATCTGATGAGATTCTAACATTTCAAAGGCTTCTTCAGGTGTAGATGCCTCAAATACCAGATTACCGTTCTTGACAAGAAACTCCGAAATCTCTTCCCTGACGCGTTTCTCATCATCCAATACCAATATACTTATCGGATTCATGTGCCTATTCTTTAAATTCGGGTAAAGTTATGGTTAGCCGGGTAAAAACACCTATCTCGCTTTGGGCTTCAATATCTCCCATCATTTCTTTTACAATCCCATAGGAAATCGAAAGGCCCAGCCCGGTTCCTTCTTCATCCTTCTTGGTACTGAAAAACGGGTCAAAAATTCTGTCTATATATTCTTTGTCAATTCCGGTGCCATTATCTTCAATCTCCAGCTTCAATTTTCCTTCTGATCCCCACGACCTTATTTTTATTTTTTTTCTAAACTCACTTCCTGTCTCTTGCGCCTTTTTCTCCACCGCATACCGTGCATTGCTGAGTATGTTCAACACCACCTGCTCCATTTTAATTCTGTTGCCCAAAAAGTTTGTATGAAGCCTGTCAAGACTGATTATTAAATCAATGTGATGATTAATATACAACCTGTTAACCAATGATAATGCATTGTTAACAACCTGAACAAGACTAACTGTCTCATGTGTTGCTTCCTTCTGATCACGGGAGAAAACCCGTATATGGTTAATAATATTCTTGATACGATCAATGTCTTCAAACATCAGATTCAACTTGCTGCTGATATATTCGTCCGTGAGTCCTTTGTTAGCTTGCTCAAAAAGGATGTTATCCAGACTCATCGAAAGTCCGCCGAGGGGTTGGTTGATCTCATGCGCAATACCGGCAGCAAGTTCGCCTAGTGATTCTAATTTTGATTTCTGAATAAGCAGTTTCTGTTGTTTTTGAATTTGGTCTAATTCAAACCTGACGCGTTCCTCAAGGTTTTGGTTGAGTATTTTTAGCTCTTCTTCATAAACCTTCCGCGTGTTGATGTCTGTCATAAAAGTAAGGATCACTTTGCTTTCGTCCCACCGGATGAGATTAGATTTGAGTTCAACCCATTTTGGTGTTTTGTTTTTGTTAATTATCTGTACATCATATGACTCAGGAGCAGATTCACCTCTAAGTTTTTTATAATGTACATCCAGAACCATCTCTCTGAAATCAGGATGTAAAAAATCTGTCAATGGCTTGCCTATGAGCAGCTTCGGTAGGTAACCCGTTATTTCGCAGGTTTTGGGATTCACAAACTGTATGTATCCTTTCATAGAAATGAAGATGCCATCGTTGGCATTTTCAAAAATAAGCCTGTACTTTTCTTCACTGTCACGGAGTAATTCTTCAGTTTGAATACGTTCTTTGATTTCTTCCTGCAATTGAATTGTTCTTTGCGATACCCTTTGCTCCAGTTCTGCATTCAATTCTTTTAGCTGACGCTCGATTCTGTTTCGTTTTCCTGCCGCACCCATAATATTGGCTGCCACCTGAAGCGTATTCATTTCGGCAATTGACCAGTTTCTTTCTTCCTCACAATCATCGAATCCAATAAAGCCTTCCCATACATCATCAATAAATACGGGCACGGCCAGCACCGATAAAATTCCTTGAGGCACCAGAACTTCCTGCTCATTTTCAGGAAAATTCCTGATCAAACCATAAACAACCTGTTTGTTTTCCAGAATACCGGCCCAACGTTCAAAAGATGTCCCATAAACGGGAACTTTCTGAAGTTCTTCATTCCCAATCTGAGGCTCGATGCCCTCTGCCACCCATTCAATGGTTTGTTTACAGAATTTTTCCTCATCCTCAGTGAACAATTCAAAAAAATACACCCTGCTCACTCCGGTTGCTGCTCCCAGTTTCGCAAAAACTTTTTTTAGTGTATCAGTTTCAAATGGCAACTGCAGTAATATTTCTGCAATATCACTGACAGCCTGTAAAATGTGTTCGTTATTTCTTAATTCCCGCTCAGCCTTTTTTCTTTTCTGTTCTTCTGACTTAACATCCCGTTCCAATTGGATTTCACGAACCTGTTCGGATATTACCGCCAATAATTTGTCGTTGTCAACAGGTTTGGGCAAGAAACTTTTTACCCCATTCTCAATGGCGCGCATAAAATAATGCGACTCCCCATAAGCCGACATAATTATTACCCTGGCATTAGGGTTCAGTTTTCTGATCTTGCGAATCATGTCCAGACCATTCATCACGGGCATTTTTATATCCGTAAGAATCAAATCCGGCTGGTATTCCTGATATTTCTGAAATCCCTCCTCGCCATTGTCGGCCATAAGCAATGTCGCTACTTTTGGCCGGAGTATACGTTCATAAACACTTCTGAGAATTTTTTCATCCTCAACATACAATAGGCTGATATGCCATGGAAGTACCTGCATCATCAGTGCGTTAACTTTCTGTAAGTCTGTTCGCCAGCCCGTACATGCACTTGCAGATTATTTACTGCAGGAACAAGCGGACACGACCAGCGTTCGTCATATGCACAGTAAGGGTTATAAACCATGTTGAAATCAAGAACGACCGAATCAGCACTCAGAGGGATCTGAATATCAAGGTAGCGGCCTCCGCCATATGACTGTTCAAAATTGGTGCTATCCCTGAATGGAATAAAGAGACCTTTGTAATCTGGCATTCTGGTTAAAAGGTCTAGATTCTGGTAAGCCTCCAAAACCAATTCCTTACCATGCAGGATGAAAGTCAAATCAGCATACTTTCGGTATCTGGGTTTACGTTCAGTGGTGGTCTGCATTAAAAACGGGGCTGTGCTTGTGTCGGTTTTAATAGCTGCATTGACTTTATAGGTTGGGTCAACCTGATAATAGGAGAGGCCTTTAAAATCCGGAATATCCCTTAAGTTTAACGGACTGGTGTTGGTGTCGGCAAACAATCTGTCTTTTTCAGCCCTGATATTGAGAACTTTATCAAGATAATGCCCGTCATTTATCAGGTTGCGAAATTCCTCCTCATTGGGATGAAAAAACAATAAAGCATAAAAATAACTGATAAGTTCACTCAGGACGATACGGAAACCACGTGAAGTTCCATACCATCTTTCAGGATCAAATGAAGCATCCGTGTCAGCTATCAGTCCAATATGGCTTTCACTGAAAACTTTCTTATAAACAAGATATGACCTTCGCGAGTGAGCACCTACTGTGTATAAATCAAAATGTTCATAAGGCAATTGCCATTCTTCGAACTTCATCTTCATGGCAACTGCAGTTGAGTAAGTCCGGTCTCTTAAAATATTTGACGGAACAACAATCCTGTAAACCGAGTCTTTGAAATGCATCCGCCTGATTGATTCAGCTGTGGCATCAGCCATATTGGTAAAGGGGGAAGAATAGGTCCATTGGGTTATAGGTACACCGGTAACAACTAAAATTTCATAACCGTTGCTCTCATAAAGATCAAGAGCATTGGCAACACATTTTTCGTCAATCCATCCCTCCACAACCAATATTCTTGATCCTGTTTTCTTCTCAATCGCAAGAAACTTATATGTGTTGACCAACAGAAAGTAGGAGATCAGAATCAATGTGATCAGGATTAATATTGACCCCCAAAATGTTGGTACATAAACTAATCGCCTTCTGAACAAAAGCATGCCGTGAACAGTTTCAAATTCGCAGCAAGATAACTATTTTTGTTCGAAATTATCATTTATGGATATAAACCTGAATAACTACAGGAAACATTATGCTTTGGGGGAATTGAACGAATCAGACGTTCCTTCATCTCCATTAGAATTGTTTGTCAGATGGTTTGGTGATGCTGAAGTAAATGATCAGTTTGAACCAAATGCAATGGTATTGTCAACCGTAAGCGAAAACAAACCTTCGTCAAGAGTTGTACTCCTTAAGGAAATTAAAGAAGGAGGTTTCATTTTTTTTACAAATTACGAAAGCCGTAAAGCACGCGACATAATAGAAAACAATAATGTTTCGCTTCTTTTTTTCTGGCAACATCTTCAGCGACAGGTACGTGTCGAGGGCATAGCCTCCAGAATTGCAGCTTCCGAGTCTGACCTGTATTTTAACCAACGACCCTTTGAAAGCAGAATAAGTGCAATCGTTTCGCCTCAGAGTCGTGTAATACAATCTCGTGAAGTGCTTGAAATGAAGCTCATAGAATTTGAACAACGAAAAGAAACCATGAACAGACCGCCATATTGGGGTGGATATGTGGTACATCCAATGACTATTGAATTCTGGCAGGGGAGACCCAACAGATTACACGACCGTATCAGATACACGTTAAATGATGACGGATGGACTATTGACAGACTGGCTCCTTAAATAGCTTTTACAGAGAAGACAATCATTCTCAATGGGCAATTTTAGCCATTTCATTGAGGTCTGCGACAAACCGTTCTAATTCTTCCTCATTATAGCCTTTTTCTGAAGCCGCTTCAGCCAGTGTACCCCATATTGGTTCGCCACAGGCAATACACTTTATATTGTGCTTCATCAGATATTGTACTGAAAATGGATGAACGCGCACCAGTTCTTCTATTTCAATATCTTTTGTGATCATTTCCTGCATACTGTTTGACTTCTTACCTATTAAACAAGGTGTTTATAATAAAACAAATATTCTCTTTATGTAAACTTGGTGCAAAGTTTCAAAATTATTAGGTTTGCTCCAAAAAATACAGATTCATGACAGTGAATGTTTACGACAAACTAAACAATCCCTGGGCTATAGGAGTTTTTGTTTTTACGCTTATTCTTCCTGTTATTGTTGGATTTATTGTATGCTACAGAACCCGAAACCAAACAGATTTCTTTCTCGGTGGCCGGTCAATGAGTTCTTTTGTGATTGCATTATCTGCTGTAGCATCCGGGCGTTCATCATGGCTGATACTGGGTTTAAGCGGAGTTGCATATGTTTCGGGGCTTTCGGCTATATGGGCCATTGTCGGTTATATTATTGTTGAAGCCTGGCAGTTTATTTTTTTGGGAAGAAAACTCCGTAAAGAAACCCAACAGTTTGACTCGATAACTTTTCTGGATTACTTCGAATCAAAATTCAATGATCACCGGGGCATAATTCGATTTACCGGGGTAATCATCATCGGGCTTTTCATGACAGCTTATGTTGCCGCCCAGTTCAATGCCGGTGCGAAATCATTGTCCACGGCTCTTGAACTTTCTATGCCCACTTCGCTGATTATTTCAGCATTACTTGTGGTTGTTTATATGTTGATGGGCGGGTTTCTGGCAGTAGCCTACAATGATGTGATCAGAGCCATGATTATGCTGATCGGGCTTATCGTGCTGCCAGTAGCAGGAATCATCCAGATTGGTGGCTGGGAAGTTTTCTCACAAATGATAAGCAACCTTGAGCCTGCTTATCTTGATCCCTTCTCTCTCGGAGCGGGGGCTTTGATAGGCTTCACAGGCATTGGGCTTGGTTCGCCGGGACAACCACATATAGTTGTCCGATATATGGCAGTTAAGGAAACCCAAATGCTTGTGCGCAGCGGTATTTATGGAACTATCTGGAATATTCTGTTGGGCATTGGTGCTATTTGCATTGGCATCACCGGCAGAATAATGGTGCCTGATGTTGGCAATCTGCCCGGTAGTGATCCTGAAATGGTATACCTCGCCCTTTCATCACAGTATTTTTCTCCAGCCATGTACGGATTTTTAGTTGGGGGTATATTTGCTGCCATTTTGTCGACTGCTGATTCACAGCTTCTTGTGGTTGCATCAACTTTCTCGCGCGACCTTTATGAAAAGAGTCTTTTTCGAAACAGACAACATAATGAACGTGACAAGATGCGCGTAAGTCGCCTAACGCTTATATTTTCAGGAATCGTAGCAGTTGTGCTTGCCTATTATGCACAGGATCTTGTGTTCTGGCTTGTACTGTTTGCCTGGGCAGGTCTGGGAGCAGCGTTTGGCCCTGCATTGATTATGTCGCTGTTCTGGAAGGGCACTAAAGCAAACGGGGTATTAGCAGGTATGATCTCAGGAACGGTAATCACAATAGCATGGAGGGTGTGGCTCAAAGAAACAACGGGAATTTATGAACTTATTCCGGGTTTTTTCTGTGCACTCATTTTCATCTACCTGATCAGTAAATTTTTTACTCAGCCAGTGAAATAATTTATAAAATCATTTCCAGTCAATTACACTTAATATATCTACTGACGATGCTGCTTTCTCAATAAGTCATTAACGGTTTTCACCGGATTAAAGGTAATGATGGGTGTATCTACAAAAACCGTAATCCAGTCACTCATAGCTCCATTCCATAACCCTGGTAGTTCCAATGCTTTCAGATCCCTTCCGTCCTTTGATTTTATCGAGATAAATCCGGTCTCCTGATCAACAAACTGCCTGAGATCGAATTTTTTTCCCTTGAAATCGTAGATGCCGCAAACAAGGTCAACCGGATTGAAGTGCGTCGCGGATTGAACAATAGATGCCTGAGCGGGGTTAGTTAAATCAATTTGAGAAGATTCTACTATTTGAAGTGAGCTTTCACCGTCATTATTCTTCGCCCAGAAAGGGCCACCTCCAGGCTCACCCTCATTGCGTACCATACCGCAAACTCTTAAAGGCCGGTTCAGTTTTGTAAACAGGAAATCAATTTTTTCCATTTCAGTCAACCCATTAAAATGCTCAGGGATATCAATCATGAGGTTTTTTCGTGCAAAATTGCTGATTTCCTCTGCCTCACCGGGTTCTAGGTTGCCTGAGTCGAGGAGGTCAAGATAGTCGAAGATCTGTTCCTGCAGTTGCATCAGCAGGCCGGCCAGCGCTTTTTTATAGGTTATTGTTTGCCCCCTCAGGCTGTCAGGGACTATATTGTCGATGTTTTTAATAAATATGATGTCTTCAGTAAGGTCATTCAGATTCTCAATGAGCGCACCATGACCGCCGGGCCTGAAAAGCAAACTTCCATCGTTGTTTCTGAAAGGCTTGTTGTACATGTCAACGGCAATAGTGTCGGTAGATGATTTTTGCTCAGTAAGACTGATTTCGAATCGAACACCAAGTCTCTTGCCATGTTTATCTGTAGCTTTTTCTAGTGCTGCAATAAAACGGTCTTTGTGTTCGGGAGATATGGTAAAATGTACACGGGCAACATTATTTTCGTCACAGGCATAATGAAATGCTTCAACCAGATGCTCTTCGAGTGCCAGGCGGTTACCCTCAGAATAGGAATGAAAAAGCAGCAAGGCCTTTGGCAAAGAGGCATAACCTAATCCTTCATCATTAAGCAGCAAATCGATTATTCTGGCATATTCCCTGTTCTGATCAAGCTTTTCAAGATCGCAACCCACTTTGTCAGCTGCTACTTTTAACGCATCATAAAAAGCGAAATCACGGATGTTTCTGATGAAATTTCCCACCGAATTAAAGCTGGTATCCTGGTCGGTTTGATCCAGTAATTCAGGAGTTTGCTGCATCTGTACAAACTCAAATAAATGCTTGAACATACGGCTGGCTGCACCTGAGGCAGGAACAAATTTCAATAAACTGAAATCGTTTCTGCGTAATTCAAAATGAGTTACCAGCGACCCGATCTCTTGTTCATTCAACACCATAATTCCGTTGTCAGAGGTTGCGGCCGCAGTAAGCTCCATGTATGGAAAGCCTTTTTCAAAATGTCTTACCTGTGTTTCAATCTGCTCTCTGTCAATACCTTTTGACTTAAGTTGAATCAGATCACTTTCGTTAAATTCAATCATATTTTATGGCTTTTTGTGTATGATAAAATTAGTAAAACTGATCAGCCAATGAAACCTGAAGTCAGAAAAAAAAAGTCAATATTTTTTTTTTGAAAATTTCCGGATAATTATACTATTTTTGCAGTCCTTTTGCCCAGGTGGTGGAATTGGTAGACACACCAGCTTGAGGGGCTGGCGCCGGTTACGGTGTGCAAGTTCGAATCTTGTCCTGGGCACTGTTTAGTTAGTTGATTTTTAGCCCAAGTGGCGGAATTGGTAGACGCGCTACATTCAGGGTGTAGTGACCGCACGGTCGTGAAAGTTCGAGTCTTTTCTTGGGCACACCGATAAATAAACCTGAAGCAAACCAAAGGCTTTAGGTTTTTTTTATTGGCTAAACAGCATAAATCTTGATGCATACCATTCATCTCCTAATCCCCGTTTTGCCCATTACGAGTATTTTTGCACAATGATAGTTATGCGTTTGGCCGGTATCGAGATCCATAGCAGGATTATACCAATTCTTATCTTCTTCATCTTTAGCTCTTTTGATGGTTTGAGTTTTTCCGAAACTTTAAAGATCGAACTCAAGAATAATACTAAAGTTTTAAACCCTGCCAACAGAGATGCCATGTTTTTCACAATGGCCACCGGAAACAAGGAAAAAGCAAGCGATTATACACTTAATCTGACTTTGAAGTATAGCATTGGTTACAGATTCGGACAGAGCAATGATTATATGCTGGAAATTACTGGTCAAGAGGTAAATGTTACAGGAAATACAAACTATCGTGGGTTTGATCTCAGTCGGTATTTCAAACCGGATCTTTTATCAGGTTATATTGATTTCGGATCAAGCCACCACAATTCCCGCCGCAGTTTCATTACCAGCTTTTCTGTTGACAAACCCATTGGTATTTTTAGAATTGATCCGCAATTCATACAACAACAACCTTCTATTCAGCATGTAACAATCGAATTGGTTGGCTATTCAGAAAATGCCCTGAAGGAATTTGATGCACAAACTCGTCAGGTAGATAAATATTGGGCAACTGTATCACTTTACGACTCAATATTCCGTCAGGTTCAACGGTATGGAATTGATGAATCATCCGATGTTTCTTTGCTATTTGCGTATTTTGACCTTACAGGCAAAGCTGCCAGGTTGGGTAATGAAATGATTTCTGAACTCAACATTATTCGTGAAAAGAATGATCCTGGTAACTTATTGGAAAACAATGATAAGATATCACGACTGAATATCCGGCTGGAAACTTTAACTCGTCAGTATACAGAATCAAAAACAAAGCAGCCAGTTGATGCAAAGGCATTTGCAGATAAATATATCAGCTATTTGGTTCGTTTTCGCTCTCTGGCAAATAGTGTCAATTACAGGGGCAGTGAACAGTTTTATCATACAGGCCGGCTTTCGGCACATGCGTCCTTTAAAAGGCTGTTGACAGATATAGACAAATCATTTTTCGGTGGAATTGCAACCCAGTATTTGTATAATGGCTTAATATTTAAGGGCGACTCACTGGCAAACGAAGGAAATCTGGCTCATGCCCTCGACTTCTTAAATGATGCCAAGGACTTGTCGGAAAGCGTCAGCACAATCACTCCCGATCTAAATCTTGATGCACGTATTTCCAAACTCAAAGAAGGGCTGCTGCAGTCAATAATTCTTATTGCCTCCCGATCACTGACTGCAGGTAAAACGGAATTGGCACAAAGTTATATAGATAATGCAATCCGGTTTAAAGCAGAACACCTTAATGATGACGAATTGATTGTTATTGAAAGAACAATCGATCCGTTCGTTACAGCATTAGTTGAAACCTCTGCCAGCCTCATTTATTACAAACGATACAATGAAGCAATAGAATTAGGCAATAAGGCTCTGAATGTAATAAACAGCTTCAAGGCGATCCCCCACTACTGGCCATTGATTCGCCAGCAATTAAAAACTGCTCATAAGGGTGTTTATATGGATTTGTTAAACAAAGCTCAAGACTATGCTGAAAAGAAAGAGTTTTCGCATGCAGAAGAGTATGCTGAATACGCTATCAGATACAGATTCGACCATATAGAATTTCTTGACGACCAAAGAGAGGCTGATCAATTACTTGTCAGTATCCGCAAACCACAAATTAGCAATCTGATAGGAAATGGTTTGAATGAAATTGCAAAAGGTAATGCATCCCATGCACTTGATCATTTCGAAAAAGCTGACCAGCTCAGCAGCATGGCTGGGAAAGGTCATGATGTTTCACTTGATTCACTCAAAATACTGGCAGTGAAAAATATGATTATTAGTTCATTACGGTCGCTTGACCTCAAGATCTGGGCAAATGAACTTGATGAAGCATCATTAGTGTATCAGGAGGCACTGAGTAAGACAGCCGATTATGGTATCGGGCAAGATCCTGAAATAAAGGCTGCCTTTAAAAGAATGGAAGAAAAGATATCTGATCGTATGTGCCTGAATGACAGACTTGAATACGAAGAATTGGTGCATCAGGCAAAAAGATCAGCAAAACAAGGTAAACTCGATATGGTGCGAAAGAACCTCGACCGTGCGGGTAAGATTATTTCCAACAACCCCGGTTGCTTGACCGATACTGATGAATGGACATCTTTGGTAGAGCGGTTTAGTGTTTCGTTTAATTTCGCAGAAAAATACAAACAACTGTATAATAAGATGTATGAACTGGGGTTCTCCTCAGTTTTGAATGAGTATGTCGTTTTAGACAGTCTTTATTCAGCTGTGGCTACTCCTCAGGATGATTTCAGACCAATCACTCTTGGTGAGTTCATAAAGGCTCAGAATAATCCTTCTCTTAGTTTTATGGCAGCCAAATATTTTGCGGAAAAGGGGAAAACAATGACATCTTTATCATACCTGAATCTACTGCGGAAACAGGGAGGTTTTGAAAAACAAACCCGCGAAATACAGATTTTACTTGCACATCAGGCTGCACGTCTGGTTTCTTTGCAGGGCATACATGAGTTCAGGTCTAAAACGGTCGACGATTTTGTGGAAAATGACCCTTGGTACAAGGTTTTTAGACAAGAATTCGCGAAAATGCGTAAATTAGCGCGTGATTAATCATGCACTGCACACTAAACCTAAAATCCATGAAACTCTTACTGATCAGTAATTCTACAAACCCTGGCGAACCTTATCTGGGATGGCCACAAACATTTATCAGTGACTTTGCCAGACGTCACGGCGTAAAAAAGGTGCTTTTCATACCCTATGCCGGTGTGAACCTCTCTCTTGAATCCCTTCAGGCATCCTATGACATTTATGAATCCAGGGTTGCCGCTGTTTTTAAGGAATTAGGCATGGAAATCTATTCCATTCACCGCGCTGACGATCCTGTGGATGCCGTTTTCAAGGCCGAATGTATCGCTGTTGGTGGTGGAAACACCTTTCATCTGGTGCATTGCATGCACAAAACCGGAATCATGAAGGCCATCAGGTCACGTGTAGGGCAGGGGATACCCTATATGGGATGGAGTGCCGGTGCCAACGTTGCCTGTCCTACTTTGCGAACCACTAACGATATGCCCATTATCGAACCTGAAAGCTTTAACTGTATGGGACTGGTACCGTTTCAAATCAATCCCCACTATCTGGATGCTAATCCAGTCGGACACGGAGGCGAAACACGCCAGCAAAGAATTGAAGAATTTCTCGCCATCAACAGGGAAATTAAAGTATTGGGTCTTCGTGAGGCAAGTTTGCTTGAAGTGGATGGCGACAAAATGATTTTAAAAGGATTAAGGCCGCTCCGAATGTTCGCTTTTGGCCATGAACCTACTGAAATAGAGCAAGGTACTGACTTAAGCTATTTGCTCTAGTCAGAATCACAGTTTCTTTACTTGTCGATTTTTTCTTTATAATTGACTCAAAACAAAACCCTTCAACCGGATATTCTTCAGTTGAAGGGTTTTCTCTGTGATCCCGGCGGGATTCGAACCCACGACCCGCAGCTTAGAAGGCTACTATTCTAAACCTTGTAAGCATTTATATATAAAACAGTTATGGTTGATTCTAAAAAAATATTCTGAAACAATTGTGAAACATCTGCAGAATTATGTCACTTTTTGACCTTCTTCCAGGAGAAATTCACCTTCCAAAGAACAGTCAAATATACATCTTTATTAAGTACATCGAAGTTCAGGACAAACAGGGTTTCTTTTTTTGTCAGTAACGCAAGAGATGGCCCAAATCCGAATTCATCAGGAGATCTTCCGGTCGTGAAGCCGGCGAAGTATTTATTCACCGGTGGATTTTCAAATGTGTAAGTAGTATAGTGGTTAATCGCAACTGGCTTCCGGTTCGCGATTTCGGGCTTAAAGTAAACTGGCCTGTTCTTGGTGATCATCCAGTCGATAGCTACAAATACCGAACTGTCATTGGCCAGGGTGTCCCTTCCATAAACCTCTGCATGGTACTGCCTGAGAATTTCACCTGTGTCAACCTTTATAGGCACCTCCATATATATGATCTTGACCGGCACAGGTTTTACTTCCGGATAGGGTTTTGGGCTAAAGTCCCCGGGTATGCTATCAGTTCTTACTTCAGTTCGTGGTTCCGGACATGGTTCACATTCCTGGCACCGGTGGCATTGCCCCATGAAAATAATAACTATCAGGAGCACTACTGAAAGTGCCCAGGGAATTACTCTTGTATCCATCGACTAATTGATTTGATCTGTTTCTTACTACGCCTTTTCCTGTAAACACCATCGCCCTCTCTGGAACCATCTCCATTGGTGTTTCCCTCAACTGTTATAATGTTACTGGAATCATTGTTCCATGCCTGGTCAATAAATCCTACATGGCCTATCCGTTTCATGTTTGCATAATAGATTCCAAACACGTCACCGGGTAGGGCTTTTTCGTGATTGATCAACCTGTGCTTTGGAAACCAAGCTGGAGACCAAGCAGGGGCCTTCTCGGGTATGGCAATGTCATTCTCAATATGGCAATATGTTACAAAGGCTGCACACCAGGCATAGCCCTTGCCAAGGCCTGTAGACCTCAAAAACATCTCTACCTCTTTACCGTCATTGTTTCCGGTAAGCTCGCGGACTCCGATATGTTTCCGGTAGGTTTTAACTAACTCATCCCGGCCACCAGAATAGCCCAAGCTATTAATAAGAAGCCCCAGTAAAGCAATGAGAACAATCCTTTTTGCCATGGTGTCAATAAGGTGTTTTTAGTGAGAAAATCATCAAGGGTCCGGTAAACTTCTCCGGCAGAAAGTTTTAGGATTAGCCAAATCAGGGCGTGTCCGAAGAGTATGCCAGCTGTGCCTAATAAGAACGCTTGCAGGATACCTACATCGTAAATGCCGGCTGTCTCGTCTATCAGCCTAAGGATGGAGCTGCTGTACCACCATATCAGGAGAGCGATTGGAAGAGTAAGTAACTCATTCCAGTTTCTAAGGAATTGAATAGCTTTTTTCATCGTCTTTTCAATTGATTGATTTCAGTTTCATGTTTTTCGAGGAGCTTTCCCTGATCCTCTATTTTGCTTGAGTGCTTATTGAGTCTTTCGTCAATGACGTCATGCTTATCTTCGTGTACCTCACGGCGTACCTTCTCTCCCTCAACTACCAGCTGAAGTGTTGTAACGCTATGACCCATGCTTTTGACTTGTGAAGCAAAGTCACGAAGGAAGTAAGCTATGAGGCCCAATAAAAGCGCAAGGATTATTCCTCCGATCGACATGAATGCGATCAAAGTTCCTTTGTCAAGTAATTCAAGTGTCTGGTGTTCCATAATTGTAATGTGTTTTGGTTATTGATTATTAGTTTACTCTTTCAAGTTTAACTGATGAATGAATTGATTTAAGGCTATTGCCTGAGTTTGTCCATTGGGCATCTACAATTATCGTATTGGCCTGTGTTGTGTTGATATTTATTTCAGATGCTACTGTTAAAGGAATCATAACGGAATAGCCTAATGACCTACTCTCCATAAAGAGAGCACCTGTTAATAGACCCTTGCCTGTTGCTCCTACTGTCTTAATAGTAAATGTAAGTTCGCCAGTCCAAGTCCATCCAGGATTTCCAGCACTTCCAGGCAAACTGCCTGTGAGGGTTATCAAAACTGTGCTA
This sequence comes from Bacteroidales bacterium, assembly GCA_024710405.1. Classification (GTDB taxonomy): domain Bacteria; phylum Bacteroidota; class Bacteroidia; order Bacteroidales; family F082; genus UBA6192. The sequence goes on from JANJUV010000007.1 coordinate 76,976, forward strand.
TTGAGCAAAACTCTGAATGTAATTGGTTGAACGTTAGCTGCTGTAATAAATAGCCCTGATATTTTCGTAATTAACTCATCACCAACAGCAAAGGTGTTAGCAGGAATAACATTTGTTCCAACATCAGTACCTACAATTACTGTCGGGGTCAAATGGGCTGTTGCATTAATAACTGTGGTTTGTGAAGCCCTCAAACCAACATCTTTCAGGTAGGCAAGTGTTTGTCGGGCTGAATTAGTCACATACAGCCTTGTTCCATCCCACTCCACTGCACCAGCTTGCGGTGTTGTGAGGTTTGTGCCAGAGGTGAATTTCAGAGGGGCTATTGATGCAGTACCTACTCCGAGGATAACAGTATTAGCAACTTCTAACTGTTTATCAATATATACATTACCTGTCAGATAGATAGTGTCGGATTCAGAGTAAATCTCAATTGCTTTGTTTGTACTTATTTTAGCCCATTCATTATCGTCAACATTCAAAGTGAGGTGAGCAGGGCCATTAGGGTCGATAATTGTAAGTGCAGGGTACTGCGAAGCGGTTTCATTATAGATTGTGAAACGAGCATCTGACATGCTGTAATTTTGCTCATCGCCAAACAAAGTAGCCCAACCAAATCTATCATAGTGATGAAATGAAATCATCAATCCTTGTTTGTAATATTGCCCCGAATCATACACGTATTTGCCATACATGAACTTGTGGTAGGTTTGAGCATCTTCGGCCAGACCAGCAATAAGTAGTTCATCGCCACCTTTGTTACCATATATTGAAGCAATCCCGATGTATGCATGAGAGCGACGGTTCTGACCAAGGAACAAAGGATAGGGCGTGTTTTGGGAGGTGTCGCAGATGTAGATTTCTCCGAAGGGATCATCACTAATGCCGTGAATGTTGAGTGCGGCAGAGCCGGAGCTGTTGCCGATGTTGACCTTGGTGACAGCAGGTTCGGCAATGATCTCATCGTTGCCATTATAAATCCAGCCTCCGGCCTGATTGTGGCCATGATTAGGCAGATCGCCAGCCTGAATATATCCAGTAGTGAATCGGACACCATTAGCACGCAAAAAGGCGCCAGTTGGTGCAGTATTGTTGATGCGCAGGCCCATTCCGTTGGGGACGTTGATGTCGCCAGCCACATCGAGTTTTTGCAAGGGATTTGCAACTCCAAATCCAAAGTTTCCGGAAACTGAATTACTTATCAAATTGTTGCCGGAAACTGTAAAATGATACTTGCTCCAACTCAAAACCCCGGTCGTGGGGTTCTGAGTCAAGAACATATTGCTTTCAGCCGGCTTGCCTAAAACAAACTCAGAGAAGGCCGTACCGGAACCATCAATATTCCTGACAAATACAATGTCGTATTGAGCCATATCCGTTCAGGTTATTAAGCCCATGAAGCCAGCGTTGATCTTCTCCATGTGTTGGCTGCCACACACACATACAGGTAGTTTGCATCCCTGGCAATCTGTCCTGCTGTACCTGTTGAAGTGGCCGCTGCCGGAGCAGAAACCCAAGTATTCATCTTTCCATCGAGAGCAGTCTGAAGTCCGGTAATTTTAGAAATTTCCAAATCAGGAATCCTTGCTACTGCAAACACACCTGTAGTGATCTTCGAGGTGTCAAGAGCGGGAATGTCAGATGCAATAAGGTCAGCTCCGGCAGTTACAAGACCTTTGGCGTTGTAAGTGACTTTTGTTTTCGTTGCTGCTGTAACGACAGTAGCAAGGGTAAGTGTTGCAGTAACATTAGCCGATCCGTCAAAGTTTACGCTCCAGGTCGCATCACCGGTGGCAGAGATTGACCTTGCGGTTAATAGTTTGCTTGCCGAAACAGCGTTATCACCAACACCCAATTTTCCATCGAGTGCTGTCTGCAACCCTGTTACTTCAGATATTGCATGATTGTGTGCTGAAGGGGCAAAGGTTGCAGGTTTACCGGAAACCTCACTCCAAGTCACAAAATCCCAGCTTAAACTTCCTGCTGTGGCTCCTGCCTTAAGAACCTTTGTGTTATTGGTGGTTCCTGTGGCCGGGACATGCATATTTCCATCACCGGAAGGGTGAACATAGTTGTTTGCATTGTTGGCCACACCATCAAGCTTTGTCTTATCTGCAGAACTCATGAAACCTGCAACAGAGGTTGTGGCCACACCGTGTGCTGCCCCTGTTGCTCCTGTATGGGCAATCAGCGTATAAAGTCCCGCATGATTACCCCATCCAAAGGCCGTGTTCCAGTTGGCAGAATTGTCGGTGACAATGGTATAGGTTCCTGCACCTGTCCTCTTCATGATACCAACCCCTGAGAACATGCCATCAATGATTGCTCCGTCAAGGTTCGTCTGGATAATGTTGAAGTTTGCGCCAACGGTTGCATGAGTACCGGATGCAGTCCCATCTGTGTTACAAGTGATGATGTCGCCGACCTCAACATTGGGGCCGGAAGCACCGCCGATTTTACCTGCAACGGAAACGCGCCATGTCCAGCCGTTATCAGCAGCCGGATAGTTAGGGTTACTGGAACAGTCAAGTACTCCTTTGTTGACCCATGCATCATTTGCGGCAATCAGACCGTCAACATAGGTTTTAATAGCTGCTGCATCAGCAAGTTTGCCGGCCGATGCTGCGGCCATATCAGTAATGATCGCTGTTCCGGAGACCGTTCCGTTAATTACCGGAGTTTCCAAAGTCTTAGACCATGAAAGCACACCGGTAGTATTGTGCATGGTCAAAAAGAAGCCAAGTCCGGCAGGTTTCGCCAAAACTGTTTCAGCAAACTCAATGCCTGCTGCGGCATTATTTTTTACAAAAATTACATCATATTGTGCCATTTCTTAAAGTGTTTTAGGTTTTCCATACTTCGAACTTCAGGGAAACCGTCTGCTTGTTGTTTGCAATCATGAACTTCATGATGTCTGACAGTTTGTCAACTGTCATAAGCAGTCCGATTTGCACCTTGTTTTCTTCACCAATTACTTCGATCTTCTTTGCCACTTCCTCAAGCTCCTTTTGTTGCAGCTCAATGATTTGCTTTTTCAGATCTTCAATACTTCCAACCTCTGGGGCTGGTTCTTTTGGGATAATTGCTCTTTTTTTTGTCATAGGTCATTAGTTTTTAAAACGTTGATATTGAATGTCTCTTCCATAGATTATTAATTCTGAAATAAACATGATCATCACCGAGATAGAAGTTTGCGTTTCCGGGTGTCGGCACATCTGAACTGTTTAACGGCTCATGATTATTCAGGACGAACAGGGTATAGTCTTGCGCCAAAAACTCGTTAATTGATGCTTTTACATTCGTCCATTTGATCCTTGCTTTCTGTCCTTTCTCAGTTTCGACAAGAATTGAAGTGTCACCGGAGAATGCCATCATTTCGACCCTGTCATCACGCCCCTTTTTCAAGTACGGCAAAGCCTTCCTGCGGGGCTTATACGATACCTCAGTAAGTTGAAGAATGAACTTGTGCTCATTAACTATGTTTCTGCGAACATCAAGAGCACGCATGATCTCCTGCAACCCAAGGTTTGTATCAATAACATACACACCATCACCAGGAGAAAAAGAGGCGTTGTTAGCCTTAACATAGCTCTCGTCAATATCAAGAGCGTAATTAAGCAATGGGTTCTTATTCTTATTTAGGTATGATAGTGCTGCCTGATAAAGTTCTTCTTCGGCCGCTTCAATATACTCTTCCGGCAGGGTAATGTTGAGAATTACATACTTGTCTCCAACGGCAAATTGAAAAGCTGATGTGTCCGGATTAGGTATGTCGAGCCCCCGTTCATCAATGATCTTATTGATATGAAAAGTCTTTGTTGTTGGATTGTACGAAGCAATCTCAAACTCATATCCGGCAAGGTTACCTGTATTAAAATGAATCGTTGCAGTAAGACCATCCACAAGGTATTGATTCAAGTCAAACATACCTGAGTCAACAAATTGATAGAATGATGCGCCAAGGCCTGTTACCTGACCCTCTCTTTCAGGATAGATATCATCAAATATTGCAATCTTCTCAATGATACCGTAGTTAGCCTGTGCATCCACATCATTTAGGTATGAAGCTTCGTTATTAGGAAGCTTCAGGCGAGGGGAGAAGTTCCGGTAATTCGGACCGAGGTTCTTTGATGCGCCAAAAGCAAACAACCTTGTTACTATATTGTCAGCACTCGCAACATTCCTTGTCAGGGAATAAAGTCCTTTTCCTTTCCCATACTCAAAGGGCAAATAGGTAAACCCACCGGCCTGATTCTTTACATACAACACCCGTTCGTTGCCAAAAACAGCGTATTCATATTCGCATGAGAACTCCTGACAAAGCCTGTAAAGTGCATTGAGGCAATTAGTATCAGAAAACGATAGGGTCTTATAATCAGTTGTGCCTATTATATTCTGAATAGCCCAATAATCAGTACCGTAAACACGTTCAAGGTTTCGCTCCAGGACATGTAGAAAATCCATCAGGTTTCCGGTCAGGTAGAAGTCAGAGGACATATGAATGCCCGTGGCATCAACATCGAGGAAGGCTATCTTGCCGAGCTCATAAATCAGGCTCTCAAAAACGCAATCAAATTCGTATAGGTTTCGGGCTACCTTTTTGACAACCGGAGTTGTGTTCAGCACATACTTTCTACCAAAGACTTCGATATAGCTGTTGATTGGAAGCTCAACATAAGAGGGGCGCTCAAAGTAAACTTTTGCAATATCTTCACCTAACAACTTCCTGCTTACCTCAGAATTTGGTTTGAGGTTAACAGTGACAGCTGTCATTGAAGGACGTATGATCTGCAAGGTTTCCATTAAGCGATATACTCTTTAAGGTTAAGGTTGAATGTCCATATGTTCTTTGCAAACCGGAACTTCTTCAAAACTTTGATCTCGTCAACCCGATAAACATTGTAGGTTCTTTGTGTCGCCTCTCCATAAAAGTTGACTGTAAGGACATGAATGCCGGGCGTGTCAAGGATAGCCACCAATGCTTCAATATTTGATATTGCCTCTGTAATGGTTGAACCTTTAACAAAGCATTCCAGCGTGAATTCCCGGGCTTCTTTTTTGACGGTTAACAGGTCAACCACTTCACCGTCTTCATCAATCCAGTTGTGGCTGTAGGCTATCTTGCGTTTACCTACATTAAAGAGGCCGTGACTATCTTTTACGTAGATATTCAGGGTCGACAAATCTGTATTATCGATCAGGTATTTAACCTTGAACTGGTGCTGTTGGATCGGTGGAATTGTTGACATTGTGATTATCCTCCTGTTGCCCTTGTTTGGTTAATTACATCATTAGACTTGAGTTGAAGAAACTCGTAAATGTTCCTGATATAAACATTGTTACGTGTGTTCCACTCAATCTTTGAAAGTTCAAGAAGCTGATTATTCATGATGTTCAAGGCCTGAGCCTGATTCATCCTGATAGCGTTCATTTGACCGGCAATGATTCCGGCTGTTTCTTCCGATACACCCCTGATTGCTCCGGTAAGCTTAGAAGCAGATTCATCAAACTCCCCGAAATCAATACCTGTAATATCTTCAAGTTGCTCCAGGAAGTCAGAAGCACCGTTAATTATTCCATACCAGAATTCCTGTAATTTTTCAATCTCATCAGGTGAAAGTAGACCGTCTGAGCTATAAGCAGCAAATATCTCGTACCATTCCTGCATCTGGGAGTCCAGGAATTTAGTTTGAACAGCACGGAGAATTGCCTTCTTCATCAGATCCTCAAAAGAGTCTGCAAAATCTTCCGCAGCAAATTTCCCTTGCTCAAACCCATCTATAATACCATCAATGATGGAGTCCGCAGTTGTACCGGTGACTGATTGTAGCCATTCTTCACGTATCTGTATTAACCTTTCTTCGGCATCCTCAATGGCTTGATAATACTCCATTGCAATATTATACTGCTCCTGAGAGATGATTCCGTCTTTGAAGGCTTTTCGTAAAGCTTCAAAAGTATCTGCCATCCCGGTAAGCTGCTTAAGTGTGCCAATAGATACAGGGTCAACGTATTTGCCAAGTGATTCCGGCAACCCCTGAAGCTCAAATTTCATTTTGTCAATCTGAGACTTGAGCTGATCGATTGTTTCACGGATGAAATCTGCACTCTGCCCATAGTTTACCCCACTACTTAAAGAGTTGAGCTGCTTCTCAAGTTCAGAGTTAATATCTTCAAGTGTGACAAGAAGTTTTCTGTTATATGCCAATCTTTCTTCTTCAACCTTTTTGATTTTTGCCTGAAAACCAAACATTTTATCCAAGGCATCGGCTGTGGAAAAGATCATGCCGGTAATTGACCCGGCTGCGCCTATTGAATCTGTAAATCCTCCGGTTGTTGGATCGGTCTTTAACCCTCTTAAAGCATTCCCAAGATAACCAACCGCATCTGAAAGTGATCGGATTGAATAATCAATGCTTTCATTGACCGATGAGAACATATCTGCAATTCTATGCATCTGATCAGCAGCAAGACCAAGCCCATCTGCCATGTTCTCAATTTTGGTGCTGCCAATTCCATCACCAATCTCGTTTATCAACTTCAATATCTTTTTGTATTCCTCAGGCTGCAATTCAAGCAAAGCAAGTTGTTTCCTGAGAATTTCAAGGTACCGCTGCGCCTCATTTCTTGAAAGTCTTGAAAGGTTGTTAGTGAGCTGATCGTATGCTTCAGATGAAGCTATTTCCTGCGCGTTGATAGCCTTTAACTGTTCTTCTTTGAGTTTCTTTGCTGCAGCAATAGCTTTCTCATAGTCTTCAGTTGAAAGTGAATTCTTATCAAGTTTGCGGACGTTGTCCTGATATTCCTTTTCGACGTCGAGCCTTTTACCGGCAAAATCAGCAGTTCTTCTCAGAAGATCTTCATAGACTTCCATTGACTGTTTTGAGAATTCCTTCTCAGACTTTGAAAGCTCCTCTGTCAGCAGCTTGATCTTAGCAAAACTCAGTTCAGAACCATCGAATTCCCCGACCGCCAACATCTTTTGTTTGATGAAATTGATGTAGTCAATTAGCTCTTGATAACCTGTTTTAGCGCTTTGAATTTCTTCATTAAAAAGGTCGATTCTTGTTTTTGCTCCAAGAAGGTCGTCCTTAGCCGATAACAATGTTCCTAAGTTCTCAAGATCAAAAGATGTCTTGCTTTGTTTAGATTCTAAACGATATATTTCATTGTTAAGATACTCCAGATATGACTTACCACCTTTAAGTAGGTTATTGAACTGTTTTTCTGCAGCCTGGTCTCCATATTTCTCTACCCATTTATAGTAAAGGCCGTAAGCGTGTTGGATTTCCTTTAGCTGATTAATCATTGAATCTTTCGTCTTTGGCTCCAACACTTTCCCCAATACCTTTGAGATTTCGGTTTCCTTCAGTTCAATCAGTTTAAGAAGTTCATCTATCTCTGATTGAGTTAAAGCTGTTTTAAGTTTTGATTTAAGGTCATCAAGCTCCTTTTCAAGGTTAGCCAGTATACCTACAACTGAACTTGACATAGATAGCCCTGCACTTTTTAATATCTGTTCTGCTCTTTTCTGCGAGTCAATTGAGATTGAGTTTAGATCTTCTATGCTTTTTACTATCTGTTTCTTCTCATCCTCAAGTTTTTTGTATGCCTCATTTTCAGTCCAGAATGAAGTCAATTTTCTGCCTGTTTCAGGATCAGTTATTGTTTGAAGTTTTTGCTTTGGAGTTTTACTTAATTCAATCTCATTTAAAACTAACTCTCGAGCTTTTTCAGAAGATAAGGCAAATGCTGCAACTGCTTTGGCTTTTTCAATTTGAGCCTCGATAAACAATTGTTTATTGTCAATAAGGAGGTTCTCTGCCTCTGCCACATTGCGAACAGAAGTGCCTAATGACTCAAATTCATCGTTGTTTTCTTTAATGAATTTTGTTTGCTCTTTAAGATCCTTTCCAAGCGCCTTCCATTTTGAAGACAAAAGTTCTATTCTCGAAACGGTCTTGTACGCCTCGTCGGCAACCATTCCTGCAAGCTCTTTCTGCTGCTTCCGGATCTGGTTTTGTTGTGTTATTACTTTGTCAAATAGTAATATCAGTCCTGTAACCGCTATCGACAATCCCAGCGTTAAAGTTGCCATGAGCGCTTTTGCAGCGACATTTGAAATTCCTAACGCTCCTGCAAGTTTGAGGCTTGCTAAGGCAAATAGCTCTTTCAGTTTTACCAGGGTAACCAATGAGAATGCGGAATCCTTGTGTAATGTTTGTTGAACCTGTTGCAATCCGATAGTAATTGCCATTAAGGATTGAACCTTAACCATAATCTTCTGCAGGTTCTCGTTTTCGCCGCTAAAAAGTCCGATAGCCCCTTGTGCAGCTGAAAATCCTCCTGCAAGTCCACCAATCATACTGACAAAGCCCTGAAGCATTCTGTCTGCTCGTGACAGTATTAGGGTTTGTTTATAGACCTCGTTTATTGACTGTGCTAACTGCCCGGCTTCCGATTGAAGCTTCTCAAATTCTTCACTGTTTCTTTTACCAGCAGCCTCAAGTGCGATCATTTCATTTCGCACTAATCGAAGTTTTTTTACATATGACTCATGTGTGACTTCATTATTTTTTACAGCTACTTCAAGATCGATTAATGCATTTCGTTCTGCATCCAGTTCTCTCTTGAGTGCAATTGATTCTTGTCTTAATTCCTCTCTTGCTGGTACACCATACGGAAGTTTACTGATTTTCTTGTTGAGATCTGTCAGTTGTGCTTCTAATTCTCTGATAACATTCTTTTGAATCTTAACATTTGCAACCGTAACATTGACGAGATCATCAATTGACTTTCCACTTTTTTCAGCAGTTGACGAAACACGTTTAAGCCTTTTTTCCATTTCATCAATAATGGAATTAAAGGTCTTAGCATCAATTGTGGCTTCAAAATCAAGTGGGCCCTGTCCGTTCATAGGTTTAGTATCCTTTCAATTTCTGAAACTTCTTCCGGTTCTTCAATGGTATTGTCTTTCGAGGAATCGTACCGGGGGGCATCAACGATCATCATCTGGAGGTTCACCCAGGATATCTTCCACAGCAAGTGTTCATACGTCCAGCCGGTAGCAGTACACACACTCCACAGGCTGCCCCACAAAGACTTCAAGCCCTTGTGCTTTACTCTATCAGACCGTCCTTCGGTTTGGTCACCCTCAGGGTGTGTATCAATCTGATAGAATTCGTAAAAGATGCTGTGTTACTCATTACCATGACCATCCCCATCACAGAGAACAACTTCGAAGGAGTTATTTTCCATAACAGGTAATAGGCAAGGATTGAGGTAAACAGCTTTATCTTCCACTTGCTGTTGAGGATAATAATAGCGACAAGCCGGGAAACCCTTTTGGCGTTCTCAGGAACCATCATAAAGCTCCCGGCGTAGGCGGAGTCTTTCAGTTTTTCTTCATCAAGAGCAATTTCAGCAAAGATCTTACTCATATGAAGAAGTGTCCCAAGGTAAGGTTGACGTACCCGGAACCTTAGAAACCCGGCCTTAAATACCATACCGCTTTCAAGCAAGGTATCAACGGCTTGCCGCTCAACATTGATCTTGTCCCTTTCGGTCATATACCTGAAGGGATTAGGTAGTTACTTTGCTGACAACAATAGGGGCAACCCCGGTTTTTGTTGGAGTAAGCACCTTGGCCTTTACCCTGACAAGAGCAACGTTCTTCTTGCTCAGATTGACATCAAGCCTTGCCTCGATCTTTGCCCGGGCAATTTCGTACTTGATGTTTTTTCTTGAGATAATCTCGATACTCTGTTCAATTGAAGGCACATCAGCAGGTGCATTCCACTTTGCAGTGTCGCCAGTGCCGGTAACCTCTCCACCAAGCACTTTTACAAGTGTGGCAGGGGTCATATCGGCAATAGCCCACTCAACCATGGTCAACCCTTTTTTGGTCAACGATTCAATCGGGTCATCGGATTCCTCAATGAAAAACTCGGTTGTTTCACCTTCCTCCTGGATGATGGTGGCCGTGTCTTCAAAAGTGCCTGCAAGGGCAGCCAGTGAGGTTCCCATACCGCCGTCAACAGCGATGTCACCCATCTTGATGCTTTTGAGTCCTATAGATATTCTTTCTGACATTTTTTTGCGGTTTTAAAGATTAATCTTCGCCGGTAAACATAAACCTGATCCTCACATTGGCATAGTGTTCATTCACACCCTCATTCCTGATGACGGCGTGGTTCTCCACATAATGCCAGTAGTTTGATCCGGTTTTCTTGTGTAACAGGCTTATTACTGTTTCCGAAATTTGCTTAAGCCGGGCATAGTCCGGCATACTGGAATCCTGTTTGCCTTTGATCTTTAGCAAAAGGTTTGGAACGTAAGCGTTAACATTGATCACACATTGCTGGACTGTTTCCCCTGTAATTGGCAAAGCATTAACTACAACATCCTCAAGTGAAGATTCAAAAGGACGGGACAGCTTGTAAACTCCACCGGTGATAGTTGATGAAAGAGAGGCGTTAACCTGCTTCCAAACAATGTCAATGGCATCATTAATCGTTTTCATAGCTTCATCTTTTTGATCTGTTCTTTGAGCTTTTCAAGCTCCCGGGGAAGTTTCTCGTTAGCCTGATATTCAGTTGTAGTTAGAACATCTCTGCCGCGGCTTTCAACAGCATAGGCATATTCCATACCAGCAACAAATATCAGAGCGTACCCTGACGAATGATTCTTTGACAGGTTCAAAGCGTGGTTTTCTCCGATAGTTTTACCATCAACTGGTTTAGGTTTGTGACCTGAAACAGAAGCAAAGTCCCTGGTGGCAACATTACCGTTATAGACAATGATATATCCGGTGGAACTTCTCAGGTTACCAGTTTGGTCGTTATAACCTAATTCCGGGGGGATGCTTCGGGCATAGTTAACGAGTTCTTCTCCTACTTTTGAAAGCCGGAGGATTATAGCCTCATCAACCTTTTTCTTCAGGTCCCTCAATCTGGTCTTATAACTACCTTTAGCCTTTATACCCATATCCGACAGTTTTTCAGTTCTCGTGAAAATCGCAGAATATTACCCTTGATTCTGGGACGGCCAGATACATCATTGATGATCACAACTGTTCCTGGGTCAAGGTCAGGGCATTCAGCCGGAGTATAAATGACAGAGCTGTACGTAACACTTTCCCCATCCGGGGAGCTGATCTTTCTTCCGGAACCGTTTGGTTCTTCCCTACAGAAGCAAACAAAGGTTGAAAGAGGTTCGCTTACAATGAAGTTTCCACTTTCGTCTTGCTGACTTTCGCTATTTAAGTTCTGAAGAAATAAGCTGTGTTTGTACCTCATCACTACCAGAGTTTTGATCCGTCGCTAATCGTACTTTGGGAAACATACCTGGAAGCATCAAGGCCGGCAGTTTGGCATAGTGTCCTGATTCTGACTTTCAGCCCTTCTGTGTCATAGTTCTGTGAGAACCCGCCTTCGCTCTCTGAATTTAGTGAAAGAAAACGGGAGATGATCAGTACAGCTGCTTTAGCAATTGACTTCTCAGAGGTGTAATCTTCATCAGGTTGCACATCAATGTCAAGCAGAACCTTCTCTGCCTGTTTACTCGAAACAGTATAAGGTTCACATTCGGCCAGTAATGCTTCCAGGTTTGTCATATGTGAGACATTATGAAGTTGCTGTTACATCAAGTGAAACAATACCATCGATGGTAGTGAACACCGGTAAAGCCCGGGATGAAGCCTGTGTCATTTCGGCTGCCAGTTCGTTCTTACTTTCACCTGTGCGCCATTGCGCAACAACGATGTTGCCGCGGTCATAGGTCGAGTAAGAAACGTTTTCTTCCGGCATGATCTGGCTGTCTTCAAAGGCAGTCTTTACGATGCCGATCTTGCCAGACGGGATAAACACAACCTTAGCCGTATTCCATGGGTTAACAGCAGATCTCTTACCATCTACCAGAACGTCATTACGTTTGCTTACAACCATTATCGGAGGCAAGCCAAACCTTGATAGCTGCTGGTTCATGAAGTCAAGAGCAAGTGGGGTATTGAGCTTGTCAGTACCATAGATAGCTTGTTTGATTGTTTTGAACCGGGCCAGCTTCAATGCAGTAGAATTATCCATGAGCATTGCACCAAACTCAACCTTGCCTTTGAACTCATTCACGATCTCAATAAGATCTGCAAACGGGTCCGCAGTGTTAAGATTGGCGTCATTCCAGATTGCCGAAACAAACTTCTTATTGTCATCCGGTAACTGGTAGTCAAGCTTCCAGCGGCGACCATCAGGATTGTTCGATTCGGTAAACTCCACAACGCCATCATTCGAGAGGGCTGTAAGGGTAATGAAGTCAAGCCTGTCTTTTACGCCCTTCACAGCATCAGCCACGTTTGCAAACATGGTTTCCTGAAGCTTTGCGATTTTGGCAGAGTCGGTGATGCGCTTTGTTTCGAGCATCTGAAGCAACTCCCTCAGTTTGTTTGCCTGCATGGGAAACTTATGGCCAATCCTCGGGATGCTTCCCTGGAATGTGCCAAGTCCGTCATGCGAGCGCAGAGGGGTAGCGGCATTGTCGCCAATAACAGAAGCCAGGACGGTCAGCTTGAAGGTGCCAACGATTTCCTCGAAGGTTAATCCATACTGAGGGGTGTCCCAATCCATCAACTGGTCGGTATAGGCCTGGCTGAAAAGTTGTTTTTGCTTTTCTGAGGCCTGGTCAAAGGTGATCTGTACCAACCTGGTCAAATCTCCAAAAAGTTCAGAATTAAAAAATGATTTCATGTTGTATTTCCTCCTTTACTTTTTAGAGTGAATTGGAATAGCGGATGTGCGGATAAGCGGTAAGCATGTCATTCGTTAGGAGCGAAGACGGAACAGGGAGTACCCTTCGGGCGTAGAGTTCAGCATCTTTTGAAACGTCAACACCATTGACGCCATCAACGACCTTAACCTGTGCTATAACAACACAGTTGAAAGTTGCAATGAATGCAGCTGCATCCTCAACTTTCTTAATCTGTGTGATAACATCACTAACTTCAAGGTCAGGGATTTCAGCAGAGAGGGTAATGGTTCCCTCGTTTACGGCAGCTACGGTGACCTCTACAAGAGGATCTTCTCCCGCGGCAGGGATAATATGTACCAAATCGCCAACGGCGAACAGGTTCGAGAGGAATTCATCATGCTCCACGTTTACGATCTTAGCATCTTCTGTGCTGATCGCTGTAACACGGGCAGATTTGAGCAGCTTTACCTTATGTGTGGACTCATCGCACACGGCGAGAGTTCCGGCAGGTATAACCGTTCCAACGGGTAGTGACTGAGCCACAGTGTCAAGTTCAAACCCGCCTAACACAAGGTGAGGAGGGGTGACAAAGACAGGGCGTCCACCACCATAAGATTGTTTCTTGAAATTCATCAGATTTCGGTTTTAAAGGGTTAATTACTCTTTTTTGACCGGGCTATCAGGAACAGCATATTTGTCAACAAGTCCGGATGCAATCTGCTTGAGTGCTTCTTCTCCCTGTGCGAGCTGTCCTGTTTCGGTCTTTCCACTTAGCCCTGCGGTGATCAATTCCTGTTTGATCTCTGTGAGAAAAGTTGTGATTCCGGCCTCATCAAGAGTATCCGGTACAACCACCCCTTTCATTCTCCACTCAGGAATTCCGAGTTCTTTCACTTTGCTTGCTACTGTTGTAGCCCTTGTCTCCTTTGCCTTTTCAGCTTTAAAGGTTTGATTCTCCTTTTCAAGAGCTTCAAGCTTCTTTGCCTGTTCCTCCTTGAATGTTTTGAACCATGCCGGTTCTTCCGGATCGGTTTTAGGAGGGTCAGTCTTGTGAGACTCGGGTTTCTTCTTCAGATCTTCCAGTTCCTTTGTTTTTGAACTCAGTTCCGTACGAACCTTATCAATGTCGCCCTGGAATGCTTTCAGTAGCAGTTCGACCCCGGCTGTAGCGGTTTCGATATCTTCTTCTTTGGTGACGGTTTTTGACAGATAGTCAGCCACCCCGTCAAATGCTTTGTCGCCAAACCCCAGGTTTGCGTACCTGGTTTTCAGCGCTTGAAGGATTTTAATTTTCATGCTGTTAGGTTATTGATTGAAGTCAATTAAGACTGTAAAAATAGCACATCAAATATATGTACCTATTATAGACATTAATATGTTAACTAATCTTCTGAATACCATTGAAAATAGAAAATTTCAAAAAATTTTATAAAATTTAATCTATTTAATAAATTATTTCGTATATTCGTAAGGAAATAACACTAAAACATTAAAGAACATGAGAGTAAGAGAATTAATCGAAGAGCTTGAAGGAATGAATCCGGAAGCAGAAGTAAGGTTCGCCAGTCAACCCAGTTGGCCGTTCGAATATTCAGTTAGTGGTGTCGTAGAAGTCAATACCGATGACGAAGACGACAGAACGGATACCGAAACAGTCTATCTGGTAGAAGGTGATCAGATAGGTTACCTGCCAGGTGAGGCAAAAGAAAAAATAGGTTGGTAAGTAATAACCCGGCCGGGGGGAGACCTCCGGCCATAACATTTAATCATATGAACACAGTAAGTTTTCAATCAATGATCATGCAGCAGAACCCTATCGCTCCGGTGGTAGGGATGCCATGCTGCTCAATTCATTACACAGACAGGTATCCATACACTGTTACTGAAGTGATTTCAGAAAGAGAGATCAAGGTGAGACCAAACAAGTATGAAGTCCTTGATTTCTATGCTGAACGGTATAATGTCCTTCCTGAATTTGAAGAAGGACAAGGAACTTTCACCAAACGAAAAGATGGCAGATGGATCGCCAAAGGACAGGGGATGAAACATGGACTTACCATCGCCCTGAACACACATGCTATGAGAATTGACCCATGTTTTTAATCAAACCTTTTGAGCAATGAAAAAGCAGAAAACTATCGTATCAGCGGAGGAATTCAAATCAATGACAAGTTCCTCTATCGTTCAATTCATGAGTAAGGACAAAAGACTGGCCATTGTCGACAATGAAGATGGCGACAGGTACATAATCAGAAGAAATGGCAAAGACTCGTGATTTTCCCCCAGCACTCCGGCACTTTGTCAAAGTGCTGAACTCATTCCGGGGCTACTACTATGACTATGATATCTTCCGGGACTTCATAGACTATACAACCGCATGCATGCTCTGGAATGGAGATAAACAGTTGGCCGATCAACTGAAGGACCGGTACAAGGAAGACTACCCTCGATTTGGCGAGATGTACAAGGCTCTGGTTCAGACCATGGCCGATAACATGACTGAAGATCTGGCCTGGTATGATGCTCTTGGCACCTTATATGAAGAAATAGCCTCGAACAGTAAAGCATCATTCCTGGGACAGTTTTTCACGCCACCAACAGTATGTGACTTCATGGCGCAGATTCAGCAACCTCTTGAAGAATGCGGGGACAAGAAAACCGGTCTTACCGTAAATGATCCTGCTTGTGGATCGGGCCGGACACTACTTGCATTCAACAAGGTTGCCCCAGGGAACTATCTCGTTGGTCAGGATGTAGATGTTATCTGCACCAAAATGACGGCTATTAACCTTGCTCTGCACGGCTGCAAAGGGCAGGCACTTAACGGTGACAGCCTCCGACCTGATCATTTTGTCTTTGGCTATGAGATCAACCCCCGGATATTTACCCTTGGGGGGCTACCTCATTTAGTGCCTATCTCCAAAGAGCAGTCAATTGCTTGGCAGGTTTGGCATAATAAAGAAGGGGAAGTGAAGCCCTCAGTGCCTGAGAAAGAAAAACAGCCATCAATAAAGCAGATTATCCTTCCGGAATACAAACCCGGACAACAGCTATCAATATTCGAAGTTTTTGAACCAGTATCAAGTTACTAACCTAATCCCTAAACAATGTACATCAGAGAGATTAAAGTCAGAGAGTTCACCGAATCCCCACGTAAAACCCGCAAATCGTTCTATCACCGTCCAATACCTAAGCCGCAATTAGTCCTGACCGGACATTGGCTTAAAGAGGCCGGTATCGATTCAGGCGATAGGGTAAAAGTAGAGGTTCACCCAGACCGGTTGGTGATCAGCATTTAGCTTTTCTTCCGCTCCGGACTCCAGGCAGACAAGAAAATTGTCTGCTACTTTAGTCCCTCGTTCCATTCTATTTTATAGTTTTACAAAAGCATTCCAAAACAATGAGCAAACAACAGCGAAAAGTCTATCATGTAGAGTTTAAAGGCATAGGAAAGCATTACTATTTCGGCAGCGTTGCCGCAATCTATGACAGGTTTTCAGAGCAGGAAATAGGCATAGCACTCATTAACCTATACTATGATCATGACTTTGAACTTTCCCCATACCAGAATGACCGGGTTATAATCCGGTTCGGATACCTTATTGCCAAAGAGGGGGGGAGGGGGCAAAGTCTCAAAAAATAGCAACCATGAACAAACTTGAATTCTTAGTTAACAAACTGAATCTTTCTAAGGACTATTCACATGTAGATGAATACTTGAGGCGAAATAAATTAGTAGATAACCAGTATCTTGCGATCGATTACCTAATCGAGAAGGCTGGCATTATTGCTACAATCATTCCTTTTGAGAAAGATCAAATCCCCGTAAAGATTGCTGGTTATTTAGAGTTTTATGACAACAATGTGGTCAACAAAAAACCGGATGAATCAAAAGTGTTGCAAAAGCGACCATCTAAAGACGTGGAGCTTGCTAAGTTTGATGCTATCCGAGAAGCCCTTCAGATAATAGACGACCAGATGAGGTTCAGAGGGGATATTTTCAAAAATAAATGAAATGAAATCATTTAATAAACACATTTAATGAATCAGTTAGAACCAACGAGAAACAAATGACCATTAAACAGTATATTGAAAGCATTAACAAGCGCTTTCAACTGGGCAATGCTACTGAGCATACATTCAGAGGCGACCTGCAGTATCTTATCGAAAACCTTATACCAGGCGTAAAAGCAACCAACGAGCCAAAGCGCCAACAATGCGGTGCGCCTGATTATATCATCACCATAAACGAAATACCGGTAGGATTTATCGAAGCCAAGGATATTGGCGATCGTGACCTAACAGGAAGCCAAAAAACAGGCAATAAGGAGCAATTTGACCGCTATAAGGCCTCGTTGGATAACCTGATTATAACTGACTACATAACCTTTCTGTTTTATCGGAATGGGCAGTTTGTAAATGAAATTGCCGTTGGCCAACTAATGGGCAACAGCATTAAGGCATTGCCACAAAATTACGATGCCTTCACAAGGCTTCTGACCGACTTTTGCATACATCATGGGCAAACAATAACAAGCCCGAAGAAACTGGCTGAGATGATGGCAGGTAAAGCCAGGCTATTGGCCGACATCATACAGCGAGCCCTGATAGATGATGATGCCACGAATGAAGACAGCACCTTGCATGATCAGATGCTTGCCTTTAAGGAGATTTTGATACATGATATCACGCCACAGGCATTTGCTGATGTGTATGCGCAAACAATAGCCTATGGCATGTTTGCGGCTCGTTTGCACGACCAAAGCCTGGACACTTTCAGCCGGCGCGAAGCAGCCGAGCTGATACCCAAATCAAACCCGTTTTTAAGAAAACTGTTTGGCTATATTGCCGGGCCCGACATTGATGATCGTATTGTGTGGATAGTGGATCACCTTGCCGAAATCTTCATGGCTTGCGATGTGAAGGAGCTGTTGAAGGATTATGGCAAGGAAACTATGCAGGAGGATCCGATCATACATTTTTATGAAACCTTTTTGAGCGAGTATGATGCCAAGCTACGCAAAGCTCGAGGCGTATGGTACACCCCCAAGCCGGTTGTTTCGTTTATTGTGAAGGCAATTGACCACATTCTGAAAGAAGAATTTGATCTGCCGATGGGATTGGCCGATAACAGCAAAATAAAAATCAAGGTTGATCAGCTGGGCAATAAAGTAGAGAAGGATGTTCATCGGGTGCAGATACTGGATCCGGCAACCGGAACGGGCACCTTCCTGGTGGAGATTGTGAAGGAAATACATAAAAAGTTTGCAGGACAGCAAGGTATCTGGAATGATTATGTGGAGAATCACCTTGTGCCTCGCCTGAATGGCTTTGAGTTGTTGATGGCCAGTTATGCCATGGCACATTTAAAGCTAGAGATGTTACTCAAGGAAACTGGATGGAAACCTGACAGGAATCAAAGACTAAGGATCTACCTTACCAACAGCCTTGAAGAAAGCCATCCGGATACCGGAACCTTGTTTGCTAACTGGCTAAGCCAGGAAGCAAACGAAGCCAACCATATCAAACGCGATACGCCTGTGATGGTGATCACTGGGAATCCACCGTATAGTGGCGAAAGTGCCAATAAGGGGGATTGGATAATGAAGCTTATGGAGGATTACAAAAAAGAGCCAGGCGGTAAAGAAAAACTGAAAGAACAAAATTCAAAATTCATCAATGATGACTATGTAAAGTTTTTGCGATACGGTCAGTATTTTATAGAAAAAAACGGAAGCGGAGTTTTAGCATTCATCAACCCACACGGTTTTTTAGATAACCCAACTTTTCGTGGTATGCGTTGGTACTTGCTTAAAACGTATGACAAAATATACACGATTGATTTACACGGAAACGCCAAGAAAAAGGAAACTGCCTTAGATGGTTCTGCAGATGTGAATGTTTTTGATATTGAACAAGGCGTTTCAATCAATATTTTCGTAAAGACAGGCAAAAAGAAACCAAACGAACTTGGAAAAGTGTTTCATTATGACCTATTCGGTAAGCGAGAATTTAAATATGATTTTCTTTCTGAAAACTCTTTAAAATCAATTGAATACAATTGTTTTACACCTTTCAAAAATAGCTTTTTGTTTAAAAGCATTGATGAAACAATGCTTTTAAAATACAATGAAGGGATAAATCCGATAAGTCTTTTCAAAGTTAATGTAATGGGTTTTCAAACTCACAGGGATAGCTTTGCAATTGATTTTGAAATGAAAAACATAAAATCAAGGGCTTTAGACCTTATCAATAAGGAAAACACTAACGAAGAACTTTATAAGAAATATGCAATATCCGATAATCGAGATTGGAAACTTGATAAAGCAAGAAATGAAATCCAAACTGATATTAATTGGGAAAGTAAGGCTGTAAAATGCGGTTATAGACCTTTTGATGAAAGACCCTGCTATTTCAGTTATGTTATGATGGATTATCCACGAAAAGAGTTAATTCAAAATGTCCTAAACAAAGAAAACCTATTATTAGGAATTGGGCGACAAGGATTGGCTGTTGGCGATATTGATTGGTGTTTAACAACCGTTTCAAAGCATCCAGTTGACGCAAATATTTTTAGACGTGGTGGAGTAAATCTTTTTCCGCTTTACCTATATCCCGACAATTCAGGTCAGCAAACAATTGAACAAACAATTGTAAGACAGCCTAACTTAAATATTGAAATCGTTAATGAAATTGCATCAAAAATTGGCTCGACTTTCACAAATGAAAAGCAAAATGCCGAAAATAATTTTGCTCCAATTGATATTGTAGATTATATCTATTCTGTTTTACATTCGCCAACTTACCGAGAGAAATACAAAGAATTTTTAAAAACAGACTTTCCCAGGGTGCCTTATCCAACAGATCAAACCGAGTTTTGGCGTTTGGTTGCCCTGGGTGGTGAGCTGAGGCAGCTTCACCTGATGGAAAGCCCTGCATTGAACAACCTGATCACACAATACCCTGAAGCAGGCGACAACGAGGTTACGAAGGTGAAGTTTGAAGGTGGTAAGGTGTATATCAATGAAAAGCAGTATTTCGCCAATGTGCCGGAAATAGCCTGGGAGTTTTACATTGGTGGTTATCAACCGGCTCAAAAATGGCTTAAGGACCGCAAGGGTCGTAAGCTGATTTTTGAGGACATACTGCACTTCCAGAAGATCATTGTGGCGCTGGTGGAGACAGATAGGTTGATGAAGGAGATAGATAATAAAGAAAATTAAGACAATGATTTGCAGGTTGTGTTTACAAGACAAGAAGCTTATTAAAGCGCATGTCATATCAAAATTTATGTTTAAGGATATATTTATTGGAGTCAAATTGTTAGAAGTAAATATAGATAATCTATCTGAAAAAAAAGTTGTGCAAGACACTGCCTATGATTATGACATTCTGTGCCAGGAATGTGAATCTTTGATTAATAAATATGAGACATATGCAGCAAGAGTAGTTTATAATGAGAAGAATAGAGATTTTTATGAGGTAGATGATGGAGAGGTTAAATCATTGATTTTAAAAGGTGTCGATTATGGAAAGTTCAAATTGTTTTTATTATCAAATCTTTGGAGGGCAAGCATTTCAAAATTATATTTATTTCGAAATGTTAGTCTTGGAAGAAGCCATGAAGAAAAATTAAGAAGAATGATAATTGAAGCAGATCCAGGAGAGGTTGATGATTATCCATGTTGGATTTTTAAAATGGATGAATCAGTTAATCGAAACACGAAGACTATTGCCACACCAACAAAAATTAAACAGCAATTAAATACTTCGTATGTTTTTCTTGTTAACGAGTATTTCTATTGGTACAATATCTCGCCGTATAATATCCATGATTTTATTCTAAGAACAACAATTGACAAAAATAATGAGATGGCAATATGCATTTTGCGTAACAGAGCTGCTTATCATTTTGCTGATGTACTTATGCATGTAAAATTAAGTAAGCTACGTAAAAGGTGATATTACAAATCTCAATCGAAAAATGCTAAGCTACATGACTGTCAGCACGGTGTAGGTATTTCACTGTATGTTAGCATGTAATGTTTTAACTCTCTTTCTATATCTGATAGTTGAGTATAAACTCATCTTTCCTTAATTCTTTAGCTTTATGAAGATTCTTGTTGAGTGATTTTTTTGACATATTTATTATATGCTGGTTTTTAACTTATTTACAACCAATACAGAATTTTAGAATCCGAGCAGACATGATTGTCTAATCATGCTCAAACTTTCTTGGTTTGAATCTCAAAATTTTTCCTTTCAAGAATCATTTCACACATCTATTCTTCGTTGTAATATCTGCGTTTGACTCCCCATTGATTCCGTAATTCGATTATTTTAGAAAAAAGTGCTGAATCATTTTTATTCGCTGAATAAAATGCAATAAGACCAGCCAGCCAATCAACATGAGAACAATACTGATAACCTATAAGACTTTTTCCTAAATCCTTATCAAGTTTTCCGTCTAAAAAACCGGCAGCAAACAAATTGTAGTTATATAAAAGTCGAATTGCTTTGACCCTAACTTCTACTGGCATGTTACTGTATTTTTGATGTAGTGCAGGATATACGGTTTTAAAGCTTTCATGGTTTAGCTTTGAAAGCCTGAATTTAGTCGTGCTATCTAATAAACCCGAATCTACAAGGCTTAGTAGGTCAGAAACTATTTCATGGGTGTAAATCCTACACTGAATAAAGGTTGCTTCAGTTACTTCCTTTTCCCAACGTCTATTACTTTCCTGAATTGAATAGTTGAGTGTAAAAATCGCTACAATAGCAGTAATGCTAATAGCTATTAATGTAAAAAGACCAACGTTGTCTTGGTAAAAGGTTGGCCAAATAAAGGCGAATAATATTAATATTACGAGTATAGCAATAAGGCTATGAAGAAGCCATTGTCTTGTCATGTCAACCGGGCATTGTTGGGTTGTAAATTTAGGTTGTTTTTCTTTTCGTGCAACCAAAAAAAATCAGCTACCCTTTCGGATAGCTGACCCCAACCAGTAAACTAACAACACATTACACACGGGCAAAGATAGGGTTATCCTTAATGAAGTATGGTAATGTGCCTTTACCCTTCGCCGCTTTGTAGCGTTCTTTGTTGTCTTTCAGCCACTTTTTAAACCCATCCGGAACGCTAAATACCTTCCGCTCGCTCTCAATCTCCCCCTCGCCATCAAGTAACCTCTGCTGCATAGCTTCAAACTCATCATCAGTCGGGAGTATGGCCACAACATGACACCGGCACTGAGGATGCCATCCATTGAACACAAACTCTTTCGGGTACCGGCCTTTAAGATCATCGCAGATATCCACAACCGGGTGATTATTGCTCAGCTTAACTTCAAACCCCACAATGAAAGGAAGCTGTTGCCATCGTTTATGGTCAGCTGTCCGGTAAGCCATATTGGTTTCAGTCCTGGTCAATCGCATGGCGTTCTTGTAGCTTGACCTGTAAACACCTTGCCCGGGATGGTAAGCCTTCGCATTCTTTGAAAGCTGAAGTACGCCCCTGTGGTCCCGTACCCTCCAATAAAGCCTTTCCGGTTCGTTGAGGTACTTTCGGATATCACGTGATAATCCAGCTGCTGACCTTCCATCTGCCAAACCTATATCGAGAGCCATCTCCATCTCTTGCCGGAACTGGCCTACATAGTTCCAGATACGCTTGCTGACATTCAGACCATCTTTACCCGTCTTTCTGGCAATAAATGCATCCCTGGCTGCAAGGTTGCGCTGAAGATATGCCTGTGGCACCTTTCCGATCTTCTTTAGCTTGAAAACCCGTTCAGCCCGGTTGTCATTGGTAAGGTTAGCTTCCTGCCATTCTTTCTCGATTCCTTTGATCACCACTCCGGAGACATCACCGTAAAGCTTCTCGAAGATCTTCTTTGCCTCTTTGTTGAGCTTCGGGTAGTCAGAAAATTTAAAAGGTACATCAGGGTTGATATCCGCTTCGTTTACAAGGGCAATCAATCTCCTGATGGCTGCCAGATAAGCAAGGCGCGTTTTATTTGCATAGGCCTCTGTCCGGTGAAACAGGGCATTGTTCTGATCAAGATCGTACATGATTAGAAGCCTTGTCCAAATACATCACTATCCGTTTCCCTTTTGCGCTGCCTCTCTGCATCAATCCGGGCCGTCTCAGCACTGCTGTCACTGATAAGTGGGTTGAGCTCCCGTCCTGTCTCCTCACTCATCATTCCGGCATCAATAGAGGTGACAAGGTTAGTTATCATTTCAGCTATATCTTCATTGAACGGGCTTTGGAACTGCGCGTCAATAATCAGTTTTGAACACTGATCCTTAAGCTTAATTTCAAGGACATTAGAAATTGCAGCGATCAACAAACTGATAAACCGGTCAACAAGTTCATCGTGAGACTCTTTATGTTTGTTTGCTTTGATCTCCGCAAGGATCATCATTTGCTTGAGTGCCTTCCCGGAAACATTGCTCAGGGCTTTCATGTTCTCAAAGTCAATGTTAGGAGTGAAGGTCTTACTCAGAATGTGTTTCTGCAGGAAGTCAATTTCCTGTTTCTTCAACTCAGGTGCCGAGTCAATGGTCAAGTAAGAAACATCGCTATCCTTACCATCCATGATGAATATCTTGCCTGGTTCTTCTTTCTCCGGAATATTGTTAATGACGTCAGCAGTAGCTTTGACTGCCGGAGAAGCAAAATAGTCGTTTACATCTGCCGTTAGACTTGCAATCCATTCTTCCCTTGCGATCAATGGTTCTACTCCCTCATGCTCTTTCTCCTGTCGGAAATAGATTACAGGTATCTTGCCGATCAGGTTTTCTTCTTCCACTACGGTCCATCCAAGATCTTCTTTCTTGCACCGGTATATCTTTTTCTTCATGAAGATATCGAAGAAGTAAGTAGTATATCCGCCTTCATTGATGTAATATCCATGGCCGAATGCAATCATACGGTTATAGCGGTCAAACATAGGCCTGATATCATCCCCGAGACTTTTCCCCAGAACCTTGATCAAGGCATCCGGTTTGTTGTCCTCATCGTCTTTGTAGACATGCAGAAGTAGGGCGCTCTCTGTTTCAGCTCCGGCAATTCGTTTGCATTGACGTATCCGGCTGTCAAACCTTGTGGATTTGATCAGATCCTTAAACTTCGAGTAAGCCTCATCAGTCCCTTCGGATACCATTGAGAATTTAACGGGTTGACCATACAGAAACACCAGGGCAATCTCATTAATAAACCTCTGGTAGGGTATCGGAAGCCGCCATTGCTTTTGTACACGGATCGTCCGACCTTCTTTGTCCTTGATGATTTTGTCAGGACGGGACATGATCTCATGTGTTTTCACGTCATAATCCTTGATGGCTTTATCGACATCTGCAGAACGGTCCTGCATCTTACGGATGACATTGTCGATATCCTTGTTTTTGAGAAGTTCCTCAAATCCCTGCTGCATATTCAGGGCATGATTCATTTTGTTTAGTAGTACTCTTATCAGGTTCATGTTATTTGGGTTTTAAAGAAATCCGAGTGAAGTTTTATCAAGGTCTTTGGGCAGATCTATCTTGCCGCTTATGTAATAGTCAATGGCATAGCACAGCAAGTCCACATATTCATCATGTGTCTTGAGTGGGAAGCCGCACACCTCGTCAATAAAAGATTCGTTCCAGTCACCTTCAACCAGGTAAACCCGGCCACATTCAACTGAAGGTGAAGCAGCGTTTAATCTGGTCTCCTTGCTGTCGGATGGGGATGGGGTATCAGTGACATTAAGTTTAGTTTCACGTTTGAGCTGTTGTATGACGCTTTTTCCGTTTGCCTTTGGTTCGATCCGAAGGGTTGAGCGCGAATCGTAATTGTTTCCGCTTAGGTAACCCGGCAGAAACTTGATCAGGTCTGGAAACTCCTTGTATAGCTTTCTGGCGTCAAAAATGAACAGGGCATTGTTCACGTATGTAGTGGCAATGATGCCTGAGGGGTCGTTGTCTGACTTTTTCTTCTTTTCGTCATAGGCTGTGTCGAGGAAGAAATGTACCGGTGCACGGCCACGAATAGCCATGAACTGAGCCAGAGATATCTTCCGGAACCATTCCTCTTTGATGATGTTACCACCCTCAACAGTAGGGGACTGGTCGTACTGCCCGGCATAACCTTTGCTACCAAGGTCAACCTTTGCTTCATCAAGAACTTTTCTGGACAGTCTTACCGGATCGAGTAAGCCATCAATGTATTTCTCCTTCAATTCCGGAGGTTTTACGTTTTCGGAAGCTTCAGCAGGTAGGCAGATATGCCTGATATTTTCCGTTTTCTTTTTGAGTAGGTAGCCTGTTACATCATCCTCATGGAGTCGCTGCATGATGGTGACCACTGGCGTATTTTCCTTGTTTACCTTACGTGATGAAAGGGTTTTGGTGTGGTCGTTGGCCGCAAGCCTCAGGCTGTCTGAAGTGGCTTGTTTTGGGTTAAGAGGGTCGTCATTGATGATAACGTGTCCATGTTTGCCGGTGATAGTTCCACCTGTTGAGGTTGAGTACCGGGCACCGGTCCTGGTGTTCTCATAACTTCCTTTTGCTGATTTGTCGATTCTGATCTTTACCTCAGGAAACAGTAGTTTATACCTGTCACTGGTAATGATGTCCTTTGATTTGGAAGCATGGTCAATTGATAGGTCGGCCGAATATGAGTTGGTGATGATTCGCAGCGCCGGATCCTGTGTCCACAACCAGGCTGGCCACATCACCGTTACGATGGTTGATTTAGTGGTACCCGGGGGAATGTTTATGATGAGGTCATAAGGTTTGGACTGACGTGCCACAATGGATTTAGAAAGCTCCTGTAGTTCCTGGCACAGGTATTCAATATGCCAGTTATAGACCGGTTCTTCCTTGATAATGACTTCCCAGAAAGTCCTCACAAAGTAGAAGAAGTCTTTTCTGCATTCACTAGCCTGTACACTTAGCGCCATCCTGATAACATTATCCGTTAACATTGAGACTTTCTGCTATTTTGAGCAACAGTTTTCTTTCTTCCTCTCCAAGTTGGTTTGTGTCAACATCCATGGTGATTGGTGCTCCGTTTACGCCTCCGATCTCATGGCGTTCACTGTATCCCCGGTTTTTGCCTTTCGTCTTGAGGTAGAAGATTATGGCTGTTGTATCCTCATTCTTGATTTTCTTCAGTAGTGCGGCCTCGGCCACATCGATCTGTAGTTCCTGTATATCCTCGGCCTTGCGTTTGAAGTCAATATCCTCTTTGCACCAATTGTAGTAAGTGACCCTGCTGATACCGGCCTTCTCACAGGCATAAGCGACAATTCCGGATGTCTCACGGAGACATTCAAGCAGCTTTGCCTTTTTCTTCTTTTTCGATAACCTTTCACCTTGCCTCATCGGGATAGTCTTTAGAATCCTCTAAAAGCTTCCCGGTAACTACCCTGACAGTCCTGTTCTTTGGGTCACCCGCAATTAATATCTGATAAATCCTCCGGCATGTGTCTGATGTTGTTTTGGGTGTTACACGGGCAAATAACTTCTTCACCTGTTTATACCCTGGGTACTGGTCTGGGTGTTGGGATGCTTTCTTTAACTCCTCCCTCAGGGTAATACGATAATCTTTCTCAATGTTGAACGTATCATCCTGCCGGGAAGACCTGAACATATCCGTCTCCCAGTAAAGCATGACAAGGTCAGCGTTGGGCTCTCTCCTTACGATCTTTTCGAAAAGATTAGGGTAGAACTCGAGTACCTTTGGAAGGGTTTTGATTGTGTCAATGCTAAAAAATTGACTGATGCGCAGTTTGTTGACCGGTACACCCGTCTTGTAGAGGTACAGATAGGTTTCCGGAAACTTAAGGTTGTTTCGCTCTATATACAGCCATACGTCATTGTCTCTCCAGTCATAGATAGGGTAGAGGAACTTTGACTTGCTTTGCCCGGCAATGGATTGCCTTCTTTGGACAGATTCATAGACCCTCAGGCCTACCATCTGGTAAATATCCTGAAACAGGTTCTTTGAGAAGACCTGATAGGTCATTCCAGGATAGAAGTCTTTATGGTGCCTGATGGCAAACTTAGGCATAGGACGAATCCACAGATCTTCTTTGCCTGGCTCCCAACAGATGAAGCTTTCATCATTCTCCAGTCTGTTGCAGCAGTTGTAATGTTTGATTGGAAGGCAGAACCAGTAGAACTTTGCTCCCAGGGAAAGGAACAAGGAGCGCCATTCTAATACGATCTGCTCAAAATCCGGATAGATACCTTCTTCATCATAGAAAACAACGATCAGCCTACTAAAGTCAATGTTGTACTTCTGCATGGTTTTGATCACTATGTCACCCATGCAGATCGAGTCCTTTCCTCCGGAGAAAGACATACTGATGTATTTATGCTTGTTGAAGGATTCAAGAACCCTTCTCTCGGCAGCTGTAACCACATCAACATCTATCGTCTTTGTCCTCATTGATACCTCCTCAGAACCTCTGCTTTGTTGAATGTCTGTCGCTTGATAACAGTCTTCAGGAATGTCTCCCTGTCAATCTTCGATAATCGGAAGATCTCCTCGCGGCTCATCCCGATCTCCTTTGATATTTCGTCCACCGTCTTGCCTTTGTCCAAAAGTGACTTGACTATGTTCTCCATGGGTTCAAGTAGATGTGTTCCCCGGGCACGGTTAAAGGTTACCGTACCGTACATATTCTTACTCTCATCCTCATGGGCCACTATCACAACCGGAATCTTTCCGCCCAACAATGTTTTTAACGGCTCCCTACCGGAAACAAGCCAACGATGGAAACCGTCAATGATGGTATAGTCAGGCCTGATAACGATTGGGAAGCAGAACCCGTTTGTAAGGATGCTTTGCATCAAAAGCTTGAGGTTCTTTTCAAGTACCTTGTTGGGGTTATAATCATTAGGCCTGATCAGCTCCCTGTTAATGAACTGCATCTCCCTGAGCGGTTTAAAAAGGTCTTTTTCCATGATCAGAAATTGATTAGTTCTCCACAGTGTGGACAAGTCATTGTCCTTACTCCCTGCATACCGGCTTCGATATTTTCAAACTGTGCATCGACAGTTGCTTCCTGTTCAGGGGTGAAGCTGTCGCCTCTTTGCGGTGGTTTTGAGAAATCAACTCCCATATTGTCCGGTGAAATCTCGTTAATGATGGTGTCGAGGTACTCAGGTGAAAAGCCAATGATATCCAGTTCTCCGATCTGTTTGATGATCTTCTCTACTTCGGTGAAGTTCACGTAACTCATTGACTGAATCTTATTGTCTTCAATGAGAAGCTTCATCTTCTGCTTGTCAGTGAGGCCCCGGATAATCGTTACTTTGGCTGTTTTCTCGCCTTTCTTCTCAAGGGCAAGCCGTTTTCCATGTCCGCATAGTATCTGATAATCTTCATCACAGATGATCGGGTAATACTGGCCGTAGCGGTCCATGCTCTGAACCAGAGCATCAATCTGTGCATGTGTATGTGTGTTGGGGTTGCCCGGGAAGTCCTTCAGTAACGAAAGGCTAAGGGTTGTTTCTTCATGTTTTACTTTAGCTTGCTTTGCCATGACTTTGGAGTATTAATTGTGCTTCTTTGAAATAGTTTGCTGCAATGTGTAATGTCTCCGGACTGATTTGGTAAAGCAGTTCCCAGGAATGTTCACGGCCGAGGTTCGATGTCTGTACGGGCCATACACCTGTACCGTTTATCCACCCCTGTGGATCATCATAGATCGGTGGAAGGTTCCTGTTCTTGTAATAGTGGCATACTGCCAACACATGTTCGTGTTTCCAGTGTGCTATGGGAGAGAAGCGGGTTACGCCCGATTTATCGGTGTAGATGTTCCGGCCACCGCTTCCGGTATAGTTACCGTCCTGATGTCTGCGGCCAAGGCAAATAATGTCAAGACCGGCATGTTTGTAGAAATCCTTTTGTGCTGCATGCTGAATGAGGGAATACCATGTTGCAAGATGCTTTGAGTCTTCCGGGAAGACCATATGAGGGTATTGAAGCAGCCATTGATATCCTATGTTGGCATCCCACGTGACAAGTCCTGCGGGTTTATTCAGATGAATCCATTTCAGGTAATGTGGATATTCCAGGGCTTGAGACAAACCAATCACACAACTTCTTATTCCGGAGAGTTCACATACAACCTGCAGGGCGATGCTGTCTTTTCCGCCCGACCAGGCATAACCTGCCTTTTTGTTTGCACAGGTTGATCTGATCTTCAAAACAGCATCAGCAACAAGGCTTTCCATGTAGTCCCGGGAAACAACTTTGTCGATATTGTCCCAGAGCCTTTGAAAAGCCTCATTGCTTGCAGTCTGTTTCCTGCCCGGTGTCAGGGTTTTTTGCATCAGATATGTATCGCTGTTGAAAGAGTAAATGAATCTGTGCCGGAATCGTACCTAAACTGAAGCCATGACAGACTGGTAAGTTTCACACGTGCATTGGTGACAAATCCCGGTCGGTCCCTGATCGAGTACCCGGCATTAAGAACCAGATGCTTCCATGCATATCCAGCGAGGATCTGTAATCGGTCATTGATTAGAAATCCATCACTGCGGTAGAGGTTATCCCATGTGAAGTCAACCATATAACTCTGTAGTTTGACTGTGCCGGAAACCGTCTCGCTGAATGATTCTGTCTTCAGGTCATAGATGGATCGGAAAAGCAGGTAATACTTCTGCTGATAGTTCACGTTAACCCACAGCTGAGGTATTGCAACTTCGCGGTTGAAGTTGTACTGGAGTACCGGTGTGAACGATATCCAATTGGCAGGTTGAACCTTGTAACCCACAAAAGGGGAAGCGGAAAGCGATCCCGGGGCGTTTACAGAGGTTGTCAGTGGCAGCCAGTATCTGAACCTTGTCGGTTGCGTGATACCATCGTAAACCTGCCCGGATAGGCTGACTGTCGCAAGCAGGATCATCAGAATAGAAAAGAATCTTTTCATGTTTGATTAGATTTTAATTGATTGAAACTATTAATGATCTTGCGTAATGCGTTCCTGGCGTTGAGTGCCGTGACGTAGATCGTGTCAGGTTCCTGGTATGCTCTTTTGGTCTCTTTCTTCTGCCCTTTGACGTCGATCATCACCTGTTCTTGAATCTCAACTTTTTTCAGGTGTGTTGTCTTTGTGTTAAAGGCAAAAAGGCTGTGGCCGGGTTTGAGTTTTATCCGGCCCAGATGCTTGAACTCTTTTTGAGTTTCTGCAACGAGCTGTGTGTCGGGCTTCGCTTTGGTTGGTTCAAAGTCGTACATATCAGTTTTGATGGATTGGTAAATCAGGTTTCTCGAAAAAGACTGTTTCTTCAGCTGACATCCATACCGGTGGCTGTGTCTGTCCGGACATCACAGAAAGCCATATCCGGCCTGTTCGCTTAACCTTTTCGATTTCCTCAGGTGAGAGCTCCCAGCAGCTGACACATTGCTTACCATCGGTAAAGACTGGAAGGGGAGAGCATTCCTGCTCAGTCATTCCCGGGGGTGGTCCAAGCTGTTGGTTCTGCTGCTTAAACTTTACCGGTTTCATCTTTCACAGTGATTGAGATGATTCCAGAGGCAAGGATGGTAAAGAGTGATCCGGTGACGATAAGGACTGTGTTGGCAGAGAAATTGCCAATAGCGAATATTGGAAGTCCAATGACCATACTGGTAAGTAAGCCATAGAATAAGCCTCGTTCACTCATTCGGATACCTTTGATGGCAAAGGCTGTCGGGAGCATGACTGAGGCTCTGAGAGTGCCGTATATCAGGAACAGGTGAAGTATCTTCAATCCGGGTATGTTGGCAATAAGGATAGCCAGAATCGTAACAAGCACCATAGACCATTTAGCAAACTCCACTTCGGAGATCAGATCGAGTTTTCGGATTCTGTTGTAGAGATCATGGCCAGTGACAGATGAAACAGCACAGATGATGCTGTCCACTGTTGATATAAGACCGGAGAGGATCATCACCATGAACAGGTACAGGAACCAGTTAGGAGCAAAAGCAATCACAGCCCCTACATTGACAAGTTGTGTGTCCTGAATATCCAAACCTTTACCAGCGGCAAAGAACCCAAATACAGCCAGAGAAACAGGTACACAGGCAAATATTACTGCTGACCACAGGAATGCCTTTTTGACCTGGTTCTGCTTTATAGCGAACACACGTTGCCAAAACATCTGGTCACCGAATGTGCCGGAGAGTAGTCCTATGGTAGTGGGTATACCGAATGCAAGTGTCACTGCCAAGCCTTTGCCGGAGAACATACCTGATATATCACCGGCTTTTCCTGATAATCCCTCAATAAGTGTTTCAAGACCTCCGCCATTGATGAACATAAAGGGGAGACCGAGCAGCAGAACTATCACTATCCAAAGCATCTGCCAGTAGTCCGTGATGATACTTGCACGGAGTCCTTTGGCAAATGTGTATATCAAGGGAATGATCGCAAGCAGCACCGTAGTAAGCAGGAAAGGCAGTCCGGTTATCTTCCACATGATGGTAGCCCCGGCAAGCAGCTGCACAGCAAGGCTGAGTATCTGCAGTCCGAAACTCTCAATCAGGTAGAGGTTATGAGTACGGTTACTGTATTTGGAGCGGATATAGTCCGAGAATGTCCATCCGTCCGGGTATCTCTTTCTCATCCATGTTGCGAAGTAAGCAAAGATGATAAGCGTAAGCACGTTGGGCACCACAAACCAGAATACGCCAACCCATCCTGATGTGAAGGCTTTCTCTGAGGCGACAAACATTGATGGTGCCCAGACCCAAGTAGCAGCGATTGAAAAGGCGGCCATCCATCCGGGTATGGTTCTGTTTGCAAGCAGATAATCAAGCTTCGTTGAACTCTTTCTTCCGATCATCCTTGTGATGAGAAAAACGGCCACGAAATAGGCGAGGATGAGCAGAAATCCTGTCGATTGTTCCATGTCTTTTTATAGTGTTAAAGGTGTAAAAATCAGGGTAAAATTATATGTCCCTGTGATAGACACCTAATTTGGCCGGAAAATGTCCGATTTCCTTATGATACACATAAAAAGAGCGATTGAATAAGGCGAAAAACGGGATGACAGGATATCGTTTTCAGTGTATTAACACGAAAAAACAGTGATAAGGTGGGGATAAAAGGGTGGATTAGCGGGTGTGTTTACACGTCTTTAGAGTTTCTCTTTGATTGATATTTGATAAGACGTCAAAACTGTATTCCTTACAATTTGGATATATTGATGTCAGATATGTACCCATCAACTATCTCAGGGTTGACAAAGGTTCTAATTTCCACAAGTGAATAAGGTTCAAAGTCAACAGTTATCGCAACGTAGAAAGTCTGCATGCTGTAAAGCCGGACGATAGAGCTTTCAGTTATTGTTTCGTGAAGCAACACTCCGTGATTGAGCAAGGTCTGTACCTGCTCCTGCTTTTCGAGTGCCCGGAATTCGTAGTGCCCGATGGTCATGGCTTATTGAACGATTAGTTTTCGGGATTGTGCTGCAGAACCATTAACAAGTGAAACTATATAAACGCCAGGTGAAAGGGATGTTTGCAAAGAGTACGTGTTCATGCCTTCCGGTAAAGCAGACCTCATTATGAGCTGTCCGGAGGGAGTAAAGATTGATAAGCGGCCAGAAGAAACCGGATCGGACAGGCTAATGACAAGACTGCCGTTTAGGTAGTAACAAGAAAAACCTGTTGGAGAATCAGCCTCTTTGATGCCAATGCTGCCGCCAAAGACAATGAAAAAACGGTTCGGGTTATCAGATGGGTCAGATGTAAAAGTATATGGAGAGGTCTGGAGCAGGTTATGTGAGAAGTTTGTTTTTGTATCAAGAAGTGTGATTGTAGATTGAGAGTCTAAACCTGTTATAAGTGGAGCGGAGATGGAGTGCTGGCCAGATATCCCAGATTGAAGTGAAAGAGGGATTGTTTTGGCAGAAGGTTGACCAGGAAAATGGATAGAATGCCTTTCCGACCCATTTTGTACCCATAGGTTTGGTGCAGTTTCCTGTATACTCTGCATTTTTGGAGAACCGGAAATATTGCCTGTTGAATTGAATTGAACAAGCACCTCGTCTGAAAAGCCATTTGGAGCGGAAACATGAAGCTTCAGTGTGGGTATATAAAGACTATCGGACTTTAGGAAAGTAGGGTTTTGTTGGACTCTGATATTGTTATTCATCGAGAGGCTGCCTGATGAGGCAGCACGTACAAAAAAACCTTGTCCGGATGGGATGTAACGGGTTGTGCCGTTTGTTCCATCATTGCTGACAAGACTTGAATTGTAGGTGCCGTAGTTTCCTGCTGTTTCATTATAGACCCAAAAATCGTAGCCGCCGGAAGTTTGATGCAGAGAGGCGCGGCCCCATCCGGAAGCAGCTTTCCAGTCAATTGCCGAAACATAGGGGTTGCCGACGAGATTGAAACCTTGATAAGTTGGGTTTGCAGCATCGGCGGTGATGTCGACAGAAATTGAGCCATTGTTGAGCAGGCCTGCAAAGCTTTTAGTAGGGTTTGACTCATTATAGGCAACCATGTAGCCACGGCCAGGGACAAAATCAGGGCCGTTGACTTCCATGAATGTGGGGCTTGTGGATGTGTTTTTGTAGTTAACCCATGTCATTGATGCTTCTTCATAGCAGTAAAGATCGTAACCAGCGACAGGTATAAAACCGGAGTTGGCTATGGATTGAGGTACCGGTGAAGAAAGTAGGTGATAGTCCCATACATTGCCCGGTATATAGCGTTGGACAGTGGCAGGGACATTGTCTGTTGCGTGTGAAAGCATGCCTGATCCGGTTGCATCGGAAGCGATAATAAAACCTGAGGATCCGGCCTGATTGGAAATTGTACCTTGAACTGTAAGGCTGATGCCTGGATTGATGGTAAGGCTTTCAGAGGAGTTTATGTTTAAGTTAAGAAGTGTGCCGGATTGGTTAATGGAAGTTGAGCTTGTTAGCGTGAATGAATAATTTGGAAGTGATTGGATGGTGTTACTGGTAGACCAATTGGCAGGATTGGCGATTAGGCTTTTGAGAACTGAAGGGGTTCCTGATGTGATGTTATTGTAATAGCCGTTATCCTGACTTACGACAAGGGCGTTGACCTTGTCGGTTAACGTTAGAGGAAGGTATGAGGTGTTGGATGTGGCGCTACCGGATGTGAGCCATGATGAGTTGTCAAGATTGAGTGCGAAAATAAGGGTTTGGTTATCATTCCATGTGCCTTGATATACCATTAACTGGTCGCCTGAGGTTGCAAGAGCAAAGCCTGATGGGTTATTGGAGTTGAAGCCTGTACCGGTGATATCCATGCCATTGGTCCATGTAGTGACTGTTCCGGCAGGGATGACAGAAGGAGCTGTGAAAGTGAGAAAACCTTCACCAGTACGGGGTGTGGTAGTGGATGAGAAACCATTGTCGGTAAAGCTTATTACAGTGCCGGCGGCAAGCTGAGTGAAATTGATGAAGGTGAACTTGTCTGGATCATCGGCCTGATATTGAATGATGGCAATGTCGCCGGGTTGCAGAACTGTGGCACCTTCAGTTGTAGATATGGTAGATTGAGGGATGGAACCATCTGTTTTGTAATCAATGAGGGCACCTGAATTGGTGTAGGGGAATATTTTGAAATAATGAGTGGTGCTTGATGCAAGGCCTGTGAAGGTGTAGGCTTGAGCACCGTAGGCAACGTTTTTGGCAAGAGCGCCATCAGAGACCGGTGTGCCATCGATAGGAGCTGAAATGGCCTCGAAGCTGACTGTGCTGCCCAAAATAAGGTAACCTGCCGGAAGGCTGGCGCCGGTGGCATCCGTCCAGGTTAGGTTTATTGAAGAATAGACGGGTGTGCCAGCGGATGCAAAAAAAGAAGTGGCATGATTTGAGGGTTCATCGACAGCACCTGAAGGAAACCAAACTTGATCAACATAATCAGGATTGTCAACAAATGGATTACGGTTGTTTTGAATGGCATAAATGGCATTGTTACGGTCAATTTCCTTTTGAGAAACTGGGTCGGAAGTGTGCCATGCGTAGAGCAGGTTAAGGAACCATGTTTCGAAGGCAGGATATGAAGTTTCGTTTAGAATGGCATCGGCATAGGTGCTGTTGGGTGACCAGGAACCTATTAGGTTACGATAGCGGGTTGAGATGTAAAAGTAGGCACGGGCTATGTCACCTTTGTACTCGTCAATTGGTTCAAAGGCTGTGCCGGTATATCCAGGGTAGGAAGATGGGCCACGCTTGGAGCCGTTGAGTGAGGTATATGCAGGAGAAGCAACTGTGGAAAATGCATAGTTGTTGTGTCCTGTGCCGTTTACATACTGATCTACAGGAAAAATATGGTGAATATCAGTGTACATGGGTGAGGCGCCTGCAAAATAACTTGATGGAAATGAGTGCTCCCTTGAATAGCAGTCTCCCTCTTGAGTGGAGATACCGCACTGGCCAGAACCGACTGTGTATACATAAGGGGGAGTTCCGCTGGGGATATCGGAATAGATGTCCCATATTTTGTCACCGTTACGCACGTCAGTGGTATAGAAAGCATTCCATACGCCGGGTGTATAGCTTACCGTGTTATGATCTTTGATGATGTTGTAAAGAGCCGTGTGAAGATCTTCACCAGTGAGGCCGATTGCCCCATCGTAATAGCCTGCAGGTGGCTGAGCATGCAGCAAACCTGAAAGAAGAACAGAAACAAAGAATATTGATTTCCGGAATGTTGGAAAGTTTTTTCTCATGGTAAAACCAAAATATTATATTTTCGTAAAAATATTAGTTTTTTTTAATCCAAATTACCAGTCAGCCTTAAAAAATGATCATTATGGTTTATGTTCAACTATTTCAAAATATTTAAGATGCTTTTAGCTGGCCCTATATGCTGCGGCGGTCTTGTTCCAGTTGCCCTATTCTTCCTTACCTTAGTGTTTATGAATTTTTTAATTACTAATTTAAAAAGAAAGGAGTTCAATATGGAACATAATTTTATAACCAATAATACCAAATGTCGAGATCATAGAGTCAAGAATTTCTTGATTTCAGGTTTATCTACTACATGGGCTATTGGAACATCCGCCGCAGCAGCGGGTGTCCACATCGAAACGAATATTAATTGTTGATTTATAATATAATAAACACATTCAAGTTTAATAAGCAGGAGATCCTGTTAGTTTCAAACTTCTCATTGAATTTGATGAATACCTCAAAAAAACATCATTACCTACCTCAATTTTACCTTAATGGTTTCACAAACAACCATGGACAGTTTTATGTTTTTGATAAAATAAAAGAAGAGATTAGACAAAGCACTCCTACTAATTCATTTTTTGAAAAGTATAGAAATACAACAAGTTTTGAAAAAGGAAAAAGTTCTTTCATTGAGGATATGTATACACATTTTGATACTTTAGCATCTGTAGAATTTAATAAAGTTTCAAAATCATCAATTGAGAACTTCAAGCTAGAGCCAGAAGTACTGCACAGAATAGTGATGTTTATGACACAAATTTATTGGCGAGTTCCAAAGAATGATAAAATGTTTGAAGCGCTAATAAATAAGCTTCCATTTTCGGAAATTGGAATTGATTATGTTGATAAAGAGACCGGTAAATCTCTATTGAATTATGAATTACAGGAAAAGTTAAAAAATTCGGAGCCATTTCGAAAGATGTGTCGTCTTTTGCTGCCACTTATTTCAAAACAAAAGAAATACAAGCGAACTGATTTTGAAAACTGGCGAGTTTATTTTAGAGGAAACAAACTACAAGTATTGGGTGACAATCCATTGATAATTAAGAATTATGTTGATTTCAGTAGTTTGAATGGAGAGTTGGTCTTTCCACTTTGTGCTGACAAAATTATCGTTCATACTGCACAAAACAAGCCTAAAGATTTGCCTTCCAACTTCATATTATACTTAGATATTCTTGAAATTCAACAAGCAAACCGGTTTGCCTGCTGCTCAGACAAACTCTACTTGGAAAATTTAGTTGAAGGTCTGTATTCCCATTCTAAAAATTGCGATCTAACAGAAATGATGAAATTTAACTTGTTTAAGCATTTTGGATGAGTTTTTAGATTTTCTACGTGAATGATTCCTTTAAGTCTCATGAATGATTCTTCCTAAATTCCGTCACAGTCATATCTGAAAGCAGAAATTCCTTGATCTCATTCCGGGAAGCTAACCCTACTCCAAGTTGATCGAGTGCTGCAGCAAGATTTCTTCGAGTCACCGGATCGGTCTGGTAAAGACGTTGCATAACGCCAAGTCCATGGACAGCTGTAGTGTGATCCCTGTTGAATCTTGCAGATGCATTAGTTAATGATTCATCGACAAGAAACACCATCAGCAGCATAGCCATGTACCTGGCATCAACACGTTCACGCTTTCGTTTCTTCTCCTGAAGATCGCATGCCTTGTAAATACTGCTGCAGGTGTCAATGATTCTTTTGATCAATACAATTGTGTTTGCCGATACTTTTACTTCCGGGATGCCTGGAAGAAGGTAGGGGCTGACCGGCTTATGAAGGGTTGCTTGTGTGTACATTGTTGTGGGGTGTGTTGGGATTCATGTTTGGTTCTCTATGGGGTTACGCACTCTGCGCTTTGTCAGCACTTTTCTTGAATCCATTACCAACCATATACTGAATAAAGGCGCGGCCCCTTTCAGTCCAGTAGGTTGTAACAGCTGTCTTGAGGTTGCCCTCGTTGTCAGTGAATGTGTGTGTTTTTGACCGGGTGTAACCTTTGTTCTGGTACTCATGATAAAGCACCCAGGTTTTGCCTGATCTGTAGATGATCTTCTGCCGGTGCAGGATTCTGTTCAACGTTACAGCACTCATGCCCATGTCCTTTGCAATAACATTTGTCGGGATGAGGCTTTCGCTTTGCAGAACATTGTTGTAGTAATGCACTTTCGGGGCAGCTTTTAACAGTTCCTTTTCCTGAAGCATGGCCGTTTGGGTAATACGCTCCTTTTCTTCCCGCTCTTTCTTCAACTCAGTTGCCAGGTTAATAATGAAGTCCGGGTTAAGAAGATCTTCCGGGTGAATGGCTGTCGCCTTGAACTTCAGCAGCTCTTTGATGCGGTCATTACACCATATTGCAAAGCTGGGGGACAGCCACCGGGCAAATTCCATGGCCACATCTTCATGCATCCATGTCCCAACGCCGTTGATGGTCTGAATCAGTTGTGACCTATCCGTTTTTCGGATAGCTTCCAACTGCGACAGGAACTGTTCAGTAGAAGGCAACTCTAACCATTTCCCGGGGCGTTTCCGGAAAGCAGAAGCCATCTGCGTTGCGTTAAGCATTACTTCAGTATCTTTTGATCTGAAGCTTACCGGAAATCCATTGTAATTGAACAAGTTTAGATTCTCCATATAAAGTGTTATTTCAAGTGATTGTTAATCAACATATCCTATTAAAGTTGCTGCTTGCATTTCTTCATTGTAATCTGATATATCCTTAATGATTACTTTAGGCTTGCCATCTTCGTTTTTGATAAGGTTGTACTTATCATCAACCAGGTTCAATAGTATCTTTCCTTTCACTTCAGCTAAAGGCTGATTATCGTAAACTATAACAGTTCTTCCATCTGGCAACTTTGCTATAATTCCACTGTTTTTCATTATTTCAAGTATTCGGTTATAACTTTTTCAAACTCGTCATAAGACCAGACAACAGCCGTAGCATAGCCCTGTTCCTTGACCTCTTGCAGGAATTCTTCCTGTTCATCGCTCAGGTCATTCTTGCCGTATTTGAATTCCACGTACAGGCCATGATATCCATTCCGGGGGACAGCCAGGCAAGTATCAGATACCCCGGGCACCACTCCCTGAAGTTTAAGATTCTTTGCCTCGATCTTATTCCGGCTACCACCATTGGGAATGGCATAGTAAAGCTTCTTGTACTTCGGGTATGCATACCTGAACCACTTGAAGCATTCTGCCTGTAGTTTTCCTTCCTGTGATTTCATTGCTTCTTAAGTTTTTTGTTGCAGATCCGGCATCGTATCTCTTTTCCTGTTGTGTTGACCAGACAATTGCTTCCGCAGCGGCAGTATTTGTATCTGCTAAGGATTTCTTCTATTTCATGAAAATCACTATCGAGCAAGGTAACACCATGCTCCTGATCGAAATAGTCAAATAATGTTTGTCTTAACTGGCTTTTCATAGCATTCCGGCAATTAATTCCTTCGTTTTCTGGTCAACTGTACGCCACCCCTGGGAACCTCTCCAGGCGAAAGGATAGGGCAGAGGGGTTACATCGCTGTAAACATGACAGTAAAGGCCCGGATGATAATTTACAAAGCATGCATCCTCATCCTTCTTTGTCATTTGTCTGCAATCAACCAACCGACCGATGGCGATTGCATGGCCTTCTTTTTGAGTGAACCTGTTGTGGGTTTCCATGGCCTCAAAAATCCGGAGCAGGTGATTAGTTCCTGAGATATTTACTACCTGATCAAGCAGATAGGGTTTCTTGCTTGAGCAGATCAATACCCACCCCCGGTAAGACGTAGGCCATGTCCGGGTTTCAATCTTTCCCATCAGCATCATGTCAGCATAGGGTTGTCTCCATGAAAGGGCACGTAATATCAGGTCAGGAGTGAACTTTTCCATATCACTTTCTCCTATCCGGGGCTGTGGTGTCAAAAGCAACCTGGTTAAACATCTCCCTGAAGCGGCTTCTTAACCTCGACCCGTAAAACTGCTCAATAGCATTTGGATTGAGGTTTGTTGTGATGTGTGTCATGTGATGAGGGACACTATCGTAACGGTTGAGTAATATTTCTCCCATTGCATTTACTTTGTCTCCGAAACGTCTGCGCTCTTCATCGGTACCCAGATCATCAAAGCAATAGCCGGTCAAGCTTTGACCATAAACATTGATGGCAATTGATTCCGGAACACTGAAGCTTTTAATCACCCGAAAACCGGACTCAACAAAGTCATACGTTATAAACCTTACGCTCGATAATCTGTATGATTGCTGTGGGTTACTGGCAAAAGCTTTCATGATGACAGTTTTTCCTGTGCCACGGTCGCCCATCAGCAGCAATCCTTTTTTCAGGGATAAGCCATGTTTTTCTGCCTCAGGAGAACCGGAAAAGTAGAGTGATAGTTTGTCAATGATTTCCCTGTTATGATCATCAATCACATAAGGCCTGCCGATCATCCTTGAAGCCCGATCCAGAAAAACCTGTTTCATCTTCTCAGGTGTGTATCGGATTATTTCCCTTGGTTGGTCTACTTTTTCCCAGTAAGCATTTTCAAGGCTTTGGGTGTATTTGTTTTCACGGGCCTTGATAACTAACCGGTCAAAGGTTTCCTTTGTGATGGTTATCTGCTCCGGTGAAGCTCTCAGTAAAAAGGCCCTACGCTGTTTTTCAGCAGAAATAACAGCACGAATTTCTTCCTGAGTAAGCTCAGGCAACTCATAACGGGACGTTGTATCCTTCGGCTGCAGAACGCCTGGGATCACTTGCTTTAAGGGTTGAGGTTCCATTGGTTTTGTTATTGTATTTACCTTCAAGGACTTTCACGAAATTATTTGGTCTCATAAGCCAGTCGAAGTCTGCCATCCATTCCCCATTTTGTCCGGCGAGAAAATCTGAAAGATTCGCTTTTTGAAACATTTCAAAGATTCTTTCACGGCCATGTTCTTTCAGCCGGGCATTGATGAAGCCCCGGCGTTTTTCTGTTATCATCTGGACTTTTGGCAATCTGGTGCAGATCTTGTTGAATCCCTCAATGAATTCAGTATAACTTATTCGAGGGTCGGAAGTAGGTTCGTCACCGTCAAGGTGACAAGAAGATTTATCTTCTGAAGTAATTTCTTTTTCTTTTCTTTCCTTTTCTTTTCTTTGTGTACCAAATTCGGAAGAAACAGGGGTTTTAGGGGAAGTTATTAGCATTTCTTGGGAAGAAATAGGGGTTTCTTCGGAAGAAATGAGGTTAAATTCTGAAATTTCTGAAACCCTATTAAGGCTTTTCATGACCAGAACAAACCTTTCCTGAATGCCTTTGGACGTCAAAATCTTTTCCTTTTCAAAGAGTTCTTTCGAAAACAGTCCAATGTTCAAGCAGCTCTTAATCACTTCGTGTATATAAGCCTCATCGTACCCGGTAACTTCCGAGACCACGAAGGGCAACTCATTGTCCCACCGCATGTAATACCCATCTTTGTAGATACTACAGAGCAGGTAAGCATATACACTGATAGCTTTACCACCCTGATACTTGATCAGTTTTCGAATCTTGATATCCTGAAAGATATCGATGTCCATAGGGAAATAGGATAGTCCCTTTTTAGGCTTTCTTGCCATATCACTTGTATGTTACGTCAACATTTACTTCAAGTCCTCTTGTCCGGTACTCTTCCATGATCGTTTTTTTGTACTGCTCGATAGTGAGTTCAGTTGTGAATTCATTCCGGCGATCATCAAGTAATTGATCATTCTTCTTGAGCAATATTTTCGTTCGGTAAATCACTGTTTTCATGATCAATCAGATAGTTAAGTGGAAAAATACATCTCTCTCCATAGGCTCCAAACAGCCCATCTTCACCAATAACCCTGATACTTCCGTAATGCCGGCCTGCAACTTGGGCTTTAAAGACACGGTGACCATTGTCAACCATGACACTCATTCCCCGGGCAATGTCTTTTCTCCATGCCCTGAGCTTCAGTTCTTCGTTAATCAGAGC
Organism: Bacteroidales bacterium; assembly: GCA_024710405.1. Classification (GTDB taxonomy): domain Bacteria; phylum Bacteroidota; class Bacteroidia; order Bacteroidales; family F082; genus UBA6192. The sequence goes on from JANJUV010000007.1 coordinate 118,389, forward strand.
AAAGCCATAAAGAATGAAAGGAAACAGGGTGATTGCTGCGGCAATCAGAATCAGGATGAATAACCATGTTTTCATTGTTGTTCGGTTTTTTGGTTAAATAAATCAGCTACCATGTTCACTATATCCTCCTCAACCTGTTCGGTTGCACCGGTGACCGTGGCAGCTATTTCACGTTTGGTTTGAATGATCCGGTAGATCTTCTCATCAATTGTATCTTCCCCAAGGAAGTAGGTGCACGTTACACTATCTTTCTGTCCAATACGGTGACATCTATCCTCGCATTGATCGCAGTCGGCGGCTGTCCAAGGCAGCTCCACAAAAGCAACCCTGGAAGAGGCTGTTAATGTCAATCCAACCCCGGCCGCTTTGATGGAGCAAATGATCAGTTTTGTTTCCGGGTCGTTCTGAAAGCTATCCACGGCCTGTTGACGTTGCAAGGTGCTGTCATCTCCGGTAATGGTTACCGCATCAGGATAATGCTTGTGAATAGCCTGGATGACCTCTTTCAGGTGTGCAAATAAGACAAGCTTCTCCCCGGACTCCATGATATCATTCACAAACTCGAACACATCTGCAAGTTTTCCCCTTGCTGAAATGTTCTTCAGTATACCGATCAACACCATCACTTCTCCGCGCAGGGCCCGGGCAATCTTTTCATCATCGGCCTCTTTATACTTGATCAGGTATTTGATCAGGTTTGCTTCAGCTTCGGAATATTCTCTCCTTGTGCTTATCTGACATAGAACTACTTGCCTCATCTTTGCCGGAAGATCTTTCAGTACGTCTTGCTTATCCCTGCGATAAAAGCAGTTGAGGTTGAGCATGTAGTTTAGTTCCCGAAGGTTTGAGGCTTCTTGTGGGCCGCTGCAATAGCGTTGAGTGAACCTTTGATATCCTCCGAACCTCGGCATCTGCTCAATGATGCCTAACTGTGCTATCAGGTCTTTTGGCTTATTGATAACCGGAGTACCGGTGAGGGCAAGAATGTATTCCTTCCCAGACGCTATGCCTTTAGTGAACTTTGTCTGTTGTGTTGCTGTGGACTTAACACGGTGACTTTCGTCAATGATCACACTCTTAAACAAACCAGTCAGGTGCTCTTTGAACTTGACATGATTAAGCCTGAGCTTTGCTCCTTTAGGCACATTGACACTTTGAACGAAATACTTCTTAAGGCTTTCATAGTTGACAATGAAAACTTGTGTCAGTCCGGCCTGGTAATACATATGAAAGTTTTGCTTGATGTTATCATCAAGTATCATGGCCCTTTTGTGTGACCACATATGCCATTCCCTCTGCCAGTTTATCTTCAGGGATGAAGGTGCTATTACAAGGCTTGGAAATGCATCGGCAGCCACAACAGTTGCAATGGCCTGAGCGGTTTTACCTAACCCGGGCTGATCTGCTATTATCAGTCTTTTCTTTTCAAGTGCATAAGCAACACCTTGCGCCTGATAGGGGAATAGATTCAGCTTCAAAGGAATTTCGATGTCGAGGACTGGCATTGGTGGAATTTCAGCATACTTTTCTTCCTCAAGGCTGGTGCTTGTCTGGAACTTATACCGCCGGGCGAAAGCCATTACTTCTTCTCTTTCTGAAAGAGGAACCAACCAGCATTTGTTGACAGGATCAAACCTTCTTTCAGGGAGAGCTTTAACAGCTTCCACCAGGTGAGGCATATACCGGAACTGAATCCGGAAGTGTTTACCTTGTTCAGTGATTGTCATGACTGGTCTTCGTCAAGAAAAGGAATGAAATCATCAATTCTATCACTATTAGGTTGAATCAGAGCTTTCCTGTTCTTTTCAACATACTCTCTGATATCCCAAGACTGGATCGGTTTCACATTGAGTTGTCCGGCAATGGTCTTTACCATTTCCTCAGTCATTGGGTTGATGGCGTAGATAGCGTTCACATTGACGATTCGGGTAAATCCGGGACTTGTTTCTGTCTCCGGCACATCAATACGGACCATCGCTCCACCAGCTAAATTCTGCTCGGTAACTTCTCCTGCTATTCGGGTATGGCCGAATAATTCAACCATTGCCCAGGATTTAAATAATTCTTGTGTCATATCTGATTACTTTTTTGGTTTTGAATCTTGTAAAATGAGTTCATCAGCATATTTGAGTGCATCTTCACATAGCACCTCTCTTGATCTTAGCACTCGTGGTAAATTGTTCACGTGCCCAACAAAAGCTGGGTTACTCAGCATTGCAGCAAGCAGATCCTTTGCTATCTCAAGTCGTTTATTGTCGCTCATTTGAACTGTAGTTTAAGTTGTCGATCTTGTTTAATCTCAAATTGATATTCTTTGATCAGGCTGATGGCTTCCGGGACAGTAACAAGCCTTGCTATTTCATCAAAGGCAAGCGTTATTCTGTGCCGGTAACCGTCCACCAGGATGCCTTTCTTTCGGGCCCGGTAGGTTAAGTTGTATCGACGTTTAACCCTGGGATCCATTTGCCTTAGGACTTAAGAACTTAGTCTTTTCCGCAGCAGCTTCCACTCCCTGAAGGTTGTCACCCTTGGCTATGATCTTGAGAAAATCAATCTCAATCTTTGCGGAGTGTACAATAGTCTGTGCAGCGTTGGTTATTGCCTTTGCTGTTTCAACATCGATCTTTTCGCATTCTGATGCGTCCGGATCGTTGTTTGCCTTGAGCCTTTCAATGACCTCAAACATGTGGTCACGCAATGCTGTTAAGTCATTCTTTGCCATAGTTGTTAATTGCTTTTTTGAGTTTATTGAGTGCCATAATAGCTTCTTGCAAGTCTTTTGGATAATTGTGTCTGGTGTTGCGCAGCATGTTCTCTTCGCGTGTGATCAGTTCAAGGTTCTCGATTCTGAAATCGGACGGATCACCATTCTTGAAGGCTACAATCTTTCCTTCCGGGACCGGGCCGTGGTGCTGTTCCCAGATGTGCCTGTGCAGCAGGTCAAACTTTCCTTGAGCAATCCGGATGTGTGCATATGGCCGTCCGTGCGAATCCCTTCTTATTGAGATATAACCGTCATACTTTGTGTTATGAGGAATCTGTCCTTTCTTGAACCAGGTGTGCTTAACCTTTTCTTTGATATGCGCTGGCAGTTTCTTGCCTTTATTGGCCGGTACGTGGCCTTTGGGGAAGCGGTAACGTTTACCCTGTTCCGAAAGGTTTTGAGAAAACCGGAGCTTCTGTAAAAACTCATTGGACTTCTTTAAACCAAGTGCATGGGCTTGCTTGTATACAGCATTCACCGACACGCCCAAATACTCCGCGATCACTATTGCGCTGTGATCAGGGTACCTGGCTGACAAATACCTCAGCTCCGAACCGGTCCAGGAGTGCCTTTTCATTGTTTGAGTTCAGCAATTTTCTTTTCAATACCCTCTTTACGTTTGAGGTAAACTCCCTGATGTTTCAACTCGATTTCTTTCACTTTCTCAGGGTACTTTTCAGAAGCTATACTGATTAGCGATTTAGCTTCGCTCTGTAGGAAAAGAGCTGTACTGGTATCAAGTTTGTTTTGCAGAAACGCCCTGAACAACTGATTAACCTGCCGGGAATCAAGTTTTGATGCGATTTCAATTTTGAGCTTATTTTCAATGTAGCCTTTGTCAGGACTGATTTCCTCTCTTAAGGGCACGTAACCGATGAACTCAAGAAGAATGACATAAACGGCCTGCCATTCGGCTATTGAAAGATCATCGGCAATGTTGCTGTAGATGTTTTCCTTAAGTAGTGCTTTTGCATCCAGATAAGTCTTTTCAAAAGCGATTTCAGCATTACGTTTGTCTTTCTCTTGAAGCTCATTTATCTGCTCCTTAACAGCTATTTCAGAGCCGGTGGCATCAGTAAGGTCTTGCTTTTCCTTCCTTATTTCGTAAAGCAATATTTTGCCTTTCTCGTTACCAGTAGTCATAAAGACTTTGCGGCACTTCCCGGAAGCAATTGTATTGTTAAACTCTGTAAGGTTCTCTTTATACTCTTCAACCTCTGAGTTGTAGTCGTAAAGAGCATCATTATATTCCTCTTCATCTTCGTAGTCTTCTCTAACTGGCTTTTCTGGAAGTTCAGGTTCATGGAGCCTTTGAAAACCATTTGACCAGGTAATGTCAACTACTGGAACACCTGCGGACTTGAGTGCTTTAACATCTTTTTCCTCTTCACCCCAAACACCTGCATGTATTCCAAGTATGACGTCCGGTTCCTCGTCCTGAATTCTTTTCAGTTCTCGGTCAAAGTGAATATCGCTTTTGTGCTTGAAGCATGAGCGGTCGAGGCATAGGCCGGTTTCGGGGGAATCAGGAAAAAGCAGAAGGTTTGATGCCGTGTTTTTAGGACAGGTTGTGCATGCTCCGGCTTTCTTGTCAAGAGTCAAATCGTCAACTGAAAAAGGAGCGTCTGAAAGCTTCAAGGTGAATGCCCTTTCAATACTACGTTTCAGATCACGTAAAGATGGACATTGCCAATAATTATGTCTCTCATTGAAGTATTCTTCAAAGAGTTCTTCCTGATACTTTGTGTCAAGTTTGCTGATCTCAAGAGCATGTGACAAACCGATGATCTCAGCTTCGAGTAGTTCTCTGAATTCCGGTATCAGGTCATTGAGTTTAAGTCTGTGCCTGATGTATGACGGAGACTTTCCAAACCTGAGTCCGAGGCTATCAATGTCATAAGTCCCTTTGTCGATAAGACTCTTGAAGGCAAATGCCTCTTCAAGGGGTTTCACGTCCTTTCTCTGAAGGTTTTCGGTGATCATCAGGTCGAAGGCTTCTTCATCCGTGAGGTCTCTGACAATGGCAGGGACTTCTGTTAACCCGGCAGCGACAGCTGCAGAAAGCCGGCGTGAACCACAGATAACCTCATAAATTGGGATGGTTTTCTTTTTAACCTGTGTATTGGGCCTGGCAATGATCGGCTGAAGGATCCCGACTTGTTTGATACTCTCGGCAAGTTCATCAATCCCGTGCTGGTCAAACGTCTTGCGCGGGTTCATGGAGCTCTCATGGAGCTGGTTAAGTTTAATGTACTGGATTTGTTGCATTGTTTAAAGATTTATTGGTTAAAAAAGTCGTTGGGAGAGAAGGGATCGAACCTTATCCGGTGATGAATTACAACTTTCTGAATTCAGCGGCCGCCCGGACGCGAAACCATTTCCGCCACTCCCATCCATTATGCCGCTTCAACTTCTTCGGTTCTCTCCTCGTCAAATGGAAGTTCAAGCTGCTTTATGAGATACTTGCCCTCGAGATAGAGTTCAACCTCATAAATGCATGCCTGAACATCATTGTAGAGGTCGCTCTCAAACTCGTAAGGTGCATGTTCATCGGTGAACTTCGTGAAGGGTGAGACAAGGTTTAAAACCTTACCGGATTCAAATTCCCGGGCGCCTATTATGACAACTCCCTCATGTTCATCATCACCCCCAATTGATATACCTTTTACCTCGTAATCATCAAGGCTCTTCAGGTCGAAGTTCTCAATGTTTTCAGCAGTGATTGTTTCTGCTTTTTTCATATCGCAGATCTTCACCAGATGAACCTTCAATCGGTCAAACCTTGCAAGAAGGTCGTCATGTGCCAGACCTGTACACTTCAGAACAACTTCGTTTGTGATTGGTCCGTTGCCGTTGTCAATGGATTCGGTGAGCTCGACTTCGAGGCTTCTTCCTTTGATTTTTGCTTTTTTGATTCGCTTTTCCATGTTACTTTTTTTCCTGTGGCTAATTCGTATTCTTTGATTTTGTGCTGTGCTGCAAGTGTGGCTGCTGAGGTTGTAGGGCCCCGGGCCCGGATTAGGTTGACCTCAAGGAACATTTCCTCGTCCACGATCACTGAACACTGGTTTATCCTGATCATGGTAGTTTGATGGTTAAGAATTCAGAGGTTGAAGTATGAGGCGGGTTGATCACTTCACCGGTCTCTGTGTCGGCAATTCCCATCCCTGGCTTGATGTTTTTGAGGAAGTTTTCCCTTTCTTTCAGCTGCTCAGCAACGGTCTGCTTCTGGCTGTTGAGCCGTTCCCAGACAGAGTCGCAACACTGGGTGAAGTCATAACTGGTGCGCTGTGTTTTTGTGACCGCGCAACCAAAAACCTTGAATGTTTTCTCGGCGTACTTTTCAGCTTCGGCCTGAATTGCCTCCTTAACATCTGGGTGTTTCCGGATGGCGTTAACTGTTTCTTCAAGATTCTTGAGCATGATCTCAAGCTGCAAGGGGTTACGTTCTCCTGAAGTGATCTCGTCCACGCACATCTGGACGAATGTCTCCCGCTCGGCTTTTGTAGCCGGGAGATAGGTGAATTGTGCTATTGCATGTTCCATGGTTTTTAAGATTTTACTATTTGATAAATGTTTCGGGTTAACTCGATGTCATACTGTGCATCGTGAAGCTTGGTCTGGTCGATATGGCCAAGCAGGAAGGTTGCTACTGTCATTAGCTTGAAGTTGATCATGTCCGGCCTTTGCTCTATGAGATACTGAGTTGCCAGCACCATCACGTCAATGGAATTGCTCCAGAACCATGAGCCGAAGTACTTGTCATTGTTTCGCTCAAAGAATGCCCTGAGGAAACTATTATCAAAGTGAGCATTGTTCCATCCGGCAAGGAAGGCTTTGTCGAGGTTATTATACTTCTCGATATACTTTGAAAGCAGGAATATGAAAGCCCTGTAGACCTCAGCTTCCGAAGGGTATTGCCTGATCTGCTCGATAGTCTTTCCGGAAACTTTCAGAGCTTCGGGGTTAATGATAATTTGAGGGGCGGGGTTAATATTGAAGTCGAATGTTTCTTTGACTTCGCCATCAATTTCAATGAGTCCGGACAGCTGGTGAATTCCATGAACTTTGTAGTCCAGTCCGGTTGTTTCAGTGTCGAAGAATAGGATTTTTGTCATTTTATTTGGTTTTAGATTGATTCAAATTCCTTTTCCAACTTCTTGATTTCCTTTTCAAAAATCCTCCTGATTCTCATGGCGCAATCAACCAGTTCTTCGATCACTTTTTCTCTGAGTTCAACTGGGATGTTGTTCTCTGTTCCATAGGAATCGAGGCGGTAATCAGATTTGCGATCATTTGGTTTTGCCTGTAATTCTAATTTTGCAAATCCAACTGTGTGACTGCTGTCCACAATAGCGTTTATCGCTTTGATTCTGCCCTTGTACTCGTTAATGATAACGTCGAGTTCACGACCTTTTTCTAACTGTTCTTTTTTCATGACACTTTTGTTAAGAGGTGTGTGTAATTTCTGATTGTCATAAACTGAGCAAACTCCTCCGCGATGCTCTGAACATCCTCCGGGAGCTTGTCAAAGCGAAGGCATGGGAAGGGTTCGTGAGGTATGATCTGTCCTTCAAAGCGACCGGACGGGTCTGTGCCGTTATATCCGCGCACTTCAAACACATCATACCAGAATGACTGGGCGTCAAACATATCAAGGTAAAACTTCCACTGGCATGAAGAGTAATACTCACCCCATCCAGGGTAGCTGAACTTTGTTTTGGCATCCCTTATCTGAATACCTTCAATACCATCGGCACGGCCTGTCACTAACAGGACCATGTGTCTGGTGTGGTAGATCTTCTTTGTAGGCACTTCGTGAATCATCTGGGGATGTGCATTGCGATAATCTATCGCTGGCTGTGCCTGCTCAGGAGTGAAGGTTATCCCCTCAACGGTAAGAGAACCGTTGAGTTCGTAAGGTAGTTCTATGATCTTGTGAAAGGCTTGCCCTAACCGGGTTTTGTCGTTGCCGACAAATTTCCCGGTTATGCTTTCAATGAGAGCAGCCTCTGTATCGTAATCTGATACATTGTCCACCATCCGGCGGAACTTCTCAAGTATGGATACTGATACCCGGTACATAACTAAACAAGTGAAGTTTGACCGGCCTGATTTTGTGCCACAGGGGCGGGAGTAACTGGCTTTTCAAATGCCTTTGAGGTTTTGTTAACCACAAACCCGAGTTCTTTTGCTCTGTCGGAAACAAGCTTCCTTAAAGCCTGACTGTAGGAAAGTGGCAACTCATTGATAACAGCAAGGAGACCGGTCAAATCGTCCGGCTCAGTTACCTTTACTATCCTGTCCTGATAGACGGCAACCTTTTCAAGTGCTTCCCTTTGAGCTTCGCTCATCTGGGAGATGGCCTCTTTCACATTATCGATGATGTGAGCCATAAAGGTTCTGAAGGCCGGATCGGTTTCATTTGGAATTTCCGTTACTGGTAGTCTGGCCACATTCTTTCCGATAGTGCTGTCAGTTGGTTCCCACTGGATGGACCGCTTGTTATTAATGGTGCGCATGTAGCCAACCTGGTCTGCAATTCTCAGAAGCAGATTATAAGACTGCCCGGTCACATCCGGAATCTTCTTAAGCATGTCACCTTCTTTTTCGTCTTTCGCGTGAGCGATGATTACAAGGTCTGCGTTCTCACTACGTCTGTTTGAGACAAATAGCTTAAACTCGTCACCGATAGCACCGTAAGCTTTGAGTTTGTTTTTAGCAGCGGAATAATCCTGCTTCACTACATACGACATCAGGAAGTCATCCAGAGCGGCTTTTGCTGTGTCGATTCCGATTGTACTGTAGTTTCCAAAGGTTCCGGAACTTTCTTCCGACTGAACATCTTCCCATTTGTGCACGATCAAGGTGTCCTGACGGTTAATTGATCTGTCAACACCCCGGTCAAAGTCAATTAACAAGGGTTGTTCACTTGTGTTAAACAGGCTCGTCTTACCGATGCCCGGCTCACCATACACGACGATAACTACCGGTCGTTTTGGGAGGCTTTCTTCTTTTTTCAGAATTGGCATTGTTTGAAGTATTTAGGTGTTAATAAAATTTGATTGACAAATGCTTATTGGGCGTGTACCTTTGCCACGGCATTGTTTAGGATTAGCTCACCCTGCGGGGTGGGCTTTTCTGTTTTAGGGTCATAGTTAAGGTGCTTGATTATGAGCTGGCGGGTCGCCTCACGTGGTTCATGTGCGTAGTTACCGTCATTCATTGAGCACCTGTAGGCCAGATAATTGTAAATGGCTCTGAGCTCACGGTCAGATTCGATCTGATCTGTGGTGAATTTGTTGCAAAATTCCTGGTAAAGGACTCTGCATGTTTTTGGGCATTGTTTCATGGTAATTAAGATTTATAGGGTTGGGTTTTGACCTTATTCTTGAACAGGGCACTGGCACGGAAAACCGGGATGTTGTGGGCCGGTATGTGAACTGCTTCACCTCGCTTTAAGTCACGGCCGGTTTTACTTCTTCTCCAGACAGTTTCAAAAGTTCCGAAACCATTGATCTTTACAATGTGGCCTTTAGTGACCTGTCGCATGATAACTTCACACGTTGCGCTGATAACTGACTCAGAATCCCGCTTTGGGATCCTTGTTATGCAGCTGACAATTCCTGCTAATTGCTTTCTGCTGATCGCTTTTTTCATTTGGTAAGTTTTTCTGCTGAATAGATTGATTCAAGTTCCACCAGTGAATAGGTAGCCTTATGGTTACCGAAGCCTGTCTTGACCCGCTTTATCCGGCCAAGGTGTTTCCACTTTTTGACGTTCGCTTCACCAAAGCGCCGGTATGCTTCTCGCTGGCTGATTTCATCCTTATCTGAAATGCCAACCTTTTTCAGTGCGTTGAGTGCTCCGAGTTCCGCTGCGGTCTGGAGCATCTGATGAAGTTTGTAGGGTTCAATTTCCATGACCGAACAGATTATGCTTATTAGAATAGGTGATGAATTCGGCCATGGTGTGGCTGCCAGTTTTGCGGAAGGATGCCTTTTTGTGATTATTAACCGTGTTGATGCTGATATAAAGTTTGTCAGCTATTTGGTTCTCATTCTGCCCGGCATGGAAAAGCTTCATGACTTGAAGCTCTCTTTCTGAAAGACTGCTGTTGAACTTAGGGTTACAGATGACCTGGTCATACTTGCATTCCCCCCTCATAGGGCAGGGGACGAACTCGAACTTGAATGTTCCGGAATCAAAGTCCAAAACATTGTCAAAGTTTCCGAAGTTGCACTTGAGAAATCGGCGGACGATCAGGAACTCATAATAATATAAGGAGTCGGATGATGCTTTGTAGGCTTCACTCATTGCTTTATATGCATCAGGGTAACTTTCTCTTATTAGGGCGATCATCCCAGTAATGAATTCTCTGTGTCGTGGTTCAAGCTTATAGTGAGCTTGTCCGGCTGGTGCAATCATTACTTCACCCTCTGGTGTGCTGTAAGTTTCGAAGATCATGGGAAAAGGAGTTCTGATGAAACACCAAGTTTTTCTGCAATCAGGGATTGCTTGAGGGCATCAGGTTTGTATTCGCCAGAGATCCAGCATCGGACTGTTGTTTCGGAAACAAGGCACAGAGTAGCCATTTCCTTGATGAATCGGGCTCTGGGCGTATCTTCGGACTTGTCAGGTAAGACGAAGTATTGACCCCTGAATGTCATTTTTTCATTTTCAGGCACAACATAGTTGCTTTTGCGCCCTCTCTTTTTGTATATTCGCTCCATGTATATTTAATTTTCGGTACAAATATAAACACATTTGATGAAAAGTCAACAAATTTGATGAATATTTTTAATAAAAATGATGATAATTTTGGGAACAGGCTGTTAAGTCTTATTTCTCAACGCTTTAAAAGTCAGTCTGATTTTGCGGAAAAACTTGGTAAGCCGGTTCAGTCTATCAACAGGATCATCAAAACTGACAAGGCAAGCCTTGAGTTTTTAAACGAAATTGTTGAAATCATACCTGATATTAACCTTAACTGGTTATTAAAAGGAGAGGGCTCAATGATAAGTGGAGAATCGGAGGCAACTAATGAGAAAAAGGAATCTTATTCTGAAAATGTCTCTGTTCCCAAACTCGTTCTTGATGTTCTGTCAAGTCAGCAGAGGACGATTGAAAACCTCAGTGAGACGCTTAAAAAAACGACTGCCCGGAAGGAAGGTCATGCCGGATGTGCCGCTGCGGGGTAGTGTTAGGTGTTCGGAAAATGAAATTTTGAAAGAATATAGTTATGAAGAGAGTTTTATTGCTGTTGATTTTCATCTACATGCTTACTGGATGCAAAAAGGAAGATGCAGTACCACTAATTCTTGACATCAGTTTTACAGAGCACCCCGAAGGAGGCAGTTCTCAGAATTCTATTGCAGTATCATACGAAGGAGTGATGAGTGGTGAAAAGGCAAAGAACGAACAGATCATTGCCACAGTTGAATGGTGGTGGGAAAACGGTTTTCATTTGGATCGCCAATTGAAATCATCTGTTCAGGTAGCTTTTGCTCAGAGCGGCACTACCTATAAATCATCAGTATACAGGGCGCCAGACGGCTATGTTTTATTAAACTATTATTGGGTAAGAATAACCTGGACAGACGATAGGGGTCCCCAAGAGATTGTAAGCGGGAAGGCTTACTGTTCTTCAAAATAGAAATTATATGCAACCAGTAGAAAGCAAACAAATAATCGAAAGATTCTTTAGTGCATTAGATTTTTTGATTGAGTCGAAGAAAATTCGCGGGGTTTCAACATTTTGTCGGTATCACGGAATAAAAAGGGAAAGTCTAATAAAGCAAAGGAATGATCCTGACAGGGCTTTATTCAAAGTTTCTTGGCTCACGCCCCTTGTCCGTTACTACGGGATCAATCCCCGGTGGCTGCTGACTGGCTTCGGGCCGATGATCAAGAAAAGGAAATAAGTTGCAAGATGCTGTAAACAGGGTAGTTGTTATAAATACTATACAGATTATGAAAGCAAGTATTTTCGTGTTGTTTGGGCTAATAGTTCTTCTTAGTAGCTGCAAAAAAGATGATCCAAAACTTAAAGTAGAATCCCATTACTTAGTGCTTAATATTTCAGATACTGCTCAAGTCAAAGCTTCAGGACCACAGAAGATTGAGTATTATTCATCAAATGATTATATTGCCAGTGTATCTGAAACTGGACTGGTTACTGCAAGAAAAGTTGGTGAATGTATAATTGTTGTAACCTCTGGTGATGAAATAATCAGTTTGATTTGTAGTGTCCAAGGAAGCGTTTTTTATGGTCAGCCGCAACTATTTTTTGGATCATCAAGAGAAGAGGTCAAAAAACACTTAGGTCATGCTATGTTCGAAACCTCAAATGCAATTGTCTTTTATGAGTACAATAGTTTTGTATACCTTTTTGATAGTGATGATAGGATGGAAGGTGTATATTTTGAAGAATGGGTGCTTAATTCGGATAGGCTTCTTCAATTCCTTAACGAAAGATATGTTGAAATAGAACCTCTTCCTGGATTTGATAAGACATTTATCAATGCTTTCGATAAGAATGATGCTACAATCGCCATCAGCCTTCACGCTCCATATTTTTCTTACGGGTGGGTAGTTCTTTACACTGCCTATAATTCAACGATGAAGTATTCGACGGATCTAATTCAATCGCTTAACCGGATATCTGAAACATTCAAAAAATCAATGTTGCTTCCGACAGAGGAAAGAACTCGAAGTTTGATCAAGAAAAGGAAAGGGTAGATGAGAGGGGGGGAGTAATAACTGACAATAAATTTATTAGTGATCTTTATGCAAGAATATCACATCGATCAAACATTAGATAAGCTATCAGGACCACCAAGAGAACAGATTACGCATTATAATCAATGGGCGGCTACTGGTCTCAATAAATTTCATACAAACTCAAATGCAGTTGTCGAATTTGTAGTTGATGGGGTTAAAACTTTGGCTCGACTTAATTGGAATTCCAACTTTCCAAATAGAACATTGATAGAAAAGAATGACATAGCAAATTTCGGGGGTGTTGCATTATCATGGTTTGTAATGTCTGTCTTGCAAGATTATGTTTATGTCGAACAGTCTGAGATTGGTGATGGTGTAGATTACAGATTTATGAAAAGCATACCTGATGAAGATGAACTTAATTTCTTTATCGATGAACATTATGTTGAAGTGTCCGGTATTTTGCATGAAACACCAACAAATACTTTAGAAAACAGAGTAAGACAAAAGCATGAACAAATCATCCGAGGAAGAAAAAGTGACAAACCTTCATCAGTTATAGTAACTTTGTTCAGTCAACCAAAGGTTGTAAAAACAATACACAGATGAAGCCACGAATACTACACTCAGAAGCAATGGAGCTTTCCTTCAAAGCTAAAGAAGCTTTTTCGCAAGGTGACATCAATTTAGCGTTGGATTACTACTGCCAGGCAGCAGATATTGAAGGAGAACTAGCCGATTTTTATGCTAATCGTCCAGATTTAGAACCTACAAGAAGTGTGATTATTCGTAGCGCAGCATTCCTTAACTTAAAGGCAGGACGAATCTCAGAGGCTCAAAAGTATATTTTCTTTGGCTTATTGAACATACAGGACGAATTAATACGAGAACAGCTCAACAATGCGCTAGAGTTAATGATTACTCTAAAGAACAATTCACCCTACACAGTTGCTACTCAGTTTAATTATTTAAATGCGTTACGACAGAAAAGCATTCATTATACCTTGGAACCTGTCAGCCCAGAATTCGAAAGATCAGTACCAATCGAAAGTGTGAAAGATTTTTTTGATCATTATTTGAAATCATTACTTGCTTTTGCTAAAACACAACTTAGACGGCTTAGCGATTCAATCAATGTTGTACATGACAGTCTTGAAAATGAATTAAGCAAGGTTGTTAGGCCTTTGCTCACTAATTCTGGATACGGAAGTTTCAAATTCTCAATAGCGAATGATTTTGTAGCACGCGATTCGGAGAATCCAACACTTACACATCTGAAAAGAGAAGTAGTTTATAAGTATCACATCGAAATTTTTATTAATCCATTGGATGATGACAACATCGATAAAATTAAACAGGAGTTTTCAGATGAAGAAATTAATGAAATATTTCGTCCTTTAGCTAAGCTTAAATCAACGAAATCAAACTACAAAGTCGGTTATTTTGACATTGAGAACCTAAATAAGAGCTATGTTAAAAGCATTGTCTACAAGCAAAGGAAAAGACTCATAACTCCAAAACAAATTTCTGGGGAGGATATTGGGGAACTCGAAAACATAATTAAACACAGAAGGATTGCACCGTCTGGCAAAGTTTTATCAAAAACATTATTTCGAGAAAACTTTAAATCCTTTGAAAGTGATCTAACTGTAAGCGTAATTGAACCAAGAGAATTTAACCCCATCCTTCTAAATGAATCAATTTCAGTTACCATGATCTTTGATTCAAATATTGGTTTCACTTTAAGTTTTGAGGATTGTGGGGTTGAATATACCGACACTGAATTCAATCTAGCACTAAAAGGCTTTCATAATGCATTCTACAATAAGATTTTAACACTTAAAGAGAAGACGGACCTAAGTATTAGTGAAGCTAAAGAGTTTCGTGTAATCAGGGAGTTGGTAAGTAATATTGAAGCACTTACTTGATTTGACTAAGCCACAATTTTAATTTATCATATAGCTAATCACCTCTCTATTCGCCCTATCTATCGCTGACCAGTCCTCTTTCACGTAGATATCAGTTATCTTCATAGCCGTTTCAACATGGTTCAGCGCCCGGTGAACAACATGCCTATCAATCTCACAATCATTGACTGCAATTGTTGCCCAGGAGTGCCTTGCAGCGTAAAAAGTCAAATCAGGAATGCCAATCATTTCCCCGACCTGTTTCAGGCCTTTGTTGATTGCCTGATTGAAGTTATCCGGTGAACTATACCTTTTATTAAACATAAGCGTTCCGTTGATCGAGTATCGCTCAAGAATCGCACGAGCTTCCGGCTCAATCTTTATGCTTATTTCTGCTTCATCTTTTCTTCGGGTTCTGGTCTTTTTCCTTTTGTAGGTAATCCGACCATCTGAAATAGGGGGGAGCTCATAAAGATCTGCCGAATTGATTCCACACATATAAAAGGAGAGCATAAAACAATCTCTCGCCATGATGGCCCGTTTTGCATTCTCCGGAATTGCAACATCGCGAATCAATCTGATCTGAGCAGGGGAGAGGGCTCTTTTCTTTGTTGGAGCCTCGGTTGGTATCTTGAATTTCGAGAATGGCGAAACATACACCTTTATTATACCATGGTCTTCATCGTTGAATTCTCGTTTGGCCCGGTTAATGACAGCCTTGAAGATTCCGGTATAAAGTGAGAGTGCTCGGGTACCAGTTTTCCGGATGATGTGTTTGCGTCCCCGGACATGGGAATGTTTCAGAAATGTTGCATAATCAAAGAGCAGCTTCGAGGTAATCTCATTGATATCTATAGAGTCCCTTTGCAGAAAGTCACTGAATGAATTGATCGCTGCATTGTAGTTTCTGTACATCCCAGGTTTGTTTTCCTTTTTAAAGCCTTCGGCAATTGACCGGGTATAGGCAATGAAATCAATCCCTTCATCCGAATAGTTTGTCAACCGGTCATAGAGTTGATCGGCGGTGAGTCTTTCTGCAGCAACTCCCAAAGCCCGGACTGCATCACGATAATGTTTAATCAATGCATCAACATCATCTTTGATTGATTCGCTCTTGATCTTGCCACTTCGGGTAAGATCTTCAGGGGTAAGATAGATTTGTGTTTTGATCTGTTTTTTCTTGCGCTTATGTAGCATCTGGATTATCACCCGGGAAGTACCATCACTTTTGACGTAAGGGAACACTGGTTTGAAGGTTGCCATAAGCCTGAAAATTTTCTGAAACTATTCTGAAACATTTTGCAGCAAAATAACAAAATATTTGCTGAATTTGCGGAAAAAAGAAAATGAGCATCCTTGATAGAACGCTCATTATCGCTGATTTCCTTTGTGATCCCGGCGGGATTCGAACCCACGACCCGCAGCTTAGAAGGCTGCTGCTCTATCCAGCTGAGCTACGAGACCATGCCTTAAAGGTTGGCAAAATTAGTAATTTTTTGAGAGCATAAAACAAAAAAAAGACGGGATTAACCCGTCTTGATAGCTTTTATCTGATTTAAATCAGTAGCGGTTTCTGTATCCGCCACCACCGCCACCGCTGCGTGGAGGACGACTGTCACCTTCTTCTTTCGGACGTGCTTTCTTAACTACTATGGTCCTGCCATCAACTTCCGACTCGTTCAGTTCATTGATAGCTGCATAGGCCTGGTTGTCATCAGGCATCTCAACAAAGCCAAATCCTTTTGACCTGTTGGTTACCTTGTCGATAATTACCTTGGCAGATGTAACTTCACCAAATTGTTCAAAAAGTGCCAACAGATCTTCACTGGTG
This sequence comes from Bacteroidales bacterium, assembly GCA_024710405.1. Lineage (GTDB taxonomy): Bacteria > Bacteroidota > Bacteroidia > Bacteroidales > F082 > UBA6192. The sequence continues at coordinate 134,614 of JANJUV010000007.1, forward strand.
GTCTTAAAGTTCAGTTTTGCAACAAAAATGTTCATGATTAAAATAATAGATTATGAATGATAATTTTTCAAAAAGCTTGTAAAATCAATTGATTATCAGAATGGTGAGTTCGGAAAATGTTTTGTTATCTACTATTCTTCTTGAAAAAGATTGAATTAAACCACAGCAAAGATAAGTCTTTTATGATTCAATTTACATTGGCCTCAAATTATTTTGGTTTTTCATTCATTTGATCTGCTCAAGTTGATCCTTGTCTTCCTCTTTTGCTTGGAAAACACAGTAAGCAAGCACTTTATTAATTGGAATGAAAAATTTGTATGAACGGAAGTTTTGATTAATTTTGCACCTCCATTTATAGCTCAGTTATCCTAACGGATTCAAGCAGCATCAAATTGGATTCTATGTTCTTTGTTTCGGAGAGGTGGGTGAGTGGCTGAAACCAACAGTTTGCTAAACTGTCGTACTCGATTAGGGTACCGGGGGTTCGAATCCCCCCCTCTCCGCAATAGTTTTATTGTAACCGTCTCGTTCTTACTGATGCTCTTCAGCACCAAGTTTATAAAATTACGGGGTATAGCGCAGTCCGGCTAGCGCACCTGCTTTGGGAGCAGGGGGTCGTAGGTTCGAATCCTACTACCCCGACAACAAAAACCGGCGACAGCCGGTTTTTTAACTATCAGAGGGTCTCAAACGAAGTTTGAAGACCCTCTGATAGTTAAAAAATCTTTGCGCAGCAAAGGTTTTTGTTGTCAACACCCCCAAACGGATCAATGCCACGAAGTGGCAATAATCCTTCTGACATAAATCATCAGCTACCCAAACGAAGTTTGAAGACCCTGTTGCATTAAAAAATCTTTGCGCAGCAAAGGTTTTTGTTGTCATTACACCCAACGTATCAATGCCGTGAAGTGGTTTAAGTTTGCCATCAGATTAACAAATCATGAAATCTGAGATTGCTGGCCCGGCGAAATTTATTATGTTTATTTTTGCAGGCTGATGAAAAAACGCATTCTCCTTCAGGCCTTCATGATAATTGTTATTATTGTTGCAGGCTACTTCCTTACTTCTGCCGTATTTCCAAAGAATCTTTCCAGATATCCTTTTTTTATACTGCTGCTGTTAACTGATCTGTATCTGTGGTCAGTGGTTAAGCGCAAAATATTCACCTATAATAACATCCTGAAATCGGCATTGGCTGTCTTGTATTGGTTGCCGCTCATGCTTTTGATGGCAGTTACTGTTGTGAGCTATTGGCATCCTTCAAATGAATGGCACTCTGCTGTCAGGATTTATTCCAACGGACTTATCTTTATTTTCTATGTTGCAAAAATTGTCCCTGCCATATTTTTGTTGACAGCAGATCTTATCAGGTTTTCGGTTCACATTGCACGAAACACCAAATCAAGGTCAAAAGATAGGAACTCTGCCGGTAGAATCAGTAGAAGCAGGTTTATCGAACAAATTAGTCTGGCCACGGGAGGTCTGATGATCGCAACAATGTTTGCCGGTATGTTGAAATGGGTACATGATTTCAAAATCAAGCACATAAAGATTCCGATCAGGCAACTTCCATTTGCTTTTCAAGGATACCGTATCGCACAGATTTCAGATATGCACCTAGGCAGTTGGTCAAGTATTGATCAATTAGAGCAAGCAATTGAACTCATTCAAAATGAAGCACCTGACATGATTGTTTTCACAGGTGATCTGGTAAATTATTCAACCGAAGAAGCATTTAAGTTTAAAGAAACCCTCAGAAAACTATCCGCTAATGATGGTGTTTTTGCCATATTGGGTAACCATGACTATGGTGATTACAAAAACTGGCCAACCACAGAGGATAAGAAACAAAATATGCGCGACCTGTATTCATTTTACAACGATATTGGATGGAAACTCCTAAGGAATGATCACAAGATCATCACCCGTGAAGGTGATTCGCTGGCGGTCATTGGTGTTGAGAACTGGAGTTCGCATAAAAGGTTTCCAAAGAAAGGAAACCTTGAGAAAGCGACCAAGGGGTTGGGGCAAGTACCTGTGCGCATCCTGCTTTCTCACGATCCAAGCCATTGGGATGTGGTTGAGAAACAAAACCCTGAAATACAGCTTACACTGTCGGGCCATACACATGGATTTCAGTTTGGAATTGATATTCCTGGTATTAAATGGAGTCCCGCTCAATATATGTACAAACGTTGGGCAGGCCTTTATTCCACCGAAGATCAAAGTCGTTATTTGTATGTCAACCGGGGTTTGGGTTCTATAGGGTATCCCGGTCGAATTGGAATACTTCCGGAGATCACAATGATTGAATTAATTAGTTAAACATCAATAAATGAAACAAATGAGATTATTAATTATCACAACCGTTTTCATTATAATCATGTTGCATGTGCTGTCTTTGAGAGCACAAACAGCATCAAACGAAATCGAGCCTCCAAAGAATATCATACTGATGATTGGCGATGGAATGGGTGTTGCTCAAATACAGGCCTCCATGCTCGCAAAAGGAGATCAGTTGCACATGCAGCAATTTTCCGAGATAGGCTTCATGACTACGCATTCATATAATAACGGTGTGACTGATTCGGGCGCCGGAGGTACTGCCATTGCTACCGGACGCAAAACCCGAAACGGCATGATCGGAATGTCGCACGATAGTGTTCCGGCACCAAGTATGCTGGAAATACTTGCCGCTAAAGGACTTGCAACAGGAATTGTTGTCAGTTGCGCCGTAACGCATGCAACCCCAGCCTCTTTCATCGCTAAGAACATTAACAGAAATAATTATGAGGAGATTGCAGTTGATTATCTCAAAGTTCCCGTCGATGTGGTCATTGGTGGTGGTATCAAGCACTTTGCTGCAAGAAAGGACTACAGAAATCTTGAGAAAGAGCTCATTCAGAGTGGATATCAGGTTTATCGTTCTCTTGTGGAAGTCAGTGCAGACAAATATTATATCCTTACTGATTCAGTTCACCCTCCTTCTATGATAAAAAACAGAGGTAATTTTCTCCCAAAAGCAACTCAGTTGGCAATAAGCACGCTGTCTAAAAACGAATCGGGTTTTTTCATGATGGTAGAAGGCTCACAGATTGACTGGGCTGGACATGATAATGACTCTGCATATCTGGTTCAGGAAACCATTGATTTTGATGAAGCCGTTGGCGAAGCTTTGAAATTTGCTATTCAGGACAATAACACACTTGTTATTGTTACGGCAGATCATGAGACAGGAGGATTAACGCTTTCAGGTTCATATAAATCAGCGGTTTTGCAACCAAAACTGAAATTCACCTCCGACGACCACACCGCAGTTATGGTTCCGGTTATGGCTTTTGGCCCAGGCGCAGATAGTTTCAAAGGATTTTATGATAATGTTGACCTGTTTCAGAAAATCATGGCTTTAGTTGCCGAATAATTCTGGATGATGCGATGATGTCTGCATGAAAGGAGAAAAGCTTCTGCTTAAAAATTTGATTGTAAATAAATTAATAATAAAGCCGCCCTGAAATCAGGCGGCTTTTTTTTGTGATCCGTCCGGGACTCGAACCCGGGACCCTATGCTTAAAAGGCATATGCTCTACCGACTGAGCTAACGAATCAGCCCGTAATTGGAGGTGCAAAAGTACAAAAAAAACAAATCAGCAAAGCCATTTATGAAGAAAATGAACAAGGAAAGGCGAAATTTCTGGTTATATCACTGATGATCAATGATAAAAAGAATACTCCTTCATTTGGTTGATTATTCAAGAATCCCTTTACCTTGTCTGGTGATTTCATAGTCATCTCCTGTGCAGTCAACAACTGTACTGGGCTGATTTCCACCAAATCCACCATCAATAATAATATCAACCTGTCGACCAAACCGATCAGAAATTTCCTCCGGATCAGTCATGTATTCTACGATTTCATCAGTGTGGTGAATGGATGCCGTGAGCAAAGGATGACCTAACTGTGCTGTAATGGCTGCAATAATGTTGTTGTCCGGTATCCTGATGCCAACAGTACGCTTTTTGTTGTGAAATATCTTCGGAATGTTATTGTTACCTTCAACTATAAAGGTGAACGGGCCGGGAAGGTTTTTACGCATCAGCTTGTAAACATCATTACCAATAGGTTTGGTAAACTCAGACAACATACTGAGGTTGTTGAAAATAAATGAAAAAGTGACTTTGTCTTTTTTAATACCAATTAACTGTGCCACGCGGTCAGCTGCTTTTTGTTGGTAAAGACTACAACCCAAAGCATAAACCGTGTCTGTCGGGTAAATTACAATGCCACCCCGATTCAGACAATCTACAACTGTCTGAATGTGCCTCTGCGAAGGATTCTCCGGATATATTTTTAATAGCATGGTAAATAAACTGTGTAAAAATAGTGAAGTTTCAGATATCAGTAGTTATCTATGCAAGCATTATGTGTAGGGGAAGTGATAGAATGTAAAAAAAAATGGGTAAGCTACTTATATCGCACCGCTCAACCGCTTACCCTTGCTTTCTTCCGAACCTGGGGGAATTCAGCAGGAGCTGGTCGTATAAGACTTACCCGCTGCAAAGGTACAACGTTTTTCTAAAGAACCATCAATAAAAAAGTGTTGACGTGAGTATGAAAGTTTTTTTTGGTAAGTTTGCATACAGCCATCAGTGCATAAAAACGAGATTCTGATGTATAAAAACTGGCAATTCTGGGTCGTGGGTTCTTTCACCGGTTTTTTCGGGGGACTGATTACTTTTCTATTGTTATTCCTGATCAATTTGCTCGTTGTCAAAGAGTATTCCTATCTGTATCTGGCTGCCTACCTCGCTCCGGGCTTCTTTTATTGGCTAGCCAGTACAAGACTAAGAGACCGGTATAACGAGGGGATTCTTGGATTCGGAAACAGCTTCAGGATGTCAATTCTAACAGGTTTTGTTCTGACCGTAGTAATGTCTATGGCAGTTTATTTAATTTACGAATACCTCAACAATCCCACACTTGAATTCAGGGTGAACCGGATAGAAACCGAAATGATTGCTGAAAGTGCGCAATCAGGATTGGAACAGATAAACTCAAATCGTTTGTATGTTAGGGAGTTAATGACTCCAAAATATCTTGCGATTCTTCACGCAACAGTTAATCTGGCATTGCTGCCGGTATACGCCTTTTTTATTGGTACATTTGCCCGTAGAAAAAACAGGTATCTGGATTAAGTAATATATTTTAATCATTTAATAATCAATAACATGTACCCAATTAATCAACCTATTAAAGCTGGTTTAGTTTTAGGAATAATTCTTGTGCTGATGAGCACGCTTATCTATGCATTTGACATAAATATTTTCAGCTTTGGTCTGTCTATACTTTATGGTTTGTTGGTGCTCGGAATTGTGGTGACAGCTGCATTTATTGTTATAAAAAAAATGCGTGATAATGAACTGAACGGATCAATCAGTTTTATGCAGGCTTTTGTGGGCGGATTCGTGTTGCTGATCATTGCATTATACCTGAACAATCTTTTCTCATTTATTCTGAATGGGTACATCGACCCGGAATATCTGCCTGCCAAGATGGAACAAATGATCAGCGGATTTGAAGATATGATGCCTGAGGAAGCAGTAGATGAAATGGCAGCCAGAATGGAAGAAAACCTTGACCCAATGAAAACATTTGTCAAGAATCTGTGGATAAATCCCATTATGGCTGCAGTAATCAGTTCTATTATTGCATTGATTGTCAAAAGAAAAAAAATGGATGAACAAACTATGGAAGCTTGATATGGAAATCAGTGTGGTTGTACCTCTTTATAATGAGGAAGAATCCCTCGGGGAGCTTACCCGATGGATCAGCAAAGTGTGCCTTGGTCTGAACAAATCATTTGAGATTATACTAGTTGATGATGGTTCAATAGATAACTCCTGGAGCACAATCAACCATCTTGCCACTGATAATCCGGCCATCAAAGCAATCCGGTTCAGAAGAAACTATGGCAAGTCAGCTGCCCTTAACGAGGGGTTCAGATTGGCTAAAGGCAGGGTGGTGATAACGATGGATGCAGACCTTCAGGATAGCCCTGATGAGATTCCTGACTTGTATGATATGATCGCTAATCAGGATTATGATCTGGTGTCAGGGTGGAAAAAGAAAAGGCACGATCCGCTGAACAAAACGCTTCCTTCCAAACTATTTAATCTGACTACCAGAAAAATCAGTAAGATACCCCTGCACGACTTCAACTGCGGGCTCAAGGCATACCGGCTCGAAGTTGTTAAAGCAATTGAAGTTCATGGCGAAATGCATCGTTACATCCCGGTAATTGCCAAATGGAATGGATTCAGAAAGATTGGGGAGAAAGTAGTGCATCATTATGAGCGTAAATATGGGCACACTAAATATGGTTTGAGCAGGTTTATCAAAGGATATCTCGACTTGCTTTCCATCACCTTTGTTTCCAGATTTGGCAAAAGACCTATGCACCTTTTTGGCTTTTTGGGTTCATTACTTTTCTTCGCAGGTTTTCTGATAGCAGCTTACCTAACTTATGCCAAGTTTTTTATGGAAGCTTACAGAATGACGGAAAGGCCATTGTTTTATTTTGGCCTTCTGGCAATGATACTTGGCACACAACTATTCATGACAGGTTTTCTTGCAGAACTCGTTTCAGCAGCTGGACGAACACGACATAATGATTATGGAATAGCCGAATCAATTAATATTTAACAACATAAAACATATTATGCAAAAGATTCATCTTGTTTCCGGAGGATGCGGATTCGTTGGGCGGAACATGGTTAAGAGATTGCTGAACACTACTCAGGACCGGATTTTTATGATTGACGACCTTTCGATCGGGAGACACCCTTCGGATTGGCTCGAAAACTATACCTCAAGATCATATCTTGATCTGGAGATCATCGGAAACGAAAACAGACTGTTCTTCTGGAAGGGTGATTTCCGCAACCTGCTTTTCTATATGCGTGAGAATAAAAGGTATGTACAGGAAAAATACGCCATTGAATTTGACAGGTTTTCTGATGTATTTCATTTTGCTGCCATAGTGGGGGGGCGCTTGAAAATCGAAGGAGATCCAATGATTGTGGCACTTGACCTGTCCATTGATGCCGAGTTTTTCTATTGGATTACCCAGCATAAACCTGAGCGTGTGTTGTATCCCAGTTCGAGTGCAGCATATCCCATCAGCCTGCAGTCAACAGATTTTGCAATTGCCCTCAGCGAAGGAGATATTGATTTCACTAAGAATCTGGGCACACCGGATATGACCTACGGATGGTCGAAACTGACGGGTGAATTCCTGGCTCAGATTGCCGCAAAGTATTATGGAATCAGGGTTGCCTGCATCAGACCGTTTTCGGGTTATGGTGAAGATCAGGAATTAGCCTATCCGGTTCCGGCTATTGCTGCCCGTGCTGCCGGCAGGGAAGATCCGTTTGAAGTGTGGGGCTCAGGCAAACAAGGACGTGATTTTGTTCACATTGACGATGTTCTTGACTTTATTTTCATACTGCTCGACAAAGTATCTGATGGTTCTGCATACAACATAGGTTCCGGACAGCTTACATCATTTCTTGAACTTATTGAGCTATTTGCAGATATCGCAGGTTACAAACCTGCCATTAAACCGTTACTTGATAAACCTGTCGGCGTTCATTCACGCTATGCAAATATGGATCTGGTTAACCAGTTTTTTGGATGGAAACCCAAAATCAGTCTGCGTGAAGGAATGGAGCGTGTGTACAAAAAGCAACTTGACAGACTCAATTCCGGTAAATAACACACCACTGATATTCTCTCACATTTTATTCGCTTAGTCACATTATGAAACGAATTGTATGCTTTGGTCCCGGACCACAGTTTAAAGGCGGTATTGCAAACTATAACACTTCTCTAGCTAAAGCTTTTGATGCCTCGGGCGATGTAGAGGTGCATATTGTTTCATGGACACAGCAGTATCCAGCCATCATTCCCCGTGATTTTATTGACCGCAAGAGCAGACAGGATCAACTTAAGGGTACAGGAATCAAGGTTCACTACATAACAAACTATAATAATCCCTTTAGCTGGATAAAAACAACAAGATTGATTAAAAATCTGAAGCCTGATCTGGTTGTTTTTCAATGGGCAATCGCCATACAAGGATTACCATTGGGTTATATTGCCCGCAAACTTATTCGCAGCGGCCATCATGTTGTGTTCGACCTGCATTTCGTGAAACAAAAGGAAGGAAGCACACTGGATATTCTATTGACAAAATTCGGCATCAAAAATGCCAATTCCTATGTTGTACATGCCCGGCAAACGGCTGATGAACTTTCATCACTTTTTTCAATGCGAACATTTACTTTAGTTGAAGGAGCTGTTTCCGGCAAGATTCAAAACCCTGTGTTGAAACTATATCATCCTGTTTATGATATGTTTAAACCCGATCCTGACTTTAATAAAGAATTGGTCAAAAGTCAAATGGGGCTCAAAGAGAATGTTTTTCTTTTTTTTGGGTTTATCAGAAAGTATAAAGGGCTGCATCTGGCTATAGAAGCTTTTGCAAAACTTGCTTCCATGCGAAATGATGTCAGTCTTTTAATCGTGGGCGAATCATTTTGGGACACACTTGACAATAAAAAATTTACCGCACGGCTAAAGAACAGGCTTTTCGGTATTGCCAAAAAGATCTTTTTGAGAAAACAGGATGACGAACGGGATTACAACCCACTGCGATTGATTGATGATTTGAATATCAGAGACAAAGTTGTTGTAGTCAATGACTTTGTACCTAATGAGGAAGTGCACAGATATTTTCAGGTAAGTGATAACCTGTTGCTGTTTTACCTTACTGCCACTCCTTCGGGTGTTGAATCAATAGGTTATAACTTCCGAATGCCGATGCTTGCTTCCTCTGTGGGCCATTTCCCTGAAACAGTTCAGAATGGTGTTAATGGTTATCTCGCTGTATCGGAAGATACCAATGATATGCTCCGCATCATGAATCTGGCTATTGTTAAACCCATTGACAGAAAGAATATCGAATCAACAGCGCAAAATATGAGCTGGCACAATTATGCACGTTCGATTATGAGCCTTACCAGCAGTAGGTGAGATGACTAATAATCATCCTCTTCATCATAGGACTGGTAATCGTCAAAATCATCATCACCACCCAGATCAAGGTCATCGTCCCATCCGAATTCATCTTCCTCTTCCTTAAAGTCTTCTTCAAAGTCGCCAATCATCTCTGCATCTTCCAAAAATGAATCCAGCACGTCATCATTCATTTCTTCAGAATCGGCAGGAAGGGCAAACTTAGGGTTCATGTCTCTCAATTCGCGCAAAACGGCAGGAGAAACATAAAACTCATCAATGTTGTTGAAACAAAAATCAATGTATTTCGGATCTTTCTCGAAAACCTCTTTAATGGTTTTACCTTCATATTTTCCGAATGTAAATTCAGAATCAACATCATAAAATTTCATAGCTCTTTTTTACTGAGGGTTATGGTTAATAATGTAAAATTATGTCAATTTCTGCCTGATAGCAATACTTTATCATTTTTTAAAAATAAAATAAACGGCCAGTATCAAAAACACAAAGCCGATAAGGTGGTTTATTCTGAAGGTTTCGGTACGAAACAACAGAATCGAGAAACCAACAAAAACCACCAGTGTAATAACTTCCTGAATCACTTTAAGTTGAACAAGGGTGAAAGGCCCACCGTTACCATGGTAACCAATCCTGTTGGCAGGAACCTGAAACATGTATTCAAATAGCGCAATTGACCAACTGATCAACACAATCCAAAACAAAGATAATTGATCAAATCCCTTTATGTCTTTAAATCTCAGGTGGCCATACCATGCTAGTGTCATGAAGGCATTGGACAGAATCAGAAGCAAAATTGTTTGCGAGGCTTTCATCAGCATGAAAAAATTGCGCAAATATCTTTTTTTTTTCTCCTGCAACGCTAAACCGACAACTAAATTTTGAAACAAGTTTTAAAGGTTACCATAATTCTTAGATCACTAAATAGCTTTTATACGCTATGATTCAATGTTTAATTGAAATGAAGCAATTCGATATTTACTGAACAACCAGGAATTTGTTATTTTTGCCTCAAAATATTGTTCGTCTCAAATGAGAATTCAGGACATAATCAAAGATTCGGTTCATGTAAAAAGTAAAATGCTTCAGGATAGTGAGTTATTACTGAACATTCAACTGGCTGCCATTTCATGTACTAAATGTTTCAAGACAGGTAACAAGGTCCTGCTTTGCGGCAATGGTGGCAGTGCAGCAGACGCACAACATATTGCTGCTGAGTTGTCTGGAAGATTTTACTACGACCGGCAACCGCTTTATGCAGAGGCACTCCACGTGAACACTTCATACCTCACTGCCGTTGCCAATGATTATGGTTTTGAAAGAGTCTACAGCAGACTTGTTCGTGCAATGGGCCGGAAAAACGATGTGCTGATCGCATTGAGCACATCCGGAAATTCGCAAAATGTTATAAACGCAATCAGCAATGCCAGAAAACTAGGAATGATCACTATTGGATTATCCGGAGAAGATGGCGGAAAGATGTCCGAAATCTGCGAAATAATGATTAAAGTTCCTTCTAGAGATACAGCCAGAATACAGGAAGCCCATATCCTGATCGGACACATCATTTGCGAAATTATTGAAAGTGAACTCTTCCCGAAGAATTCAGAATGAGTTTTATTGAACAGATCAAACCCGATTGGTCGCTTTTTCTCGACCGTGATGGAGTAATTAATGTTCGGCCTGTAAATGACTATGTTAAATGCTGGTCCGATTTTGAGTTTCTTCCGGGTGCAATTGAAGCAATAGCTTCGCTTTCAGGATATTTTCATTTAGTATTTGTTGTTACCAACCAGCAGGGGGTAGGCAAAGGATTGATGAAACCTGAAGCGCTGCAGGAAATTCATTCCAATATGATGAAACATATAAATGAAGCTGGTGGCAGGTTAACACGAATCTATTCGTGCACTTGCCTTCAAAACACCTTTCCTGATTGCAGAAAGCCATCGCCATTTATGGCTAATCAGGCTAAGGTTGAATTTCCTCAAATCAATTTCAGACATTCTGTTATGGTTGGAGACACTTTGACGGATATGCAGTTCGGAAAAAATTCAGGCATGCACACCGTTTTGGTCTCTTCTGATGAAACAAATATTGAAGCCGACCTTATCGTTTCAGACTTGATGGAGCTGGCAGAACTGATCAGTAAACAACAAAAGAAATCAAGTAAGTAATTGTGAATTACTACATTATATTAATCATTTTTATTTCTTACTCCGCTGTCCTGTTCGGGGTTTCATTACTTACTGCGCGTAAAGCAGGGAATAAAGCATACTTTTTGGGCAATCGCCAATCGCCCTGGCCTGTTGTTGCTTATGGTATGGTTGGTGCCTCATTGTCCGGAGTTACCTTTATTTCCATTCCGGGCTGGGTAGGTTCATCTTCGTTCACCTACTTAATGGTAGTCTTTGGCTATCTGGCCGGTTATTTAGTTATTACCTTTGTTCTCTTGCCCCTATATTATAAACTTAATTTAACATCTATTTATACATATCTGCAACAAAGATTTGGTTTCTTCTCACACAAGACTGGGGCATTCTTTTTCATCATCAGCAGGCTGATAGGGGCCTCGTTCAGAATGTTTCTTGTTATTAACGTTCTGCAGCTTTTCGTTTTTGATCATATCGGTGTTCCTTTTTGGGTATCGGTGCTTCTGTTTCTCTTTCTGATTACCGTATATTCATTCAAAGGAGGCATCAAAACAATTGTTTGGACGGATATGTTGCAAACAACTTTTATGCTTGCTTCGATGTTCATTATCATTAATATTATTTTAAAACAAACCGGGTACTCATTGTTGGAAATGATCAATATGGCAGACGAACAGGGGCTAAGCAGAATTCTTGAGACAGACTGGAAACACGACCGGTTTTATCTGAAACAGTTTTTCAGCGGCATGTTTATAACTATTGTTATGACCGGACTTGATCAGGATATGATGCAAAAAAACCTGAGTTGCCGCTCTTTAAAAGATGCACAGAAGAATATGATTTCTCTTGGATTTATATTGATCCCTGTTAATTTGTTGTTTCTGTTCCTGGGAGCTTTGCTCTACCTGTATGCAGCTCATTTTGGAATTGACCATCCCCGTTTGTCTGATGATTTGTTTCCTACTCTTGCCTTCAATCATTTCGGAGTATTTGCCGGTGTTATATTCTTTGTCGGATTGATCGCGGCTGCATATTCAAGTGCCGACAGCGCAATAACCGCGCTAACTACCTCATTAAGCATCGATTTTCTCAACCTGGAAGAAAAAGGAAATTTAACAGAAATTAAACAAATCAAACTGCGCTACGTTTTACATTTTTTTATTACTTCGCTCGTTTTTTTAACCATCGTTCTTTTTAGTTTGATTAATAATCAGGCTGTTATTGCAATGCTTTTCACGATTGCCGGATACACTTACGGTCCATTGTTGGGGTTGTTTGCATTTGGACTCTCTTCAAAAGCGGCAATACACGACCGTTATGTTCCGCTGATCGCAATACTTTCTCCTGTACTTTGCTATGTTCTTAGCCAGAATTCAGAGCTGCTTTTATGGGGTTATAAATTTGGTTTTGAGCTGCTTATTTTGAATGGATTGCTAACCTATGCCGGATTATGGATTATCAGAAAACCACAACAACAAACAACTTAAACAACTAACATGAGTAATTTCAGATTCAGAGCCCTTGCCGAAACCTTCAACAGACAGGCTAAACCGGCACAATTTCCATCAGAGAAAATATCCGACTATTATGGGTCGATGGTGTTTAACGACCGCACCATGCGCGAATACCTGACCAAGGAAGCTTATCAGAGCGTACAAATGGCTATTAAACATGGACAGAAAATCGACCGGAAAGTCGCAGATCAGGTGGCATCAGCCATGAAAGCATGGGCCATGAGCAAGGGAGCAACACATTATACCCACTGGTTTCACCCCTTAACTGGAACAACAGCTGAGAAGCACGATGCATTTATCAACCCATCCGAAGGCGGAAAAGCCATCGAAGAGTTTCAGGCCAATGAACTGATCCAGCAGGAACCTGATGCATCTTCTTTTCCAAGCGGAGGAATCAGAAATACGTTTGAAGCAAGAGGATATACCGCATGGGATCCAACATCAACAGCTTTTATACTTGAAAACACCCTTTGTATTCCTACAATATTTGTTTCGTATACCGGTGAATCTCTCGATTATAAAACACCACTTCTGAAATCCATTGATGCCATTGACAAAGCCGCTACACAGGTTTGTCAGCTTTTTGATGGTGAGATAAACAAGGTCTATCCGACACTTGGATGGGAACAGGAATATTTTTTGGTTGACTCAGCATTATTTGCTGCACGTCCTGACCTTGTGCTGTCGGGACGAACAGTTTTCGGACATTCATCAGCCAAAGACCAGCAATTGCACGATCACTATTTTGGCACTATTCACAGTCGTGCCAGAGCATTTATGCGTGACCTGGAAATCGAATCACATAAACTGGGTATACCATTGAAAACCCGTCATAATGAGGTTGCTCCAAGTCAGTTTGAGTGTGCCCCCGTATATGAAGAAGCCAATCAGGCAGTTGACCATAATCAATTGTTGATGCACCTTTTGGATATGGTTTCTCGAAAGCATCATTTTAAGGTGTTGTTGCACGAAAAGCCTTATGAAGGTGTTAATGGAAGCGGAAAGCACAACAATTGGTCACTTGCCACCAATACAGGTGTGAATCTTTTATCGCCCGGCAAAAGCAACCTTGAAAACCTTAGATTTCTGTCAGTGCTTGTCAGTATCTTAAAAGCTGTGCGTGATTTTGAAGAACTCATGCGTGCCAGCATTGCCTCAGCGAGTAATGACCTGCGGCTGGGAGGCAATGAAGCACCTCCGGCCATCATTTCTGCCTTTATCGGAGCTCAGCTTACGGCAACTCTGGATGAAATCGAGAATATGCCCACCATCAAAGAGCTAAACAATAATAACGGCAAGAAAGGACACATCAGTATTCCCAAAATACCTGAAATTCTGCTGGATAATACTGACCGCAACCGGACGTCGCCGTTTGCCTTTACCGGAAACAAGTTTGAGTTCAGAGCGGTTGGGTCAATGGCAAATGCTGCCAAGCCAATGTTTGTGCTCAATACCATCGTCGCAGAAACTTTGCTGCAATTCCATGAAGAAGTGATCAGTTTGATGAACAAGAAAACGGACAAAGAGGCAGCTGTTTTTGAAACCATCAAAAAATTCATTGTTGCTTCCAAAGACATACGCTTCGAAGGCAACAGCTACAGCGACGAATGGAAAGCCGAGGCAAAGAAAAGAGGACTCTCGAATCACCAAACTACTGTTGAGGCGATCAAAGCTTTCATTGCGCCCAAATCAATCGAATTGTTTGAAAAGCACAGCGTTTTATCGAAAAGAGAGCTGGAAGCAAGAGTTGAAATCAAATTGGATAAATACGCCCGCAAGTTGCAGATTGAATCCAGACTTATAGGCGACTTGTCTGTAAACCACATCATTCCAACAGCCATTAGGTATCAGAATACCCTTATTGACAATGCAAAAGGCCTGAAGGAAGTGCTCGATAGCAAATCATTCGTTAAGCTCAGTCGCAATCAGATGCAAACGATTAAGGATATATCAGAACATATTTCTGAAATCAAGCAGCTTGTCGAAGATATGGTCAATGAGCGAAAGATTGCGAACAGGCTTTCGACTGATGAAGCAAAAGCTTATGCATATTGCTACAAGGTAAAACCATATTTCGAAAGTATACGCGAACACGTTGATAAGCTAGAAATGCTTGTTGATGATCAGGAATGGCCACTTCCAAAATACAGAGAGTTGTTGTTTGTCAAATAAAAACAGTTTCATTATGAAAGAAAAGGGGAATACAGTCGAGTGTTTCCCTTTTTTATTTCTTATCGATGTTTTTGCAGGTAATTTATTCCTAAGATAAGTTTTGACGCAATGGTTTAGATCCATTTTGCCTACTTTTACATTTCAAATCCTACCAGCAAATGAAAAAGTCGTTTACATTTCTTCCGATTATATTATTGGTGATTTCTGTTCTTATTGGCCATAATAATTGCTTCAGTCAGATATTTATCTCACCGGCAGGATCAATTAAAGCCAGTGACGCAACAGGGTTTTACTATGCATTGCCACAAAACCTCCTCAAAATTGATATCATTCTTGAAAAAAACACACGTTACAGGGGACCTTATGCTGAGTATGCTGTTAAAATTCTGGGTGTCGATAATTTTGTAAAACAGGATGAAACTGTATATACCATTCGCGATGTTATAATCACAACCATAAGCGAACCTGATCCTAACGCCTGGTTTTTTGTTGAATTTGACGAAAAAGGCTCAAAAGACGCGCAATCACTTGTTTTCAGTTTACAACCCGATGGAATCATCATTGCAGCAGATAATGCTGAACATTCATCCATAACTTCCATAAACCGTATTGAAAAGCAATTTGTCAACGCTCCTGAATCCGCAAGTTTCAAGTATTTCGCCGAACGCAACCTCTATCAGCGTGTGGATACGATCGTGCGTAAAATAACGATTGATACTACAACTATTATGCATAATGTTTTGCAAGCTTCCTGGGTTGACCGCAACCCTGAGCAAAAGGCAAAAGCAGCGGCAGACATGATTCACAGCCTGCGTGAGAAAAGATTGAATCTTATCAGTGGTTATCAGGAAATAAACTACGGTCAAAGTCTAATATATATGAATGACGAACTACTCAAACTGGAACAAGAGTATCTCGGACTATTTTTGGGAAGAGAATTTCGGAGTATCGAAGAGCAGACCATTTATTTTCTGCCTGAAGCCGGGAAAACTGGCCTGCAGGTTTTGGCACGCCTTAATGAAAATCAGGGAGTTGTTGATAGCGGATCGAAAGGGGAGGCCCTTCAGATAAAGATTGATCCTGCCGGTTCCACCCAATCTCTCTCGGGTTTAAATGCTCCGTCAAAATCAAGACTCAGTAATATAATGTATTTCAGAACACCCGAATATGTAAATATAGAAGTGTTGTTTAAAGGAAAAAAACTAGCCCATGCCCGAAAAGCAATTAGCCAGTTTGGACCAATCAGTAATGCACCCTTAAGCAAAACACGGTTGCAGTTTGACCCCGAAACAGGTCAGGTGAAAACCATTAGAAGAGAATAATCAACTAATGGCTTCCTTAATTCGTACAAGTCTGCTAATTAATTCATTAACCTTAGATAGATGCAACATATTGGCACCATCCGACAGAGCAGAAGCCGGATCAGGATGCGTCTCCAGAAAGATGCCATCAGCACCTGAGGCAATTGCAGAACTGCCTATAATACCGATCATTTGAGGTTGACCTCCGGTTACACCCGAACCTTGGTTAGGCTGCTGCAAAGAATGGGTAATATCCATGATCACAGGAACTCCAAATTTCTGCATTTCCGGAATATTCCTGAAATCAACTACAAGATCATTATATCCAAACATATTACCGCGGTCAGTCAGCATAATTTTATCGCTACCGGATTGAACTACTTTGTCAACGGCAAACTTCATGGCACTACCCGACAAAAACTGTCCCTTTTTGATGTTAACTGTTTTGCCTGTATTAGCAGCAGCCACCAAAAGGTCAGTTTGGCGGCATAAAAAGGCAGGAATCTGCAAAACATCCACGAACTCAGCGGCCATCTGAGCCTCATCCGGCTGATGAATATCGGTTACAACAGGAATCTGAAATGTCTCAGATACCCGACGCAAGATCCTGAGAGCCTTTAAGTCACCTATTCCTGAAAATGAGTCTAAGCGTGTACGGTTTGCCTTACGGTAAGATCCTTTGAAAACCAATGGCAAATCAACAGCCTGGCAAATGTTCAACAATTCTTCAGCAATCTGAAATGGATTGGTGTCATTCTCTATGACGCACGGACCAGCAAGTAAAAAAAAACGATCTGAACGCAGATGTTTAAGAAACGGGATATTCTTTATCATAAGTAATCTTTTAATTGCAATTCGCTAAACTTCTCAATTAATTCGTTCTCAATAATTTCAGTTGATTCATCGACCAATGCAAGATGCAGCATGCAAGATGCTATTGCGTCAGCAGAAACTGGTCGATACTTTTTCCAACTTCCGGATAACAAAGGCATGAAAAGTGGTGATAACAGCGCTGCAAGCCACTCACCAAACCTGAATTCTTTCCTGTGACCCAAAATAAGACCGGGCCTGATAAAATGCTTCTGTTCTATTTCACATGCCATCACCATTAGTTCCATTTCACCTTTGGTTCGCAAATAGAAATTCCTGGAGAAAGGATGTGCGCCAACCGACGAAATTACGATGAACTTTCGGATACGGTTACGTTCAGCAATACGTGCCAGCTCTGCAACGTATTCCAGGTCGACTTTTTTGAAAGCTTCTTTACTGCCGGCTTTTTTAATTGTTGAACCAAGACAGCAAAATAAAACATCAGTCTTCATCAGATTACCTAGTGTCTCAATCTTACCAAAATCAATTACATGCTCTGTAAGCTTATCGTGAATCCTTCCCGAATTCTTTCGAACGAGTACTGAAACTGAGCTGAAATTCCTGTTCGAAAGCAATTTTTCGAGCAATATGTTGCCGACCAATCCAGTAGAACCTACGACAAAAGCTTGTTTCATGATTTGCTTCCCGGTATATTTGGCTTACTTACCAGATAAACTCCCGCAAAGATAAGCAAAGCAGCAAGCAGGTGCATGAGCCGTAATTTGTCCGAACCTGTTGATATGGCAACCAGACTGGCAAAAACCGGTTGTGTGTATATAAAGGCGCTGTTTGCCGATGGACTTAAATGTGACAAAGAGTAATTATTGAGAAAATAGGCAACAATTGTTGTAAAAACAATAACATATAAAATAGATAACCAGATAGATAGAGGTATTTCAGCCCAGTTCTCGTTCAAAGCACCTGAAATGGTTAATGGAGTAACATAAAAGAGGCCAAATAAAAAAATCCAGGCAACAATTGTTAGAGGCTTATAGTGTCTGAATAATGGCTTAACAATGACAAGATAAACAGAATACGAAGTTGCGTTACCCAAAATCAACAGGTTTCCGATCAAGGTGGTGGAATTATCGGATTGATTGCCTGACATATAGATTAAGTATGCGGCACCGGTAAATCCGGCAATAACACCTGATACATTAGTTGCATTAAGGCGTTCGGACAAGAAGATTGCTGAAAGGAGCAGAACAATAATCGGAACGCCAACCATGATAATGCTGGCATTGATAGGGTTTGTCAGATTGAGGCCCTCAAAAAACAAAATCTGATTCATGGCCACACCAAAAAATGCCGCTGTGGCTAGTCGGAGAAGGTGAGCGAGTTTGACTGTTTGAACAGACTTACTGAAATATAAAACCGAAAAAACCAAAGCTGCACCACCAACACGTAAAAGAATAATGGACCTGGGTTGCAGATATACAGGCATTATACCTTTAGCAATCACGTAATTAAGACCATAAATCAGATTTGCCAGAAAGGCAGCCGTTAGGGCAGGAGTGCGCAAAATCTACCAGGATTATTATTTAAAAGGGCAGATCATCATCTCCTGATGCTACATCAAAGGATTGCTCCTCGATTAATGGCGCCTGCTGTGGTCTTGCATCCGTAGTCTGGCCTGCTTTATCAATGCGCCAGGCTTTCACATCAGTGTACCATCTGCCATTAAACTCTCTTGATTCGATGTTAATACTAAATTTCAGCTTTTCGCCAACCGAATTGGCTTTGATCGCTGAAGCCTTATCGCCCCAGCAGGCTATGCAAACTTTTTTTGGAAATTGCTCATCCGTTTCAATGATGATTTCCTGCTTTATCCAGGGACCATTTTTTCCCTGTCCGGTTTGCTCCGATAAAAATGACACCAGTTTTCCCGTAATTTCCAGATTCATATGCTAAAGATTTAATTGTAATCGTAAAATGGCTAGAGGGCAAATATATGAAATATCAGCTTGCAACAAAACCTCATGATCTGTGTTAATACACTAAAATATTCATTATGATAAACCTTTTAATACTAATTGCTATGGTAAGCCAGACAAACCAGTTGAAACAAAAAGATCACTCAGAGACAATAACTCTTGGTGCAGGATGCTTTTGGTGTGTAGAAGCTGTTTTCGAGCGTGTTAAAGGCGTTGAAAAAGTTGTTTCGGGTTATTCTGGCGGATCAATAGCTAATCCAACATACAGGGAAGTTACCAGTGGTCTGACTGGTCACGCTGAAGTTGTGCAGGTGACTTTTGACCCAAATGTGATATCACTGGTTCAGATACTCGAAATCTTCTGGAAGACACACGATCCGACAACACTGAACAGACAGGGTGCTGATATCGGCACACAATACAGATCGGCTGTGTTTTATCATAACGAACAACAAAAGATAACTGCCAGGACGCTGAAAGACAAACTCGAAAAGGCTGCAATATGGTCTAATTCAATTGTAACAGAAATTACAGCGCTGAAAAGTTTTTATCAGGCCGAAGGATACCATCAGGAGTATTACAGGAAAAATCCCAATCAGCCTTACTGTCAGTTTGTGATTGTACCTAAACTGGAGAAATTCGAACAGATCTTTTCGGAATTTTCTAAATGAGCATTTTTACCATAGTATAAGACAGTTTAATTTGTCTTATAATTAACATTATGTTAAATGTAAGTTTATTAAAAGACCCGGACTAATCCGGGTCTTTTAATGATAATACCCACTTCTATTCTGACAGATTCAAGGCTTTCAGTTTATCTTCCATTTTGAATCTTGTATAGATAGTTTTTAAAACAGCAACGGTTTCCTGATTCGATGGCTGCATTTCGTGTGCCTTCTCAAGATATGGCAATGCCTTTCGGATAATGACATTTGCCTCTTCAGTAATTTTCTCATAGCCCTTTGTATCTGACAAAGGCAGATCATTTGCCTTTACCTGAAGTTTATTGGATTCGTTGATATACAGAGCTCCAAGGTTATAAATGGCATCGAAATAGTCGGGTTTAAGATCGATGGCCCGGGTATAATAAGATGCAGCTGTTTCCATGTTGTACATATCTGCATTCAGTTCATCACCGAAGATTGTACCCAACACAAAAAAGACAGAATAGTTGGTTGGATCTTTCTCGACAAGTTCCTTTAAGTCGTCAACCACTTTTTCGCCTTCCCCTATCGCCAGATAAGCATTAATCTCTTCAAGAAGAAGTCCTGCGTCTTCAGGGTATTTTGCGCGACCCTCTTCAATGCTTGCAAACATCTTTTCGTTGTCACCAAGGCTTCTGTGGGCAAGTGCAAGATTCTTGTAGATATCCGGTTCAGAAAAGTTCATTTCCAGAAGCTGGTTGTAAAAATTAATTCCATTCTGGAAGTCCTCACCTCTCACCGAAGACAGAGCTGCGTTAAGCAAAGCAAGCGTGTCGGTCTTTTGAACTACTTTTGCTACCTCAAATGCCTTAATAAAATTCCCGGCAGAAGATTTAAAATCGTTGATATTAAATCCTTCAACCCCTTTTTCAAAATACCTCTGTCCAATTGCTTCGATACGCACTGTGATTTCCCCTCCCATTCCCTCTTTATCGTCAGGATCGAGTTCCCTTGCTTTAACAAAAGATTCAAATGACTTCTCCAATGCGTTTTCATCCAACGATTTATATTCATCAGAGAAAACTATATTCAGATAAATAATTCCCCTGTAAATCCAGGTTCTGGCATCATTAATGGTTTTTTCATGAACGATTGCCTTATCAATTGCCGCACGTGCTTTATCATACTGACCGTTCTTGTTGTACATAAATGCATTCGTGCGTTCAGATTTCTGTGCGTTCACCGCAAAGCCGGCTATCAGCATAACCAGCATGATTATTAGTTTTTTCATTGATTTTGATATTGGTTATGAATATTCAAGTTTTTGTATCAATTACTAAAATCATACCAAAATGATAAATGGCATGAAAACCCTTTTATAACTCATTTTCAGAAGTTTCCACCTCAGTTTCTGCCACACCGGAAGATTCTGCTGAAAGCTCATCTTCTTCATTCATCTTTTTAACCTTGGTAACAGCAGCGATCTCATCACCGGCTCTCAGGTCTATAAGTTTCACACCTTGTGTTGCTCTACCCATTACCCTTAGCTGGGCCACTCCAATTCTGATTAGTACCCCTGATTTATTGATAATCATCAGATCATCATCATCTTCAACGTCTTTAATAGCAATCAGGTTCCCTGTTTTTTCTGTAATGTTAATGGTTTTTACGCCTTTTCCGCCTCTGTTGGTTACGCGGTAATCTATCAGCTGCGACCTTTTTCCGAATCCTTTCTCCGATACCACAAGCACATCTGATTGTTCGTCTCCAAGACAAATCATGCCAACAACCTCGTCCGAAGTGCCTGCAAGCGTAATTCCTTTAACACCTGAAGCATTGCGCCCCATCGGACGAACTGTTGACTCATTAAATCTTATTGCCCTTCCTGATCTCAATGCCATCAGCACCTCATTATATCCGTTTGTCAACCTGGCTTCAAGCAGTTCGTCTCCTTCCCTGACGGTAATGGCGTTAATACCATTTTGTCGCGGACGAGAATAGGCTTCCAGACTGGTTTTCTTAATGATTCCCTGTCTTGTACACAATATAATGAAGTTATTGTCAATATAATCCTGATCCTTCAGGTTGGCTACATTGATAAATGCCTTTACCTTATCTGTCTGTTCAATATTGATCAGGTTTTGAATTGCCCTTCCTTTTGAGGTTTTGGTTCCTTCAGGAATCTCATAAACCCTCATCCAGAAGCATTTGCCCTTCTCAGTAAACAACAGTATATAATTGTGGTTTGTAGCAACAAAAAGGTGTTCGATGAAGTCTTCATCACGGGCCTCAGAACCTTTTGCACCCTTGCCTCCCCTGCTCTGACGTCTATATTCACTTAACGCAGTACGTTTTATATATCCAAGATGAGATATTGTAACTACAACAGGTTCGTCAGGGATTAGGTCTTCCATGCGCATTTCATCAGCTGCATAAACAATTGTAGATCTGGCTTCATCACCAAACTTCTCTTTCAAACCTCTTAATTCTTCTTTGATTATGTCGAAACGCAGAACTTCATCAGAGAGAATGTTATTAAGCTGTTGAATTAGTTTCAGCAATTCATCATATTCCGCTTTGAGCTTGTCAATCTCTAGCCCGGTCAAGCGTTGCAAACGCATATCGAGAATTGCTTTTGCTTGAATTTCAGATAGTTCAAAGCGCATCATAAGGCTGTTCTTCGCATCTTCCGGTGTTTTGGATGCTTTGATCAGCTCTATCACTTCGTCAATATTGTTCAGCGCAATGAGCAAGCCTTCAAGAATATGCGCCCGCTTTAAAGCTTCGCTCAGTTCAAACTTGGTCCTGCGTACTACTACCTCGTGCCGGTGTTCGACATAATAATGGATCAGGTCTTTCAGGTTGAGTGTTTTAGGTCTGCCGTTTACCAATGCCACATTGTTGACACTGAATGCTGTCTGCAACGGAGTCATTTGATACAGTTTGTTCAGAACAACATTGGATACGGCATCACGTTTAAGCTCGTAAACAATTCGCATTCCGTTTCTGTCCGATTCGTCTCGTATATCCGAAATTCCTTCCAATTTTTTATCATTGACGAGATCAGCAGTCTTTTTGATCATCTCAGCCTTGTTCACCTGATAAGGTACTGAGGTTACAATTATCCATTCTTTTCCATTATGTTCCTCAATAGTAGCTTCCCCGCGCATGACAATACGTCCTCTTCCGGTTTCAAATGCTTCGCGCACTCCTTCATAACCATAAATAATCCCTCCTGTAGGAAAATCAGGGGCTTTGACAAACTGCATCAGTTCTGCAACCGTTATCTCACGATTGTCGATATATGCCATAATGCCATCAACAACTTCAGACAGATTATGAGGTGCCATATTAGTGGCCATCCCGACAGCAATACCACTTGCTCCGTTAACAAGAAGGTTTGGCAGTAATGCAGGCAATACGGTTGGTTCGCTGAGCGAATCATCAAAATTCAATTGAAAATCAACCGTTTCTTTATCAATATCAGCCAACATTTCTTCGGCAATCTTTCGAAGTCGGGCTTCGGTGTAACGCATGGCTGCGGGGCTGTCGCCGTCGATGGAGCCAAAGTTACCTTGCCCGTCCACCAAAGGATAGCGCAAAGACCAGTCCTGTGCCATGCGCACCATAGCATCATACACTGAGGAATCACCATGGGGATGGTATTTACCCAGCACCTCCCCTACAATTCTTGCCGATTTCTTATAAGGCCTGTTTGATAAAACACCCAGCTCTAGCATTCCGAAAAGTACACGACGGTGCACTGGTTTTAGTCCATCACGGACATCTGGCAAGGCTCGGCTTACGATGACCGACATCGAATAATCGATGTAGGCCGATTTCATCTGATTCTCTATATTTACCTTGACAATCTTTTCTCCTTCAAAAACCTCTTCCATTCAGTATATTAGTATTTTACGCTTTCGTTTGTAAATAATGTGCAAAAATAGCAAAATTAAACGCACCTATATAAGCATCATGGTTGTTTATTATCAACCAGAACTGTCAAACAATCATTTGTTACTTAAGGAGTCGGATAGGGCGGTTAAAACAAAAGTATTATAAGTGTATCAATTTGTTTTTAAAGTATATACGCATTAACGGATAGCTTTCGGCGAAGCTCTTCAGGTTTCTATGCAACCAAAAGTCAACAGAATTGTGTTAATAAATAACACTTACGAACAAAGATGGACTGATTTTTGTTGTTACCTTTGAATTTAGGCTGACCATTAATTATGATGGTCAAAATTGAGCTAATTATCAATACGTTACAATACCACAGAAGTTATACCATAATATGGACGCTAAATTTTCTCCACGTGTCAGGGACATTTTGACCTACAGCCATGAAGAAGCCGTCAGACTAGGCAACAATTACATTGGCCTGGAGCACTTGTTTCTGGGAATGGTCAGGGATGGTGAAGGGAAAGCCCTGCAACTGCTTAAATACTTAGGAATCAATATTGATCATTTCAAACGTAAGATAGAGGATACGATACGGAATCCCGACAAAGTAAACGGGAATCTGACCAATATACCATTGATGAAGCAAACTGAGCGTGCCCTTAAATTTACATATATTGTTGCCAAAGAGTTTAAAAGTGATGTGATTCATACCGAACATTTGCTGATGGCCATACTAAGAGATAAGAGCAATATGATTACACAATATCTTGAAAAAGAAGGTGTTGACTTTGCATCATTCAAGAATGAACTGATGTTAATGACCGCCTCGGAAGACGAACCAGAGCAAGGTTTTGATGCGCCAAGAGCAGAGCATCCTGGTGAGTCGGCCGATGAAGATGACGACCCGAGGCAATCTGTTGGAAGTAGCAAAAAACCTGGGGACTCCAAATCAAAGACACCTGTGCTTGATAATTTTGGAAGAGACCTGACCCGCGCGGCAGAAGAAAACAGACTCGACCCGATAGTTGGCCGGGAGCAAGAGCTGCAGCGTGTTGCACAGATACTCAGCAGACGAAAAAAGAACAACCCAATACTAATAGGTGAGCCCGGTGTGGGAAAATCTGCAATTGCTGAAGGACTTGCCTTGCGGATTGTTCAGCGTAAAGTCAGCAGAGCATTATTCAACAAAAGAATTATTATGCTCGATCTCGCTTCACTCGTCGCAGGAACGAAATACCGCGGACAGTTTGAAGAGCGAATGAAAGCTGTGTTGAATGAACTGGAGAAAAACCCTGACATTATCCTGTTTATCGACGAAATTCACACTATTGTCGGTGCTGGTAACGCAAGTGGCTCCCTTGATGCATCTAACATGTTCAAACCTGCCCTTGCCAGAGGCGAACTGCAATGCATCGGTGCAACAACGCTTGATGAATACAGACAATATATTGAAAAGGATGGTGCGTTGGAGCGGAGATTCCAGAAAATACTTGTTGATCCAACTTCCCCTGAAGAAACCTTTGAAATTCTGAACAACATTAAGGAGAAATATGAAGATCACCATCTTGTCAAATACACACCCGAAGCTATTTCGGCATGTGTAAAACTTACCAGCAGGTATATGTCGGATCGTTTTCTCCCCGACAAGGCCATTGATGCACTTGATGAAGCAGGTGCCAGAGTTCATATCAACAATATTCACGTGCCGGTTGAAGTCATAAACATCGAAAACGAAATCGAAGAAACCAGGCAGAAAAAGAATAAGGCAATACAGATTCAAAAGTTCGAAGAAGCAGCAATGTTTCGCG
This sequence comes from Bacteroidales bacterium, assembly GCA_024710405.1. Lineage (GTDB taxonomy): Bacteria > Bacteroidota > Bacteroidia > Bacteroidales > F082 > UBA6192. The sequence continues at coordinate 160,003 of JANJUV010000007.1, forward strand.
ACAACGAAAGAAAACTATCTGAATTGCTGGAACAGGCCAAACGCCGTTGGGAAGAAGAGTCACGAATACACCGTGAAATGGTTACCGAAGAAAACGTTGCCGAAGTGGTGGCCATGATGACTGGAATTCCGGTACAGCGGATTGCCCAAAACGAGAGTGACCGTCTTATAAATATGGAGCACGAACTGGAAGATGCCGTAATCGGACAAAACGAGGCTATAAAAAAGGTGGTCAAAGCGATACGCAGAAATCGTGCCGGCCTCAAAGATCCCAGTAAACCTATCGGAACATTCATTTTCCTTGGCCCGACCGGAGTGGGGAAAACTTATCTGGCAAAAGTTTTAGCCAAATATCTGTTCGATACTGAGGATGCGCTTGTACGGATCGACATGAGTGAATACATGGAAAAATTTGCTGTGTCAAGACTTGTAGGTGCTCCTCCCGGATATGTAGGCTACGAAGAAGGTGGTCAGCTTACTGAGAAAGTCAGGCGCAAGCCCTACTCCATTGTTCTGCTCGACGAAATTGAAAAGGCTCATCCCGATGTGTTCCACCTATTGCTGCAGGTTCTTGATGACGGAGTGCTGACAGACAGCCTTGGTCGCAGGGTTGACTTCAAAAATACAATTGTCATTATGACCTCCAACATCGGATCAAGACAGTTGAAGGATTTCGGACAAGGAGTTGGTTTTGGCACTTCGGCAAAGAAAAACGCCAAAGCCACGTTTGCACAAGGTGTTATCGAAAACGCACTGAGAAAATCATTTGCTCCCGAATTCCTGAACAGAATTGATGATGTGGTGATTTTCGAGTCACTCGAACGAAATGATATTCACAAGATTATCGACATTGAATTGAAGCATTTGTATAAGAGGGTTGAAGAGATGGGTTACACCCTGCAGCTTACTGAAAAAGCAAAGGATTTCATTGTCGAAAAGGGATGGGATGAGCAATTTGGTGCACGGCCACTAAAGCGCTCGATTCAGAAATATGTAGAAGATTCATTGGCTGAAGAAATCATCAAAACCAAGCTACATGAAGGTGATGTGATCCTGCTTGACTATTTAGAAGAGAGCGGTGAAATGGCTGTTAAAATTAATCCTAAAACTGAGGATATGGCCTTAACTCCGTAAAAGCTTATCCATTATTATCGTGATATTTCAGACAAAACCGGGCAATACCCGGTTTTGTCTCTTTAAGGCCTCGTCCTCTCTTTAGTGTATTCATATGTCGGGTTAGTTGTATAAATTATGACAGAATTTGACTAAGTTTGCCGCCAATTTCTAACATATATACATATATTCAATGAGCACGAAAGCAGTCTTAAAAGGGGGAGAATTCCTGTTGAAGGAAGTTGATTTTCAGGATATTTTTATTCCGGAACAATTTGATGAAGAAACGCGGATGATCGCTGACACCTGTCGTGATTTTCTGGAAACCGAAGTATTTCCTAATCTGGACAGAATAGACAAACAGGAAGACGGTCTGATGGCTTCATTACTGAAAAAAGCAGGTGAATTAGGGCTGTTGGGGTTATCCATACCCGAAGAACTGGGAGGGTTTGAACAGTCGTTTCTAAACATAATGAAAGCAAATGAAGCACTGGGATCAGGTTATTCCTATTCAGTGGCCATCATGGCGCATACCGGAATCGGAACACTGCCCATATTATACTATGGAAATGAAGAACAGAAAGCAAAGTACATTCCGCAACTCGCCAGTGGCGAATTGATGGCAGCATACTGCCTCACCGAACCGGGCGCTGGCTCAGATGCCAATTCGGGCCGCACACGTGCCGTTTTGTCAGCCGATGGAAAGCATTATATTCTCAATGGTCAGAAAATGTGGATCACCAACGGAGGTTTTGCCGACGTTCAGACTGTTTTCGCCAAGATCGACAACGACAGGGTGCTGAGCGCATTCATCGTTGAAAGAGCCTGGGAAGGTGTAAGCATGAATCCTGAAGAGAAGAAGATGGGAATCAAAGGTTCCTCGACACGTCAGATATTCTACAACGATGTTAAAGTACCGGTCGAAAACCTGCTTGGAAAAAGAGGCGAAGGATTCAGGATTGCGTTGAATATTCTGCATCTGGGTCGCATAAAACTGGCTGCAACGGTAATTGGAGGTGCAAAACGGGCCATACTCCACTCAGTGAATTATGCCAACGAACGCAAACAGTTTGGTAAAGCCATTGCTGAATTCGGAGCCATCAAACACAAACTTGCACAACAGGTAGTTAAAACTTTTGCTACCGAATCAGCCGTGTACCGCGCCAGCAAAGACATTCAGGATACCATTCTTTCTATGAAATCCTCAGGTGTACAGCATGGATTGGCCAATATTGAAGGTGTTGCCGACTACGCCATTGAATGCGCACTAATGAAAGTTTATGGATCCGAAACACTGGATTATGTAGTTGATGAGGCAGTACAGATTTACGGAGGGATGGGTTTCTCGTCTGAAACCCCTGTTGACCGAGCCTACCGCGATTCACGTATCAACCGTATTTTTGAAGGAACCAATGAAATCAACAGACTTCTGGCTGTTGATGCACTCCTGAAAAGGGGCATGAAGAACGAATTCAACCTGTTTGAGAAAGCCAGACATGTTTCGGATCGTCCTGAATGGGTTGAAAATGTGTCAGGACCCGGATATGACGAAGCAAAGGCAGCACTTGTCAGGAACCTGAAAAACGCAATACTGATGCTTATACCCGGTATTTCGGAAGCCTTTGGACGGAAGTTGGCTGATGAAGAAGAAGTGCTGATGAACATTTCAGATATGATGATGCAGGTGTATGCCCTTGAATCAACGGCATTGAGGGTGAAGAAACTCGCTACTATGAAAAGTCAGGAGGAGATGAGTATCTACAGAGATATTCTCGATGTTCTTTCTGTGGATTGTGCTGCAGTTGTTCAGAAATCAGGCAAAGACGCCATCATGTCATTTGCACCGGCGGAACAACAAATCGGAATGCTTGATATATTATCGAAACGTTGTTTTGTGCAGCCGGTTAATATTAAAGATGCCCGCAGGAGAATTGCCGAAAAACTGATCGAAGATAACCAGTATAGTTTTTGACAACCGCATTATTATCAGCTTCACATAAAAAAAGACCCCTTCGACATTTGCCGGAGGGGTCTTTTGCTGTTTTGGTTATTCAATTACTTTAAAATACTTTTGGAGATCACCACACGCTGAATCTGGTTTGTTCCTTCATAGATCTGACACAACTTAGCATCGCGCATCATTTTTTCAACCATAAACTCTGTGCTGTAACCTTCGCCGCCCATCACCTGAACCGCATCGGTGGTGACTTTCATACCTACATCGGAGGCATACATTTTCGACATGGCCGATAATTTGCTGGCTGCTTTCAATCCGTTATCGTAAGCCCAGGCAGCATACCAGGTCATCAGACGCGCAGCCTCAACTTCGGTTGCCATGTCGGCAAGCATAAAGCTTACGCCCTGGTTAGCTGTTATCGGTGCACCAAACTGAATACGGTTTTTGGCCCAATGTAAAGCAGTTTCGTATGCCGCTCTGGCATTACCTACACTGAGTGCAGCAACACCGGTGCGCGTGCGGTCGAAGGTTTTCATGGCAATCAGAAAACCTGTGCCCTCATCCCCCAGCCTGTTGTTTTCTGGAATTTCAACATCATGGAAGATAAACTCGTTTTGTACAGATGCCTTCTGCCCCATTTTTTGCAGACGTGGTTTCAGTTCAACACCGGGGGAATCGGTTGGCACGACGAATGCAGTCAGGCTTCGTGCTCCTTTCTCCGGATTGGTTAATGCAAAAACAGTAATAAATGAGGATGCCTCTCCATTTGTTATGTAACGTTTATGTCCGTTAAGAATGTATTTGTCACCTTTTTTGATGGCTGTGGATTTAATTCCTGCCACATCCGAACCTGCATTGGGCTCTGTGAGCGCATAAGCCGCAACAGCTTTTTTCTCATTGATGAGTCCAAAAAAACGTTTCTGCTGTTCCTCATTTGCTGCAAGATACAGGGGAGTCAGCGCAAGAGTATTGGCGTCAATGCAAATACCGATACCGATGCAGCCAGCACCCAATTCTTCGGAGGCCACTGCACCGTCAAGGATGCTGTAATCGCTACCGCCAAATTTTGCGGGCATAGGACCATTCATGATCCCTTCGTTATATGCTGCCTTCACCACTTCCCATGGGAATTCGGCTAATTGGTCGTATTTCAGACGGTTGGGCACAATCCAACGGTTTGCGAAATCGCGATACTTCTCCTGAATCTCTAATTGCCGGTTGTCGAGAGTAAATCCAATCATTGTTTTAAGGTTTATAGTTTAGTTCTGATGAAAGAGCAAATGTAGGCACAAAACAACTTATTTCCAAAAACGATTTTTAAGCTATTACTAAAAAAAATACCTTTATCCGAAAGTTCCGGATCAGGCTGCCATATGGTCATCTTAAGATTAATAACTTCAGTATGTTGAAAAAATTAGATAGGACACAGATGGGCAGCCACAATTTTTTTGTATTTTTATCAAAAAGCACTATCACTCACTAAGTGACTTCTTGACTTTCCGTTTTTTGGAATTTGTTGTAAAATTTGGATTTTTACGATCTTCTATGTGAAAAGAAAGATGATTCTAATGCGTTGATATATAATTATATATATTGTTTGGCACACAGATTGTTATACTTCGATCAAAGATAAAAACTTCACGAAATATGAAAAAAATAATCCTTTTAAGCGTACTTGGTCTGGCGGTATTGTTTTCTTCCTGTAGAAAGGACATGGACAATAAGCCAACCACACCTCCTACTATGGAAGAGCTTGAGATACCGGCTGATTTCGATTGGAAAACCATAAAGGACTTCCAATTGACCCTTACCGGTTATGCCAACAGCATAGTTGAGGTTTCCTCTCCTGAAGGTGTTGTTTATCAGAAAGTTTTTCTGACCCGAAACGAACCTTATACCATGAAACTCACTGTTCCTACATATGAGCAGTCTGTCAGACTGAAATATATGGGACAAAATATCGAGTTGCAGTTAAGCACAACCAACATTGAGTACACCTTTAATTAAGGCAATCAACATGAAAACAATGAATCAATTCAGAAATTTCACCATTGTCGCTGCTATGCTGATGCTGATCTTTGGATCAGTTTCTGCTCATGCAGTGGTAGTGGTTTGTGAAATTACAAAAGTAAATGGTGGTGGTTTTACCACTACCATAGAATCTGTGACCTGCAACCCAAACGAAACACATACTATTGTGCTCAGGGTTGAACATAACGGTTGCGGAGGTCCTAGCTGTAAATCACTTTCGCATTACTCGGTGCAGGCAACCCCCGGCACATACAGCGATATCAGTGTGGAAGTTATATCGGGATCAATGAACTATGGTAATATTGATTTGGGACCAAATCTCGGAGTTGATCCTTTTCAGGGATTTAAGATCGACAATACTTCCGGAATTGGCGGTGGAAATGCAGGAGTGTTTACAATTACCTATACCCTTTCCGGCCCGCTTCAGCAACAGATGGTTTCAGCCAAAGCCGGAACCAGCGGACAGTTTGCCACCTTTACTGTTGAAGACTTTGAATATGTGATGAACTGTGCCGGTACTACCTGCGATGGTGGCGGAAACGACACTGATGGAGATGGATGCAACGATGATGAAGACGATTATCCGACCGACCCCGACCGCTGCACCGACAACTTCTTCCCTGCCAATGGTTATGGCACACTTGCTTACGAAGACCTTTGGCCCGGCAAAGGTGACTACGATTTTAACGACCTCGTACTGGATTATGAGTTCCAAGTTGTCACCAACTCACAAAATTACGTGGTGGAAATGTTCGGAACATTCATTATCAAAGCCTTTGGTGCTTCCTATGAAAATGGGTTCGGTTTCCAGCTTGAAGGACCTATCGATCCTGAAGATCTAACCGTCACAGGTTATTCACTCACCGAAAATTACATCACTCTGCTTTCTAACGGAACCGAGGCCGGACAATCTAAACCTGTAGTAATTGTTTATGATAACGCTTATAATCAGATGCAATGGCCAGGCGTTGGTATTGGAGTAAACACTGAGCTAAACATGCCTTACATAACTCCTGACACATTAAACATCACCATTGGATTCCCTGCTGACACCTATACTTATGAGGATCTCAATATCGGAGGTTTTAATCCCTTTATCATTGTGAATCAAAACCGGGGTGTTGAAGTACACCTTCCTGATTATGTTCCAACAGACCTGGCTGACCAGACACTGTTTGGCACTATGGAAGACTACAGCAATCCTGCGCAGGGAACCTATTACAAAACCGACAACAATCTTCCATGGGCGATTCATATCTATGAGAGTTTTTATTATCCCATAGAGAAACAACTTGTTCTCCTCGCCCATCTTAAGTTTGCCGAATGGGCAACCAGTGGCGGAGTGCTCTTCCCCGATTGGTACAAAAATCTTTCAGGATACAGAAACAACGACCTCATATATCCTGTGCCGGTACAAGACTGATATACATTTTCTTACAAAAGAAAAGCTGTCAGTGTGAAACTGCAGCTTTTTTTTTGATTTAGCACAATCGACTACTGTTGCAATAATTGGACAAACTGTTCCAAAACGGGAAAATATTGATGTCAATTTAACTCTTATATCTTTTAAAATAAGACACATGTATACATTGGCATATATTTTGATATTCAATTGAAAAATTACTAAATCATGAAAACGAAAATTAATTACTTCCTGCTTTCATTTCTTCTGATCACAATATTTTCGTCTTGCAGAAAAGATCTGACTGAGCCAAAAGCTACAGAATCTTCTATTGAAGATATAGCTGTTCCGGAAAGTTTTGACTGGAAAACCACCAAGGCATATACCATTCATTTTTCAACTCATGTTTCCGGACTTGTTGAAGTTAGCAATGTAAATGGAATTCCTTACCAAAGAGCGTTTCTTATTCCGGACAAAACCTACATGATGAACCTGACAGTGCCTTCATATGAGAAAAAGGTTCATGTCAAGCATGGTTCTTTTACGAAGGAGATTGATCTTTTATCAGCAGAGATCTTCGTTAACTTCTAATGTTTATTAACATTTAAATATTAGAATATTTATTCTAAATCAAAAAAATAACCTAACTATGAAAAATACTAAGAGAAAGAAAATTTTTAAAGCATTTCTTCTATCTTTAATTTTAAGCAGTTCATTTCTTTTTGTTAATGGTCAAAATATTAATTCCCTTCTTGGTAACCTTACTGACTATCATTTAGTTATTGGTGACGGCAGGACTGATGCTAATTGGCAGGGTGCTAGCAAAGGATTTATCGGTAATGTTGCTGTCAGCTCAACTGCATCGCAAAGAACATCCGGCACAGTTCCTTATGCAGGAACTATTTACACAAATGCTGCTACTCAGAGTAGTTGGCAGGCGATTGTAAACGCTAATGCTGGCCAGGCATCTGGTATAGTTACCAACGAGACAGCAAGATTGGTTGGCCTTTCAGCAGACCTCAACAGTGCCTTTACACAAATCAATGCCCTGACTGCCACATCAGGATTTGAGAATAGATCTTCGACATCTTTGGATGGCTTGAATACTGTAAATGGACTAAACGAGATATACGTCATTAATATCACAAGTGTGTTAAGTGTATCATCCCAGATAGATATCACGGGTGACGCTGGTGATCTATTCATTCTCCGGTGGGATACTGATGCGAATTTTGCCAATGGTTACGATGGTCAGGTCAAGTTCCAAAGCGGAGGTGCGATAGTGCCACACGGTGGTTTGACCCCAGGAAACTTCATACATGTTGCTGGGGATATCAACGCCTCCGGTGGTGGTAGTAATCCTACAGCACCTTACCCTCAAGGACCACGTTATGATAACGGCCAAGGCGCTTTGATTGCAGGTGGGTCCAACTTCAGTGGTGGTGGTTTTTTTACAGGATATTGGCTGACCACTGGGAAACCTGACAATCCCGCCGATGCGACCTGGGATGTACATTACGGTGAAAGCTCTTCTCTGAGCAATGCTATCTTCGTTGGGGGTTGGTACACAATTGCGACTAAATTTAGTATGACTTCAGGAACAAGTGGTGTGTATGTTGCCCCGCCGTCAATCACTCCCCCACCCGTGCAAGGTCTTAGCGGAAACGTGTTTCACGATATCAATGGTCTTGCCGATAATACTGTAAATGGCACGAGTATTGGCCAAGCCTCAGGCGAAACTATCTTTGTGCATCTGCTAAACAATAATACCGAAATTGTAATTGATGTGAAATCTGTAAATATTGACGGTACGTATTCTTTTAATACCGCTGCTGGTCAATATAAAGTGCTTATAACCAATACACAAGGTGTTGTAGGGTCCCCTGCTCCAACAGTAATCTTTCCTAATGGGTGGGTTAATACCGGCGAAAACCTTGGAGCAGCTGCAGGTAATGACGGAACAACAGACAGCAAACTTTCCGTAACAGTTGTTGCCGATCAAATGACCTCAGATGCTAATTTTGGTATTCAGCAATTGCCTGTTCCTTCGGTTGCTACAGCACCTGCCCAGACTAACCCCGGAGGAAACAATTCTGCAACAGTTCCTGCAGCAACTTTTACTGCAGCTGATCCTGATGGTGAAGTTACTGCTATTTTGATCACCTCCTTCCCCTCCAATGCAACTTCAATTACCATTAACGGAGTTCCCTACACAAGCGGAACATTTCCAATAGATGGAGTTGAAGTTCCTGCTTTGGCAAACGGAAATCCAACACATTCTGTTCTGGTTGATCCTGTTGACGGTGCTGTTACCGTAGATATACCCTTTAAAGCTAAGGATAATGCTGGATTCTTAAGTACAACTGCAGGAACAGCAAGCCAGCCTTTTATAGTGCCTGACGGTCCAACAGCTGTTGATGACCAGGCGACTACCCCAATCAACACTCCTGTTAACATCAACATTTTAAATAATGACATAGAAGGTTCAACACCTTTGGTGCCAGGAAGCATTAGTTTCATAGGTGGAACAGAGCCTGATCCCGCAACCGTTGGGGTATTCACAGTTGACCTTGTAACCGGTATTGCTACATTCACGCCTGCTCTTAATTACGTTGGAATTGCGACAATTGACTATGAAGTTTGTGATCAAAATAGCCTGTGCGATATTGCAACAATTACTGTTACTATAATTGATGGAGTATTAAACTTCTATCCGGCTCTTGGTCCCGGAACGCTGGCTTATGAAGACCTGTGGCCTGGAAAAGGTGATTATGACTTCAATGACCTCGTGCTTGATTATCAATTTGAAATTTTAATCAATCCAAGCAATTTCGTCGAGCAGGTTAATGCTACCTTTACCATCAGAGCGTTTGGCGCTTCGTTCGAGAATGGATTTGGCTTCCAGTTGTCCGATGCCATTAACGCCGCTGACCTAACAGTAACCGGTTTCGACCTTTCAGAAGGTTTTGTTACGCTTGATCCCAATGGAACAGAAGCAAATCAAAGCAAACCAACGATTATTGTTTACGAAAACGCTTTCAATCTGATGCCGCACCCCGGTTCGGGAATTGGTGTCAACACTACACCCGGCAGCCCATATGTGCAACCCGTTACCATTGTTATTGGCATTCAGTTTAAACCGAATACCTATTCTTACAATGACCTGGATATTGCCAATTTCAATCCATTCCTGATCGTAAACAAAGTCAGGGGCCACGAAGTGCACCTTCCGGATTATCCCCCCACTGATCTCGCTGATGTATCATTGTTTGGCATGTGGGAAGATGATTCTGATCCCCAAACAGGCAAGTATTACCTTACAGCAAATAATCTTCCGTGGGCTATCAATATCTACGAAAGCTTTGATTACCCGAAAGAAAAACAGGAAATTATCTGGGCACACCTTAAGTTTGCCGAATGGGCCACAAGTGGCGGTGTGCTGTTCCCCGACTGGTACAAGAACCTTCCGGGCTACAGAAATAACAACCTGATCTACCAACGACCAAACAACTAAAATTACTGAGACTAATTAAAAGCCGGTGTTTCACCGGCTTTTTAATAATAAATCCTAATTGATCATTAATCTTGAAGAGAGAGAACAAAAAATCATGAAAAGATTTAGTTCCTTACTATTGATTGTAACATTGTTGCTGACAATTTCCTCTTGCCAAAAAGATCGCAATATAACATCTGATAAATTGCAGGCTATGGAAGAATTGACAATACCTGACAATTTTAACTGGAAAACAACACGCGACATCACTATTCAGTTTACGGCCAGCAAAACAGGAATTGTAGAGTTGCTCAACCTGTATAATGTAAGGTATCAGCAGGCATTTATCAACGAAATGGGCACGTACACCATGAAACTAACGCTGCCTTCCTATGAAAAAAAGGTTAAAGTTAAGTTTGGATCGCAGGAAACCGAGTTGGATATTACATCCGATATTTTGACTTACACTATTAACTAAGGATTTTTTATGAAACAAATACTAAAGAGAACCGTATTTTGTGCTTCATTGTTTTTACTGGCTGGCAACAGCTTCAGTCAATCAGGTATAAGCGCTATTCATTCTACTACAAGCAGTTCTGCTTCTTCGACGACTTATATTGCCAATGGCGCACTAAACTCACCTCTTGCAGGTAACAGTTATAACTACCGTTATGGATCGTCATCAGGCTTCAGCGACAACCAACTCAGCCTCCTGTCTATTGAGGCTGCCTCTAAGGCCTACCGGTACGAGAGTATTCCTGTTGTTGTAAATTTTCGTCGCGTAAATAATCCTGGTTTTACTGGCGTTCGCGACCTTATGTTTTACTTTGGCGCATTGGACGGAAGTACGTTGAATCTTAAAGCGCCTTATGAGGACAATATGATTACGGCTTTTGAGGGAAACACCAATATGCTTCGTGGGTCAGATAATTTATTTGCCAATGCCGTTGATGGCAATGGAAACATCAACAACATCGAGAGATTAGATGTAGTAGTTCCAGCCGGAGTTGTCATGACTTCAGCTTCAGGACAAGGATTTGCACTTATGGAAAGAGGAGCCCTGAACCAACATGATGCATTTGTAGTTGGTGTAATCACTTCAATTGATGGTGGCGGAAACCCAACAACATATTCTTCACTGATTAGGGTAAATTCTTCGCATTACGGATCCGTTAATGTAGTTCCAAATCAAAACTCGGCTGTGCTCAGACGTGACAATGGGTCAGGTAATTTGTTGGTCAGCACAACTTTGTCAGGCCAGGGAATTGGAGGTGTGTTTTTTACATTCAGTGACTTTGGCATCACCGATGGCCAAACAGTTTACGGTTACTCAGTAGCTGCTTCCGATTTTCCTGTTTCAGGATCTCCTGGTGATTTTGTCGATTATAACAACAGTATTAACTTTCCTTTGAACACCAGCGGATCGAACGTGGGTGGTATTGATATGATCGCGCTTACAGGCCTTGTACGCATTATTGACCTGTCAGGCAATGTATTTCACGACGATAATGCACTGACAGACAACCTTGTTAATGGCAATCCTACAGACAATGCCGAAGGTAATCAGCTTTATGTCAACCTGATCAATAGTGCAAATCTGGTTGTTCAATCAGTACTTGTGCAAAATGATGGCTCCTTCAGTTTTGATGGTGCGCCTTTAGGAGACTTACGCCTGGAGCTAAGCACGATACAGGGAATCGTTGGCAATGCACCTCCCCTCCGCCAACTACCAGACCAAGAATGGGTGTACACGGGAACAACAGCAGGAAACGGATCTGTTGCCACGGGTAATCTGGGTTTTTCCCTGGTCACCGTTACCGATCAGGACATTACCGACATCAGATTTGGTATTCAGCAGAAACCAACTGCCGGAAATGCAGTAGCACCCATAATCGCACATCCCGGAGAAGGGGTTCATGTAACCGTAGATAACAATCTTTTTGTCACAAACGATCCTGATGGCCAGGTTGTTTCAATTAAACTCACAGCATTTCCGGCGAATTGTGCTGAGCTCATTGTTGACGGAACTGTATATACTGCCTTGACTTTTCCGGGAAGCGGTATCACTGTGCCGGCTGATCCATCGGGAAAACCAAACGTTGTTATCAGCGTTGCCCCATCTGCTGCAGCTTCTGAAATGATTATTTACTTTGTACCCATCGATAACGGAGGCTATGAAAGCAATGTTGCAGGAACAGTTACCCTCCCCCTTGATGTAAGCGGAGTGATTATCAGCAACCTATATCCTGCAACCGGACCGGGTACCCTTGCTTTTGAGGACCTTTGGCCGGGCAAAGGAGATTATGATTTCAACGACCTTGTAATTGACTATCAATTTACTATATCCAGCAATTTGTCGAATTTCGTGAGCCAGCTTTCTGCTACTTTCACCATAAGGGCTTTCGGCGCTTCATTTGAAAATGGTTTTGGCTTTCAACTGCCGGCCATTATTGCAGCTTCTGACCTAACTGTAACCGGCTTTAACTTATCGGAAAACTATGTTGTTCTGAATGCAAATGGCACCGAGGAAGGACAGTCGAAACCCACCATCATTGTTTATGACAACGCCTTTGCATTGATGCCCCATCCTGGAATTGGCATAGGTGTAAATACAGAACAGGATGCACCTTATGTGACTCCAGTTACACTTACCATTACCATACTTTTTAAACCTAATACCTACACTTTAAACCAATTGGATATAAGCAACTTTAATCCATTTCTTATTGTAAATCAAAACCGTTCGCATGAAGTGCACCTGCCGGGCTATCCACCAACCGATCTAGCCGATCTTTCGCTTTTCGGGCAATGGGAAGACAGCAGCGACCCTGCAACAGGCAAATACTACGTAACAGCCAACAACCTTCCATGGGCTATTAATATCTACGAAAGTTTTGATTATCCAAGGGAAAAGCAGGAAGTTGTTTGGGCTCATTTAAAATTTGCCGAATGGGCCATGAGTGGCGGGGTACTGTTTCCCGACTGGTACAAGAATTTATCCGGATACCGGAACGAAAGTTTCATTTACCAAAGACCAAATCCTTAATAAATAGGAACTTAATAAAAAGAGAGGCTACCCCCAACAGTATAGCCTCTCTTTTTTTATCAGGAATGATTGGTTATCTGTAGATAAACCTATCGCCGGTTTCAGCCGGAATCTGTTCCAGAAAATCTTTTGAATAACCCGGATGAGCGGGCGGTAAGGGATAACCCCACGGGTTTCTCAGAAAACGGCCGTCTTTTTCCTGTTTCACATTTCCATCCAGATATTTCACCAACAGGAAATCTCCAAGTTCTTTCCATTCTTTTACGGTTGTCTCAGCCATGTTTACTGAGTAATCTGTCAGAAATTGCTTTGCCAGCGCAGTATCCGATTTCCACAAAAGTGTTGCAGCAGCATCAATAGCAGGTGTGTAGTCCATGAATTTCTGTTCGAGTTGTGATTGTTTCTTACTGACATCCCCTATAACCCTGTTATAAAACAAGTAGGTAAAATGTGCCACACGGTTAAACACCCAGAAAGCAGCATCATCCGAATACTGTACCATATCGCCGTTGCCTTCGGCCCAGCTGGGTGGTACCCTGTTGATTCCACAGTAAAAAGGAACATAAACTGTAGTGCCGGCATCATCCACCCCAAACCAGTTTATTCCTCCGATCGGGTCGGGCAGCCATGAGCGCATCTGGGCGATAAACGAAAATCCGGTTTGCTGTGTAACAGTTACCCTCTCGTGGAAGTAGGTACTGTCATCCACTTTCCATGTCAATGGTCGCCAACGGTAGGGTTTGGCAAAAGGCCCGGCACCCACATCCAGCGTCATATCCAGTTCAGTTCCCTGAAGGTAATCTCTTTTTGCCATCATCAAGTCATGAACAGAAATCTTTCTATTCGGTTTTACATACAAAGGCATGCGTCCCGATTGAAGGTTCTTGCCGGTTGCGTAATCCCAATATTGATCCATTTCATCTGTGAAGCGGTTAAAAACGCTCCAAACCCTCAGTTCGCAAAAACGGGCTGCTCCAAATTCGATAGGTGCATACACATCGCTGAAACTGAATGCATCGTCAGTGCCCTGATAAAAACCCATGATCCGCGCAAAATCAATAACATCATGAGAATAAATGGTGTTTAGGTCAGGTGAATTAAGCTTGTCCCACTGCTTATTTGTTATGGAAGTGTTGCCGTCCGACAGTGTGAAACTGGTTATCCGTGCATGATTCGCGTGGGCTGAGATATACCCGTCAGGAATTCTAATGGCCACCCAGACTGCTCCTTTGTTGGCATTTATGTTCCTGCCTGTTTTGCGGTCATTCACCATCTTTGTTCCTTTGCCAATAAGTTCCATGATCCAGACTTCGTTTGGGTCACCAATGGAAAAGGACTCACCTGTGCTCGCATAACCATGTTCTTCTACCAGATCAGCAATGACTTTAATGGCTTCCCTTGCAGTTTTCGCGCGTTGCAGTGCAAGAAACATCAGACTCCCGTAATCAATCAAACCGGTGGAGTCGCGTAAAACAGATCTTCCGTCAAAAGTTGATTCACCAATAGCCAACTGATGTTCATTCATAAAACCTATTGTCTGATAGGTGTAAGCGATCTGCGGAATCTGTGCCAGTGGTTTTGCTGTGCCGCGGTCATAAATTGTTACCACACTCCCCTTTGGCCAGTGATGCGCGGGCCTGAAGTAGAGTTCACCATATCGGATGTGTGAGTCCGCAGCGTAGGTAATCATTGTAGATCCATCCACAGATGCTCCTTTGGTAACCAGAAAATTTGTGCAGGCCAAAGAGCTGTTCGCCAGCAGCAGCAAGAATAAGCCGGTTAAAGCCAGTATTTTCGTGTTCATAGATTTAGATTAGTGATTCGTTAAAGCAGGCAAAAATAGCGAAATACCTCATTTTAGATAGTATATCTTACTTTAGCATTGATCCCGAAGAACCAAATTAGGTATTTTTGTAGCGAAAACCATGTGATGGATCAGGACACAATTCTATTGCTCGTTATTGGCGCTCTGGGAGGCGCAGCAATACTATTCAGAAGGTGGTATAGGGCACAACCGCGTTCGTATAAAGTTTCGGAGCAATGGCACAATGCTGTCAGAATGGTAGTTACAGAACATAATCCGAGAAAAGAAGGCGCTGTTATCGAAATTGAGCTTTCGCCCATAAATGAAAAACTGGATACGGATCACTTCATGGTTGAGTTTATTTCAAGAAAAAGGGAGCTGGAACGAAAAACACTTTCAGAATTAGGAATTGAAGAAGTGATTATCAGTTACGACGGCAAAAGTAATTCTGTCACATGCGCCTTTGAGAAACGTGACCTTATGAGAGGAATCCGGTCTCTTGACATCAAATTACACCGGTTTCGTTTCTTAGTCAGGGTATCAAAAGTTTCGGTGAAAAAATCACCGGAGTTTGCATTTTCATCAAAAAGTATGCTTTTCAGACCCGATACGGGCAAATACAATTGAAGAAGGAAAAACAAGCTGCGATTTCTTCCAAAATCTGAACCAGGTTTTCCAAAATAAGGACAATATTTCTCCACTGTAAAATTTATGTTATTGTAAATTAGACCTATATACTGCCAGGTAGTATGGCTTGCTTTTTGCTTTTCTGACTGGTTGAACTAATTGAATCTTTGTACCAGCATCATATCATGGTATACCTATTTGCTCAAAGTATCCTATCCGGTATTGTTCGTTTTGCCACAGATCCAATGGTTCTGGGCACCACAGCGGGTGCGCCTGAATTTGGGCTCGACAGAATGGATGGTGCTGTTTTACTTTCAGGAACATCAAATGATTCACTGATCACATATCTGCTTTTTGCATCACTTTTATTGCTGGGTATTTCTGCATACCTTCTTGTTATTACTTTTCGCCGCAACAGGCGCATGAATCATATATTACATCAGCGACACACTTTGATTGATAAGCAAAAGACCGATCTTGAGCTTGCCTTCAGGGAAATGATATCTCTAAAAGATAAGGCAGAATCGGCCAACAAAGCAAGATCAGGTTTCCTGGCCAACATCAGTCATGAATTGCGTACACCTTTAAATGGAATGATTGGATTGATCAGTCTGTTGAAAAAAACAGGGTTAAATGACAAACAGCAGGAATATGTGAATGATACGGAGCTGATGGCACGTAATATGCTTACCTTGGTTAATGATATATTGGATTATTCCAAATTTGAATCCGGATCCCTTGTCTTACAGCAGATTAATTTCAATCTGCTTCAGGAATTGACTGAGGTGCTTCAGATTTTCAGAAAAAAAACAAGCGAGAAGAACATTCAATTCATCAGTCGTCAGGACACAGACCTCCCACACTATGTTAAAGGTGACCCTGTCAGGCTTATGCAGATACTCAACAACCTGCTGCAGAATGCAGTGAAATTCACTGATAAAGGCAGTATTAGGGTTCATATCAGTTTAGTATCGGAAGAGGGTGATCGATTCAGACTCAGGTTTTCGGTAACTGACACAGGATGTGGTATCAGCGAAAGTGAGCAAAAACGCATCTGGGATGTTTTTGAAATGGGCGATGAAAGTTATACACGTTCTTTTGGAGGGGCAGGTCTGGGGTTGGCTGTTTCCTCAAAACTGGCTTCCCTGATGAATGGCGAAATGGGTATGAGCAGTGCCGAAGGAAGTGGGTCGTCTTTTTGGTTTACTGTGGAATTGCTTAAAGGAACAGAACCTGACCTACTCAACTCAAAAATATGTCAGAAGATACTGGTTGTTGAAGATAATCTGATCAACCAGAAAGTTTCAAAAGCAACACTGCAGAATCTTGGTTACGAAGTAGATCTGGCAGAAAACGGAAAAATTGCTGTGGACAAATTCTCCAAAACCCAGTATGACATTGTGTTGATGGATATACAGATGCCCGTGATGGATGGTATTCAAGCCACAAGGGAAATCAGAAAGATCGAAAAAGATCAGAAAAGCAGAAAAAGAACCCATATTGTGGCACTCACTGCCAACTCAATGCTTGACGACAAAAAGAAATGTGAGGAAGCCGGTGTTGACAGTTATCTGAGCAAGCCATTCAACCTTGAAAAATTCCCTGTACTTCTAAGTCAGATCAGTCAGAACGGACATTATTAAAGTTAAGTTGCTATCAAGATAAGGCAAGGTAATTAGGCTTATTTTTGTTGTCAGCAATATCCCTTGTTTATGATGCAATATTCAGGTGACACGCCTTTGGCAGAAAGACTCAGGCCAGTTGATCTTGATGATTATATAGGACAGGAGCACCTTGTTGGGCCTGATTCACCATTGCGGAAAGCAATTGAACAAGGAAAAATCCCGTCCATGATTCTTTGGGGACCTCCGGGTGTGGGCAAAACAACGCTTGCCTTCATTATTTCAAAGAAACTATCGCGGCAGTTTTTTACATTAAGTGCCATCAGCAGCGGTGTAAAAGATGTGAGGGAAATTATCGAACGGGCCCGTATGTTGCCTCAGTCACCGGTTTTGTTTATTGATGAAATTCACCGTTTCAGCAAATCGCAACAGGATTCATTGCTTGGAGCAGTCGAAAAAGGTCTTGTTACGCTCATTGGAGCCACAACCGAAAACCCTTCTTTTGAAGTTATTGCGCCCTTGCTTTCACGTTGCCAGGTGTACCTTCTGGAACCGCTTAAAGAAAAGAACCTTGGAGTCCTCTTGTTAAAAGCCTGTGAAACTTTGTCGCAGCAATACAAGAGAGAAATTAACATTGAAGAAACAGATGCTTTGTTCAGAATCAGCGGAGGTGATGCCAGAAAACTTCTCAACGCCATAGAACTTATTGTCGATATGAGCAGTCATGACCTGCCTCAAAACAAGGCAATTTTAGTCACAAATAAATTATGCATCAAGGTAATTCAAAATAATCTGGCCCGTTATGACAAGTCGGGTGAAATGCATTATGACCTGATTTCTGCATTTATTAAATCAATGAGGGGTAGCGACCCAAATGCAGCGGTTTATTACCTTGCCCGAATGGTGGAAGCCGGAGAAGACCCTCTGTTTATTGCCCGCAGAATGATCATTCTGGCTGCAGAAGATATTGGCAATGCCAATCCGAACGCTTTGCTGCTTGCCAATGCTTGCTTTGATGGTTTGAACAAAATAGGATGGCCCGAAGGAAGAATTATACTGTCGCAAACCGCTATCTACCTTGCCTGTTCAGCCAAAAGTAATGCTTCCTACATGGCTATAGAGCAGGCACTGCAGGAAGTAAGAAACAGCGGAGACCTGCCGGTTCCTTTGCATCTGCGAAACGCCCCGACAAACTTGATGAAAAACCTCGGTTACGGCGAAACCTATCAATACGCACATCAGTTTGAAGGAAATTTTGTTGATCAGGAATTTCTGCCTGAGGCAATCTCCGGCAAACAATTCTACAATCCGGGAAATAATTCCAAAGAATCAGAAATGAGGAGTTCACTACGAAATAAATGGAAAAAAAAATATGGTTATTGAAAATTTGCAAGAGACTGTTCAGCACAGGCTAGCAATGAGTTGTTTATTCCGGACGAAAACAATTGAAATTATTTCTTAAACCTTTAGAACTTTAGTTTGTTTACTCAACAAAACACTAATAACATGAAAATGAAACTAATGATTATCGTCTTCACCATGATAGCAGGTATAGTAAGTGCCCAACAAAGCTTTCATGATTTCACCGTGAAAGATATTGATGGTAATGATTATGCGCTTTCACAACTCAAAGGAAAAAAAGTATTGGTTGTGAATACTGCCAGCAAATGTGGTTTAACCCCTCAATACCAAAAACTTGAAGAGCTTTATCAACAGTTTGGCGGTGATAAATTTATCATCATAGGGTTTCCTGCCAACAATTTTATGGGTCAGGAGCCAGGAAGTAATGCTGAGATCAAAGAATTCTGTTCCACCAAATATGGTGTATCTTTTCCGATGATGTCCAAAATATCAGTTAAGGGCGATGATATGCATCCTGTGTATCAATGGCTGACTTCAAAAGATAAGAATGGTGTTGAAGATTCTTCAGTCAGCTGGAATTTTCAGAAATACCTGATTGATGAAGACGGCAGACTGGTTAAAGTGGTGAGTCCAAGAACCTCCCCGCTTGATGATGAAATTACCGGTTGGTTATCAAAATAATAATATCCTATTAACCGAATATGCCTGAAACAGACCCGCCATCATGACTGATGGTCTGGCCGGTAACAAAACCGGACATAGGCGAAAGCAACCATGCCGAAAGACTGGCCAGTTCTGAAGCCTGGCCCAGTCTGCCCACAGGGATTTTAAACTCGTAATGTTTTCTGGACTCCTCCAGACTCGTCCCCTTAATTGCAGATAACTTAGCGAAAAGACGCTGCATTGCTGCAGTGTCATGGTAGCCCGGTGCGAGCACATTAATTGTGATGTGTTCTGATGCCAGTTCCTGAGAAAGTGTTTTTATCCAGCCAATTACGGCCGATCTTAACGAATTGCTGAGCACCAGATTTTCGACCGGTTGTTTTACTGAAATGCTTTCAAGAAGCAATACCCGACCATACGATTGTTTTCTGAATACCGGTAACAACTTCATAACTAACTGAATTTTCCAGCGAAGCAGGTATTGGTAGGCCTCGTCCCAGGCTTCAATTCTTGTTTCGACCGCAGTTGTGGCAGGAGGTCCACCGGCGTTAATGAAGATTCCATGGAGTTTCAGATCTTTGCTCAACAAAATCAGCCGTTCTTGGGTTTCATCTTTTGTGATGTCAGCACAAACGGTGATCAATCTCTGTTTGTGAATATTCCGGTCTTCAAATTGCCTTAGTACTGAATCAGTTCGGGCAACAGCTATAACACCTGCCCCTTCTTCAAGAAGCCTCTCTGCCACAGCCCTGCCAAATCCGCTTCCGGCACCACACACAATAAACCAGCTATCGCTTATTCCAAGGTTCATAAGGAAATGAATTTATCAGCCAAAAATATTGCATTTGTTGCAAACATAAGAGGATAATGTTGTTGAACCTCTTTAAGCAGAAAAGTCGCAAGCAATTAAGTAACCTTCATTATTTGTTTTCATCAGTGAAACCCGCTAAATGTTTACATTTGCGGCTTATTTGCCCGTAATCCGACAATTGAATGACAGGAGCTTTTAAATCATTCAGCATCAAAGGTTCGGTTGCCATTAGTATAGCAGCCATTATGTGGGGACTCGATGGAGTTGTTCTTACACCCAGACTGTATAATCTGGATGTTGTTTATGTAGTGTTTATGCTTCATCTGATTCCGTTTGTGATGATGAACCTGTTTCTATTCAGGGAATACAGGCATCTGAAGACTTTCACACGATCTGACCTGATTATTTTTCTGCTGATCAGTCTGAGTGGCGGAGCAATAGGCACTCTTGCCATTGTGAAAGCTTTGTTTTTATTAAACTTTAACCATTTATCCATTGTTGTCCTGCTTCAAAAGCTACAGCCTATATTTGCCATACTTTTGGCAACCACATGGTTAGGTGAACGACTGGGTAAAAGTTTTGTGGGTTATGCAATTCTTGCCATCTCCGGGGGATATTTTCTGACTTTTGGTTTTGCCCTGCCTGATCTCGAAACAGGTGAAAACACCGTTTATGCATCACTGCTGGCCCTGCTGGCTGCCTTGTCGTTCGGAAGTTCAACAGTGCTTTCAAAAAAAATATTGGGATCTTATAACTTTGTTACCTCAACCTTCTATCGCTACGGATTCACTTCGGCGATCATGTTTTTTTTCATGTTATTCTTTGGTGATTTCGGTCAATTGCAGGCAACTTCAACCAGTAACTGGATATTCATTGCCATCATTTGTCTCACTACAGGCTCAGGGGCAATATTTCTTTATTACTACGGACTCAGAAAAGTTCAGGCAATCATGGCCACGGTTAGCGAACTACTTTTTCCCATTTCGGCCATTGTTTTTGATTACCTCATCAATGGAAGCGTATTCTCGGCTGTTCAGTGGATTTCGGCTGCAGTAATGGTGTTTGCCATCATCAGGATAAATGCCGGAACAAAAAAATAGCACTTGTTTTTTGGCTCAAATTGAGTTACCTTTATTGCGACAAAAAACATTAGCCATGAAAGAGGAAATCAAACTGGTTTTTACAGGATCATTAATCGAGGCTGACTTTATCGAAGAGATACTTTTTGAACATGGAATAGGTGTACTGAAGCGTAATTCGATGGACGAAAGCCTGATTGCAGGATGGGCTTCCGGCAGCCCCGAGGATGCCTGTGAGCTATTTGTTGAGGCAGAAAATGAAGACAAAGCCACAGCACTTGTCGCGGAATATCTAAAAAACAGATAGTCTATGCTCCTGTTAGAAGTAAGTGTAAGTTCATCTGATCTTATTCCGGATTGCTGTATAATCATCTATTGACTTCCCGAAGCGTTTCGACTGCATGGAAACCTGCCTGAACAGTTATTTCATTATAGATCAACAACTATTGAGCTGTTGCGACTTCAACCCGTTCAAGTTTGCAAACGGCAAGCCGGTTTATGAGGTTATAAGGGTTATCGGGGGTCGGCCACTCTTTCTGCGGGAGCATCTGGGCAGGTTTTTTGAATCATTGGGCCAAACCGAAAGCCGGGTCAGGGAAAGCGAGGGTCAAATAAAACAGATCATTAGATTGCTGATTGAAGCAAATAGGGCTGACATGGGAAATATAAAACTAATTGCTTTTATCGAAGACTCTGGATCAGATCGAAGAACTGCAGCATGGTTTACTCCGGCCTACTACCCTACTGATGAACAATATGCAGCAGGTGTATTGATGACAAGTCTGAATTTGAGACGAAAACACCCTACACGCAAAGTTCAGGATGATGAGTATAAGAAAGCCGTTGCCCAACGACTGCATGAAACTAAAGCATTTGAAGTGTTGCTGACACATAATGACATTGTAACAGAAGGCAGTAAATCGAATATTTTTTTTATCCGAAACAACTGCCTGTTTACTGCTGCGGACGAACAGGTTTTGGGGGGGATTACCCGCAGCAAGGTTATTGAAATCTGTTATAAAAGCAAAATAGAACTTTTCAAAAATGAGATTCGGACGGGTCATTTATCAGGGTTTGAAGCCTGTTTTCTCACCGGCACCTCTCCAAAAATACTCCCAATCAGTAAAATTGACCATACTGGATATAAGGTACCCCATCAATTAATCACTTTTTTAATGAGTGAATTGGGTAAGATGATCGTAGAAAATATTGAACAATTCAGTTGGAATACTCAGTTACAGACCTAAAGCTTATGTCAAAACAACCACAAAGAACAATCTATTTCAAAAGGAAAGTCTAATTTTATCCTTTGATTTCGCCATTGGTTCATGAACGTTAAGATGCTTTGTTCAGTATTTGAAGAATTGGATACAGTTTGAAATGATTGATATGTAATGTATAAATTCAGTTAGTATTATGGTTGTAAGGGGATCAATATTAGGCTTGTGGTCATTATTGTTAGCAATTGGTGTTTTCGGGCAAGAGCACAGTATTGACAACTTTTGTATAACAACAGCCGA
Organism: Bacteroidales bacterium; assembly: GCA_024710405.1. Lineage (GTDB taxonomy): Bacteria > Bacteroidota > Bacteroidia > Bacteroidales > F082 > UBA6192. The sequence continues at coordinate 182,532 of JANJUV010000007.1, forward strand.
ATTGAACTTTTCAGAATCGATCAATAAATTTAGAAGGGAACACCGAATGTCAGAAATTCCACTTTCAACTTCGCTCAGTTTTGTTGCCAAGACTCATGTAGCCGACTTGCAGCTTAACAGGCCCGACACAAGTATTTGCACCACTGCAAGCTGGTCGGATAAAGGAATTTGGAAGAGCTGCTGTTACAATAGTTACATACACCGCCCGGAGTGCATGTGGGAAAAACCTAAGGAACTAAGTAATTACCCGTTCAGAGGCTACGAGATTGTGTATTTTGAAGAAAATCTGCTTCAGCCTGACATGGTCGCAGACCTGTGGTTTTCGGTTCCGGAGGTTGTAGATTTTATTCTCGGTAAAGGCGCGCACTCGGATAAGAAGTGGGCAGCCATGGGAGTTGGTATTGGGGAAAACTACCTGAGTCTTTGGATGGGTCAACGAACCGATCCTAACAGAAAACCTGCCGTTTGTGCTAAGGGTAATGAAATCTTTTTGGCTCCGTTTACAAACGATACATCCGCAAAAACTTCTGTAAAAAACACGAACAGATACTATATCATTTACGGCATATTTGGCAGCCTTCAGGAAGCACAAACTGCTCTGAAAACACATAAGAACAACGGATTTGAACATGCAGTGATTGTTACTAAAGATAACAAAATCAGGGTTGCACTAAATGTCTTAGACAATCTGAAAGATGCCATTGCAGCAAAAGAAAAACTTCCGGCTGAGTATTCCGATTCGTGGATTTTAAAAGATTAGCACCAACAATTTGACAGTTTGGGTTGTTTCATGTGTATGAATGATAACCCGGTTATTTTTTGGTTCAGGCGTGATCTCAGATTACAGGACAACCATGGCCTTTTCAGGGCTTTAAAAAGCGGACGAAAAGTGCTGCCACTATTTATTTTCGACACCGACATACTCGACAACATTAACGATCGGGCTGATGCAAGGGTTAGTTTCATTTACAAGAAACTTGCAGAAATTAATGAAAAACTCAGGCTTGAGGGCAGTAGCTTGATTGTCAGGTTTGGAAAACCCGCAGAAGTATTTCATCAACTCACAGACGAATGGAAAATTGACGGGGTTTTTGCGAACAGAGACTACGAACCTTATGGTATCAAAAGAGATGAAGAGGTTAAATCGTTCCTTGAAAAAAGAGAAATTCCATTCAGAAGCTTTAAAGATCACCTGATGTTTGAACCGGGAGAAATACTCAAAGCTGACTTGACGCCCTATACTGTTTTTACACCTTTTTCGGTTCGCTGGAAAGAATACCTTCGTTTAAATCCTTTCACAACCTATTCATCTGAAACGTTGATGGCAAATTTTTACAGGTTTGATAACCAATTTCCGGAGTTAGGAATGATTGGGTTCAAACTGTCATCCATTAATGTTCCGGAGTTGCGTATTGATAAAGATACCCTGATGCTTTACGCTGACCTGCGAAATGTACCTTTTCCGGGTCACACAACATTTTCTGGTGTCCACCTTCGGTTTGGAACTGTTAGCATCAGACAATTGGTCTCACTTGCAATGAATTACAGCGAATCATTTATGAATGAATTGATATGGCGCGAATTTTTCATGCATATTTTGTCCCATTTTCCTCATGTTGCAGAACGGAATTTCAATGCCAGATACGACCGCATCAACTGGCGTAACGACCCGGATTCATTCGATAAATGGTGTCAGGGCAAAACCGGATATCCATTAGTGGATGCAGGTATGCGACAGCTGAACCAAACTGGTTTTATGCACAATCGGGTGAGGATGGTTGTAGCCGGTTTTCTCACGAAACATCTTCTGATTGACTGGCGTCTCGGTGAGGCTTATTTTGCTGATAAACTTCTTGACTATGAACTGTCTTCCAACAATGGCAACTGGCAATGGGCAGCCGGAACAGGTTGTGATGCAGCTCCATATTTCAGGGTATTCAACCCCCTGGAGCAGGCCCGTAAGTTCGATCCGGAACAAAAGTATGTCCGGTATTGGATACCCGAACTTAATAATCCGGATTATCCTAAACCGCTGGTTGACCACAAAAATGCCAGAGAAAGGGCAATAAAAACCTATAAAGAAGCCCTGAGCTGACTTATTATTCAGGCTAATTCTCTTATTTTCGCACGAAAAACAGGTCTATGATTCAGCGATACCGCCTGCATGAAGTGTTAAATGAGCGGGATAAAAGGGACTTTCTGTCATTTCCTTCAAAACTTTATAAGAACGACAGTCATTACGTCAGGCCGCTCGACAATGATGTTGAGAAATTGTTTGACAGCAAAAGAAACAAACGGTTGCGCAAGGGCGAAGCCATCCGATGGCTTCTGCTTGATTATGAAGGCACTATAATAGGTCGCATAGCAGCCTTTATCGATCCTGATACTGCACGAAACAACGAACAACCCACAGGAGGTTGTGGATTTTTCGATTGTATCCATGATCAGGAAGCCGCCACAATGCTTTTTGATGCAGCACGGGTATGGCTTGCTCAGCGTGGGATGGAAGCGATGGACGGACCGGTGAATTTTGGTGACCGCGACAATTTCTGGGGAGTACTTGTTGATGGTTTTCATGAACCCGTATTTAATATGCCGTATAACTTCCCTTATTACAAAGAACTTTTTGAGAATTATGGTTTTCAGAACTATTTCAATCAATACACCTATAAACGGGAGATTAATCTTCAAGGTGTTAAAGATGTCATATTTGAAAAAGCTGCCAGAGTATTTGCTAATCCGGATTATCGTTTTACGATGATCAGCTGGCAAAATCTGGAAAAATACGCTCATGATTTTCTGGAAATTTATAATAAGGCATGGGGTTCAATCCCGGGATCCAAGAAATTGACCATTGCGCATGCCACAGGATTGCTGAAAATGATGAAACCAATTCTGGATCGCAGACTTGTTTATTTTGGATATTACAAAAATGAGCCCATCGCATTTTTTATCATGATGCAGGATCTGAACCAAGTCATCAGAAAGTTCAATGGAAAAATGAACCTGATCAACAAACTCAGGTTAATGTACCATTTGAAGGTCAGAAAAAGCTGTACCAGAATAATAGGAAGGATATTTGGCATTGTCCCTGAACATCAGGGAAAAGGTATTGATGGGGCTCTGGTTATGACCTTCAGCAAGACAGCCATTTCCAAAGGATTTCCTTACAAGGAGTTAGAGATGAACTGGATCGGAGATTTCAACCCATCAATGATGAAAGTAGTTGAAAATATTGGCGGACAAATTTACAAGACACATGTCACATACCGCTACCTTTTTGACAGGGCCAAACCTTTCAGGCGCGCCAGAATACAAGAATAACAGGGCAAAGAAAACGTGATTCTGCAGAAAAAAAATGGTGCAGGATATTAACGCAACAATTCAGACATTTTACGACCGATATCGGCCGGTGAATCAACAACATGAACGCCGCATTCTCTCAGTATTGCTTTTTTGGCTTCAGCAGTATCATCTTTTCCACCGATAATGGCTCCGGCATGACCCATGGTGCGTCCTTTAGGTGCTGTTGCACCGGCAATGAAGCCAACTACAGGTTTCGTTCCATGTTCTTTTATCCAATAAGCTGCCTCGGCTTCCATGCCACCGCCAATTTCACCAATCATGACAATTCCCTTGGTTTCAGGGTCACCCATTAGCAATTCAACAGCATCTCTGGTTGTTGTTCCAATAATCGGATCACCGCCAATGCCGATGGCCGTGGTTTGGCCCAATTCAGCTTTGGTGAGCTGATCAACAGCCTCATAAGTGAGTGTTCCTGAACGCGAAACAATACCTACCTTGCCCTTTTGGTGAATAAATCCGGGCATAATTCCCACTTTGGCTTCACCGGGTGTGATAACTCCCGGGCAGTTGGGCCCGATGAGTCTCGATTGACGTCCTTTCAGGTATTCTTTTACACGAACCATATCAGAGGTTGGTATGCCTTCAGTTATACAAACAATGACTTCAATTCCGGCATGAGCTGCTTCCATGATGGCATCGGCAGCAAAAGCAGGTGGAACAAAAATTACAGATACATCGGCACCTGTTGCTTTTACAGCATCAGCAACCGTGTTGAAAACCGGTTTTCCAAGATGCTCAGTCCCTCCTTTTCCAGGGGTAACTCCGCCTACAACATTAGTGCCGTATTCAATCATCTGACCTGCGTGAAAAGTGCCTTCGCTTCCGGTGAATCCCTGTACAATAACTTTTGAATGCTTGTTTACTAATACGCTCATGGATGGGTATTTTAGTTATTTTTATTTATTGCCCAAAATTAAAACCTTTTGGAGAATATTAATCACTATCCTGATGGTTTTGATAAAAAAAGAACCGTTGGCCTATTATTTAAGCCAACGGTCGGATTGTGTGAACCTGAAGGGACTCGAACCCCTAACCTTCTGATCCGTAGTCAGATGCTCTATCCAATTAAGCTACAGGTCCATGTTAACAGGAGTGCAAAATTAATATAATTCTCTTAAAAATGTTATAAGAATCCAATAAATATTGAGTCAATCAAAAAAAAACATGTTCCGTACCAATTTCTTGCATGACTATACAACACGCTAACTGGGCTGATTCATAATGAGATCTGTAAAGAAATCTAGGAAGTCCAAGGAATGATGTACCTACGATTTAATTTAAGATGACTTCACAGGGAGAGCAGAACCTTGTTCTCACTGATTTCATTGAGGCAGCAAATCCAATGATTTTCTTACGGATAAACTCGTCAGGATTTACTGATTTCATTTCATCAGCGAAAAAACTGGTAATTTCTTTCTCCAGTTCTTGCTGAAACTGATCTGAAAATGAAGGAATGTTGTTGAAAGTAAAGGTTTTTTTCATGCAGGTTGTTTTTGTGAGCATTTGCTCCAATAACGCTGCATAAGTTGTGATTCGTATACAACACAAAAACTTTTTCTACATGATTGACAAAAGGCAAGTTTCTACACAGATAGAATCAAATTTTTCTCTTTCGCCATTTTACGCATATTGATCAGGGCATAACGCATGCGTCCGAGAGCAGTGTTGATGCTGACTCCTGTTGTTTCTGCGATTTCTTTAAAACTCATTTCGGCATAGAGTCGCAGATAAAGCACTTCGCGCTGTTCTTCGGGAAGGAATCCGATCATTTTGCGGAGGTCTTCGTGGATTTGCTCTGTGATTAGTCTTTCTTCGATTGAAGGACCTGCATGATTCGTCTGCCGGACAACGCTTATATCGTCAAATTGCGAATCAACTGTCGGAAGCCGTTTCGATTTGCGGAAGTGATCAATAATAAGGTTGTGCGCTATGCGCATTGCCCATTGTATGAATTTGCCTTCTTCCTTGTAAGCTCCGCTGTTCAGTGTACGGATGATTTTCATGAACGTATCCTGAAAAAGATCATCTGCCAGTTGTTTGTCCTTGACCAGCATTAAGATGTACGAATACACCCTACCCTGGTGGCGGTTCAGCAAAATCTCGAAGCTATTGTGATTTCCATTCAGGTAACTGCTGACAAGTTCCTGATCGCTGACTTGAATTGCGCTCATAGAGGCTCCTTTTTAATAATTTAGGTTAAAAAGGTAAAGTCAGATCGATAGGTTTCCTCCTGAATGATTAAATAATGACTACTTAAACTCGTATTTCAGAGGGCAAATATAGGCATGAAAAACAAAAAAGCAATATTTATTGGTAATTTCGCCAAAATTTTTTTTCACCACTACACATGCAATCTAATAACCGTATAAGGTTTATCTCCATTATCGGTGCAAGGGTAAACAATCTAAAGAACCTGACTGTTAATATTCCGCACAACAAACTGGTTGTGATTACGGGGCTTTCCGGTTCCGGAAAATCGTCTCTTGCGTTCGACACCTTGTATGCCGAAGGCCAGCGACGTTATGTTGAAAGTCTGAGTGCTTATGCCCGTCAGTTTCTGGGCAGAATGAACAAACCGGATGCGGACCAGATCACAGGATTGTCGCCTGCCATTGCGATCGAACAAAAAGTTAATACACGAAACCCCCGCTCGACGGTTGGAACCAGCACTGAAATTTATGAGTATCTGAAACTTCTTTTTGCTCGTGTTGGCAGAACGATTTCACCGGTTTCTGGTTCAGAGGTCAAAAGAAACCAGGTTTCCGATGTTGTGGATTATGCTATGGCCTTGCCCGATGAAACAACCATGATGGTGCTTGCAGAGATCAACCTGAATAATGGCCGGTCTCCTGTGGACCAGCTGACGGTGCTGTTGCAGCAGGGGTTTAACCGGGTGATGACAGATGATACAGTGCAAAGAATAGAGGAATTACTGAACACAAAAAAACCACTAAAAGTAACTGTTCTCAAAATCGTCATCGACAGACTCAGAATGAACAAAGAAAGCGACGATCTGGCTCCACGGCTGGCCGACTCTGTGCAGACTGCATTTTATGAAGGACATGGCAATTGTGAACTACTGGTTACTGAACCTGGTGGAAATGTTTTTTCGCGAAGATTTTCCAGCAGGTTTGAAGCCGACGGCATCAGCTTCGAAGAACCTTCGGTAAATATGTTCACCTTTAATAATCCATACGGAGCTTGTCGCACCTGCGAAGGATTTGGCTCAGTCATCGGAATCGATCCAGACCTTGTTATACCCAACAAAGCACTATCTGTTTATGAAGGAGCTGTGGTTTGCTGGAAAGGCGAAAAAATGGGTGAATGGAAAGATACTTTGGTAATGAATGCTGATAGATTCGGTTTTCCTATTCACAAGCCTTACTATCTATTAAGTGACGAACAAAAGGAATTGCTTTGGACAGGTAATCAATATTTCGCTGGTCTGGATGAGTTTTTTAGAGTGATTGAAGAGCAAACCTACAAGATACAGTACAGGGTAATGCTCTCTCGTTACCGGGGAAAAACAGTTTGTCCGGATTGCCGCGGAACAAGGCTCAGAAAAGATGCAGGCTATGTGAAGGTTGCCGGAAAATCAATCTCCGAATTAGTTTTGCTGCCCATTGAAAAATTATTGCCGTTCTTTGAAACGATCGAACTGACTGCTTCAGACCAAAAAATCGCAGATCGATTACTGAAAGAAATCACCTCAAGGCTTGGCTTTCTGCTCGATGTTGGCCTTGGTTACTTAACGCTCAACCGATTGTCCAACACTCTGTCGGGCGGCGAATCGCAGCGCATCAACCTTGCTACGGCATTGGGAAGCAGTCTGGTTGGCTCAACTTATATCCTGGATGAACCCAGCATCGGACTTCACTCCAGAGACACTCAGCGTTTGATTAGTATTTTATTGAAATTAAGGGATATAGGAAACACCGTGCTCGTTGTAGAGCATGATGAAGAAATCATACGTGCAGCAGATCAGATTATTGATATTGGCCCGCTGGCAGGCAGCCATGGAGGCGAATTGGTGTTTCAGGGAAATTTCGAAGAGATTCTGCGTTCAGATCAAAGTCTGACAGGTGCTTACCTTAGCGGAAGGTTGTCGATTCCTGTACCACCGTTACGACGAAAATGGCGCGACTTTGTTGAGGTGACCGGTGCATCGGAGAACAACCTTAAGAATATCAATGTGGTATTTCCTCTGAGGATACTCACTGTTGTCACCGGCGTGAGCGGCTCAGGCAAATCAACACTTGTCAGGGGTATTTTGTTTCCTGCATTGAAACGAAGACTTGGCGGACACTCAGATAAAACGGGGCGTTTTGGCGAGGTGCGCGGTGAGCTTGGCCAAATTGGCGGTGTTGAACTCATTGACCAAAACCCCATCGGGAGATCAACCCGTTCCAATCCTGCAACTTATGTTAAGGCATATGATGACATCAGACAAGTGTTCTCGGAACAAAAACTTGCAAAATCCCGCGGTTATAAACCCGGCTATTTTTCCTTCAATGTACCCGGTGGCCGTTGCGATCAATGCGAAGGCGAAGGTGTAGTTAAGATTGAAATGCAGTTTATGGCCGACGTGTATCTTGAATGCGATCAATGTAAGGGTAAAAGGTTTAAGGAAGAGGTACTTGACATTAAGTTTCATAACAACAGCATCACAGATATTCTATCCATGACCATCGATGATGCACTGACTTTTTTTGGTGAGCACAGTCATGGAAGCTCTGTTTGCCAAAGAATACGGAATAAGTTACAGCCTTTGCAGGATGTAGGTCTTGGTTATCTTAAACTTGGCCAGTCGTCGAGCACGCTCAGCGGAGGCGAGGCACAAAGAATCAAACTTGCCTTTTTTCTGACAAAAGGCCATGTTGAAAAACCAACTCTGTTTATTTTTGATGAGCCGACAACCGGACTTCACTTTCATGATATCCTTAAACTTACCGAAGCCCTGAATGCCCTTATTGAACATGGACATTCAGTGATTGTTATTGAGCACAATCCTGAAGTTATTAAATCAGCAGACTGGATTATTGATTTAGGTCCTGAAGGTGGTGAAAAAGGCGGGCAAATTCAATTTGAAGGAACTCCGGAAGAAATAGTCAGACAGAGTCAATCGCATACAGCTATGGCGCTTAGAGCCAAGATTCCACTACGTTCCTGATCTGACTACAGGTTTGGCTAATTTGCCTATTTTTGCCAGAAATCCTATTGTTAACCCAAAATCTAATCATATGTTTAAAAATCTTAGTATAGTTATCTTTATTCTGGCACTGTCAGTTTCATGCCAGTACGCCAACAAGAATCAGCATGAAGGCCACAGTCATGAACATGATTCAGACCAAAAGCATGATTATTCAGGAATAGTTCATTATGAGCAGGAGGCTCATCTGACGAATGTGAAGCAACTCACTTTTGGTGGAGATAATGCCGAGGCATATTTTAGTTTTAACAATGAAATGATAGTTTTTCAGTCTAATAACCCAGGGTGGTCACTGGAATGCGATCAGATTTTTTATACCAGGCTCGACAGTGCCAATATGGGTGAAGAGATCCCTCAAATGATCAGCACCGGACTCGGCCGCACCACTTGTTCCTATTTCATGCCGGGTGACACGACCATTCTTTTTGCTTCAACGCATATGGGTGATGGTAGTTGTCCGCATGTGCCCGATCCGCGTGAAGACGGCAAATACGTTTGGCCAATCTATGCCGATTACAATATTTTTGTTTCTGACCTCAAGGGTAAAATTATTGATACCTTAACCAACCGTCAAGGTTATGATGCCGAGGCAACCGTTTCGCCAAGGGGTGATAAAATTGTCTTTACTTCGGACAGAACAGGCGATCTTGAACTTTTTGTGATGGATATTGATGGAAGCAATGTTAAACAGATCACCAGCGGACTTGGATATGACGGCGGAGCGTTTTTCTCGCCCGATGGTTCAAAATTGGTTTTCAGGGCTTCAAGGCCAACAACCACTGAAGAACAAAATGATTATAAGGAACTTCTTAAACAAGGCTTAGTTACGCCAACCAATATGGAAATTTTTGTGTGTGATGCCGACGGATCGAATCTGGTTCAGGTAACCAACTTAGGCAAGGCCAATTGGGCGCCATATTTTCATCCCTCAGGCGAGAAAATCGTGTTCAGCTCAAATCACCATTCAGACAGAGGATTTCAGTTCAATATTTTTATGATCAACCTTGACGGAACCGGCCTCAAACAGATTACCTTCGACAAAACTTTTGACGCCTTCCCGATGTTTTCGTTCGATGGAAAAAAACTGATATTTTCGAGCAACAGAAACAACGGTGGCACGCGTGACACCAATCTGTTTATAGCGGATTGGGTTGAATAAATCATTGTTTTAAAATGCACTGCATGCTGACAAACAGTGTCCACCAAAAGGTTTTCAACCTGCTAAACGATCTCAATATTGGTTATGAGGTTGTCTATCACCCTCCGGCACCAACGATTGAAGAAGCAATGAAATACTGGAAGGATCTGGATGCAGTGCATTGCAAAAACCTGTTTTTCAGGAATCACAAGGGGAACAAGCATTATCTGGTTGTTTTCCACTGTTTACAGCAACTGAACATACATGATCTGGAACAGCGTCTGAAACAAGGAAAGTTGAGTTTTGCTTCCCCCGAGCGAATGAGAAAGTATCTCGGTGTCGGGCCGGGTAGTGTTTCTCCCTTTGGATTGATCAATGATGCTGCTAATCATGTGCATGTGTTTATCGACGTTGAACTCCTCAAAGCCCGGAGAGTGAGTTTTCATCCAAATGACAATACTGCCAGCCTGAGTATTATGGTGGATGATTTTCGCAGGTATTTGGAATTTACAGGAAATTCATTTGAATTTCTGGAATTATATGATTCCACCAACACATTTCGCTCAGGTAACAGTAAAATGTAAAACTCACAATAACAACACGTTGTCCTTAACAAATGAGCAATGAACAATAAGGAAAAGCTAACCATTGATATACGTTCCGAAATCGGGAATCTGGAACATGTGATCATTCACACGCCCGGCCCCGAGGTGGAGAACATGACACCTGAAAATGCCGCGCGTGCCTTGTACAGCGACATCCTTAATCTGAGTGTTGCACTACCTGAATATAATGAGTTCAAAGGCATACTTAACTTATTTGCAAAGGTCTATGATGTAAAAGACCTGCTTGTCGACATTTTGAAAACTGAAAAGGTAAAAACGAGCATAGTCAGTCGTATTTGCAAAAGCGAATCTGTAGATGATATCTGTAAGATTATTTCAGGATACAGCAACGAAACGCTTGCTGCACAGCTTATTGAAGGCGTTGAAATGAGAAAGGACACCCTAACGAAATACCTTGACAACGAAAGATTTTCGCTTCATCCCCTGCCCAATTTCTTTTTTACCCGGGATGCATCATTCAGTATGCGCGACAGGGTCATTATCAGCCAGATGGCCAGTAAGGTGCGCGAGCGCGAAAGCATTATTATGGAAGCCATTTTCGATTATCATCCCATTTTCTCTACACAAACTGTAAACCCTGTAAAAACCTGGGACCGTTCAGGAAAAGCAAGTATTGAAGGTGGCGATGTGCTTATTGCCCGCGAAGATGTTTTTATGTCGGGTATAAGCGCCCGAACAACAAGCCAGGGAATTGATGCCCTGCTCGAATACCTGAAAACACTTCCGGGAACCAAACACCTCATCCTTCAGGAACTCCCCTACCAGCCCGAATCATTTATTCACCTGGATATGGTGTTCACTTTTCTCGACAGGGACAAATGCATGATCTTTGAACCACTGATCATGAGCTCAAGCAGGCATCTGACCATACATATTATCGTGGAGGACAACAAGGTAGCTTCAATCATGGAGGAAAATAATATTCTGGAAGCTTTGAAGAAAATTGGCATTGATCTGGAACCAGTTGTTTGTGGTAAAGAAGATGACATCTATATCATGGAACGCGAACAATGGCAGAGCGGCGCCAATTTTTTTGCTCTGGCACCGGGTAAGGTAATCGGTTACGGGCGTAATGTTCACACCATGGAAAACCTGAACAGACATGGATTTGAGATTATCAAAGCAAGGGATATTCTTAAAAACAAGATAGACATTCAATCTTACGACAAATTCGTGGTAACCATCGAAGGAGATGAACTTTCTAGAGGTGGTGGTGGGGCACGGTGTATGACAATGCCATTAAAGCGTAAGGAAGTAAACTGGTAACCCACTTCATGAGCAAAAAAAACACACCGGCTTATATGAACCTGCGCATTTATGCGCTTGCAGTGTTGCTTTATCTGATGCTGGTTTTTCCTGTTTCACTGATTATGTTGTTCAAATACGGCCCTATGTGGATGGAAGAAAAAGGGCTGATCCGGGAGGAAGTTCAGGCTGTTGCACCGGCAAACCAAAACGGCAGTTTCCTACACTTCGACCTACGTGCAGATTCTGATTCATTAAGCAAAATGGCAGAACCTCAAACCGACAACAAAATCACGATTGATGACGATGAAATCCGTTTTGGATCAGGCATGGCGCTGCTTTTCAGATTGATCCTTTTAGGTATGGTTGTTGTTTTTGTTGTTAATCTACCTTTTAGGCGGTTATTCTTCCGAAAACGAAAAAACAAAACAATCAGCGAAAGTTTGCTTCGTTTTTGTCAAAGGTGGTTGCTTTATATGCCCATAATTAACAGCTTCATTATCGGGCTCGTTATGATTGTTTATCTGATTTTTTTATGGTTCTTATTGTTTACAGGGGAACAACAAAGTAATACCAGCCTTCAGTTTTACAGGCAGTTCTTTTTTATCTCCGTTTTTGCTTCTTTTTTGACCGTTCTTTTTGTTTATTTCTGGCACAGGCATCGTGTTACTTTTAAATATATCGACCATGTTTTCGACAGCGTGAGCCTTTACCGCGAGAGCCGTAAAGGAAGCAGCAGCAAAATCAAGCACCGGCTTTGGGTCAACTACACCATGACCACACTCATGCCACTTGTGATTGTAATTTTTTATCTTTTTCTGAGTACAACAAGCATACGAGATGCACTGGGCAAACAGCCCGAGCCAGCTCAAATACAGGTTTTGTTTGGCAAATATCTTCCTTATCTCGACAACTCTAATCTCATTGGCAGCGAACAGCTTTTTTATGTTAATGCCATCGACAGTTTACTGATGTTTGTAGGAATTTTTACAGGAATACTGATCAGTATAATATATCTGTTTTACTTTGTTACCTGGACTACACAGAGTATTGTTGTTCCGGTGAGAGAGGTGCTTGAAAAAATGAAGCAACCTGTCGGCGACGGGCTCGACAGGCTGGCTGTGGTACGTACGACAGATGAGTTTGGACGTCTGGCCATAGGATACAATGAAATGGCAACACGTATCACGGAAAATATTGCTGATCTGAAAAAACTCACAGAAGCCAATCAACGCTTCGTACCAAAAGAATTTTTGAGGTTTTTGGGGAAAGACACCATTACTGATGTTCAACTTGGTGATCAGGTTCAGCAGTGCATGACTGTCCTGTTTGCAGATATTCGATCATTTACGACATTGTCAGAGAGCATGACGCCACCGGAGAACTTCAATTTTCTGAATACCTATCTGGGCTATATGGAACCTGTGATCAGAAAGCATGGTGGTTTTGTGGATAAGTTTATAGGCGACAGTATAATGGCGCTTTTCGGTGAAAATCCTGAAAATGCGATTGATGCTGCACTCGAAATGCACGAAAGGCTCGTTGATTTTAACAGCCTGATGATGCAATTTGGCAGAAAGCCCATAACCATAGGAGCAGGTATTCACACCGGAAATCTGATGCTGGGCGTTGTTGGCGGAGAAGGGCGAATGGAAACAACTGTAATCTCCGATTCAGTAAATCTGGCAAGCAGACTCGAAGGTCTCACACGAGAATACCAGGCTGGGGTTATCATTTCGGAAACAAGTCTGAATAAGCTTTTCAATAAAGACAAGTACCAATACAGGCTTCTTGATACCGTAAAAGTTAAAGGAAGGCAGGAAGCTGTCAGTATTTATGAATTTCAGGGCAGAAAACAAGTGTAGCAGAATAATCAAAACAAAAGAACCTATGCTATTCGACACGATACGTGACCATGTGTTGCAGGATTTACTCACGAATCTGCCTGCCACCCTTCCCTATCACGACTACGCCCACACAATTGATGTTGTGCGGGCAGCTCAGGAATACGGGACAGCAGCAGGACTAGACCAGGCTTCAATGGATATGCTTCTTGCAGCTTCTCTTTTGCATGAAACCGGAATCCTGAAGGGTTACATTGGCCATGAGGAGGAATCGGTAGCTTACGCAAAAAGAATTCTGCCCGTTTACGGTTATTCCGATGCACAGATCAATGTTATTGTGCAGCTGATATTGGAAACAGAAATATCACGCAAACCAACCAGCTTATTATCCGAAATACTCCGAGATGCAGACCTTGATTATTTGGGACGCCCTGATTATTTTGCCATTGCACATAAACTCAGACTTGAATGGATTCATTTAAACAACTATCCCAAATCCCTTAAAGTATGGTATTTGGAGCAGCTTAACTTTTTGCAGAAACATAAATATTATACCATCTGGGCAACACAGTCCCGCAGTCAGGGCCTCGAGGACAATATAAAACTCATACATGAATTAATTTCCTTATCTTAAGTTTTGCTATAGGCCTATAGCTTGTAACCACTTTTCCTTACTTTTGTAACATTCAACCCTATACTCTTCAAGGCCATGATCAGACATATCAAGCAATTCAGGGACAAGCACCCATTTCTGTTCTTCATGGCCATTGGCATGCTGTTGCGCTTTATCGCGGTCCTGTTTTCCAAAGGATTTGGAATGCACGACGACCATTTTCTGGTAATCGATGTGTCGCAGTCATGGGTCGATGGAGGCGACTATTACCGCTGGCTTCCGGGTACAGAAGGAAACACAGGGCCTGACGGACACAGCCTTTTTTATGTTGGCTTCCACTACCTATTCTTCAAATTGGTTCAGTTATTCGGTATTTATGACCCTCAGCTGAAAATGTATCTTGTCCGCGGTATACATGCTTTGCTCTCACTTCTTGTGATTTCCTTCGGCTACCGGATTGCTTCATTAATAACAGATAGAAAAGTTGCCTATAAAGTAGCTTTGCTGCTTTCAGTTTTCTGGTTTATGCCTTTTATTGGCGTAAGAAACCTTGTTGAAGCCGTAACTATCCCTTTTTTGATGTACGGAACATTGATTCTGCTGCGACAGGAGATCATCCGAAAAGGCAACGAACCGGGATACCACATCACATCCTTTTTGGTTGCGGGTTTCTTTCTCGGGCTTGGGTTCTCGGTAAGGTACCAGACTATATTTTATACAGGTGGACTAGGGCTGGCCCTTTTGATTTTGGGCAACTGGAAAGGCATGCTTGCCACGGCAGCCGGTTTTCTTAGTTCAGTTGTCATTTTTCAGGGAGGGATTGATTTTATTGTGTGGCGACAGCCCTTCGCTGAACTAATGGCCTATATTAATTACAACATAAACCACGCATTTGATTATAACACCATGCCATGGTATCATTACGGCGTGGTACTCTTTGGTCTGCTTATCCCGCCATTGAGTGTGATGCTTCTTTTCGGGTATTTTCGCCTGTGGAAAAAACAATTTCTGCTCTTTTTTCCGGTATTTGTTTTTCTGGTGTTCCATTCTGTTTTTCCAAACAAACAGGAAAGATTCATCATTCCCGTACTGCCGATGATCATCGTGATCGGGCTTGCCGGATGGGAGTCATGGGCAACAGCTTCCAGATTCTGGAAGAACAATCCGAAGCTGCTCACTTCGCTGTGGTTGGTTTTCTGGATATTCAATTTGACGCTGCTGCTTACTGTTACACCTATGTATTCAAAAAGGGCCAGAGTTGAGTCTATGAGTTATCTGAAGCAATACGAAGGGATTAAAAACATCATGATTGAAGATGTAAATCAAAGAGTTATACGTTTTCCTCCCTTGTTTTATATGAAACAATGGCCCCATACCTACTTCTTCATGAAAGGAAACAACTATGAAGAACTGAATCGCTGGCTGGATTGGGAAAACCCAGACCGCGTTCCGGCTTTTGTGCTTTTTTATCAGCCCGATGATCTTGAAGCAAGAGTTGATTCATTAAAGCAATTCATGCCGGGCCTGGTTTTTGAAACTTATGTGAAACCAAGCATTATGGATCGCTTCATCCACTGGCTGAACCCGGTTAATGCCAACGAAAGCATTTTCATTTACCGCAACACGGACATAATTCCCCTAAAACCAGAATAGTAATGACCCGCGAAGAGGCCGGCCCGCGAATTGCAAAGCTGATTGAAGAAATCAACGAGCATAATTTTCGTTATTACTCTCAGGCCGCACCATCTGTTTCTGATTATGAATTTGATATGCTCCTCGAGGAGCTCATAAGACTCGAAAAGGAATATCCAGATCTGGCTGTTCCGGATTCGCCTTCACAACGTGTTGGTGGCACAATCACCAAATCATTTGAAACGGTCAGACACCGCTATCCCATGCTTTCGCTGGCCAACTCTTACAGCGAAGCCGAAATAAGTGAGTTTCACAACAGAATTGTTAAATCCCTTGAGCGCGAACCTGTTTACGTATGCGAACTTAAATATGACGGACTGGCAATCAGTCTGCATTATGAAAACGGGCTGCTGACGAGGGCAGTAACACGTGGTGATGGCACCCAGGGTGATGATGTTACGGCTAATGTCAAAACGATCAGATCAATACCACTCAGGCTCACCGGTGACTTTCCTGTTTATTTCGAAATCAGGGGCGAAATTTATTATCCGCATGAAAGTTTCCTTATACTCAACGCAGAACGTGAACAGGAAGGACTACCCTTGTTTGCCAATCCGCGAAATGCTGCTGCCGGAACCATCAAGCTTCAGGACTCAGCCGAAGTGGCCCGCAGGAAACTTGATTGCTGGCTGTACTACCTGATGGGCGAAAACCTACCCTTTGAAAGCCATTACGACAGCCTGAAAGCTGCCAAAGAATGGGGTTTCAGAATATCGAACAATATTGCTATTTGCCATAATATCAATGAAGTATTTGAGTTTATTCACGATTGGGAACATGGCAGACACAATCTGCCTTTCGACATTGACGGTATCGTAATCAAAGTGAACCGCTTCGATCAGCAACAATTGCTGGGGTTCACCGCAAAATCACCCCGCTGGGCTATAGCTTACAAATACAAAGCCGAAGAAGCGGTGACACGGCTGTTAAGTGTTGATTTTCAGGTTGGACGCACAGGTGCAGTGTCGCCGGTAGCCAACCTTGAACCTGTTTTACTCGCCGGCACCACAGTGAAGCGCGCCACACTTCACAACGAGGACATTATCAAAAAACTTGACCTTCATATAGATGATATGGTTGTGGTGGAGAAAGGCGGCGAAATCATCCCGAAAATAACCTCAGTGAAACATGAGTTCAGAAAAAGTGATAGCAAAGCCATAAACTTTCTTTCATCCTGCCCCGAATGCAATACGCCACTTGAAAGGACTGAAGGTGAAGCTGCCTGGTACTGCCCCAATTCTGATGGCTGCCCTCCGCAGATTAAGGGTAAACTGGAACATTTCATCAGCCGTAAGGCCATGAATGTGGAAAGTTTGGGCGAAGGCCGGATTGAAATAATTTTCGACCAGGGATTGGTGAAAGATGCTGCTGATTTGTACGACCTGACTTTTGAAAAACTGATCGGGCTTGAAAAAATGTATCCGGCCACAGAGGGCATGAAAGAGCGCAAAATAAGTTTTAGGGAAAAAACCGTTGATAACATACTCAACAGCCTGGAGCAGTCAAAATCAACACCGTTTCCCAGAGTACTTTTTGCCTTAGGAATCAGATATGTTGGCGAAACAGTGGCAAAGAAACTTGCCGAAGCTTTTGGAAGCATTGATCGCTTAATGGAAGCCAGCAGGGAGCAACTTATTGAAGTTCACGAAATCGGCGACCGGATTGCCGACAGCCTTCTGTCCTATTTCTCAGATGAAAGCCACAGGCACATGATTCATCGTTTGCAGCAAAGCGGCTTGCAGTTTGTTATGGAACAAACAACTGAGAAACTAAGTAATGTACTTGAAGGCAAGAGTTTTGTGATCAGTGGCGTGTTTACTGCCTTTACGCGTGATGAAGCCAAGACTCTGATTGAGCAACACGGAGGGAGAATTGTTGGTTCTATTTCGGCCAAAACGGATTTTATTCTTGCCGGCGATCAAATGGGTCCATCAAAAAAGGAGAAAGCCGAAAAACTCAACATCAGGATGATTGATGAGCAGACTTTTCGTCTGATGATCGGATTGGAAAATAATTAATAATCAAATAATCATCCACTAATCATCCCCTCGTTCATCAGGGCATGGCGGGTGAGGCTATAATAAACTCCCTCCTGATGGGCTATGAGTTCCTTGTGGGTACCTGACTCAACAATGCGGCCCGACTGCATCACCAATATCTTATCGGCACTGTAAATGGTGGACAACCGATGGGCAATAATAAGTGAAGTTCTGTCCCTCATCAATTCATCCAGTGCTTTCTGAACCAGTTGCTCCGATGCTGAATCTAAGGCACTTGTGGCTTCATCCAGGATAAGTATTCTCGGATTTCGCAGGATTGCCCTGGCAATCGCAATGCGTTGCCGCTGGCCGCCGCTAAGTTGCACGCCCCGCTCCCCTACCACCGTGTTGAAACCATCAGGAAATGCTGATATAAAATCCAGTGCGTGTGCCCTTCTTGCAGCATCCATAATCTCTTCCTCTGTGGCTCCAGGCTTTCCGTATTCGATGTTTTCGCGGATGGTGCCGCCAAACAGAAGCACTTCCTGAGGCACAATGGCCATTTGGCGGCGCAGGCAGGATAATTCCAATGCATTGATTCGGTAATTATCTATCAGGATTTCGCCCTCCTGAGGGTCAAAGAAACGGAACAATAATGATGAAATGGTTGTTTTCCCTGCTCCCGAAGCACCAACAAGCGCTATTTTACTGCCCGGTTCAATCGTGAAATTTATTTTATCGAGTACCTTGACTTCCGGACGGGAAGGATAACTGAAACCAACCTCCTTAAACTCAACCCTTCCATCTATTGGTTGATTGAGTGCAGGAGCGCAATCACCGAGTGGTTCAGCAGCTTCGTCCATCAGGTCGAGCAGGCTGTCTGTTGCACCAATGGCCTTTTGTACCTGCGAATACAGGTCGGCTATACCCGAGATAGAAGCTCCAACAAAAAGTGTGTACAGAATGAATTTGAACAAATCGCCGGTAGTCATGCCCTCTCCCTGATTTACCAGGGTAACCCCATACCATATTACACCCACAATGGAAGCAAACAGGCTGAAAATAATCAGCGAAATAAAAGCAGCCCTCCACTTTGCCCCCCTCAGCGCAATATTGATCACTTTGTTGGTGGAGCTCACATAACGACTGTTTTCGTAAGCTTCGTTGTTGAATGCTTTCACTGTTCCTATTCCCTGAAGTGTTTCTTCCACAATTACATTGGATGCAGCCAGTTCAGACTGGCTTTCTTTCGACAGCTTACGGATATATTTTCCAAAATAACGGGCTGCAACAGCAACTATCGGAACAAAGGCAAGCATAAACAAGGTCAGTTTAACTGAAACGAAAACCAACAAAACGATCCCTCCGATGATGGTGATCAGCTGACGGATAAACTGTGCTATGGTGAAGGTAAAGGTTTCCTGCAGCACGGAAATATCCGCCGAAATGCGGCTGTTTAGTTCGCCAACCCGCCTTGATGAAAAAAAACTCATCGGCAAACGGATCAAGTGGTTGTAGGTTGCCTGTCGCAGATCGGCGAGCATGTGTTGGGTTACCAAGGCAAACAAATAAATCCGTAAGTAGGAAAAAACTGCGTTTGCCGCAAAAATTCCGAGCAGAATAAGGGCAATGGTGTTGATGCGTTTCAGACTGGCTTCCGGATCGGCCTGATCGAGCAGGTCGCCAAGAAGCATCGGGAATGCAAGGGTGCCAAGGCTTGAAAGGCTCAGGGCAAGCAACCCGACAACAAATGAGTATTTATAAGGCAAGATAAAGCGCATGAGCGAAAACAACCTTTTCAGGCCGTCCAAACTAAGCTTCTTCCGTTCAGCCTGTTCCGTTTCTTTCATGAGCGTTTTTGTTGAATATTAAATACTTTAGGCACATATCTGTCAGTCGTGCCTTATGTGCAAAAATAAAGCCCGAAGTGTTTAGGTGACTTTTTGTCACGGAATGATGGGATAACATAGCCGAAAATTGCCTGAAACACTGTCTGACAACTGAAACGGGCTAAACTGCCACACTTCCCATGGGGGAAGTAATTCGAGTTTGTTTTCAATATGATAATCAATCATCCCGGAATGGACAGCAGCCAATTCCGCTAAACGGCCATTGAAGTTTGCATGTCTGGCATGACCTCCATCATGATAAAAAACCTGAGGATTGTTATCGGCAAAATCTTCTTTCACGGGAATCGCCAGCCTGAAGCGCACCTTTTCCTCCAGCGGATGATCCAAATAGAGCACAAAAGGCCAGCCTTCCATATGTTCTTCAACAAAGCCTGTTTCTGCGATCAACTTCCGGAACCCTTCGATAATAAACGGATACAGCGAATCCTTATCGCATGAATCATCCAGGTACAGGGCGGGTTGCATGGCCAGAAGGGTATCGCGTACAGCCAAAACCTCCTGTCTTTCCTCACAATACTGTTTCAGGTGAAAAAGCCCATCGCGCTGATAGGGCCTGATCATCCACTGCATCACCCAGGCATTCAGTTTGCCTATGGGATAGGTCAATGAATCAGCCAGGAAAGTCCAGCGTACCATCACGCTGTCGCCCGAATCTGATATTGTCCAGTGATCGTGCGCACTTCCGCGGTTTCCGAAGTCGAGCCTGCTTACCAGACTGTCGTATGGATAACTCTCGGTGATCGTAATACTTCCTTTGCCCATTTGCTCACTCTCCCAATGATGCGATGAACCGGCGCCCGAAAAAGGCCCGCTGAACACTGAAATCGAATTTGGGTTGTCAGATTTCCATGGGCTCCAGTTCGACCAGTTGCGCAGATTGTTGATTTGTCTGAAAATTAAAACCTTGTCGGATTTGATGTTGACACTTTGGCTTACACTTACTGAGGAAGGAAGAAACAGGGGTGCAACAAGAATAAGCGTCACCACGAACAATATTAGCCAGGCGAAAAACTTTAATATTTTCATATTTTTAATTTACAACCAAAATTAGTCTCCAAATACTTTTTTCAGCTTTTCAAGGGCTGTTTTCAACTGAACCAGCGGACAGGCAAAATTAAGGCGCATACATTGGCTGCCACCCGGTCCGAATTCGATTCCGGCACTCAGGCCCAAGCCTGCTTCATGAATCATCTTGTTTTTCAAGGCATCATCACTGAATCCGAAGGCAGAAAAATCGAGCCAGGCCAGATAGGTTGCCTCAGGCCGAAACAGTTTCACACGCGGCAGATGCTCTTTCACAAACAAATCAAGATAATCAAGATTATTATTCAAATAAGCCAGTAACTGATCCAACCAGACGTCTCCATGGGTAAACGCTGCCTGCGTAGCCACAGCACCAAAAAGGTTGCCCATGTCAATATGCAGCCCATCAAGTGAATGTTTAAACATTTGGCGGAGGGCCTCATTGGAAATGATCAGCGTTGAAGTCGCCAATCCGGCCAGATTGAAGGTCTTGCTTGCCGCATGCATGGTAATGGTAATGTCTTCAACCTCTTTGCTCAGACCGGCAAATACCTGGTGGCGGAATCCCGGCAGAACAAGGTCGTTGTGGATTTCGTCTGAAACGACTATAATCTTGTTTTCCAGACATATTTCAGCTACAGTTTCGAGTTCTTTTTTGGTCCATGCCCTGCCAACAGGATTGTGTGGATTGCAGATAATGAGCATCTTCGCTCCTTTGGCCTGTGCGCGTAACTGATCGAAATCAATATCATACCGTTGGTCTGATTTTGTAAGAAGATTATGAATCAGGGTTCGGTTGTGGTGTGTGACTGCCCAAAAAAAAGGAAAATAAACCGGCGATTGAACAATGATGCGGTCGCCAGGCTCAGTAAGTGCGAGCACAGCTACATTTAATGCCGGCACAACGCCCGGGGAAAAGAGCAGCCAGTCGCGCCTGATGTCGTATTGGTGCCTTCGGGCAAACCATTGTATGATGCTGTTGTAATATGCTTCGTTTCTGAATGTGTAGCCATACACCGGGTGCATCGCCCTCTGTAATACGGCATCGCGAACAAAATCAGGGGTTTCAAAGTCCATATCGGCCACCCAGAGTGGCTGCACTTCATCGCTTCCAAAAAACATCTGCCTTAGTCCGTATTTAACGGATGAAGTCCCTTCGCGCTGCACATGCCTGTCAAAATCGTACAATTCCATATCCTGTTGTTTCGAAACTGCAAAGAAACGAAATCATCAGGCCGGAAGGCTGTATTTGAGTTCTTATTCTTCGGGGAGTTGCTGACCCTTGTCCCTCATCTCCGCTGCCTTCTTCAAAAGCATTTTGTTAAACTGTTCTTCTGCCTTGTAATACTTAATGACTTTGCGCGGGGGCAGCACCTTGCGCACCTCTCTGAAAAAAGCAGAGCGGGCCTGCACAGTTTCTTCTGCCTGTCTTATCCTGCTGTCAATAAGCGAATTGAGTTCATCGTCGGTCATGTTTTCAATGCCTTTTTCAGCAATTTGCTCCATATTTGCTTTCTTCTCTTTTCTGTGTTTTATCACAGTTTTGCTGTATTCGTCGAACAGCGGCCAGAAAGCCTTTGCTTCATCAGGGGTTAGCTCAAGTTGTTTGGTGAAAAACGCTACTTTCAGTGCTTCTACCCTTTCGCCCTGCCTGGCCTGAAGCGGTCTGCGCTGCTGTGCCTGAGCTGTATTGGTTGTTATCAGCAGCAAAACAACCACTGAAATGATTAGCGTATGGTATAGTTTTTTCATCGCTTAAATGTGTTAAAATTCAAATTCACTTTGATCAATCAAATACTCCATAATTTCTTCATAGGTAATCAGGTCAAGCAACAAACTGTCTGATGCCCATTGAACCTGCGGTGTTTCGTTTGCCTGGATGTTTCTGACCAGCTTTGGTTCAGCAACTTCAAACACCGCTTCACTTTGCTGGTGTATTTCCATCACGAGTGGTTTAACGGTATCGGAAACTTCGCTGTTAAGTGCCATTTGCGTATCGGGCTTTTCGGGTTTCATAAACCAGATCGTTCCAACCGCAGCCATCAAAACAACGGCTGCTGCCCATGAAAGTACTTTCATCTGGCGGCTTTTATGTTCAGGCCTTTTCTCCATATGGATGGCTGCCCAGACGGTGTCAGGGAGCTGTTCAAAATAACCCTCCGGTATGTTGCTGAATGCTTGCGGGCCTTTTCCCTTAAATGATTGCTTCTGATCCATATCAATCAATTATTAAGTCTTTTACCATTTGTTCGATCTTGCGGCTGGCATGGTGGTATGTGGCTTTGAGCGTGCCTTCTGCCAGATTAAGTATCTCGCTCATTTCGCTGTATTTCATTTCATTGAAGTAGCGCATACTGAAAATCATCCGTTGCTGTGTGGAGAGCGTATGCAGGGCAGTCTCCAGTTTTTGCCTGATTTGTTCCCCGTCGGGATGCTGAATTTCTGTGGCTTTGTTGCTTGTCTGCATCAGGTTCATTCCGAGCCATCTTCGGGCTTTTTGTCTGCGCAGGTGTTGCAAGGCTTCATTGGTGGCAATCCTGAACAGCCATGTCGAAGGCTTTGCCTCTCCCCTGAACTGATTGTATGATTGCCATGCTTTCATAAAAGTGTTTTGCAAAATGTCGTTGGTGTGTTCATGGTCCAGCACCATGCTTCGGATGTGTGCATAAAGTTTCCGGCTGTGCTCCCTGACGAGTTCGTTAAACAGTTCTTCTGTAGTCAAAACTTAATGTTTAGGGTGATTTCACAATCAGAAACTTCATGCACTTTCCTCTGATGTCAGCGGATTATCTCAACCTGATGGTATAGGTATTGCCGTTGATGGTCACAGTTGCAATATTATCGCAATTGCCGTCGCCGAAATCGAGCGTCCGTACAGGTCTGTTGGTAGGCACAATTTCAACCGAACCACTCACAAAATGGTGGCAGGTAAGTTCGCGGCGAAGCGGAAGGATGATTTCGCGGGTAGTTGTGTTTCCATTCAGATGTGTAGTGGAAGCTGTGCCTTCAATCAGATAGACATCATCTGTCCAGACCCCGATGGTGGCGTAACCTTCGATCCAGGTACGTACGCGGTCTGATTCCCAGCTGATGGTGCCTTCGCCTTCAGCAAATGTAACCGAGCCTTCGGCAACAAGGGTAAAATAGATATGCTCATCTTCGTTAAAACCCATATTGGTAATTACCGAATTGCCCTGAACATGATTGTTGTTGACATAATAATTGTTCAGTGTGTGGGTGCGCACGGTACCGGGCTCTCGGTAGGGTCCTGTGAAGGTGACGACAATTTGTCCACGGCGGTATTTTCCATCGCGGCACAGGCAGTTTTCATCGCCAAAATCAATGGTCATCACATGAGGCATACTTACGGTGTCGATGGTGACAGTGGCACAGGCCGCGAAGTTGAATCTTTCATTTTCAGACGATTTGAATCCAGAGGTGACACCCGAAAATGCTTCATCGGCTATCACGCCCAACTCGTCAAAGGCAACTTCCACCTGCACATCCTTCACATAGGAGTTTGCTTCGGTTTCGTCGGCAGAGGCTTTTTCTTTCTTGCAGGAGCTGAATGTGAACGATAAAGTTGCAACTGCAAAAAACATAATCAGAAACTGTACTTTTTTCATGGTTTTTATTTTTTAAATGATGTCTCTTTGATTCGTTTCAAGGCGAATAGTTTATTCCAGTATGTAAATTTTCATATAAAAAACGAAAACCGCCGGAAAAAATTCTCCGACGGCTTCTGAAAACCTGAGTTGTTTCTGGTATTTTACTAATTATCTGATGGTTATGGCCTGATCAGCCTCCAGTTTATTTCCACTGATTTCTTCGAGGCGTTTCAGTATGCGTTTGTGGTTTTTATGATCGGTTATGTTTCCGTCCACAATGGTCTGTTTTCGGGTGATGATGATGGTTGATCTTTTCGAAGCCAGTCCTTCTTCAAGCAGTTCATCTTTGAGGAGGCGTAAGTGTTTGCGCTCGAAACCATGCTCCGGAACCGATGCTTCCCTGTCAATCATCAGTTCAATTTCACGCAAGTCAGGTATATCTTCACCAATGATGATCCTTGGTTCAGGTCCCTGCATCATCATTTCGGGCCGTCTTGCTTCCATCTCAAGTCTGCGGGCTTCCATCTCAAGCCTTTTTGCCTCCATTTCGAGTCTGATGGCTTCGGCCTGACGCAGTACCTCTTCCTTTTTGGCTCCTGCTTCCAATTGCTGAGCTTCAGCTTCAAATTTTCTGGCTTGCTGTTCCATTTCGATGATCCGGCGTTGATCATCGAAGTGCATGCTGATGAAGGGATCGCCCGGACGGGCCAGCATAATGTTCCTGTCCACAACAATTCCCTGATCAATCAGCGGTTTCAATTGCTTCATCAATGAGTCGAGTTTTCCGCCTTCAAAAAGCATTGACTTGCCGGTGGTGTCCCAATGCAGCATCTTTGCGCGCTGCACTAAATCATCAATATCCTCATAAATGAACCGCAGGGAATCGTGCTTGTTATGTCCGCGGAAATGAAACATATAAGGTCTTCCGGCTTGTTCCGGTGTGACCATAAACAGTTGGTCTGAATCTTTGTCAATGATTATTTTTCGTGATTTCACCGTCAGGGTATCTTTGGGCTTTTGGTGCCATTCGAGCTCATTGGTTTCGATCACCATCGAGTTATATTTAGGGTGGGCGTTTTTGAGCACAATCCGCTTCATCACCGAAGTGTCTTTTTCCATGATCACGAAATCTTCGTTTTCAAGTTTGTCGGCAGGCACCTCTTTACCGTCCACAATGGCTTTGCTGATGCGGCCATCCTGCATCTCGATGTAGATTTCCTTCTTTTTCAGTGTATCCGGTTGTGACAAGCCAACGTCATCGAAATTAGCGATTTCTGTTTGATCAGCCTTGCTGAATTGAGACGGTACAACAGCTTGATTATCGCCTGCTTTTGTCCCGGTTATAGAAATCACCAACACTACAATGAAGGCAATCAGGCTTACAAGAATTTTCTCCGGATTGGAGGGTTTTGTTTTGGGGTTTCGGAATAAACGTTCGATCCTTTTCATGGTATTTGTTTTATTAAAGTACATAACTGCTTGATTATTATTTATTTCTTTTTTGCATTCTGAGAGACTGATTAACGCTTTGGCAAGTGTCAGCCCTTTCCCTGTCAGGCTGAGGGCCATATCGTCGCATACATTTTCGCGTTCGTGGCGGATGACCTGCGAAATCCACCAAACAAACGGGTTAAAGAACAACATCACTTCGATCAGCGATTGTATGAGGTTAATGAGGAAATCAGCCCTGCGGATGTGGGCAAGTTCGTGCGCCAGAATGATTTCCAACTGATCATAGGGGATACGGCTAAGGAGTCCGGCGGGCAGCAAGATAACCGGTTTCAGGTAGCCGATAACCACCGGAACATCAACTCTGAACGATTCAAAAATTCTGACTTTCCTGCGGATACCCAGCTTAAGGGCAAGGCGTTCGGCTACCATCAGATACTCGCGTTCAATCTCTTTCAGCTGCGTGGTTTTCAAGCGCCAGGCCAATACATAACCTCCGGCCAGACGGGTGATCATCAACAACATGCCAATTAACCAAAATAGTACAAACCAATGACTTAGCTGCTGAAAATATTCTTTAAGAGTTTGGATCATTGATTGGAGTCCGAAACCGGTATCAGCAAGCACATACATCACTGTTACCAGGTTATCTGCTTCAGCAACGGTAGATGCTATTTCTGAATTCACCGAATCGGTAGCCGCTCGCCAGATGGCCACAACCGGAAGCAGAAAACAGAGTGCAAGCCCGAAAAATGCCATAGTATATCGGGCTGAAGCTGAGAGGTTTTTCATCAGTCTCAGCAGGAGAAAAACGACCAGTGCAATGAGACCTGCCTGCCATATCGAATGCAGCAAAGCGAATCCGGTTTCAGTGATCATGCGCTCAGAAACTATAAGCAATGTGTTCATAGCTCCCCTCCTTCCAGCTTGCTGATCAATCGCTTTATTTCGTCCAGTTCGCGCTGGTCGGGTGTCTTGTGTCCGAGCAACTGCATCACCAGTCTTTTGGCCGAACCGCCAAACGCGGTTTCAAGAAACTGATCCACCAGTTGCCGCTGGGTTTCTTCCTGCCTGAGCACAGCCTGATACACATGGGTTCGCTGGCTTTTATCCACAGCTACTATTCCCTTGCCTGCCATGATCTGTAAGAGTTTGAGCGTGGTTGTGTACCCAACTTCTTTCTTATTATTCATCAAATCATTGATTTGCCGCACTGTGCACGGACCCTGCTCCCACAATACCTGCAAAATCGCAAGTTCTGCTTCAGTGGGTTTGATGATGGATGTCATAAACTACGAATTATTTCGTACAAAAGTACCATATGATGGTAGTGTTGTCAAGATTAAAGTACGAAATAATTCGTAATAAATGTTAAAGACTGGTTAAAAACAGGATAAACACCTGTTAAAATGACCGTTAATTTTTTCCTTCATTGACTGTTTATTTCTATTTTACTCTTAGAAACGATTAACCAGACAGGCCAGAAGAAAAGTGCACAAACAAGTAGTTACTACATCTGCGTCCGTGGCATCACCAGCACTTCACTAACGTTTACCTGTTCGGGTTGTGTGATGGCGTATTCGATGGCTGCGGCAATGTCATCGGCATGCAAAGGAACCATTCCTCCCCTTTTGGCAAATGATGCCAGAATATCCTGATCGGTGATGGTGTGGGTAAGCTCTGTGGCGACAGCACCCGGCTCAATGACACTTACCTTAATATTAAATGCGGGTGTTAGTTCCATGCGCATGGCTTCGGACAAAGCTGTTACGCCAAATTTGGTGGCATTGTACACGGCAAACCCAGGCCAAACCCTCCGGCCTGCCACCGAAGATACATTCACTATATGCCCCGAACCGGCATCCTTCATGCCCGGCAACACCCCGGCAACACAGTAAAGCAATCCTTTCAGATTGACATCAATCATGCGGTCCCACTCGTCAATCTTGAGTTTATCGAGGAAGCTCACCGGCATCAGCCCTGCATTGTTGATCAGGATGTCAACCTTGCCAAATGTGTCATACACCAGCTTAAAAGCTTGTGCTACCTGCTCCCTTACAGCAACATCCACGGGCACAACAAGGCTTTCGGAACCAAGTTCCCTGACTTTCGCGGCCAAAATGTTCATCCGGTCAATACGCCGGGCCATGAGCACGATAATTGCCTGAGAGGGAGCCAGTTTTAATGCGGTAGCCTCCCCTATTCCACTTGATGCGCCTGTGATTACGATTACTTTACCTTTGAGCATAAAATTCTGTTTTAGAGTTATTTTAACGATTATACCATTTCAAACAAACAAGGCTAAGGATTGTTTCCGAGTTGTTTCAGGTCTGGTAAAAGGTTAGCCAGACATGTTTCTATTGACAAAAGTATTATTTTCCATAAGAGAAACATAGTGAATGCTCTTACATCGTAGGGTTATGCTCCCGCTTCCGTGATGAACTTAGTCTGTTGTCTATCCCCTACGGGGAAAGCAAAGTTTTTGTTTGTTGCTTATATACTATACTTTATCCCCTACGGGGAATGACTGGGTGTTGGCTGATCATTTGCCGGAAAATGGGTTTTCTTTATAAAACACTGTCATCTGTAGCAGTTTTGCCCGTAGGGCATATACTATTATAAAAAACATAAAAGAAGAAAGTTCTTACCCTGTAGGGGTTATACTCCCGATTTCGTGATGAACTTAGTCTGTTGTCTATCCCCTACAGGGAAAACTATGTGTGGGGTGTTTCTTAGACAATACTTTATCCCCTACGGGGAATGGGTGAGTGTGGGCTGATCATTTGCCGGAAAATGGGTTTTCTTTATAAAACACTGTCATCTGTAGCACTATTGCCCGTAGGGCATATACTATTATAAAAAAACACAAAAGAAGAAAGTTCTTACCCTGTAGGGGTTATACTCTCAATCTCATGATGAACTTAGTCTGTTGTCTATCCCCTACGGGGAAAGCAAAGTATTGGTAGTTGTTTATACACTATACTTTATCCCCTACGGGGAAGAGCTGGGTGTTGGCTGATCATCTGCCGGAAAATGGGTTTTCTTTATAAAACACTGTCATCTGTAGCAGTTTTGCCCGTAGGGCATATACTATTATAAAAAACATAAAAGAAGAAAGTTCTTACCCTGTAGGGGTTATACTCACAATGCTGTTCATTCGACATCTTCCATAAAATCGAACAAGAATCGTTCATCATATTCTATTTCAAATTTTTCCAAAAACTGAATATACTCCTCTCTAAAGGTCAACTTTTTATGATGAGCCTCCTGATTTAGAATATAGTTGTAAACAATCTCCACCAGTGATTTTTCATAACTAAACGCACCATAACCTTCCTGCCAGGAAAACTTGCTCTTGCACAATCTTTCATTATTGATAAATAACGAGGAGCTTCGTTTGATTTCGTAAACTGTTTCGGAAATAGATTTTACCGGATTCAATCCCATGAAAACATGAATGTGATTTGACACGCCATTTACAATAATTGGTTTATGATTCATGCCGGTAATAATCCCACTAATGTATTCAAAAACTCTTGGTCGAATGTCTTTATGAAGCAGAGCTTTCCTGTTTTTCACGGCAAAAACAATCTGGATATACAGTTGGGTATAAACACCTGGTTTCATGATATTGATGTGTTATTGAGTTGGATTATTTAAGCGGTTCCTGGCATGTCAGAAACATCAACCAGACATGCTACTATTGACAAAAGTATTATTTTCGGCACAAAATTGTATCATGGAAGCATTGATTATATCCGGAGCTTTTATCCTTGCCCTTGCCGGCCTGCTTGGTGCGGTTGTTCCGGGCATACCCGGCCCGCCGCTGAGTTTTCTGGCATTGGTGGTGTTTTCCTATTCTGAACACATTACCTACAGCAACAACTACTTCTTTATCATGGCTTTGATTGCATTGGGCATCACACTTATTGATTATTATCTGCCCATTTATGGCACAAAACGTTTTGGCGGAACCAAAGCCGGAATACGCGGAGCCACCATTGGACTCATTGCCGGTGTGCTTGTCCTGCCATTACTGGGCATCGTTATCGGACCATTCGGGCTGATTGGCATCATTGCCGGGCCTTTCGTGGGAGCTTATCTCGGTGAATCAATGACTGGTGCTTCATCCGAACTCGCCATGAAAAGTGCTATCGGTTCTTTTCTGGGTTTTGTGGCTGGCACACTGATGAAGCTGGCCTACAGTTTTGTGGTTTTAGGTTATTTGGTATATGGCGTTATCGGTATCATTTTTTAAGGCTTTCTGTCATACCGCAAACGCACCACTACAACTCAAACAATAAAGATTTCCTGAGGATAAACCACCTCGTGCAGAAACAGGCCTTTAGCGGGCACTGACAAACCGGCAGATGATCTGTTTTTCAGTTCGATAATCTTTCGGAAGCCATCAATATCAAGTTTGTGTTTCCCCACATCAAGCAGGGTTCCCACAATAGCCCGAACCATATTCCTCAGAAAGCGGTCAGCAGAAACTGTAAAAACCAGACTGTTGCCTTCGGCTGTCCAATATGCATGTTCTATCCGGCACAGATTGTTCTTGGTTTTGGAATGCAGTTTCGAAAAACTGGTAAAATCATTGTATTCCATCAAAACAGCTGAGGCCTGTTGCATCAGTTCCACGTCAAGCGAGCTATGCACGAACCAGCTAAAAGCTTCAGCAAATGGATCTTTTTTTCTGTGAATGTAATACTTATATGTTCGCAATACTGCATCGTAACGGGCATTGGCCTCAGGCACCACCTCCATGATGTCGTGGACTACAATATCATCAGGAAGAAAAGTATTCAACCTCCGGCATAATTCATCCAGATTTTCAGGATTCATATTTGTTGCACAGTCAAAATGGGCAAAATACATCCGTGCATGTACACCGGTATCTGTTCGCCCGCAACCGGTTACCCTGGTCGTTGCACCCAATCGCAGCGACAAACATTCCTCGAGCACATCCTGCACTGAGCGGGCATTCTGTTGCGATTGCCAGCCGTGGTATGCCAATCCGTTGTAGGCAAGCCTGATGAAATAACGGGCCATAAACACAATTTACAGCAAATTTGAGCATTTTTAGCGAGAAGTTAATCGTTCGTGTCGCTACATTTGGGTCTTTTGACCTCTTTCGTTTGGAGAGAAGGAAGTTTTCAAGCGCAGATTAATTAATTTTGCCGGACAGAAGATATTGGTTTAATTTGCATTCCAACACCAAACACATGCAGGAAACGATTTTAATACTGGATTTCGGCTCTCAATATACTCAATTGATTGCCAGAAGGGTAAGAGAGTTAAACGTGTATTGCGAGATCCATCCATTCAACCATTATCCTGCAATCAATGAACAGATTAAAGGAGTGATTTTGTCCGGTAGCCCTTTCTCGGTGCGTGATCCTGAGTCACCGGCACCTGACCTTTCACAAATTAAGGGAAAACTGCCATTACTCGGAGTATGTTATGGTGCCCAGTACCTTGCCCAGCAAGCCGGTGCCAAAGTTGAGGCTTCCGCCACGCGAGAATATGGCAGGGCAAATCTGGCCTATATTGATGAGCAGTGTGCGCTCACAAAGGCGATGACTCCAGGCAGTCAGGTCTGGATGTCGCATGGCGACACTATTTTCAACCTTCCGGCCGGATACAAAGTTATTTCAAGCACTGCTGATGTTGAAGTTGGCGGGTTTCATATCGAAGGGGAGCAAACTTTCGGAATTCAGTTCCATCCCGAAGTGTACCACTCAACAGAAGGGATGACACTCCTGAAGAATTTTGTGGTGGAAATCTGTGGCTGTCATCAGACCTGGACACCGGATTCGTTTATTGAAAGCAGTATTCTGGCCCTGCGTGAAAAACTTGGCAACGACAAGGTTGTGCTTGGTCTCAGTGGTGGTGTTGATTCATCGGTGGCTTCGATGCTGCTGCACAGGGCAATTGGCAGCAGGCTGTACTGCATTTTTGTGGATAACGGCTTGTTGCGCAAAAATGAATTTGACAAAGTGCTCCACTCCTATCGTGACCTTGGTCTGAACGTCAAAGGTGTTGATGCTAAAGAACAATTTTACAAGGCTTTACACGGCATTACAGATCCCGAGAAAAAGCGCAAAGCCATTGGCAACACCTTTATCGAAGTGTTTGATCAGGAAGCACATCAAATAGAAGATGTGTGCTGGCTGGCGCAGGGAACCATTTATCCGGATGTCATTGAGTCGGTTTCGGTTAAAGGCCCTTCGGCCACCATCAAATCGCACCACAATGTGGGCGGGTTGCCTGATTTCATGAAACTAAAGGTTGTTGAACCACTGAACTCCTTATTTAAGGACGAGGTTCGGATTATAGGCAGGCAGCTCGGTTTGCCTTCATTCATCATCGACAGGCATCCTTTCCCCGGCCCGGGGCTCGGAATCAGGATATTGGGCGAAATTACACCCGAGAAAGTCAGGATTTTACAAGAAGTTGACGATATTTACGTTGAAGGATTATTCAACCACGGATTGTACCACAAGGTTTGGCAGGCTGCAGCCATTTTATTGCCGGTTCAGTCGGTGGGTGTGATGGGAGATGAACGCACGTACGAAAATGTTGTAGCTTTAAGGGCTGTGAACTCTACTGACGGCATGACTGCAGATTGGTCGCACCTGCCTTATGAGTTTCTGGCAAAAATATCGAATGAGATCATCAATAAAGTTAAAGGAGTGAATCGGGTGGTATATGACATCAGCTCGAAACCGCCGGCCACCATTGAATGGGAATAGCCTAACGTTATGAAACAGATTACAGATATCGTCTTAAAATCATTCTTGATGATGACACTGCTGGCCGGACTGCTGCCTACAGCTTCAGGGCAGCAAGGCATTAGTGTTTCGTCACGTATTGAAAATCAGAACGGGAAAAGTTATTACTTGCATACCGTTTTGGCCGGTCAAACTTTGTATAGCATCTCCAAAACATACAAAACTGATATTGAGACGATTCTATTCAATAACCCCGAAGCCCGCACCGGTTTAAAAGTAAATCAGGTATTGCGAATTCCTGCCCTGTTCAACCCTCACCTTCCTGCAGAAGCAAACCAAATTCCTAAGAATGAGGCACCTATCACTGAAACACATGATTACATTTACCATGTTGCAGGAAAAAACAATACTTTTAAATACATAGCAGATATCTATGTGGTTTCCGAAAACCTGATACGGGCAGCAAACCCAGGCCTGAGCGAACCAATTACCGAAGGAGAGTATGTGGTTGTACCTATTGCCCCAAAAAGTGCCACGCTAGATACCCGCACACTGGCCAACCGGCCTGACCTGATACCCTATGAGGTTCCTGCAAGTCGTAAAACAGAAACTCCATCTGCAATAACAACTGACAAACCGCAGAAAAAGCCTGTAGTCAGCGAACAAAAATCCACACAAGCACCGTCAAATCAAAACCTAACAGCTTCTACATCAGCTAGTAGTGTAATTCCACAGACTATCAAAACCGAAGTTGTTCCCTCCCGTCAGGATGTTTCGCAAGTTAGTATTGTTCCTATTATCTGGCCTGCTGTTGATTACAACCGTCACACTGTAAAAGAAAAAGAAACACTGTTTTCCATCGCCAGAGCATATAACATAAGGGTTTCTGAGATCAGGCAACTGAATCCCGGTTTGTCCGACACCCTCCAACCCGGCCAGATTTTGCTGCTTCCGGCTACTGCGCAACCTGCAGCTTCAGCCTTTCAGGAGTCTTCACTGCAGGAAACCAAAATCGGAACACCGACACCAGTAAATGTTGAGACGCCACAAAACAATAAAAACTCAGATCAGGCTGATACGCTAAAACATACCGTCAAATCAGGAGAAACCCTTTACCGTATTGCAATAATATATGGTTTATCGGTGGATGAGATTAAACTATTGAATCCCGGACTCAATGAGTTTATCAGGCCAGGTCAAAAGATTCTGGTAACGAAAAAAAAAATAGCCCCTGAGTATATACTTCATGAAATTGAATATCCGGAGCGCGCTGAAGAGCTGGCCGAGAAGTATGGCTTGAAACTCATCGATCTGCAGCGCATGAACCCCAGAATGGGCAAACGGCTGAAAAGTGGCGAAAAGATCAGAATCCCTGTAAACAGAACAGCACATGATCTCATAAAGGATTCTAAAGATGGTTTGGAGGCAACACTTGTAAATGATGCAGTGGATGATGACATCAGGCGTCTCAGCAGCAGCTGTGAACAAAGTTTCGCCTTCAAAAACAAAACTTTCAGAGTTGCATTATTGATACCATTCTTTCTGGAAGAAAAGGAGGATTTTTCAGTGAACATGACTCCGGAAACCGACCTTGAATCATTTGCAAATCTCAAAGAGTTCACCTTCATGGGTTTTTATGAAGGATTTCTGATTGCTGCAGATTCGCTGGCCAAAACCAAAGGACTCAGCATTGAACTTTCAGTGATGGATGTTGATCAGGATCTGAACAAAACCAAAAACGCCATTGAAGCCATGGCGGACAAAAAACCCGACCTAATCGTAGGTCCGTTCTACAGTAAACCTTTTGAACATATTGCACGATATTCACGAGACCATAATATTCTCATCATCAATCCGCTGGCACAACGCAATGAGATTCTCTCAGGATTCCCGAATGTCGTAAAGGTAAAACCAGCAGCAGAAACCCAACTTGATTTCGTAGCAGCAGCCATAAAACAGTATTATCCCAAAGCACGTGTTTTTATTTATAGTCCCGGAAGCGGTAAATATTCCGGTCAGGTGGAAGCACTTAAACAGAGACTTGAACAACTGTTACCATCTACTGTTAAAATTTCAAACGAAGATATGTATCAGCTGGCCGTTGAGCGCACTTCCGGACGAAGACAACCAGTTATCAAACGGCAAATAACGGTTGAAGGCAGAACATTTCAGACCGACTGGTTACAGGCACACAAATATGATAGCACGACTTTCGACAATCCTGTAATGGCAATCCGCTACTCGCAGGACAGCATCAGAATGGTTCAGCAGCTTGCCTCAAAAGTGCGCGACAACATTGTGATTGCCTATGCCGACGACAATGTTTTTGCAATGGAGCTCATGAACAAACTGAATCAGTTAACCGACACAGCCACAATAAGGTTGTTCGGCCTTCCAAATTGGGACAGATTCGAAAATCTTTTTCCGGAGAACCTGCTCAACCTGAGAGTGCACTATACTGTTCAAAGCCATGTGGACTATCAGGACTATTCTACAGAGCAATTTATCTATCATTACCGTACAAGGTTTAAAAACGAACCAGACCAGTATGCATTTGAAGGATTCGATATAGCATGGTATTTTTTACAAAGCCTGATGCAATTCGATAAATCATCAGCAGATTGCATTCCAACATTTATGACAGAATTGCTGCAATCCGACTTCCTGTTCAGAAAAAGCAACCCGCAGGACGGTTTGGAGAACATTTATTGGAATACCTACCGCATCGACAGGTACAGGCTTACGCATATGCCGGTAATGGTTCGACCAGTTGATAAAGGGAGATAAACCGCATGTTTAGAACCCCATTAAAAGTTGTTGTTCTGTTTCTTTTCGCCGGACTGTTGTTTTCCTGCAATTCAGTCGAAATCAAGAAATCATTCCATGAAAATGGCGCCCTGAGATCAAAACTTTCCTATCATAAAGGGATACTTAACGGTACTTCAACCTGGTACTATTCCAACGGAAATCTGCAGCAGGAAGCTAATTATCGTGACAATATGCTTCACGGGCCGTCTTTACGGTGGCACGAAAACGGAAAGCTGCAGTCAGAGATGTATTACAAGAACAACCTGAAGGACAGTGTCAACAAGACTTTCAATAACTCAGGCGAGCTTGTGATTCTGGAGCATTACAGAAACGATACGCTGCATGGCCCGTATGAAAGGTATTATCCCGAAGGAAGGAAACTGATGATGAAGGGCTCATACAACGAAGGTTTGATGGAAGGAAGCTGGCTCTTTTTCAGCCGTGAAGGCTCAATTATGGGAAAAGCAGATTACATTAGTGGAACAGGAATCCAAAAAGCATGGCATCCCAATGGCAACCTAAGCCGTGTGATTCCCTATATAAACAACCTCAGGCATGGCCGCGAAGAACATTATGACCTTGATGGGAAACCAATCAAAACACTGATCTTTGAAAGAGGTGTCCAAATGCAGGAAATCTTACACTGATTCTTCTTTGAAAAACTTGATCTCCCGGAATGGCTTTAGCACAGAGAGCCACAAAGAAGACAATAAGTTAAAGTTCAACTAAAACATGGTTTTATGCAACTATTAGCCTTACAGCCTTTTATTGAGGCTAATATAGGTTGGCGACGCAAGTTCTTTTGTCCCGATGCGGATATATGGTTTCACCTTAACAGTAATTTTTGCCCCATTCCCCTTTCCGGATACCAGGCTGAAAGCCAGATTCACAAGAGATTCACCTGTTTTTCCGCTGAGTGCTTGAAACAGTTCCACATCAATCGGTATGCTAATCAGGGTTGATGCCCCGGGGCCGATTTCATACTTTTCCAATACGTTACCACGTACAATTTCGTTGTTGTCAAGTTCGAGGATAAAGTCCATTTTGCTCATGGAAGCTTTGCGGTTGTTCGGGTTGTCAGCCTTGATGAGCAGGTTCATCTGTAAGGGTAGGTTTTTGCTGAACAAGGCTCCTGTCAGTGTCATGGATTCACCAATTCCCAGACCAGACTTATTCATGCCAGACTTTAGATGAATACCTGCAAGCCTAACGTTTTCAACACCTTCGAGCGAAAAGTCACAATTAGACAACTGCTGCATTTCGCCTACCTGATTGAGCACTCCACAACCCGAGAGGGCAAATAGAACCGGAATTAATACAACCAAAACTTTCTTCATGTTCAGCGGATATTCCTTATTAATCTTTTTGTTTACCAAACCTTTTCCTGTCATTTTCATCCAGCAGAATCTTTCTCAACCGGAGCGAACGAGGTGTTACTTCCAGATACTCATCATCGCGGATATACTCCATGTATTCTTCGAGCGAAAACCGGATTGCCGGGATGATCATCACCTTTTCATCGGAACCCGAAGCACGCATGTTGGTCAGTTTTTTGGTCTTGTTCACATTGATTACCAAATCGTTGGATCTTGTATGTTCACCAATTACCTGACCCATATAAACATCTTCGTTCGGATGAATAAAAAAACTACCTCTGTCCTGCAGTTTAAAAATGGAAAACGGTATTGCCGTCCCTGTTTCCATTGAAATCAGGGCTCCGTTATTTCGTGGACTGATTTCACCTTTCCAGGGCTCAAACCTTTTGAATCGATGGCCTATGATTGCTTCGCCTTCAGTTGCCGTTAAAATATTGTTTCTGAGGCCGATGATTCCACGTGATGGAATGAGGAACTCAATGTGCATCCGGTCGCCTTTCGGGCTCATTTCGGTTAGCTCGCCCTTACGCATGGTTACCTGTTCGATTACCCGTCCTGCAAAGTCCTCCGGAACCTGCACGGTCAGGCTTTCAATGGGTTCGTTCTTAACACCGTCGATGGTTTTGATGATCACTCGTGGCTGGCCGAGCTGGAATTCATAGCCTTCGCGCCGCATGGTTTCCACAAGTATGGACAGGTGAAGGATTCCGCGGCCGTACACCAAAAGCGCATCCGGCGATTCGGTATCCTCCACACGCAAAGCAAGATTTTTCTCGGTTTCCTTATACAATCTGTCACGCAAATGCCTCGATGTCACAAATTTACCTTCTTTTCCAAAAAACGGTGAGTTGTTAATGGTAAACAACATGCTCATCGTTGGCTCATCGATTCTGATTGGCGGAAGTCCTTCTGGTTTTTCAAAGTCAGCCACCGTATCCCCGATTTCAAAATCCTCAATACCCATAATGGCAATGATGTCGCCTGCATAGACCGGCACCTTGATGCGTTCTTTTCCGAGTCCTTCAAAGGTGTATAATTCCTTGATATTTGATTTCGTGATTGTTCCGTCACGTTTCACCAGACTCACATTCATACCAGCCTGCAACATACCACGGGTGAGTCTGCCAACTGCAATACGGCCCACATAAGAACTGTAGTCCAGTGAAGTAATCTGCATCTGAGGACTTCCCTCTACAAACTCAGCTTTTGGAATGTGTTTTATAATGGTGTCGAGCAGGTAAGAAACATCCTGAGCGGGCGTTTGCCAGTCATCAGCCATCCAGCCGTTCTTCGAGGAGCCGAAAACTGTCGGAAAATCAAGTTGTTCTTCTGAAGCGCCCAGATTAAACATCAGGTCGAAAACAGCTTCCTGAACTTCGTCAGGACGGCAATTGGGTTTATCAACTTTGTTAATGACGACGATTGGTTTGAGGCCAAGTTCAACGGCTTTCTGAAGTACAAAACGAGTTTGCGGCATCGGGCCTTCAAAAGCATCAACAAGTAGTAATACCCCATCGGCCATGTTAAGTACACGTTCTACCTCGCCTCCGAAATCGGCATGTCCGGGTGTGTCGATAATGTTGATCTTAACATCTTTGTATCGTACTGAAACGTTCTTGGCAAGGATAGTGATACCCCTTTCACGTTCCAAATCGTTGTTATCGAGTATCAGTTCGCCCATTTCCTGATTGTCTCTGAATAATTTTACCTGATGCAAGATACGGTCAACCAAGGTTGTTTTGCCGTGGTCAACGTGGGCTATTATAGCTATATTTCTGATATTGTGCATGTAGTGTGTTTCAAGTGCTAAGTAAGAGGCTGCAAAAATACGCTTTATACCCGAACTGCATTGAAATTTAGTAACTTTGCAGGCTTTATCCTGAGCATCCTGCCTGAGCATGATATTAATCAGATCCGAAAGTTTCGACCCTTATTACAACCTCGCAGCGGAGGAATTCCTGCTGAAAAGCAGTCAGGACGACATTATTCTGTTGTATCGTAATCGCCCTTCAGTGGTAATAGGCAAACACCAGAACGCACTGGCTGAAGCTGATATGCGCTTTCTCAAAAGCAAAGGTATCATGCTCGCCAGAAGGATCTCAGGAGGAGGAACTGTGTACCATGACCCTGGAAATCTGAATTTTTCGTTCATCCGCAACCATGCAGGCGAAGGCCATCAGATTGATTTCACTCGGGCAGTTGGCCCAATAGTGGCATTTTTGCAAAGTTTGGGTCTAAACGCACACATCATCAGAAATAACAGCCTTGTTGTGAACGGTATGAAGGTATCAGGCAATTCGGCCCATGTGTTTCGTTCAAGGACCCTGCATCATGGAACACTTCTCTTTGAAGCAGACCTTGAAATGCTTAACGAAGTGATTCAGAAAGAACCTGATAACTACCATTCAAAAGCTGTCAGGTCGGTGCGTGCAACAGTGACCAACCTTAAAGAGCTGCTCAATCCAAGCATGAATCTGGAGAAATTCACCAATCAGCTGGTCATGCATCTTAACCCCGCCGAAATTCGCAGTCTCAGCATTCAGGAAGAAGAAGCCATCAGCATTTTAGCCTACGGGAAATACAACCAGTGGGAATGGAATTTTGGCTATTCGCCAGACTATACTTACACAAAAAAAATTCGACACCAAAACAAGAACTTTCATATCACATTGTTTGTTAGCAAAGGGATCATCCTTGAAGTTCGTGTTGCAGGCGAAATGGAATCAGAATTTCCCGACACGCTCAAAAATGCACTGATCAACCAAAAGCATGACGAAATTATCAGATCCGGCAACGTAGGCGAAAAAGAAAACAGCATCTTTGCAGCGGATTTGGCAGAAATATTCAAACAACTAACATAAAAAGCACAACCATGAATGCAAACCGGATATTTGACAGGCTCTGGAACGACTACACACAACAAAACCCATCAGTGAGGCAGGTACACGATCTGTTCCTTATTGAAGGAGAGACCGTTATGAACGATCACATCGCGTTCAGGACATTTGACGACCCAAGGGTAAATATTGACGTACTCTCAAGAATTTTCATCGAAGCAGGTTATGTGTATAAAGGTGACTACCATTTCGAAGAAAAACATCTGTATGCCAAACATTTTGAAATGGATGGCGGCCCGCGTGTGTTTATTTCTGAGTTGCTTGCTTCAAAGTTCAGTCCCTATGTGCAGCAGGTGATCAGACAAACAGTTGATAATATCCCTGCAGAATTGCTGGGGTCAGACGAATTGATTTTCAGTGGATGCAGCTGGGGGAAACCATCCTACGAGGTTTATGAGAAACTGAGGGCCGAATCGGAGTATGCTGCATGGCTTTATGTTCACGGCTTCAGAGCTAACCACTTTACGGTAAGTGTCAATGGCCTGAAAAAATACAACACACTTGAAAAGGTAAACCAACTATTGAAAGACAACGGATTCAGAATCAACGATTCGGGTGGCGAGATCAAGGGTACTCCGGCAGAATTGCTGGAGCAGTCAAGCATCCGCTCGGAAATGATTTATGTTGATTTTATAGAAGGCTCAAAGGAAATTCCGGGCTGCTACTATGAGTTTGCAAGACGATATCCGGATGCTGATGGCAATCTCTACTCCGGATTTATCGCTAAATCAGCGGATAAAATTTTCGAGAGCACGGATAAGGTTTCCTGAAGTCTGATCTTTCGGATCGTATTAATTATCAATTATTTTGATTATTCTTTTATCATTATATGATGCAGCAATGAGCTCCTGCGACAATGAACGGCACATAATGAGCATCTCGATGAAATGGAGTATTTGACTATGAACAATTCTGTTAAAATAGAATTGGCCGCCAGATATATCCGTGAGGGCAAGTTAGTAGCCTTCCCTACCGAAACCGTCTATGGGCTGGGAGCAAACGCATTGGACAGTATGGCCGTAGCGAGAATTTTTGAACTCAAAGAACGTCCATTTTTCGATCCGTTGATTATCCATATTGCTTGTTTGGAGCAATTGGAAAAACTTGTTTTACACCCCCCCGAAACCGTTTATAGATTAGCTGAAAAATTCTGGCCAGGCCCATTAACCATGGTGTTGCCAAAAAGCCCGTTGGTTCCGGAGATTGTAACAGCGGGACTACCTACTGTTGGTATCAGAATGCCCGGCAATGCCATTGCTCTGGAATTGATTAAGAAATCTGACTGCCCTATAGCAGCACCCAGTGCCAACAAATTTGGCCGTATTAGTCCAACCACGGCAGCTCATGTGAAAAAGCAGCTTCCAAACGTAGATTATATTCTCGACGGAGGCAGAACGACGGTCGGGATTGAGTCCACCATCATCAGACTTACGGAATACGGTTTTCAAATCTTGCGTAATGGAATTATTACTCAGGAAAATATAGAGTCAATTACACCATATGACTATCGTACAGAAATTGAAGAACTCTCAGCACCGGGAATGATGAAGTCGCACTACAGTCCCAGAAAGAAGCTGCTGATTGCTGACAGAAAGATCGCGGATATCGACAAAACACGGGCAGGACTTATGTCGTTTTCTGGTCAACTGGAACATGGCTATCTGAAAGTCGCCAGGCTTTCTGAAAGTATGGATTTGAAGGATTATGCGGTGAATATGTTTGAAGCCATGCACGCTTTTGAAGACGATCCCGAAGTGGAAGTAATCATAGCCGAACCGGTAAGCGAAACAGGAATTGGAAAAGCCATCATGGACAGGCTGAGAAAAGCCGAATATAGCTGGCGGCAAATTTAGTATTAGTTTAGGCTTGGTTCTGCGCAGGGTGTAATGTCTACGCGGTAATGATAAAAATGATTCTGAAACCGAATGAAGGAATCAGAGAATCATACGTACAAATTCCTGGTTGCTCCTCAGGCGAATCCTTATTTTAAACAAAAGCAATGCTTCTCCGGTATATTAATCACAGAAAAGATTTGGGTTATTACCGCTGACGGAACTGTAATGCCATGAAGGTAATCTGAGCAAATGCTTTGAAAGACAAATGATTCACTTTAAATATTTTTTTGTCTGAAGCCATAATACCATCCAGTGTGTAGAAATCCGTTGTTCGGCGACTGTAGCTTTTAAGCTTAAACTTTATGCCGCAATACAAAACATATAGACTGAAGACAAAAAAGGACTTTTGTGAGGGCGAGATGCCTTCCATCTTTAAAACTTCTGCCGAGCATGATGTTCTGATGGTGTCAAGTTCAGCAACAAGATTGCTGAAAGTGTTTTGAAAAGCTGTAAAAGTAGTTATGCCACCGGAGGCATCCTTATATATGTCCTGGGCATCGTTCATAAACTGGATGAATCCGCCGGTTGCGCTGAGTGCCTGACTATGTGCGTTTTTATACTTCTTGAACATCATAGCGCAGAGCACAACAGAAATCCCGCCCTTGTTATAGGTTAATGTGTACACTTCCTCTTTGCTTAAACCGGCCTTCCTTTGTTTCTGGCTTTCGGCCTGAATGTCTGCCACCCTACCGGTGATCGAAAGCCCTTCTTCTTTTTGCTGTGCATCCAGAGATTTGATGAAATGCTCATAAAACAAGATAAATATCCGCTCAACCGCATTCTTGGGCTTGTAACCCATAGCGAATAATGATCTCAATGAGGCCGCATCATAATCATAATCGTCTATCAAACAATCGGTCAGACCCATCAGCGCACCCATGACGACAATACCTTCAGCCTTTTGCCTGCTGATTTTTTCACCCAACAAAC
The DNA here is from genome assembly GCA_024710405.1 of Bacteroidales bacterium. Lineage (GTDB taxonomy): Bacteria > Bacteroidota > Bacteroidia > Bacteroidales > F082 > UBA6192. The sequence goes on from JANJUV010000007.1 coordinate 224,874, forward strand.
AAGAAAGCAATTTACCCATGAATGAATTGCTGATCATATACCACTTCATTTTCCTGAAAACCCTGTCCGGAACCGACCCATCATTCAAATTGCGGGCAGTTTCGAACAGATAATTGCAGTTTTTGTGAACGCTGATGCTATAATGAAAACTGAGTGCGGCCAGCAGATTTTTGCCAAATCGCAACAGATTAAAAATGTTTTGCAGCAATAGGAGCATCTTCAATAACATTAAAAGTATTCAAATCTACTAATAAAACCAATCAATGACACTGTTATTAGCAGCGCAGCCGTGTTAACTTTTTCTCTTTGGCTATCAATAGGCAGGGGCTATTCGGCTTCGTCTCGTGAGAACGCTTCGCCGAATTGCTAATCCGCCTCACCTGCCCCCCCACGAAAAATCCACAATGCCTGCCCCCTTACCAAATTACACACTATTTTTGCAAGACCTAACAAACCACCCATGCGTGAATCAATCATATACAGCGCTCTGGAACAACTTAAAACCCAATTCAGCGGCGACATACACATTGACGATGCCACACGCCTGATCTATGCCACCGATGCCTCGGCTTACCGTGAAAAACCTTTGGCCGTAGCCATGCCGAAAAATGGTGCTGACATCAGGCTGTTGGTTCATGCTGCACGACAGGCAAAATTCTCCCTCATCCCCCGCGCAGCGGGTACCAGCCTTGCAGGACAAGTCGTGGGCAACGGCGTGGTAGTGGATGTGTCGCGCTATATGACGGACATCCTTGAACTTAATGTCGAAGAAAATTGGGTACGTGTCCAGCCCGGCGTGATCCTCAACGAGCTGAATAAATTTTTGCAACCACACGGTCTATTTTTTGGTCCCGAAACCTCCACTGCCAACCGTTGCATGATGGGTGGAATGCTCGGAAACAACGCCTGCGGCGCACACAGCCTGATCTATGGCAGCACAAGGGAACACACGCTTGAAGTGAAAACCATACTGAGCGACGGAAGCGAGACTGTTTTTGGCCCGCTGACAAACGATGGTTTTGCAGAAAAACGAAAACTGGACAATATCGAAGGGACGATCTACAGAACAATTCATGATATTCTGTCGGATACTGAAAATCAAAACGAAATCATCAGGCAATACCCCGACAAGGCCATCGAACGCCGAAACACAGGCTATGCCATTGATATACTGCTTGATGCAGAACCTTACACCAGCAATGGAACAGCCTTTAACCTTGCCAGATTGCTTGCAGGCTCGGAAGGCACGCTTGCCTTTACCACCGAAATCAAGTTTAACCTTGTTCCGCTTCCTCCAAAACTAAAGGTATTGGTTTGCGCCCATTTCGAAACCATCCGGCAATCCCTGTTTGCCAACCTCATTGCACTCGAATTCAAGCCGGCATCCATTGAACTAATGGACAAAACGGTGATGGACCTCACAAAAGAGAATATTTCGCAGCGCAAAAACCGCTTTTTCGTTCAGGGCGACCCGGGCGCCATCCTCATTGTCGAATTTGCCGAAGAAGATGATTCTGAACTGAATGCCAAAATCGCCGGCATGGAAGAAGCCATGCGCAAGGCTGGGCTGGGCTACGCCTACCCTGTTGTTCGGGGCGCCGATATGAACAAGGTTTGGGAACTCCGGAAAGCCGGACTTGGTGTGCTCAACAATATGCCCGGAGATGCCAAGCCTGTTCCCGTGATTGAAGATACTGCAGTTAATCCGGCCGTTTTGCCCGATTATATTGAGGAATTCGATGCCATGCTGGCCCGCTACGGAAAAAGCTGTGTGTATTATGCACATATCGCTACGGGCGAACTCCACCTTAGGCCTGTGCTTAACCTGAAAGACCCCGCTGATGTGGAACTGTTTTACACCATTGCACGTGAAACAGCACTATTGGTAAAAAAATATAAAGGCTCCCTGAGTGGCGAACATGGCGATGGTCGTTTGCGCGGAGAGTTTATCCCCCTTATGATCGGGGAGTACAATTATTCTCTTCTGAAACGAATCAAGTATGCCTGGGACCCGGACAACATCTTCAATCCCAACAAAATAGTTGATACACCGAAGATGAATACTTCGCTGCGCTATGTCCCGGGAAAGCAAGTAAAAAAAATCAATACTGTGTTCGACTGGTCGAAAGACATGGGAATCCTGCGGGCTGCCGAAAAATGCAACGGTTCGGCCGACTGCCGCAAGACAGAGGTGAGCGGCGGCACCATGTGCCCGAGCTATATGGCCACACGCGACGAAAAACATACCACGCGCGCCAGAGCCAACATTCTGCGCGAATTCCTGACAAACTCCACCAAAGCCAATCCCTTCGACCATCCTGAAATTTACGAGGTGATGGACCTTTGCCTGTCCTGCAAAGCGTGTAAATCAGAATGCCCCAGCAGCGTGGACGTCGCCAAACTTAAAGCCGAATTCCTGCAGCATTATTACGATGCCAACGGAGCTCCCCTGCGCGCAAAAATCATTGCAAACATTGCAACCATCAACTACTTGGGCAGTTTTTTGCCCACCCTCACCAATTTCTTCCTCACCAACAGATTTGTTTCGCCCCTGCTCATGGCTTCCATCGGATTTGCCCCAAACAGGAGCATGCCTACACTTTATGGATCTACACTCGACAATTGGTTCAGAAAACACCGCGAAAGACCGGAAGACAGACCTGGTAAAAAAGTATACCTGTTTAATGATGAGTTCACCCGGTTCAACGATACCGAGATAGGCATAAAAGCAATACTTCTTCTCGAAAGACTTGGTTATGAAGTAGTTATTCCAAACCACTTAGTCAGTGGGAGAACCTATCTGAGTAAAGGTTTTTTGCGTAAAGCAAAAGACATCGCCAACAGGAACATCCGCATGCTGAAGCGTTTAAGTGATGCCCCGCTGGTTGGTATCGAACCTTCGGCCATATTGAGTTTCCGTGATGAATATCCTGATCTGGCTGATCTGGAATTGCGTAACGATGCCCTGGAAATTGCGGCCCGCACCTTTACCCTCGAGGAATTTCTATGGCGTGAATTTGAGTCGGGACATATTACAAAAGACCAGTTTACGGATGCACCGGCCGAAATACTGTATCACGGACATTGCCAGCAAAAAGCCATTGCTTCTACTGCTCAGGCAGTTACAGTGCTCGGTTTACCTGCAAATTACTCGGTGAAGGAGATTCCTTCGGGTTGCTGTGGCATGGCCGGATCATTTGGATATGAAAAGGAGCATTATGCCGTTTCGATGAAGGTGGGCGAGTTAGTGTTGTTTCCGGCGGTGCGCAATGCCGGACAGCAGACAATCATCGCGGCTTCGGGCACTTCATGCCGCCATCAGATTGCCGACGGAACAGGAAGAAAAGCAAAGCATCCGGTTGAGGTATTGTATGAAGCGTTACGACAAAAAAGGTGAAATCAAATCTGTTTCTGACAACACACAGAATAAAAAGAAGGGTGTATCAGACCGGATTTCTGACATTAACTTAAGAAATAGGCCGTATTCTATAACTTATTTGTAATTTTCGGCCTAAATTTTCATTTTGGGTTATGGTATTTCTGAAATCAAACTTATCAGTCAGATTCTAATCGAGCATTTGCTTTCCTGAAAGATAGAGTTGCCTCACCCTTGCCTCGGGGATCTCTTTTTCATCTACCGTCATAATATCCCTGTCGAGCACGACCAGGTCGGCCAGTTTTCCTGCTTCAATGCTTCCCTTCAGGTTTTCTTCAAAAGAACCTTTTGCTGGCCAGATGGTTATCGAGCGCAACCCCTCTTCCCTGCTGAATGCCTGCCCGGGCAGAAAGCCTCCTTCGGGATATCCACTCAGGTCTTTTCTGCCCACAGCCGCATAGAAGGTGTAGATGGGCGAAATATGTTCAATCGGAAAATCAGTGCCGTTGATCAACCAACCATGTTGCTTCAGCAGTGTTTTTTGGGCATATGCGTTCTTAATCCGTTCAGCACCAAGTCTTTCTTCAGCCCAGTACATATCCGAAGTGGCATGCGTACTCTGTATGGAAGGAATAATACCCAGCGAACCAAAGCATTTCACATCATCGGGGTGCACGACCTGGGCATGTTCAATCCGCCACCGAAGGTCATTTCCTTCAGTCAAAAACTGTTTGTACAGTTCAAGCACAAAACGGTTTGCCGAATCACCAATGGCGTGTGTGCTCACCGAAAATCCATGATTAACTGCCCATTGGCAAATCGAATCATAATACTCTTTCGGATGAAGGATCAATCCGGACTGCAAGGGATCGTCGCTGTAAGGTTCCAGAAGTTTCGCGCCCCTTGACCCCAAAGCCCCGTCAGCATAGAGCTTTACTGAGTGCACGGATAGTTTTTCGCTACGCAGCGGGCCACGGGCAGAAAATGTATTCAAGCTTTCCAGATCGGGGTTGAGCATGGCATTTATCCTGATATTAAGGGAACCCGACTGATGCATATCTTCAATAAGCGCAATGGTCTGTGCACCTAAACCGGCATCCGTAACCGAGCTGAGCCCCTGGCTGAAACAATCCTCCTGGGCAAGCAGTAGTGCTTTACGCTGCTCTTCAGCCGTGAGCGGAGGAATCAGACGTTTCACTGCATCTTCGGCCTTGTCAATCAAAACACCGGTAGGCTCACCTTCACCGCCAATGATCACCTCTCCACCCTGAACGATGGTATTCCCGTTGATACCTGCCTCTTTGATCAGCGATTTGCTGGCAAGCACTGCATGGCCGTCAATCCTTATCAACAGAATTTTCTTTCCCGGAAACACTACTTCGAGGGGGTCATTATCCGGAAACTCCTTGATTTCCCATTGGTTTTGGTCCCAGCCACGACCCAGAATCCAGTCTGACGGAAAGGTTTCATGGTGCTTCTGCAGCCGTTCCACAACCTCATCAAAACTTTGACTTCCCCTTAAATCAGCATAACGCACCTGATTTTCCCCATAGCCATAGAAATGACAATGTCCGTCGTTAAAGCCCGGATATACTGGAAGTCCGTTCAAATCAACCACTTTTTCTGCTTCAAACCGTGCCAGAATGTCATCGTTACTGCCTGTGGCGGAAATCCTGCCCTCTGAAACCGCAACTGCTTCTGCGACAGAGAAAACGGAATCAACCGTGTATATCTTTCCCCCGACCAGGATGAGGTCAGCCCTTTCTTTGGGTGTGGCACAGGAAGTCATCATGATGGCCAATATTAAACTGATTACTAGTCTGTTGTTAGTGAATAATCCCCGAAAGTGCATCCAGCATTCCGGAAAGTGAGTCTGTTTGGTGCACCGTGTGCTGTTCATTTTTAATGACATATGTATTGTTTTGATATTCAACGTGAATCAAGGACGTACTATGGTCCGAAAGCCTGAAACCTTTCCTGACCAGGGCATTTCTGATCCATAGTGCGGAATATTTATCTGCCGATACATAGACTGCGTCAGCCTGATCCGAAAAAGAGGCCTGCCCGGTTAGGCTTTCGAAGAACAAACTTTCTGAGCCAAAATAGGAAGAAACAGATCCATTGAGAATCAGGTGTTCGGGCATACCTTCAACAGCAGCGCGTCCGCTTCCGAGTAGCCAAAGATAATCGGCTTTCCTGACCAGAATTTCAAGGTCGTGCGAACTAATCAAAATGGTTTTCCCATGTTTTCGGGAAAGTTTTTGTAATAGTTTCATCAGTTCCATCCTGCTCGGATAGTCCAGATATGCAGCAGGTTCGTCGAGCAGAATCAGCGGGGTGTCCTGCGCCAATGCCTTGGCAATCATCACCTTCTGACGCTCACCATCACTGATCTCGGCCATACGCTTGTGCTGCAGATGGGAAATTCCAGTTTGGTGAATCGACTCATCAATAATCGGTTCATCAGCTTGACGAAGCTTTCCAAGAAAGCCGGTATACGGATGCCTTCCCATGACCACCACATCCCTCACTTTGAGAAAGGGGTCTTCTATCCTGTCAGTAAGCACAACACTGATGTTTTTTGCTCTTTCGGAGGGAATAAGATTATTCAGCTGTTTGTCGCCCAATTTAATTATGCCTCCAAGTGGTTTAAGGTAACCTGCGATAGTCCTTAAAAGAGTTGTTTTCCCGGTTCCGTTGGCTCCGATAAGACCACAGATTGTGCCTTGTGCAATATGCAGGTTTATGGGAGGCAACAAAGGCGCATACTCTGTATTTTTACGGCCATAGCCGATCAGCAGATCTTCGGTGATCAACATCGGATTCATGAGTTTTCGCTGTAAAACCTTCTGCGGGAAACGATTATCCAGATAACCATAGGCGCCCCGATGAGCGATGTGATTGCATTTATGGGTAAACTACCGTCAAAACCGGGCAATCGGGCAAGCCAGTTGCAAAACAGTGCCAGTGAAGCACCTGTTATTATGGTCGCAGGCATCAGGATACGGTGGTCTGAAGATCTGAACAGGTTACGGGCCATATGCGGCACAGCAAGACCTATAAATGCAATAGGCCCGGCAAATGCAGTTATAACAGCTGTAAGCAAGCCGCCGATAAGCAGGGCAAACCATTGATTGCGCCTGACATGTGACCCAAGTGCAAAAGCATAGCGCTCGCCGAGAAGCAGCAGGTTCAATGGTTTGACAAGAAGAAAAGCAGCAACAAGTGCAAGTAAAATAATAAGCATCAGATAAAGGATTGTTTGGCTGTCAACATTTGAAAAGCTCCCCATGCCCCAAAGCACAAAAGCATAAATGTCATCCTTCTGGCTGTAATACTTGATTAGTCCGGTCAACGCGCCTCCTATATAGGAGATCATCAGTCCGATAATCAGGATGCTTATCATGTTTCCAATATGTCTGCTAACGAGCAAAATAATTAATAACACAGCAAAAGCACCTGCTGATGCGGCTGCACTGATGCCCAAAGATCCCCAGAATCCGTTTTGCAAAAAAAACTGTCCACTTGTCGTTCCTGTAAACATCATCAACAAAGCTACTCCCAGACTGGCTCCGCTACTAATTCCCAAAATAGAGGGGTCAGCAAGCGGATTACGAAAGATGGTCTGCATGAGTAATCCGGCAACCGCAAGTCCGGCACCTGAAACAAGTGCAGTTAGTGCCTGATTGAGCCTAAATTCCCTTATAATGGCATAATGCGCATCAGAGATCCCGTATTCTGAACCAAACAACACCGGAATTACCTCACGAACGGGAATGAGCACAGAGCCTGAAACAAGGTTGAGAAAAAATAAGCCGGCAAGCACCAGAATCAGCAAGGTAAACAAAGATGTAAGACTTGCAGTTATTTTCATCTTCAGTGGTCTTCGAGCATTGTGTAATAAACCGGTACATGTCCGTGAATTAGTCCGGGGTGAAGGCAACTGATCAGGTCGGCAAGCTGGACATGCGGTTCATAGGTTCCTTTCTCAAAATAGCCGGAAGTGCTTGTGTTGCAAAAAATAACCCTTCGTTCCTGGAAAGCTTTAAACGTTGTGTACAACTCATATTCCTGAGCCAGATTTTTATAAGAATAACCCTTAGGGGCAGCATGCGCAATCCGCCAGAAATCGGCCTCAGCAGCCTTACTCATCACAGTTTCAATATCTGTCGGAAAACTGGCCTTCGACTCATTCGCTGCCCACAGGTAGTTAGCTCCGGCATCCGCAAAAAAACGCGCAACATAGCTTTTTCCTCCCGGGATGAACCACTGACCGCTGTATTGTTTGTCGGCAAAAATCGTTGGTTTATATTGAACCTCTGAAGCCAATCTTTTTGATTCGTTGTATTGTCTTTCTACATCCACAAACAGTGAATCAGCCAGATTATCCTTTTGCAGCAGGGCACCGCAAACCTTTATCCACTCTGCCCTTCCGAGAGGATCGGTTTCAAAATAATCGGGCCAGGGCATCAACCATGCCCCGGTTCTATCCAGTATCGCTTCATAACCTGTCTGTGATGGAGTGTATAGTATCAGATCTGGTTGCAGATTTAACAACATCTCATTCTTTATTAACCCATTAGCTGCTACTTCAACTATTTCCCCACTCTTAATCATTTCCTGCACCTCTTCGTTTACAACATAAGATGTTTCAGAAATACCTGAAACATTACTAATTCCGCCAAGAAGGTAGAAACCTGTCCATTGGGTTGAAGAAAAACAAACTACATTCTTCACAGGTGTACGCAAAACGCTTATTGACTCATCTGGTGCAGAAAACTCAATCGAGTCCGGAACCAGATAACAGGCAAATAAAATTTCGTCTGACTGCCATGGATTGTTGATAACCAACTTTTTATATGTGCCTTCATCATACAAACTGAATCCCTCGGCGTAGCAGCTCATGGTTTTGCTGTGTTGATGTTCATCTCTAACTTCATTGACTCTTGGCTGATTACTGCAGGAAGCAAACACAATTATCAGCTGCAATATTCCTATAATCGGCAACCATATCCCATACTTTCTTGGTGGTGTGGCATTAAGTTTCAATAGAATCAGTTTATTACTATTAAACACTAAATCAAGTATTGAATGAAGTTGAAAAGATATAAGCATTGTCACAAATAAAACGAATCAGTCATCCAAAAATTCGTCCCGTTCGAGCAGCAGGATTGAATTTTGCGGGACAATGAAATACTTCTCCTGATTGTACACAATTTCAATAGCCCCCTTTTGCAGAAAAATTGCCAGATCTCCTACTCTGGCCTGTAAAGGCATATATTTTGCGTGGTCATCCTGTGGTTTCCAAGGTTCATAATCATCTTCAACCGGAAAAGGCAAAGGATAACCCGGTCCGCACTTTACAACATAACCGCTCTGAATATCTTCCTTTTCCTTGTATCCCGGGGGCAAAAAAAGGCCGCCTTTGGTCTTGTCCGGATTACTCTTGGGCTTGATCAGTACCCTGTCGCCAACAACAATTAACTTATCAAGTGATGCAGATGAATCATTCATAGTGTCTATTTGTAAGATACCAGTGTAAGGAAGCAATTAAAGTGTTTTACAAATGCCAAAATTAGGAAATCAGAGGATACTTTGGTTAAAAATCATGGCAAAATGGCTATTTTTGCATGTTAAAGGCGCTGTTCGTCCTGTTAAACAAAGTACTGTAAATCATGAAGTTTTTTATATCCCGCACAGCCAAACCTAAGCAATTCACCTATAAAGCAAGGTATTATGATCCCGAAAAGGAAGCATGGGAGCAGAAAAAAGCAACTGCCGGGGTAAAGAATACCCTAGAAGAAAACGAACAATTGAAAGCCCGAATGCAAGCACGTTGGCACAGAGATGAGTTAACAGGCCGCAGACCATACAGCCGTATAATTTTTATGTTTTACGGAGTGTTAATCCTGACTGTGGTTTACCTTGTCTTTTTCACTGATTTTATCGAAAATATCCTCAGGGCATTCAAGCTGACCTGAACCAAACCTAATTGCTTGTATGACGGATATTATTAAACTACTACCCGACTCAGTTGCCAACCAGATTGCTGCCGGAGAAGTGATTCAGCGGCCAGCATCCGCTGTTAAAGAATTACTCGAAAATGCTGTTGATGCAGGAGCAACACAGATCGATGTTGTAATCAAAGACTCGGGAAAAACACTGATTATGATTATCGACAATGGCTGCGGCATGTCGGTAACCGATGCCCGGATGAGCTTTGAACGGCATGCAACTTCAAAAATTTCCCATGCCGATGACTTATTTAGCATACGCACCAAAGGATTCAGAGGCGAAGCACTTGCCAGCATTGCAGCCATCGCACAGGTAGAACTAAAAACCAAACGCACCGGCGATGAATGGGGAACAATGGTCACGATCGAAGGCTCTGATGTTACAGGGCAGGAAATCTGTTCCTGTCCAGAAGGCACCATCATCTCTGTCAAAAACCTGTTTTACAATGTTCCCGCCCGCAGAAACTTCCTTAAATCTCCTCAGGTTGAACTAAGACATATTATGGATGAGTTTTTCCGCGTTTGCCTCATCCACCCTGAAATTGGATTCACATTGACGCATAATGACAAGGAACAATACCACCTTTATCAGGGCAATATGAAACAACGAATTGTCGCTCTGTTCGGCAATGTTTACAATGAAAGGCTGCTTCATGTGCATCAGAAAACCGAAATTGTTTCCATAGAAGGCTATATCGGTAAACCCGAATTCTCGCGAAAAACACGTGGTGAACAGTATTTCTTTGTAAACAAAAGATATATCCGTCATCCCTATCTGAACCACGCTATCGACAATGCATTTCAGGAACTGTTGCCCAAAGACAGCTTTCCTACCTTTTTTTTAAACATCAGCATCGATCCGGCCGAAATCGACATCAACATCCATCCTACCAAAACTGAAGTGAACTTCAGGGATACAAAACTGGTTTATGCCATGCTGCACGGTGCTGTGCGCAAGTCCATCGGACAACATAACCTTACGCCCCGCATTGATTTTGATACCAACCCCGACACCGGAATAGATTTCGGTGAGATTAGCCGGGCCAACCGACCTGTTGTCATTCCAGGAATTTCCGTGAATAAGGAATTCAACCCTTTTTCAATAAACAACCCCACGCAAAAAACTCAAAACAAACAAGATGAACAATGGCGGGTGTTTTATGAGAATGATACAGAACAAACCGTTCCGTCCGACACAAATCAACCTACCATAGAACATGAGATTGTCTCAACCACCGGAAAGTTTATTCAGATTAATCATTCGCATATCATAACCCGTGTACGCTCTGGCTTATTGATTATCGACCAGCATCTGGCACATTCACGTATTCTTTATGAGAAGTTTCTGAAACAACTTACCAAGGTACAACCTGCCTCACAGCAGGAACTTTTTCCGCAGAATATTCAGATGAATCCCGGTGATGCCGACCTGCTTCGTGAACTGCGAAAAGATCTGGAGAAGGTTGGTTATGTGATTGAGGATCTCGGCCAATTCACTTTTGTAATCAACGGTACACCATCGGGTATTAACCAACAGGATGCTGCTGCACAACTGGAAAAAATCCTTGAGAACTACAAAACCAACAAATCTGATCTGCACATCGACCACAAGCTGAATTTGGCAACATCAATGGCCGCTACTTTGTCGGTTAAATATGGGAAAACCCTTCAGGATGAAGAAATGGCCACGCTTATCGATGATCTGTTTGCCTGTGAGGTGCCCGAAACAGCCCCTGACGGCAGGAAAACACTCGTAATTCTATCCATGAGCGATATCCGTTCAAAATTCTGATAATTTTACACACAGAAACTTCAACAAATTCATGAACTACTATCAGCCGCAACGATTTCAGGTCTTACCCACTGTTGTAAAAAACCTTTTAATTATCAATGGCTTGTTTTTTCTGGCAACCATGACCTTCGACAGGACATTTCAGATTGACCTCACAAGAATCCTGGGACTGCATTATATCATGGCCTCCGACTTTAAACCATATCAGTTTGTGACATATATGTTTATGCACGGAGGTTTTGCACATATCCTCTTTAATATGTTCGCCCTGTGGATGTTTGGCAACACCCTTGAAAATGTTTGGGGTCCCCGCAGGTTTCTCATTTATTATCTTGTGACTGGCATAGGGGCAGGTATCGTCTATCTGATATGGATTCATTTTCAGATGTCGCCCGAGATCAATCAGATGAATCTTTTCCTGGAAACAAAAAATCTTGATGCACTGGCTTCATTTACATCCTCGCACACCTTCCGGTTGAATGAATACTCTGGTGCAATCTGGAGTGATTTCAGAATTTTTCAGCAGAACGTGAGGGCCTTGTCCATGAATCCCGACAACCTTGAAGCCATGCAGGGAGCAATCAGTTTCATGGCATCATACAAGGAGTTTTACTTGAATCAGTCAGTGGTAGTGGGCGCATCAGGAGCAGTGTACGGAATTTTGCTCGCATTCGGGATGCTGTTTCCAAACACCATCATTTACCTCTATTTTGCCATTCCAATTAAGGCTAAGTATTTTGTGATGATTTTCGGAGCTTTTGAATTATTCGAAGGTGTTATGAACCGTCCCGGAAATAATATAGCCCACTTCGCCCACCTCGGCGGAATGCTCTTTGGGTATTTCCTGATCCGATACTGGCGTAAACGAAGGTTCTATTAATCATAGATCAAAACTTATGAATATTGCATCGCAAAACTTCCCTGAAGCCTTCAGGTCCTTCTTTAGAAGAGGAGGAGTTCTGCCCAGACTCATACTCATCAATGCTGCAGTTTTTGTTCTTGTTTATCTAAGCGCGCTTATCAGATGGCTTTTTGCAGTTGAGGGCAGTGAAACCGTCGTGCAATCACCATTGATAAACTTTGCTGCAGTTCCGTCAAATCTGGATGACTTGTATGAAAAACCCTGGACGTTAATAACATACATGTTTCTTCATGAAGGCTTTTTGCATCTTCTGTTCAATATGCTGATACTGTATTTTGGCGGAATTGTCTTTTTACAATACCTAACGCAGAAACAATTATCCCTGATTTATATTACAGGAGGTCTGTTTGGAGCCCTCATCTTCATTGTCAGCTACAATATATTTCCAATTTTTACTGATGTCCGGGAATTTGCCATTGCCATGGGGGCCTCAGCTTCAGTTCTTGCAGTTATGATCGCGATTTCAGCACATGTTCCGGACTACAGAGTTAACCTTATGTTTGTCGGGCCAGTGAAATTGAAATATATTGCTGTTGTGTTTATCATTCTGGATATTTTCAGCATCAAGGGAAACAATCCCGGTGGCCATCTCGCCCATCTGGGTGGAGCACTTTGGGGATTTATCTATATCCAGTTGCTCAAAAATAATCTGGATCCCTTTTCGTTGTTTTCAGGCAGGAGGAGAAAAATAAAAGTGAGTTACAAATCTGAAAAAACCGGCAGACCCCTCAATGATGAGGAATACAACCGTATTAAAGCTCAGGAACAACAAGAAATCGATCACATTCTAGATAAAATTTCTGAATCAGGCTATGGAAGCCTGTCAACCAGAGAAAAAGAACTGCTGTTCCGCTCCAGCAACAAGAAGAAATAAAACATATGGAGAAGAAGGGTTTTGTGCGGAAAGTTTCGAAAATTATCATGGGAATCATCACCCTAATCGTGTGCATTGCCGGATTGCTTGCCCTACTCGCGCAATATTCTGATCCCAGAATTGTACATTATGTTCATTTATTCGGCCTGCTTTTTCCTGTACTGTTTCTTGCTTTTCTGATTCTTTTCCTCATTTTACTCCTGCAACGCAACTGGATGGGCTTTCTGCCGCTTGCAATGGTGATCCTGAGCTGGTCAACCATGTCAACTTTTACTCCGATAAACAAGCAAAATGACAAACAATCACAATTAAAAGCACTTACTTATAACCTTCATTTATTCCGGGGGCCAAATGGTTCAGGAAAACCAAAGGAATATGCCGGAAAAATTTCATCAATGATCAGTCAATCAAACACAGACCTTGTTTTTTTGCAGGAGTTTATGGCATGGTCTGATCAGCCTGATCAGGACCTGTCCGATTTCATCGGACTGTGTGGTATGGAATATTACCGCTTTGACCCATATTGGGAAAAAGGAAATGTAAAGAATGAAGGGATGTTGATATTGTCTCGGTTTCCTTTAGTCAACGGCCAGACTGTCAGACACGAAAACGGAAGAATGATTGCACAGCAAGTAATGGTTAAGCTGCCGGGAAATATGAGCGTACAATTAGTTAATGTGCATTTGGTTTCCTTTGGGCTTGCGCGAAAAGAAATCGAACTTGTTGGAGAAGGAGCCATAACTGACCGGGCAATGTTCAAAGCGCACGGCCGTACGCTGATCGGAAAACTGAATAACTCATTCAAAAAAAGAGCTTCCGAAGTAAATATGATTCTTGACAATTTAATTTTATCAGACCAAAAGAACATGATTGTTGGCGGAGATTTCAATGATACACCTGCTTCCTATACCTACAGAGAGTTAATATCTTTCGGCCTTAAAGACAGTCACCATGAATCAGGACAGGGATTCATCAGTACCTACGCCGGCCGGTTGCCTTTTCTTCGGATCGATTATATTTTTGTTTCACAAAACATTGGCACAACCGAATCAGGCAAATTACCTGTGGTCTTTTCGGATCATTACCCATATGTATCCGGCATTTACTTTAACGAATAACATCTGAAAATCTGTAAGCATACAATTTGATCTTTATAATGCTTCGGATAAACCCATGCCTTTCCTGAACACTTCAACATTTGCTTATATATTTGCAATCATAAATTATGATGCATGCAATTCAGGATTGAATCAACTTTTAAACCAACAGGTGACCAGCCGGAAGCCATCAGACAACTCGTGGAAGGAGTGCATCGGGGTGACCTTGCTCAGACATTGCTGGGTGTTACAGGTTCAGGAAAGACCTTCACAGTTGCCAATGTCCTGCAGGAAGTAAATCGGCCCGCACTGGTGCTTAGTCATAACAAAACTCTTGCGGCCCAACTATATGGTGAATTTAAACAGTTTTTCCCGAATAATTCGGTAGAGTATTTTGTTTCTTATTACGACTACTATCAGCCCGAAGCATTTATTCCGGTTACCAACACTTACATTGAAAAAGACCTTTCGATTAACGATGAAATCGAAAAACTGAGACTGAGTGCTACCTCTGCCCTGCTTTCAGGACGAAAAGATGTGATAGTCGTCTCTTCTGTTTCATGCATTTACGGCATCGGAAACCCTGATGACTTCACGCACAACATCATTCAACTGGTTATTGGACAAACCATTAACCGAAATACCTTTCTCCAGAAACTTGTTAATTCATTGTACAGCAGATCTGCATTGGAGCTCACACGTGGAAAATTCCGGGTGAAAGGCGATTCGGTAGACATTTTTCCGGCATACTCTGATATCGCCATCAGAATTCTGTTCTGGGATGATCAGATTGAAGCCATCGAGACCTTTGATCCTTTAAGCGGCAAAGGAAAAGAGTGTCTGGAGCAGATCAATATATTTCCTGCTAACATTTTTGTCACTTCTCAGGATAAAATGAAACAGTCGCTTCGTGAGATAGAAGATGATTTGTTCAGACAGGTAGCGTACTTCAGGGAGATTGGCAGATATGAGGAAGCCAAAAGGCTGGAAGACCGTGTGGTTTATGATGTTGAGATGATGCGTGAACTTGGTTATTGCAGTGGCATTGAGAACTATTCGCGTTATTTTGACGGACGAAAACCCGGGACAAGACCTTTCTGTCTGCTGGACTTTTTTCCGGAGGACTATATAACCATTATTGATGAAAGCCATGTAACCATACCTCAGCTAAGGGCAATGTACGGTGGAGACAGATCTCGAAAACAGACACTGGTAGAATATGGTTTCAGACTTCCTTCGGCACTTGACAACCGTCCGTTAAAATTTGATGAATTTGAGGCACTTTGCGGACAAGTGATTTACGTGAGTGCCACCCCGGCTGATTACGAACTGCAGCGTTCCGAAGGGGTTGTAGTGGAGCAGTTGATCAGGCCTACCGGACTCCTAGACCCCCTTATTGAAGTTAGACCCAGCCAGAATCAGATTGATGATTTGTTAGGTGAAATACAAAATACTATTGCTTCAGGAAACAGAGTACTTGTCACAACGCTGACCAAACGGATGGCCGAGGAACTGTCGAAATACCTGCTGAAAATCGGTATTAAAACACGATATATCCATAGCGATATAGAAACTCTGGAACGGGTTGAGATCATGCGTGAACTTCGTTTGGGTGGTTTTGATGTATTAGTGGGTGTAAACCTTCTCCGCGAGGGACTTGACCTTCCTGAAGTGAGCCTGGTTGCCATTCTGGATGCAGATAAAGAGGGCTTTCTTCGTTCAGAACGCTCTTTGACACAAACAGCAGGAAGGGCTGCCAGAAACGTAGACAGCAAGGTAATCATGTATGCCGATACCATAACAGCTTCCATGCAGAAAACAATTGATGAAACCCTAAGAAGACGAGCCAGGCAAATGGCATATAATCAAAAACACGGTATTACACCTGTTACTATAAAAAAATCAACTTCTGCAATACTTGGACAAACGTCTGTAGTTGATTTTAAAAAGCAGGATCATGGAATATATACTGAACCCGATCAGGCCAATATAGCCGCAGATCCTGTGGTGCAATACATGAGCAGGACTGAACTCGAAAAGGCCATGCAGAAAAGCCGGAAAGCGATGGAAGCAGCAGTTAAAGAACTCGATTTCATAGAGGCTGCCCGCCTCAGAGATGAAATCTTTCAGTTTGAATCAATGTTGGCACAAAATAAGCAATAAACCTGAACTCATTTGCCAGAATAACCACTGTTGTTTTAGATATTACGGTACTGTAATGTTAATATTTTTATGTATTATATTTATTATCAACGCATTAGATAAAATGAAAATATCTTTATTTTTATTTGCTCAAAATGAGGACGTTTACGTAAATTTGCATACTATAACCATTTCTATCACGTAGCTGCATTACAGAAAAACAATATTAATCTGATGAAGAAGAAAATTCTGGTAATAGATGACGAGTTGAGCATTAGAATGTTACTCGAGAATTTTTTAAGTAAGACCTATGAGGTTGTTACCAAAAGTGACGGCATGGAAGGTATAAAATGGCTGGAACAAGGCAATATGCCCGATCTTATCGTCGCTGACATTCAAATGCCAAACCTTGACGGTCATGAGTTGATCCGGAACCTTAAAGCGAGCGGTTTTTTTAAAGATATACCATTGATCATGCTTTCAGGCATTGAAAGCAGTCAGGAAAAAGTGAAATTCCTGAAACTGGGAGCCAACGATTACATGGTGAAGCCTTTTAATCCGGAAGAACTTTCGGTCCGGATAGAGCTGTTGCTCTCCAGAAAGTAATAAACTATTATCAAATGAGTTCAAACAGCCCGGTCCCCCTTAGGGTTTGCTATATTGGCGGCAATCCTAATTTACTGAAATTGTTCAGAGAAAAAAGTGACCTTTTCGAATTACAGGTTTTCGAAAACAGTTTGGCTGCCATCAACATGCTCAAACAAAACACACAGATTGATGCTATCATCAGCGAAGTGTACCTGCCGGGTATGAATGGCATTGATGTTTCCAGGGTGCTTAAATCCAAAGGAATGCACCTGCTTACCCCCTATTTTGTTGTTTCTGAGCAAAAAGACGATAAACAAAGAGAAGCTGCCTTTGCTGCCCGTGTTGATGATTTCTATGAAGCCGAACTTAATGCTGATGATATTTATTACAGGATTGGATTCTTAAAGAAGAATAAGGAGTACTTTTCTTCAGGAGAAACAGAAAATGTTGCATTTAAAGAATACAAAATACCCTGGGATAAAAGAATGTTCGATATTGTTGTTTCTTCAATAGCTTTGCTTCTTCTATCGCCTGTCATTTTTACAGTAATGGTGCTCATCAGGCTCGAATCCAAAGGAAAGGTTTACTACACATCGAAAAGGGTTGGTACAGGATACAAAATATTTAATTTTTATAAATTAAGGTCCATGCGTACCGGAGCTGATGCCGCGCTTAAAGACCTGAAGCATTTAAATCAGTACGATGCCGACAGTGATGTGATTCCTGATGCAGATAAAGAATGTCCACGTTGTGCGCTCCTTCCTGAAGGAGAAACCTGCTCACCTGCTCTGTTCAGCGAAGGTCGGAAAATTTGTGAATACTGGTACACCGAAACACGGAAAAACAAAGCCTCTGCTACCTTTATCAAAATCAAGGATGACCCAAGAGTTACCAGGGTTGGACGTTTTATCAGAAACACCAGCATTGATGAACTTCCTCAGCTATTAAATGTGCTGAAAGGTGATATGTCTATCGTTGGCAACAGGCCACTTCCTTTATATGAAGCCGAATTGTTAACATCTGATGACTGGAGCGAAAGATTTATGGGGCCTGCAGGCATCACCGGTCTTTGGCAGGTCGAGAAAAGAGGCAGAAAAGGTAAAATGTCGGAAGAAGAACGAAAAGCACTTGACAATCAATATGCCAGGACCTACTCACTGTGGGGTGACATAAAACTTATCCTAAGGACAATTCCGGCATTATTTCAAAAAGAAAACGTCTGAAGTCACATAGAAACCTTAAGATATTGTTAAAAACTATTTGAAAAGTTTAAACTTAATACGTAAAGATTCAGAAATAATTTGGCTTATATATGCAAAAGATTTCGCCAAAGCAGGAACTTACACAAATGAAGAAGCGCATCTCAACGAATTACTACAGATATTTACAAAAATTTCTATTTTTCTGTTCCTTTTTGCTCGTATTTTTATTCTCTCTAAATGTTAATGCTCAGATACTTGAGAATGATGAAAGCAAGTTATTCAACCCTCTTACTGATGATATCACCAAAAGGCTTCCTCCGCTCCGAATCTTAATTGACTCAGCAATAGCAAACTCACCCTATGTAAGGTATGAAGAGCTTAAAGCAGATTATTACTATTTCGAAATGCTTTCACAGGCTCGCTACTGGACGGAGCACTTCAGTCTGAATCTTGACGCTAACTTTGGAAGATGGACTTTCAACGACAGAACAGAACTGGGAACAGACGGCAGGTTTTATTTCAGCGAGTCGATCAGAGATAATCTGGCAGTCGGTTTTTATATCAGGTTCCCGATAGCATCATTGATTGACCGCCGAAACAGAATTAACAAACAAAAGAAATGGATAGAGTTGTCATTTACTCAGCGAGAAGTTAACAGCAGGGTTGTTCAACGCGAAGTAATTGAATCATACAACCTGATGGTTCAATGGCAAAACTATATTCGTATTTATAACGACTATCAAAAATTTACTATGATTCAGATGCAAATGGCTCAGAATCAGTTCTTGAATGGTGAGATCAGCACAGCAGAATACACACGTCTGAAAGAAATTCAAACCAGGGGAAATGTTGAGTTCAGTCAGGCTGTAGCTGAATTCAGTAAGCATTATCAACTACTTGAGGTTTATACCGGGATCAAGTTTAATCTAATAAACGTACTGCGCTAGCCAATACTGACTATGGACATCAACCAATTCATAAGGATTTTCAGAAACAACTTATTGCTGTTAATCGCCATACCGTTGCTGCTGGCCATTGTTGTGTATTACTTTACACGAAATCAGGCGAAAGTATATGAGTCTGAAACAATCATCTACACTGGTGTCACTACAGGATACTCCATTGAATCCACTGCCCAGCGTCCAACTGACTTTTTCAGCACCAGTGCACAATTCGACAACATGATCAACCTCATCAATTCAAGGCAAACCATTGTTGAATCTGCCATTACACTACTTGCCCAGTCACTTTCGCTCGAAGGATATAATCCTCAATACATTTCTGACGAAAACTATGATAAGCTGCAAAAGTTCATTCCTAAGTATGTCAGGGACATGGTCGTTAAGAACGGCAAATCGGGCATCATGAGGGAAAAAGAAGAACAGATCAGGTCGCTCGAAAAAGAAATCCGCACCCTTGAAAAAGAAATAACCCGTAAAAAGTCAAGAGCAATCCAGGAACTGACAAACGGATCAGAAAATGGTGATTCGCAGGACACCCAGGAATATAAAACAGGCCTCTCTAAAAACGACCCGCCCATAAAATCGGCTTCCCGGGCATTAGAAAACAATAATGAGCAGGTATTACACACAGTTCAGACCGGAGAATCAATCTTTACCATATCTCAGAAATACGGTGTTTCTATCAGCAAACTTCGCGAACTGAATGATTTTGGCAACCAGAATCTGGTTGTTGGGCAAAAAATAGTAATTTCCGGAACACCTGAGTATGGCATGATATCTTATCAGGAGATAGAGTCATCATTATCGGATACATTCAGTGATGATATTGATCCCGCTTTAGATGAATTCCGATTCACATCTGCCCAGCAAGCCGTTGCTACCACACCTAAAATCAACAGTGATGAATTTGGCCTTGGAGCCATTGACAAAGATCCGATAATACCTCCCGGAGTGCGAAGAGATGATTTTGAGAAGACAGTACAAAATCTTATTAATTATTACAATTCCAACGACAGCAATTTTGTATATGGCCTGCTTCATTATGGGGCCAGTAAACACTACAGCATCAGGTCATTAAAGACACTCCAGATTTACCGCATCAACAACAGTGACCTTGTAAGACTTGTTTACCTATCAGATGACCCCGGAATATGTCAGCAAACCCTCAAGATCATTGCACAGGTCTTCGTTAAAAATTACAAGATACTGAAAGCCAACCAAACAGATCAGGTTGTTGATTATTTCAGAAGACAGGTTGATTCAGCTGATGCAGTGCTGCAGGCCGCAGAGGATCGTTTGCTCCGGTTCAACAAGAAAAACAACATCATAAATTACACTGAGCAGACTAAGTTTATTGCCGAACAAAAAGAAGACCTTGACCTGTATTTTCAAAACGAGCAGATCAGGATGGCTCAATCTTCTGCTTCCTTACGCGAGTTGGAAACAAACCTGACCAGAAGAGACAGTATTTACTTAAAAAGCGACCTCATTAACCAGAAAAGGAAAGAGTATGCCGAAGTATCTGAACGTATACTTGTGAATGAACTGGCCGAGGATTATGACAAACGTATTGGCGATGAGATACAAAGGCTAAGAAACAGAGCTGAACGACTCAGGGAAGAAATCAAACTTTATGTAGATCAACTTTATCTGTATAGTCATTCAACACAAGGGATGCCCATAACCAGACTTCTTGATGAGTGGTTGAAAAACGCTCTTGCATATGAAGAAGCCAAGGCCAGCCTCGTGGTTTTGTCGCGTAGAAAAATTGACTTCGTTAAAACATATCAGCGCTTTGCGCCTCTTGGTGCCATGCTGAAACGTATCGAACGCGAAATTACCGTTGCAGAACAGTCATATCTGGAATTATTGCGCAGCCTTAATCTTGCAAAAATGCGGCAGCAAAACCTTCAGATGGCCACTAACATCCGCATTGTTGATCCTCCCTTCTTCCCTATTCAGGCCAATCCCTCTAAAGCAAGATTTCTGGTTGTTGCAGCTGCTCTGATAGGTTTCATACTTGTTGCATTCATCATTCTAGTGCTTGAGTATTTTGACCGTTCGCTCAAAACACCTGACCGCATTGTCAATAAAACAGGGCTTAAACTTGGTGGTGCATATCCACACTTTGATTCTGCCGGTGACATGAAAGACCTTGTTTATGTGAGCAACCGACTGGTGGAAATGATTGTACAGAATATTAAGCTTAAAATAAAGCACAACTCTTTGTTTCCTACATCAAAACCATATATTGTACTGCTTTTCAGTACTGAAAGTGAGGTCGGCAAGTCGTTCCTCGCCAGTAAAATTGCCAATAAATTAAGAACTTATGGTGAGAAAGTGCTCATCCTGAATTATGCATCCGACGGATCATCAAGCAGCGATGAGGACTATAATTTTTCGTACAGCTACCCAATCCGTGAAAACTTTACCGAAATAAGTAATATTCATGAACTACTTGACAGTCATACTCTAAGAAGAGATAATTATCAATATGATTACATTATTCTCGAGATTCCGTCAGTGATTCATCATGACTACCCCCTTGAATTGTTGCAAACAACAGATGTTAACCTTTTGGTATTAAAATCTTCAAGCCATTGGGACAAGGCTGATATTACAGCATTGGAAACAATCAAAAACGTATCGCGCGAAGAACCTATGGTAATTCTAAACCAGGCCGAAGATTATGCAATAAGGGAAATGGTTTCAGGTTACAAGAGAGAGAAGCAAAACACCCTCATATATAAATTTCGTCAGCTTCTTACCTTGCCTTCCCGCATACGGATTCAGGTTAAAGAAAACTAAAATAACGTGGCACTCAACCCTGGGAGGCTTTTCAGAAACAACAATTTTCTGTCATTAACCAATAATGGCCTGATCGCTGTCTTTGGTTTTCTAAGTTTTCTGATGCTTGTCAGACAATTACCACGCGAAGAATTTGGCGAATGGGTATTGTTTATTACCCTGGGAGGTTTTGTGGACATGCTGCGGTTTGGAATTACCCGCACGGCGATCATCAGGTTTCTGTCCGGTGCTGACGAAAAACAAGCAAGAGAACTCATCGGATCTAACAACTTTATAAACCTCCTCTCAACCATTGTACTATCGATCATCATTTATGTGGTGTACCTGAACTTCTCCGAGACTATAGACAAATCCGGTTTCGGCATGTTCTTCAAATGGTATCCGCTTCTCTCATTTTTTAGTCTTACCTTCAATAATGCTCAGTCGATACAACAGGCTGTTATGCGTTTTGACATAATGCTTTGGCTCAGGCTGGTAAACGTTGGATCGTTTATGCTTTTTCTGACTGCAAATATCTATTACAGGTTTGGGATTGACACCATATTATGGGCATACATGCAGACGAATCTGTTAAGTTCACTTATTGCAAGTCTATTGCAATGGGACGGGCTAAAGCACACTTTTGCAGCAACAAAAGAAACACACAAGCTAATACTTAATTTCGGAAAATACACCACGGGCACACTTATAGGAAGCAATCTGCTCAGAAGTTCCGATGCCTTCATCATTGGGTTAAGCCCATTTTTGGGAACCGCAGGGGTTGCTTTGTATAGTATTCCTCTGAAGCTTACTGAAATAATCGAAATTCCATTGCGAAGCTATACAGCCACAGCTTTTCCCGAAATGTCAAAAGCAAGTATCGAAAGCAATAAAGACCTGGTTAGAAAAATATTTTATGTCAATTCAGGTGGTTTAAGCCTCTTACTGCTTCCGGTGATGCTGATCAGCTTCATTTTTGCAGAAGAAGCCGTACTAATTCTTGGAGGCGCTGATTATCTTGAAACAGCTGATGTATTCAGGATATTTTGTGTTTACGGTCTTCTCCTGCCAATGGACAGATTTCTTGGCGTGGCACTTGATAGCGTTAACAGACCCAGGCAAAACTTCATCAAGGTGCTGTACATGGCCTCTGCCAACATCATTGGTGATTTAATCGTTGTATTCGGGTTGTCATTAATATTTATGGGGTTCAATATATCTGATATTATTTTGAATATAAGTGATATTGGGGCATTGGCTGAAAGCATATCGGCTGAGGTAATGATCCAAACCCTTCAGTGGGTAGCTATTGTCACCATACTTTTTACCATTATCGGAATTATTGTTGGATATTACTACCTGAACAAAGAATTATCATTGGATGTCAAACAGATAATAAAAGGTGGAAAAGAGTTTATTGTAAGTAATATTAAAGTGTTGTTTTGATATTGAATTAGTTGTACTTTTAACGTCATGTTTTCATCACTAAAAGACAGACAAGGTTCAGAAAAGCTGCAGCACCCGCTCGTGTTGGGCGGTCTTATTGTGCTTACCCTGATGCTTGGTATTCTGATAGCAAAAGGTGGACTGATGGTAGCAATGGCGCTGATAGGTCTTTTTCCTGTTGTGGTTTATTTTAACAGGTTATTTACAAATCCGCGAATAGGGATATTTACCGTAGTAATACTTGGCTTCATAGCCATTGGCCTCACACGGTATATAAGAAACGTACCGTTTGGTCTGAGCGTTGACGGTTTTCTCGTCCTAACTTATGTAGCTGTTTTTTTCAGGTTTTTCAACAGTAAGATTGACTGGTCACAAGTAAATCGTGATTTAACATATCTTTCTGTTATTTGGTTTGGATATACTGTACTGCAGTTATTTAATCCAGAAGCCCTTTCGCGTACAGCATGGTTTTATGCCATGCGTGGTATGTCGTTGTATATGCTTCTACTCATACCCCTGTCGTTTTTGGTTTTTAATAGACTCAGGTTTGTATATACATTCTTATATTTATGGGGTATCTTTTCTATCCTTGGCACGCTCAAGGGACTTCAGCAGATTTATATCAGGCCTGATGCCGCTGAGCAATTCTGGCTCGACACCGTTGGAGGGGTTACGCACATTCTTTTTGGCGAGCTCCGCGCTTTCTCGTTTTTCAGCGATGCAGGTCAGTTTGGTGCCGCACAGGGAGCTGCCGGTGTGGTTGGTATTTTGCTTGCACTGAATATGAAAGGACTGCACAATAAAGTCTTTTTCGGCATCATGGGTTTTTTTGGCCTTTGGGGCATGATGATCTCCGGAACACGAGGTGCAATGATCGTTCCGATGATTGGTGGCATTACCTATATTCTGCACCGAAAAAACTTTAGGGTTATCATTGTTGGCAGTATGTTTCTGGCGTTAGTCTATGCCTTCTTTGCTTATACTTATATCGGCCAAAGTAATTCTCAGATCCGAAGAATGCGAACTGCATTCAGACCTGAAGACGATGCTTCCTATCTGGTGCGCCTCGAAAACAGAAGAATATTGTCAACTTATCTTGTTTCCAGGCCTTTAGGAGGTGGGATTGGCAGTGCAGGTGATTGGGGAAAACGCTTTTCACCTCAGGGATTTCTTGCTCAGATTGCAACTGACAGCTGGTATGTGCAGATATGGGCTGAACAAGGAATTGTTGGTCTCATATTGCATCTGTTCATCTTAAGCTATATTCTGATAAAAGGTTCATTTATCATCATGTTTTTAGTGAAGGAGCCTGAACTCAAAGGGGTCTTAAGCGCCCTGATGTGTGGATTCACCGGCATCATGGGCGCAAGCTACGGTAACGGTGTACTTGGTCAGATGCCAACAGGTATTCTGATCTACATCAGTTGGACGATCATTTTCATGGGTCTCCAATTGGAACGGGAATATGTTCATCTGAAGAATCTGGGACTTTCACCCTGGTCATTGTTTAATAAAACATAATATTGAATAACCGACACCGAATAATGGAAAAACAAACGTCAAATAAAAGTCAACATTATGAAGATGAAAGATATCCATTGGTAAGTGTTATCACTGTTAATTACAATCAATCAGGAGTAACACTTGAAATGCTTCAATCTTTTCGCGCTGTTACATACCCTTCAGTAGAGTTGTTTGTTGTTGATAATGCTTCACCAAACGATAATCCCGACATCATTAAAGAGCAATTTCCTGAGGTTAACCTGATAAAAACAACTAAAAACCTGGGCTTTGCAGGGGGCAATAATATTGCTTTACCCTATGCAAAGGGGAAGTATATTTTATTCATAAATAATGATACTGAAGTTGACCCGGGTTTTCTTGAACCGCTTGTTTCGCTTCTTGAGTCGAATCCGGAAATTGGAATGGTAAGTCCGAAAATTCATTATTTCCATACCCCAAATACTTTTCAGTTTGCCGGTTATACTCCTTTCAGTCCTGTGACCATCAGAAATTTTGCCATTGGATTTGGAGAAAATGACACCGGACAATACAATGATGTGCGCGAATCAGCCAGTATTTTTGGATGCGCCATGCTTGTGCCCATGCGGGTTATCGAAGAAGTTGGTATGATGGCTGACATCTACTTCCTTTATTATGAAGAGCATGACTGGGCCGCACGTATAAAAAAGGCAGGTTACAAGATTTATTACGACGGCAGGTCTCTGGTGAAGCATAAGGAATCCATTTCCACAGTAAAAAACAGCCCGTTCCAGATTTATTACCTCTATCGCGGCCGTATGCTCTTTGCCCGAAGAAACACACAGGGTTTTACTGGCTTTCTGGCATGGTTATACATACATTTTGTAACTCTTCCCAAAGAAACTCTGCTCTATTTTTTTAAATCCCGTCCGGATCTGGCAAGGGCCTGCTGGAGGGCTGCTGTGTGGAACCTTAATCATCGCAAAGGCATACATGATTCACCAATATTAATACGCTCCCATGGAATACATACAATTCCTGACAAAACTGATTGAACTTGTTCTTTTTGCATTCTTTTCCATTGCAGTAGTTTACATCACTGTATTTGGAATTGCGGCATATTTGCCTCGAAAAACAAGAGCTCCCAAAACAAACATTGTCAGGAAGTTCGCCGCACTTATACCAGGCTATAAGGAAGATATGGTTATTGTGCAGGTAGCTGCTGATGCGCTGAAACAAAATTATCCCCGCGACCGGTTCGATGTTATCGTCATTGCAGACTCTTTCAAACCTGAAACACTAAGTGAACTTAGAAAACTCCCAATACGTGTCGAAGTAGTTGTTTTTGAAGTATCTAAAAAATCAAAAGCACTCAATAAATGCATGCAATCCATTGGCGATGAATATGATGTTGCCCTGATACTGGATGCCGATAACCTGATGGAGCCTGATGTAATCAGCCAGATCAATGATGCTTTTAATTGCGGATATGTTGCTGTGCAGGGCCACCGTATGGCTAAAAATACCAATACCAATTTTGCTATCCTCGATGCCATCAGCGAAGAAATTAACAACCATATTTTTAGAAAGGGACATCGGGCACTCGGGCTATCATCTGCCTTGATCGGTTCCGGTATGGCTGTTGATTACAAACTGTACAAAACTCTAATGGCCGGTATCGATTCTGTTGGCGAGGATAAAGAGTTGGAAATGAAACTATTAAAAGGAGAATACCGAATTGAGTATCTCGAGAACGCTCATGTGTATGATGAAAAAACCCAAAAACCAGAGGTGTTTGTGAATCAACGCAGAAGATGGATTGCCGCTCAAATCAGTCACTTCAGGGATTTCTTTTTTGATGGCCTGAAACAGTTTGTCCTGAAAGGTAACCTTGATTATTTTATCAAAGTCATACAAATGATTCAACCACCACGTATCCTGCTGATCGGGTTTCTATTCATTATAGCTCTAATTACTTCAGTTTTAAATCTGCTTTTTCCAGTATTGTACAATAACTTTTTTATTCTTGAATATAATATATGGGTGGTGTTGTTCCTGATCGCATTGCTTATACTGATCATCTCAGTTCCGCGAAAATTCTACAATAAACGAACCTATAAGGCACTTTTTTCGCTGCCAAAAGGTTTTATGATGATGATGCTCAGTCTTATGCGTATCAAAGGGGCAACGAAGAAATTCATTCACACCACCCATACACATTCTGATGTTCCGCCAAAACCAAACAGAAGCTAGAGAATGAATACGCCTAGATCAAGATATCCTTTGGTTTCCATTATAACGGTTAACTATAATCAGGCGAAGGTTACTTGTGCCCTCATTGAATCGCTGAACAAAATAACTTATCCAAACTTTGAGATTCTTGTTATTGATAATGCCTCCCCTACTGATGACCCTTCCATAATAAAAGCACGTTATCCTAATATCGTGTTCATTCAAAACCCTATAAATTATGGATTTGCTGCCGGAAACAATTTTGGTCTGATGGGTGCAAAAGGCGAATATGTTCTTTTGCTGAACAATGATATTGAAGTTCCGCCCGATTTCATGGAACCATTGGTCAACAAACTAATGAACGACCCTTCAATTGGTGCCGTTAGTCCGCTGATCAAGTTTTATTACGATCCCGACACCATACAATATGCCGGATATACGCCCATCAATTATATCACTATGCGCAATTTCGCTCTTGGTTACCGGCAAAAAGATGTTGGACAGTTTAAAGAAGACTATGAAACTGCCTATGCTCATGGCGCTGCGATGATGGTGCCAATGGAGGTTGTTAAGAAAGTCGGACTGATGTCTTATATTTTCTTTTTGTATTATGAGGAGGCCGACTGGTGTGCCAGAATTAAAAAAGCAGGCTACACGATTCACTTTGTCCATAATTCCAGCGTATACCATAAGGAATCAATATCAACAGGCAAACTCAGCGCGCTGAAAATATATTACCTCAACCGCAACCGGATTGTTTTCATGCGCCGTAATGTGGAAGGAAAGCTATTCTATGCAGGAATAGCTTACCAACTGCTGGTTGCCATTCCTAAAAACGCGTTTAAATACCTTTTAAAAGGAAAAATTAAACTTTTTCATGCGTATTACCGTGCTATCGGCTGGCATATACGCCATTTGTTTGACCCGGAAATCCATGAAAATCCGATGCTTTAATGATGACTGGTATATATTATGACATAATGCTTGTGCTCCAGATGATTCTACTGGTGTATATCTCTGGAACGAGTCTATACCTGTTTGTGTTTGCTCTGGCCAGCATATTTCCTTATCGTCCGAAAACTGTTCAAAATTCTGATTTGAAAAGATTTGCCGTCCTGATTCCATGCTACCGTGAAGATGAAATTATCATCAGTGTTTCCGCAGATGCATTAAAGCAGGAATATCCAACAGAAAAGTTTGATGTGATAATTATTGCTGACAGGCTTCAAAAGAGTGTTTTAGCACAGTTATCAAAAATGCCCCTTATACTTTTTGAAATAAATCCTGAACAAAGCACAAAATCTTTTGCTTTGAATTATGCCTTACAGAAGCTTTCTGACGAAGACTATGACATTGCAGTGATTCTGGATGCTGACAATTTAATGGAGCCTCATTTTCTGACAAAGGTTAATGATCACTTCTCTCCCGAATTTGCTGCATTTCAAGGTCACAGAATAGCCAAGAATCACAATACAAAGTTTGCTATACTGGATGCTATTAGCGAGGAGATTAACAACAGCATTTTCAGAAAAGGACACCGTGTTCTGGGATTTTCATCGGCACTTATCGGATCGGCTATGGCTTTTGCCTTTAATGACCTTAAGCAATTGATGAGCGAAATAAATGTTGTTGGTGGTTTTGATAAGGAACTTGAATTAAAAATCTTTAATAGCCGTCGACCCATAGAATATTTGCCCGATGCCATTGTATATGATGAAAAAGTACAGAATGCCAAAGTGTTTACCCAACAACGCAGACGCTGGCTGGCCTCTCAGTTTTACTATTTTGGGCTTCATTTTATGCCGGCTGTTAAATCATTGATTAAAAGTGGCAACATCGATTATTTCAATAAATCATTCCAGCATATACAGCTACCCCGAATACTTTTGCTTGGAATCACAACCTTGCTCACCACCACTACATGGTTTTTCAATCCATATGCAATTTCACTCTGGTGGGCTTCAAGTTTTCTCCTGACATCAGTGGCTCTGCTTCTAGCTATTCCATCAAGATATTTCAGCATAACAACAATAAAAGCACTTTATGCACTTCCTGTCGGATTCTTTTATATGTTAATTTCGTTTCTGCAGATTAAAGGTGCAAACAAAAGGTTTCTACACACGAAGCATACATATCGCTCAGACTGGAACGAGAATCAAAAACCGGATAAAACGAAAAAAGATGAAAATAGGAATTGAAGGACAGCGCCTGTTCAGACTGAAAAAGCACGGCATGGATATGGTCGCGCTCGAACTTATTCGCAACCTGCAGATTATTGATCAGGAGAATGAATATTTTATTTTTGTCAAACCCGATAGTGATTCTGGTTGTCTTCAACCAACAGACAATTTTCACATTATCGAACTTAATGGCGGGCCTTATCCATGGTGGGAACAAGTTGCCCTGCCAAGAGCAGCTCTCAAATACGGTTGCGAACTGCTTCATTGCACCAGCAATACTGCTCCAGTTAAAACCTCTGTTCCGCTAATTGTTACTTTGCACGACATTATTTATCTGGAAAGCATCAGCCTTCTTAAAAAAGGAGGAACATGGTACCAAAAAATCGGAAACATGTACCGTAGATTTGTTGTTCCGAGAGTGGTGGCAAACTCAACTCGTATTATTACTGTCTCACATTTTGAGAAAAATAGAATACGTGAGTTTTTCGGTTTTCCCCCTGCCGATCCCAGACTAGTTGCAATTTATAACGGTGTTGGTGAACACTTTAAACCAGTATCGGATGAACAGGAACGTGAACGGATACGCAATAAATATAAACTGCCAGAAGATTATTTCTTCTTTCTGGGCAATACAGATCCCAAGAAAAACACAAAAGGTGTTCTTAAGGCATTCTCCGATTATTTGAAATCTGGAAACAGCCCGGTGAAACTTGTTATGCTGGATTATGAGCGCTCAGCACTTGATTTGCTGCTCACCGAAATTGGAGATAGAGAACTGATAAATCATATTCACCTTACCGGTTATGTTGTCAATACCGATCTGCCAGCTATTTATTCTATGAGCAGACTGTTTCTATATCCATCTCTGCGTGAAAGTTTTGGCATTCCAATGCTTGAGGCCATGCGTTGTGGAGTTCCCGTAATAACTTCGGACACCTCCAGTATGCCTGAAGTTTCAGGCAATGCCGCACTGATCGTTAACCCATATAACAGCGAAGAAATAACCTCAGGAATGATACGGCTGATGAAAGAACCTGATTTGCGTAATGACTTGATTCAAAAAGGATTTGGCCAATCTGAGAAGTTTTCCTGGAATAGTATGGCAAAAGAAGTTTTGCAGTTGTATCAGGAACTTGCATCAATCAAGGATGTTGCACCAAAAAAATAACAGCCATGATTAAAAACCGCGACTTTATCATCATCGGACTTCAGGCACTCGACAGCCCGATAGGAAGCAATTGCATCAATATTGCATACGAAATTGCCCGACATAACAGAGTTTTGTACGTCAACTACCCCCTCGACCGATTGACAAAGATCAGGGAAAAGCACGACCCGCTGATTCAAAAAAGATTCAAGGTTCTGAGTGGAAGCGAGCCTGACCTGGTGCAGGTGAATGATAATATGTGGAATCTTTTTCCCAAAACAACACTTGAATCGATCAGCCAGATTCCCTTTAACGGAGTTTTTGATTTTCTGAACAGAATCAATAACAAACGTTTTGCCCGACAAATTAAATCTGCCATCAATCGACTGGAATTCAGCAACTACTTTCTATTCAACGACAGCGATATGTTCAGGGGCTTTTATCTGAAAGAACTTCTGAACCCTGAGCTTTATATTTATTATACCCGCGACAACCTCATCGCTGTTGATTTTTGGAAAAAGCAAGGGATCAGGATCGAAGCTGCCCTAATGGCGAAATCTGACCTCGTGGTTGCAAATTCAACCTATCTAGCTGATCATGCCCGACAGTTTAATCCACACTCTTATTATGTTGGTCAGGGATGCGATGTAAGTCTTTTTGACAAAAAGCTGGTTGCCAAAATTCCTGAAGAATTCAGCAACATACCAAAACCTATCATTGGCTACATTGGTGCGTTGTTTTCTTTAAGACTCGACATAGAAGTTCTGGAGCATATTGCGCTGAAGCGCCAGGATTGGTCTTTGGTATTGGTTGGGCCTGAGGACGAAGCATTTAAAAATTCAAACTTGCACAAGATCAGTAATGTGCATTTTTTGGGAAGTAAAAAAATGGAAGAGTTGCCATCATACCTTTATCCATTCGATGTGGCTTTGAATCCACAAAAGCTCAATGAAGTAACCATAGGAAATTATCCACGTAAAATCGATGAGTATCTGGCCATGGGAAAACCAACCGTTGCTACACGTACTAAAGCAATGGAAGTTTTTGAAGATTATACCTACCTTGCACAAAATAAGGAAGAATATCTCGAACTAATAGAAAAAGCACTGAATGAAAATACTGTCGAAAAAGAAACAGCGAGAGAAGCTTTTGCCAAAAGCCATACATGGGAGAATAATGTTGGCGAGATCTACAAATATATGTTGCATATGATGAGAACACTCTAAAAACCATTTGATATGTCATTTAAGGATAAGATCAAAGCGAGTCCGCGTCTGAAGAAACTTGCCATCTGGGCATTGATGCCTCCAAATCAGGCAAGACCTCGTTTGTGGGTAAAATGGTTCCTGAATCCATTGAAACATAAAAAAGGAAAAGGAAGTTCCATCAGGCGTCGTACCAGAATGGATGTGCTTCCTTTCAACAGATTCGAAATCGGCATGAACTCTACCATTGAAGATTTTGCAACTATTAATAATGGTGTTGGCGACATAATTATCGGCAACAATACACGCATTGGGCTGGGCTGTGTACTGATCGGTCCTGTTAGAGTTGGCAATGATATTATGTTTGCTCAAAATATTGTAGCATCCGGACTTAACCATGGCTATCAGGATATTAATCTCCCTCCCAGATTACAACCCGTTGAAACAAAAGAAATAATAATAGATGATGATGTGTGGATTGGTGCTAACTCAGTGATCACAGCTGGTGTACATATCGGAAAACACTGCATCGTTGCCGCCGGTAGCGTTGTCACCAAATCGTTCCCTCCATATACCGTGATCGGAGGCAATCCGGCAAAAGTCCTTAAACAGTATAATCAATCTACCCAAACATGGGTTAAACCAGAATAAGAGCTATTATGCAACATATGTTAAAAGTTAAAACTTTCTATCGATACTTCACTGACTTTCTTCAATTCGGACAAATAACGCTTGTGTTTGCATCTGTGTATTACCTGCTGACTAAAAAATCGTTTATCCGAACGAGGATCTACAGAAGCAAACTCGGCTGCTTCCTGCACCGTAAGGGTTCTATCGATTTTCAATTTGGTAATTATGCTTATGAGTGGAACGTCAAGCAATTTATTAATAAGCACGCAAAGCATTACAGCCATTTTGTAGATATTGGTGCTAATATTGGTACCTACAGTATTTTTGCTGCCAACAGAGGAATGCGGGTGATTGCTTTTGAACCTATATACGAAAATTTCAAAGCACTTACCATTAATCTGATGCTTAATAATTTCGAAAAACAGGTGAAATGTTTCAATGTTGGTCTAAGTGACAAATCTACCGAAGCAGATTTTACCTTCGATCCGCTCAATACCGGAGCTTCCCATATGAGTACGATCAACACTGGCCTTCATCCTGACGAAGCCCATAATCCCCATGAAATTGTGCGTTTAATCACTATGGATGAAGCACTTGCTGGTTTTAATATCCCTTATGAAGAAGGTGTAATCCTGAAGATTGATGTTGAGGGTATGGAAATTGAAGTCTTAAGAGGCGGTGTGTCATTTTTGAAAGACCATAAAAATCTGCTTTTGGTAATTGAAAGTTATCACTCAGGCGAATTAGCCATTAAAGAAACACTTGACTCAATCGCAAAATTTGAGTATTTTCACATTGACAATTTAAACTTTGGAGCCAGAAAATCTCTGTAACGAATAAATACAATAAGCATGACAGGCCTTCAAATTATCCTTTGGTTCCTCATTTTTCTGGTGTTTTACGCCTATCTGGGTTATGGAATCTTATTGTATGCGCTTGTGAGGGTGAAGCGGCTATTCACTGCAAAAAAGGAGAAGCGTTATGATGATTACGAGCCCGAAGTAACTTTGTTTGTTGCTGCCTACAACGAAAAAGATTATGTTGATGCCAAAGTAGCAAACTCTCTCGACATGGACTACCCTGCCCATAAAATCCGACAGGTGTGGGTAACTGATGGTTCGGATGACGGAACACCTGATATTCTGAAAAAGTATGCAGCTCAAGGTGTTGAAGTTTACCATGAGCCTGCCCGGGGCGGTAAGATCGGAGCCATGAACCGTGGCATGAAATTCATAGCAACTCCCATTGTTATCTTTTCAGACGGTAATACAATGCTGGGAAAAGAATCGGTGAGAAGGATAGTGAACCTTTTTAAAAATCCAAAAGTTGGCTGTGTATCAGGAGAGAAACGTATATACACTAAAGAGCTGGATGCAGCTGCCGGTACCGAAGGGATTTACTGGAAATATGAATCCAAACTCAAGAAATGGGATGCAGAGCTTTATTCAGTAGTTGGCGCAGCCGGCGAACTTTTTGCCATTCGGACCGAACTATTTCAGGAAGTTGAAAAAGATACGCTGTTGGATGATTTTATCATTTCTTTGAGAATCGCCATGAAGGGCTTTACAATACAGTACGATCCTGAGGCCTATGCAATTGAAACTTCCTCAGCCAATGTAAAAGAAGAACTAAAACGTAAAATCAGAATAGCTGCCGGAGGCATTCAGTCAATTATTCGTTTGAGTCCACTGCTGAACATATTTAAGTATGGCATTCTGAGTTTTCAATATATCTCTCACCGGGTTTTAAGATGGACAATAGCACCATTGTCACTTCCTGTTATATTTGTCTTGAATGCCTGGCTTGGCTACTCCTACGGACTACTTAATACTGCCAATCTTTACTCATGGCTGATGGCCGCTCAGATTTTATTTTATTTGATGGCAATGCTCGGCTGGTATTTAGAGAATAAGGCCGTTAAGATAAAAGTGTTGTTTGTTCCTTATTACTTCTTTATTATGAATTATGCCGTGATTCTCGGAATAAGGAGGTATTTCAAAGGAAAGCAAACCGTAAACTGGGAAAGAGCAAAACGCGGAACATGAAAATACTGAAAATATTAGGGTTATATGCATTGATATTCTTTGCAACAGGTATTTCAGCTGACCTTAATGCGCAATCAAATTGTTATGTTATCGTTCCGCTCTCGCAAAATGTTATTGACGGATCAGCCATACCTCCCGGAAGCATAATCTGTGTTGAAGCCGGAAACCGCGACTATCTTCTGATCCGTAATATGACCGGGAATTTGGGTAGCCCAATAATAATCAAGAATTTCAACGGAGCTGTAGTAATTCAAACAACTCATTACTACGGAATAAAACTCAGCAATTGCTCAAATGTGGTTCTGTCTGGTTCAGGTGTTGCAGGCATTCATTATGGCTTCAATATTACCGGCGTATCTAATGGCGTTGGTATTACGATTGACGATTTGAGCACCCACACTGAGGTCAATCACGTGAAAATCAGCAACACCAAATTTAGTGGGATCATAGCTAAAACCGACCCATCATGCACTAACTTTTCTGCTACCCGAGAAAAATTTACTATGTATGATCTGAAGATTAATAACTGCTACCTGCACGATATTGGTGATGAGGGTTTTTATATTGGAAGTTCGAAGTACACCGGACAATACCTGCCATCATGTGATACAACCGTTTTACCACATCTTATAGAAGGGGTCTATATTCATGATAATATTATTGAAAGAACCGGCTGGGATGGATTACAAGTAAGTTCATCGTCAAAAAACTGTTTCGTACACAACAACCGTATTTCTTTTGACTCGCAAAGGGAGACACAGGACCAAATGTCCGGCATAATCATTGGAGGAGGTTCACAATGTGACTGTTATAACAATATTGTACTTGACGGTAAAGGTGATGGAATTGATTACTTTGGAAGTGGCAACCAAAAAATTTACAATAACTTGATTGTAAGGCCTGGAAAAAGCTTTCAACCAGCCAATCCAAACCTCATGAAACATGGCATTTATATTGGCAATGCAGTGGATCAGATGATGACTTCTTTACAACTGGTGCACAATACCATCGTTGCTCCAAAATCAACAGGTATAAGATTTGTAAATGCTGGCAGCATGCAAAACAAAATTTACAACAACATAATTACTGAGCCGGGTTCATTTGGCACGATGGGCGAATCGGCATATTTTCTGCACAATCTTGCATCCAGTCAATACGAATTTAGTCATAACCTACTCAACAACAGCATTGAGGTTAATCAGTTTATAAACTATCAATCTGATAATTATGAACTAAAACCAGGATCTCCGGCGGTCAACGCAGCCAAACCCGGTATAATTGTTTTTGATCTGAACAATAATCCCCGACCACATAACCTGCTGCCTGACATCGGCGCCTTTGAATCTCAGGACCCTTTTGCATCAACTGAAGAATTAGGAACTAATAAAATAGATATCAATGCGTTTCCTAATCCATCATCAGGAATAGTTTATCTTATTCTTCCTGATGGAAAAGCACAAAAATTCCAGTTTCATCTTACTGATGTTAATGGACTAATGCTTTTAAATGGTCAACTTATGACCGAATCAGAAAACAAATACCAAAAGCTTGATTTATCAGCACTCAAACCGGGCATTTATTTTCTGAAACTATTCGACAATGTAACTTACAGTACACATAAAATAATCTTAACACACTAAATAGTGTACAGGGTTTTATTGAAACGGTATCTGCCTGCAGACATTGCACGACTTTTTAAATGGACAGAACTACGTATTAACAAATTGATATACAGTGGTAATACATTCCTGTGCCCTTACTGCTCACAAACATATAGACTGTTTAAATCAGGCGGAATCACCAACCAACTAATTGAAAAAATGGATATTATTGGTGCCGGAATCAGACAGAATATGGTTTGCCCAGGTTGTGGCTCAACAGACAGGGACAGACTTTTATATGCCTACTTTGACCATGAATTCAAGTTTCTGAGACCAAAAAAACTGCTGCACATTGCTCCAGAACCCTGCTTAAACAGTTACTTTAAAAATATAGTCAGTATAAGTTATGTGTTTGGAGCTAAATTTCATGAGGGACTCTATTATCCAAAAGAACTGGAAATTATCAACCTTGAACATCTGCAGTATGCTGACAATACTTTTGATTGGGTAGTTTGCAATCATGTCTTGGAACATGTTGAGGATGAGTTTCAATCTTTAGCTGAAATCCTAAGGGTATTGACTCCGGGCGGAAAAGCAGTTTTGCAGGTGCCCTGGTCACCCAAACTTGAAATCACTTTCGAAGACCCAACTTATGTCACAGAATCAGACAGATTAAAGCATTACGGACAGGATGATCATTTAAGGCTCTTCGGAAAGGATTACCCCGGACGAATTGCAAAAGCAGGTTTTAAAGTTTCTATTATCAAACCATCTGATTTGCCATTGATAGCTGACAACAAAGTAAATTTGTCGATTAACCCCAGAGAGCTTATTTTTGTAGGTGAAAAGCAAACATCATGAAAGTTGTAAGATTTGGTTCGGCATTTTTTCTGGTTCTGATGTTCAGTTGCTCATTGGTGTTCGGGCAAAAGAGTATCAGACTTAATAATGACAATCAACTTGTTGACTTTTTCGACTTTGAGTTCTATAGCAATTTCTTAATTACAGATTTTGCATTACGAAATAGCATCAATAAGGCTATTCCGGACCATTATGGAGCAGAAGATCATTTAACTCGTGTACAATTCATAGCCACCTATGAAGAGATTCTGGAAAAGCATGATGACAATCTGAATGACTCTCTGATAATCCAGTTAATCAAATTATCAGCTACTTATGCCTATAATAGTTTGTATGAAGCTGCTTATAAAAGTGCATCATTAGTCTGCCGGCAAAAAACTGAAAACAAAAACTTTCTATTGTTATCCAATCAATTAGCATACATTTCATCGTTCAAAACAACAAATTACGATAGTGCTGTCAGTCATTTAAAAGAACTTATCCAGCTGGCCTCGGAGCTTAACAATCAGGAGATGCTGGTTTCAGCTCTAATGCATCTTTCTTTGGTCTATATCTCGTTAAATGATCTTTCAAAAGCACGTCTATATTTCAGCACTGGCCATTCAGAGGCAAAGAGCACCGGTAAACATTCAGCCCTTGTTGCTGCAATTGAAATACTAATGAGCAAGAGTGACAATAAACCACACCCTGTAGGGTTTGATCAGAATAGAACAGATTCCATACTATACAATAGTTCTATAACTGAGGCGGGTTTTTATTTGCTTCAGCTTTATCAATCTTCATTGCATGCTGAAGACAGGAAAATGTTACTTCAGGCGATAGAAAAACATGCGATTGAAAACAAATTGAATGCGCTACTGATTGAAGCTGGCCGGGTAGGCTATTCAATCAGCTCTTCCAATGAAATTGTTAGTATACAATCTTTTCAGGATGCCTCGTGGATTCTTCAGCAAGAACTTCGAAGTTTAAATTCTGAACATCAGCAATTCTATAGGGAACTGATTAGTATACAAACGGATAAACAGCTAAGTTCAAAACAAAAATCCAACCGTAAGATTAGTGGCTACAAAGCGGCAATATTCATCCTGATTATCGGATTGCTGGTTTCTGTGCTTCTTTTGATTAAAATTAAAAAAATGAAGCACGATGTTCAGGAGAAAAGGACCCGGTTTAACATCAGCCTCAAGGAACTCAATAGTCGGGCAAATAACATGGATTCCAATATAGATCAACGTGTGGCAGAGCGCAATCATGTTATGATGGAAGAGCTGAAAGAGCGGGAAAAGGTAGACGCTGAGCTGAAGATTGCACTGAAAAAGGCTGAAGATGCCAATTATCTTAAAAACTCTTTTTTGTCGAGCATGAGCCACGAGATCAGGACACCGCTAAATGGCATTATGGGCTTCTCGAATTTACTGCAACAGGAAATGGCAGAACTTGAAAACACAGAACTATACGAATACGCCCATTCCATCGAGCGTAGTGGCGAACGATTACTTCATTTACTCAACAATATTATTGATATCAGCAGAATTGAGGCAAATGATGTGGTTATGAACCTAAACCATCTAAAAATTGAGGATGTTATTAATCAGGTAGTTGATATTTATAGCTTTAGAGCAAATGAAAAGGGAATACGAATAGTTACTGACGGTGCAGTTGATGTTCCGGTACTGGCGGATAAAGAT
The DNA here is from genome assembly GCA_024710405.1 of Bacteroidales bacterium. Lineage (GTDB taxonomy): Bacteria > Bacteroidota > Bacteroidia > Bacteroidales > F082 > UBA6192. The sequence continues at coordinate 263,147 of JANJUV010000007.1, forward strand.
ATCCTGATGAGGGTGTTACTTGAAGTAATGGATAATGCCGTTAAATACACTGAAAAGGGTTTTATAAAGATCGAATATAATACTGATAATGAAAAAAACGAACAACTGATTTCCATAAAAGATACCGGAATAGGCATTGATGAATCTTACATTCCACATATTTTTGATGCCTTCCGTCAGGAAAGTTTTGGGTATACCAGACAGTATCAGGGAGCCGGACTTGGAATGCCGCTCGCACAGCGAATGATGATGCTTATGAAAGGATCAATACAAGTATCATCTGCCAAATCTGTCGGAACCGTGGTTACAATAAGAATGCCACTCGCCGACAAGAAACCGGTTACAACAATCATTGCTGAACAAAAGATAAATCGTGTACCAACAAATACAATGCTTCGTATTTTAGTTGTTGAAGACGATAAATCAAGCAGAATGATAATAGGAAGGATGTTAAAGGAGTTTGGATTAATAGAACTTGTCAGTGATGGTGAATCCGCCATTCAAACACTAACCAAACATAAAGAATCCAACCTGTTTTTTGATGTAGTTTTTCTGGACATCAATTTACCTGCCCCATGGGACGGTATTAAGCTCAGAAACCATATTATCAAACAATTGCCTGAATACGAAAGCATCCCCTTCATTGCACAAACAGCATATGCGATGGCAGGAGATCAGGACAGGTTTTTTGAAGCAGGATTCAAGCATTATATTCCAAAACCAATTGAAAAACAATATCTTGATAGAATTATAGCTGAATTGGCAGCAAAACATACATCATAAGCATTACCATAATTAGAATCTAAAAGATTATGGATTAGTGATATATTTGTACGAGCAATAGTAACCAAATAACGTTAAAAAAATGTCCCTAAAGATCCTGATAGTTGAAGATAATGAACTTAATCAGAAGTTTGCTATTGCTGTGGTTACCAAACTTGGGCACAGTACCGACATCGCCGTAAACGGGAAACAAGGCCTCGAGAAGTATCTTAAAAATACCTACGACCTGATATTAATGGATATACAAATGCCCGAAATGAATGGTATTGAATGCACGTTGGAGATTCGTAAAATTGAAAAAGTAACCGGAGCGCACATACCAATAATTGCTGTTACTGCCTTTGCAATGGAACATGACAAGAAAAACTGTATGGATGCAGGGATGGATGATTTTGTTACAAAGCCATATAAGCCTATTGAACTTGAAGAAAGAATCAAACATTTCTTTCCTGAATCCTGTCGGTAACATTTATGCCAACTTATAATCATTTATCAGCAACCCATATAAAAAAAAACGCCCGAATAGGCGTTTTTTTTATGAATAACATGTCACAACTAGTTTACTTCCAACAACTCAACATCAAATACCAATGGTGAATATGGTGGAATATCTGCACCACGTTGATTTTCTCCATAGGCCAACTCGGAGGGCACGACAAGTCTCGCCTTACCACCTGCTTTCATCATTGCCACTCCTTCGTCCCATCCGCGAATAACCTCACCCCTGCCCAAAGTAAATTCAAATGGACGATCCATATCCTTGGATGACTGAAGTTTCTTTCCTTCTATATTATAAAGCGTATAATGAACCTTAACTTTCTTACCAGCTTCAGCCTGGACACCTGTACCAGTCTCTGTTTCAATATAAAACAAACCGGTAGCTGTGGGTTCATTCTGAATGTTATTGTCCTTTAAATACTTTCCGATCCTGGCAGCTTCATTCAGTTTTGCCTGCTCTTTAGCCATTTCCTCAGCTTTGGCTTTTGCGGCCCGTTCAGCCTGAACTTCCGCCAGATCTCTTATTTTCATCAATTCAACATCATAAACTAAAGTAGTATAGGGTGGTATCATTTGCGATCTGCCAACACTATCAAATGCCAGCGAAGAAGGTACAATTAATCTTGCTTTTGTTCCTTTACGCAAATAAGTCAATGCCTCATCAAATCCTTTGGTGTCAAAAGGCTTTCCAAACTCAATATCAATAGGTTCCTGTGAATATGACGAAAACAATTGTGTGCCATCTACCAGCCCTACAGTAAAATGAACCTGAAGCATGTCACCTTCTTTCGGTAAGCGACCTGAACCAGCTTTTTGCTCCAGATAATACAAACCGGATGGAAGCGGAGCTACGGTTATATTATTTGCCGCAAGATATTCACTCAGTTGTGTGTTTTCATCTTCTTTCATCTGCATCAGCATAGCACGGTTTTCAGATTCAACCTCTTCGGCAGTTTTAAAGCTGATCAGCTTCATATCAAAATACATGACCGAACCCGGCTCAATAAACTCAGGAAGTTCAGGTATTCCTGCTGTTTTCATGAAAAACGAATCTGCGGGAAAGGCAACAGTAACAGAGTCTCCAGCCAGCATATATGTCAATGCCGCATAAAGATCACCCTTGAATGTCGGTTCGATAACTTCAAAAGTGATGGGCTCAGGAAACTCCTTTGTTGAAAATAAAGTCGTGTCTTTAGATGTGTTTTTATTGTTAACCCTGTATTCCATACTTAAAGTCACCACATCACTTACTTTTGGACGGCCACTTTCAGCTTCACCATTAATATGGTGTTTAATATAAACTTCATTTCCAACAAGTTTGAACCCCTTATAAGGCCCCTTGCTGCACGAAATAAAAATACCAAGCGATAAGACTATCGCGCTTACAATTAATAGTTTAATTTTCATAAAGTTAGTTTAAAATTTCCAATAATTCTACTTCAAATATTAAAGGTGTATGTGGAGGGATTATGCCAACGTTTCTTTCGCCGTAAGCAATATCTCCGGGCAATACAAAACGTGCTTTTCCGCCAACTCTCATTTTTTGAATTCCTTCTTCGAAGCCCGGGACTACCTCGTTCATACCAATCGTAAATTCAAAAGGCTCGTCTCTTTCATAAGAAGAGTCAAACTTGGTTCCATCTGTAAACGTTCCCATATAATGAAGCTTCACTTTTTGGCCTCTTGCAGGCGTTTTTCCATTTCCCTTCTGAAGATGAATGACCACAAGCCCAGATTCCTCAGGTTCAACAACAACATTATTCTCCTGCTTATAAATGGACAAAAGCATATTTCCCCTGATCTTCATTTCTTCGAGAAACTTTTTCTTTTCGATGTTAAATTGTTCCGGTGTATAAAAATTCTTAAGCCTGACATTGATTAGCATCATTTCGCCCGGTTTGATAAACTCTGGTACTCTTTTAGCCTTAAGTATCTTAAGAACAACCGAATCCGCAGGGCACTGAAAACTAGCCGAATCTCCTTTATGCATCATGGCTATGCCTTCGTAAAAATCACCTCTGAATATTGAGGCTGTAAGCGGAAACTGCATGGGGCGTTTGATGTCCTTACTGTTGAAAATCACGGTATCCCTGACCTTGTAGGTCATTTCAACTGTTAAAATATCATTGATAGAAACCTTTGCAGAATCAGGATTACGTTCATGAAATTTATAAAAAAGCCCCGACTTTGTTTTCTTATATCCACGCAGATGTTCGGGCTTGCAGGAAAAAACAACTGCAGCAACTACGATCATTATAAAAGCAATCCGAAAAAAAGAAATGTTCATTATCATTAATATGCTAATCCATTGTTACAACCTCAATATCATACACTAAAGTTGCTTTAGGTGGAATCCTGTCGTCATCACCAAGCAACCCAAAACCGAGGTGCGAAGGTAGTATAAATTTAGCCTTGTCTCCTACCTTAAGCATTAATATTCCCTCTTCCAAGCCGGCTTCTACCCCACCCCTGCCAACAATAAACTGCTTTAATCCATCAGTACGGTAATCATACACCAATGTTCCGTCAATAAGTTTCACAGTATGCTTCAGGCTGACAAGTCTTCCTCGTTTAACCGGTTCACCGGTTCCTTTATAATATATCATGCTTCTTAGCCCTGTTTTACTGGTTTCCATGTTCCAGTTATACCGTTTTACAAGGTTATTAATTTCCTCGTTCTCCTTCTTGAGCAGATATCGGTTTACCTTTTCAAGAGGTTCCTTTAATGTTTCTTCGGAATGAGACGCCTGTTCGGGTTTTTGGGTTATTGCCGAATCGCAGGCTGTGAATAAAAAAATACAAATAATATTGCTAATTATCAAACACTTAACAAAAATGCACTTCATTGTTCATCATATTGATAATTTATTTCTTCATGGATCTCAGGGAGCAGCTTAATAAGCCTGCTAACGGTTTCTTTAAGCGATAGCTGGGAATTGCCGCCAGCCGCGTTCTGGTGACCGCCCCCTTCAAAATACCTGCGAGCAAAATCGTTTACCGAGAACCTGCCTTTCGAACGAAACGACAAGCGAACATGATCTTTTTTTTCTGTCAGCAACACTGCCATGTTAATAGAAGCAATTGACAGGGGAAAATTAACAACTCCCTCTGTATCACCTATTTGATAATTAAACTGTTTCAGATCTTTGCGTGATAGTGTAATTATTGCCGTCCGGTATTCTTCCATAACCATCATACGGTTGTTAATGGCATGCCCGAGTAGTCTGAGCCGGTTCTCTGAAAAGGTATCATAAATCAGTCTGTGAATACGCTCTGCATTGGCCCCCTTGTCTATCAGATATGCAGAAGACCTGAATGTTTCCGAATTATAAATAGCATGGCTGAACGAACCAGTGTCGGTCATGATACCAACATAAAGGCAAGAGCTGACATCAGCATCGATATACTTTTCGAGCCCCAGAGTTATTATAAGTTCAAAAATAAGTTGTGAAGTACTTGAGATTGATACTTTAGAAATAAGAATATCAAACTCTTCTGCTACGGGCTCGGGATGGTGGTCTATCAATATCTTGGTTGCGTCTGCCTTAATAAGATCATCAGCCATAACACCGCTTCGCTTCATTGAATTGAAATCTAGACAAAATATCAGGTCAGCTTCATCAATAAGTGCACGTGCCTCTTTGACCTGATTCTCATAAACTATTACTTCATTAATATGTGGCAACCATGAAAGAAATCCGGGATACATATTCGGAATGATCAGCTTAACCTGATGACCCAGTTGTCTGAGAAGCAGAAATAATGCCAACGACGATCCAATGGCATCCCCATCAGGGTTTGAGTGTGATGTGATTACTAATTTCCGCTCAATGGAAATAAGCTCTTCTAACTTTTTAATCACTTTTAAATCTATCATCTGATCTTCAGAAAGTGCAAAAATAACTATAATTCTCCTTGTTTGGCTCTGAGCCAGATCGGCAGGCTGTATCTATGATAACATCAAAAAAACAGACAGTTCTGGCATTATATACAAATCTTTAGATATGAATAGACCGGTAGATTATCGCAAATCCTTACTTTTGCAAAAAAAATACATCAATGTCTGGATCAATTACTTTTACTATGGTGAAGCCCGGCTCAGTAGCCGATGGCCATGCTGCACACATTCTTGCAAAAATCGTTGAAGGCGGCTTTAATATTAAGGCCATGAAAATGTGTCGATTGTCAAAGGAACAAGCCGAAGCGTTTTATGCAATTCACCGTGATCGTCCGTTTTTCGCCAGCCTGGTTTCTTCCATGACCTCAGGGCCTGTCATCGCAGCAATACTTGAGGCAGAAAATGCGGTTGAAAACTACAGAAAATACATTGGAGCAACTAACCCTTCAGAAGCAGTGGATGGTACCATTAGAAAAATCTATGGAAAATCAATTGAAGCTAATGCTGTTCACGGATCTGACAGTGATGCAAATGCAGAAATTGAAAGTGATTTCTTTTTCAGTAAGTTTGAAAGATTCTGATTTTAAGGTTCATAAACCTTAAACCTGCCGTTTTTGTAAAAAAACACGATTTTCTCAATACCTGTCAAGGCTAAATAGCCTGATGTGTCGGTATCACCATACATCTCAGGCTTTTTTGCTTCCACATCCCCTTTATCGTTTGTGTCAGCTGTCTTTTGAACCTCAGATATACTTTCAGTTTTAAATACTGATGTATCATCCGTATCGAAAAGATCAGGTTCTTTCGTCCCCCTTCTTGCAGTTTGTGTTTCTGGCTGTGATTCGGTTGCAGGTCCGCGACCAAAAATGAGCCAGTCAAGACTGAATTCAGGAAATGATTCTTTGATCTTTATAATGAGATCAAGACTCGGCTTGTTTCGACCCGAAATAATGTGTGATATACCCGAACGCTGAATTTCCAACACCTCTGCAAACTGTGTTGCATTCAGATTTTTTATCTGCATTATCTTAACGATCCTATCTTTCATAGCCAAGAATTGAGTTACAAAAGTAACATTTTTCCTTGAGAAATCATCATTATATACAATTTACATTTGTAACTTATCTGTTTTGTGCAAAATATTAACCTGTCAATTTAAGTGTTTCTATTTTATCATTGTTAAACAGTCAATTAGCATATATTTATTCCTATTAATAAATTTTCAACTTATTCTTAATTTACTTCAACTTATTATATATGTAAATATATTTTTAATATTGATTTACAATATATTATAGTGCCTATTTTTATAAATACTGATAATTTAGATCTGTATCTTAATTGCCACATGCGATGTTTTATGTTACTTATGTAACATAAGAAAATATATTACACATAATCAGTGATATATGCGATTTATAAGAATCTGTTTCTGCTGATTTACAAATGTAATTTACTTATGTAACTTTTGAAAAACGCACACGATTTTAGATTTTAAAACTTTTTACGATAGTTTTTGGCTCTACTATGGCAAAAGTTTACAAGCCTTGTTTGGTGAGAAATTTGATGGTATATTTGTTCGCTGTTCTTCTTCCCTTTTGGGCATGAGAATTTTTTTCAACCATTACTATGAAACCTGCTAATTATTTCGTTAGCCTTATTTTGCTATTGTGCACTGTTGTACCCTCCTTTGCGAGTAAAACAGATTCGCTGATTGATATATTGAACAGAAAAAGTGATCCGCATGATCGGATACGTATTTATTTCGATATCGCACTTGAGTATCAGAATGTCTCGCCTGATTCACTTATGCTATACGCCCGCAAGATTGAATCAACTGATGTGACAAGCAATCCGAAGGATTATTATTTCCATAGTCTTATGTTTACCTACTACAGGCAAACCGGAGAAATTACGCCTCAATTGAATCATGCATTGAGAAGCTACCAGAGTGCAATGAAAGTAAAAGACGAAAAAAAGATTGCAGATGCGCTGAATAATTTAGGAATTGCATACATGGCATCTGGTGAACAGGATAGTGCCATCAGGCATTTTCAACTGGCACTTGAAAAATCGGAACAACTTTCGGATGATGCACGTGTAAAACGAATTCTGGTCAATTATGCAAACATATTGGTCAGCAACGGTGAGCTTGGCAGGGCTAAGGAAATTGCCATTAAGGGTATCTCGATTGACAGTATATTCAACGACAGCCATGGTTTGGCAATCAGCTATAAACTCCTTGGAAACATTGGTTTCTATGAATCAAAATACGATGAAGCCGTTGATGCTTACCAAAAATCATTGCAGTTGTTTGAACAACTGAACGATACTGTGAACCTAATCAATGTGGCTAACAATCTTGCGGTGGTATATGAAAACATTCAGGATCTGGATAATGCTGCCAAACTTCACCTTCAGAATCTTGATCTTATCGAAATGACAGGCATTGAATCGCGAAAAATCAGCGTTTTGATTAATCTGGGTAACATTTATGACAAACAGGGTAAAAAGAAAGAACGACTCAAACTGCTTGATGAAGCCTTGTCCATAGCGGTCAGGTTTAATGATCACCGACGTATTTCATTAATATATAACAATTTAGGAAATAGCGCTTATTATAATGGCAACTATCAGGAAGCACTCACTTATTTTGAAAATGCCTTGCTCGTTAATATTCAAAACGGGAACAAACAAGAAGAAACTGTTTGTAACACAAATATAGGTTGGGCACAACTTAAACTGGGTAATGTTCATAAAGCTCTGGATGCATTCAACAGATCGGTTAAGCTTGCTGATGAAATTGAATCGCTGGAAAAGCGTATGCTCGCATTGGATGGCATCTCAGATGTTTATGTGTCAATGGGCAATTATAAAAAGGCGTTGGAATACAAAGAAATGGTATTTGCTTTAAATGATAGTATTCTCGGAGAAAAGACACGTAAAAGGATTGCCGAATTACAGACCAGATACGATACAGAAAAAAAGATCAGAGAGATAGAGAAATTAAAGCAAACTGAGCAGGCAAACAGGCTCATTTTATCTGAGAAAGAATTAACAATCAATAAACTAAATCTTCAGAGAACTATTTTTGCAATGTCGGCGATTCTGATAATACTAGTGACCTCAAGTGTTATCATGTGGCTGAAAATTAAGAAGGAAAAGGAAAAAGCAATTGCTGTACACCGTGAAAGAGAGGCGGGTCTTGAAGCAGTTTTTTATGCCACAGAAGAAGAAAGAAAACGAATTGCAAAAGATCTGCATGATAGTGTCGGACAGCAATTAAGTGCGTTAAAAATGTCATGGCAGCATTTTAATGTAACCCTTCAGCACAACCCGGAGGTTGATCAGGTTAGAATTGAAAGCATGACTAAAATCCTGAATGATGTGATAACCGAGGTGAGAGATATTTCTCATCAGATGATGCCACGTATCCTTCAGGAATCGGGTATTATTCCGTCAATTCAAGATATGCTGGAGAAAGTCTTTAAAAACACTTCAGTTTCCTATACTTTTGAACACTTTGGAATAGACACAAGAATGAGTGAAAAAACCGAAATCGGCCTATACAGGATTTGTCAGGAACTGGTTTCCAACATTATAAAGCACGCCTCAGCCACCCAGGTACATGTTCAATTATTTAAGAACACACAAATGCTGGTACTTCTGGTTGAAGATAACGGATATGGGATTAACACTGAAAACGCATCAAAAGGTATCGGTCTGTTAAACATCAGCAGCAGGGCCGAAACAATTCATGGAGAGTTTAATCTTGAACCCAGTCCGATAAGCGGAACACTGGCGACTATCAGAATACCAATTAACAACTTATGATTAAGATAATTATAGCAGATGATCACCAATTGGTTGCCGAAGGTTTGAAATCCATTATCGAGCAGAATGGAAAATATAAAGTGATCAGCATTGCAGCACATGGCGGCGAACTGCTAAAGCAATTAGAGGTTATTTTGCCTGATATCATCATGATGGATATCGATATGCCTGTAATGAACGGTATTGAGGCAACGATCCAGATCAGGAAGTTGTATCCGGAAATAAAGATAATTGTGCTCACGCTGCATGCAGAGAAGGGTTTGGTTAAAAGATTAATGGATCTTGGAGCCAATGGCTTTATTTTGAAAAATTCTGACCGCGATGAGTTATTACTGGCTATTGATCACGTTTACAAAGGAGGCAAATATTTTTCCTCTGCGCTCACAATGAACCTGATTGAACAGCCGGTATCATCGGTGGTACCGGGTTCTTATGACAACAAAATAGCCCAGCTTACCGAAAGAGAAATTGAAATCCTTAAAATGATTGCCGAGGGATTATCAAACAAGGAAATTGGTGATAAACTGTTCATTAGTCATCGTACAGTAGATACCCACAGAACAAATCTGATGAAAAAGCTCGAAGTAAATAATATTGCCGGTCTGATCCGATATGCCATGAAAAATGGTTTCATCAACTAGTCTGATTATTAATACAGACAATCAGTTTTCCTGTGGATTTGAAACTCAGACATCACTTTATGTGAATCGAAATTGTGCTGGTAATAAAATAATGCTTACAAAGATTTCCTGAAACCTACGTTTTTTACCCTAATTGAAACCCTTGTTTTACCCGATCTGAGATTACATTGCTTTTCAGGATTTTTGGCAGAGAAATTTCATAGTACATCCTTATTCTTGTTGGGCAGATCCGGGGGCCAAAGTTGTTTCAGGCTTTGAGGTTTTTGCTTGGGTTCCCCGGAATTCCCAACATAATTCGTTAACCCTAATATGCATGCAAACCTGATTTAAGTTATACTTAGAATCAAACTCAGTCAGAGTCAACCGGGGACTAATAAAATGTTGTTTATCAATTAATTTTGACAACTCTTAAATCTTCTACAGAATTCTTACCTTTAGCTTTGAGCACATATATACCAGCTTCGACTTGCCCCCAAACCTTATTGAATTCAGATTGTGTGAGGGTTTGAGCATCTGCGCTGAAAAGTAATTTTCCGTTGATATCGTATAATGCAAACCAGTCAACCTCATTATCTGCTATAAGGTTAATCATTGAAGAAGCAGGATTTGGATACACGCTGATCAAAGATTTCTTCTCAGGTTTCTGCTTATCGAGTGTCGTCAGCAATGAGTTGGCCAACATATAATCGGGTATCCCGTAACCAAAATAAACATCTGGGTTATTGGCTTTGTCGGCACTTAATTTCACTGCCTCCTTAATTTGCATATTAGTCATACTGGGATTGGCTTGCCACAAGCATGCTGACATTCCGGCAATGATCGGTGATGAGAAAGAAGTGCCACTTCCATTGCCAAAAGAGTTATTAGAAGACGCCAGTGCAGTACCGAAGCCGGTTGCCATAACTTCTGGCTTAATTCTTCCATCGAAAGTAGGGCCAATTGAACTGAAAGGTGCACGATTGCCTCCTGCATCAACCGCTCCGATTGAAAAAACATCAAAACCATCAGCAGGAGCTCCTATATAAGGAAACGACATGTTACTTCCTGAATTACCGGCGCTGTTCACCACAAGAATACCTTTTGAAGATGCAATATCGGCTCCAATAGTTACAATACAGGTTGATCCGTCCATATGGCTATATGTGTGGTTGTGCTGAGGCATATCAAAAGTGATATAACCAAGTGATGAATTTATAATATCAGCCCCAATGCTGTCAGCGAATTCAGCAGCAGAAACCCAATTATATTCTTCAATGAGGTTCTCTGAAAAGACATACTCAGGACGTAACAGCCAGAACGATGCACGGGGTGCCGTGCCCACGAGCTGTCCGGAAGCGTTGGAGCCTATTGTGCTCAGCACAGCTGTTCCATGATAACTTTGTGTATAAACATCACCACCGGGTTCAACAAAATCTTTAGTGCCAAGGATTCTGTTATTGGCCCAAAGGCTATCGAAGGCTATATGTGTAGGCACCTCGATAAAACCAGCATCAAGCACAGCAATCACCATGCCTTCGCCTTTAAAACCTTCGTTGTGAAGCGAAATACCATTGATCTGACTGATCTGATCCTGACCTGAGCCATAATTATAATCATTAATTCCTGTAGCTGACTTGATAACAGGAGATTGACCTGGGATAATTACTTCTGAAGAAAAAAACTCTTTTTCCTTAATTTGTTGTTTAAGAGGTTGATCTTCAAGTCCACGAATCTGAAATACATAAGGAAGTGCATTGATTGCATCCAAAACGGCAGGATCGGTTGTTTCTATGGTGACTCCATTCAACCAACGCGTCGCAAAAAGCAATCTGGCTCCTGTAGCAGCCACACCTGATAAATATTCTGTATTAACTGGGATATCATTTTCATGTACAGGTATTTGCTGCCTCTCCCTACGATCAAGTGCACGCTGAGTGAGAAATGCAGACGGATTATCAATACTGTAGGGTGAATTGTTCTTATCAGTAAACTGCACATAATAACGGTCGGGCGCTATCTGCGCAAATGATACAAGCTGTACTAACAACAGTCCTAATACTAATAATGTACTTTTCATTTTCGTAATTTTCGTTTCAACAATACAAAAGTAAGCAAAACTTGTTCATCGAATATTCCGGTAACCGATTATAACATTTAAACCTTCCGAAAGCTTAACCAGACTGTTGTTCTGATTTCCGAGTGCACAAACAGATGTAGACTTTGTGCAAAACGAACATAATCCTATGGTAACTCCTTGTTAAAGGTGTTCAATCCAGCATTAAAAGTTTATTATTATCCAGCCAACTGTCCGGTATCAATGAATGGCCGAGAATAACCTCCCGGATAGGTTTATTTCCTTCAATTTCTGCAATCGCATGTTTGTTATTCATCTGCCATACGTCAACAGGCATTGAATAATACACCTGACTGCCATCAGTAAAAGTAATGGTCAATTCAACAGGCAAAGGAAGTCCACCAATATTTTCAATGACTATTTTTCGGTCTTTGGTTATTTTTCTGATGGCCAGATCGGGATAAGCCTGATCATAAAACCACGGATTGATAAACCAGGCAAGATCTGTATCGGTTATATTTTCAAGAGATTTGAAAAAGTCAAGCGGATGGGGATGCTTGCCCTTCCATTGCTCCATAAATAAAAACAAAGCCTGTGTGTATAACTCGCTGCCAAGCAAACGCTCCAGAAAATGGAATGCAATAGCAGGCCTTACATAACTGCTGTGGCGCAAAGCGGAGTAATTCGCTGATAATAATTGATTTGGTATCATTGGTGGAATATCCATTTCCTTTCCTGCAAAATTCTGAAATGTCGAAATCGTGCGTTCAAGATAACCATAGTCAGAAAAAAGACTATCGACCATAAAAGCCGGCCATATGCTTGCAAAACCCTCATCCATCCATGCATATTTCTTTTCATTTGTTCCCATATAAAAGGGAAAATAGCTATGCGCCATTTCGTGGTATGTCAAACCAAACAGATTAGCAGCATCAACTGGTGCACTGTTGTTCGCCATCATGGGTGTTTCCATCCCGCCCGAAGGTCGTCCGTTGCAAAAATTCGTCATTTTTGGATATGGGAATGGATAACCGGGATGCCTGAATGACATGTCACGTGCGGCTTGCGCTGCATATACAACAACATTTGACCAGTGAGGCGCACCCGGTGGATACACTGACTCAATGAAGGTATATCTTTTGTTTACCGAATCCGTTTGAACCAGAACAGCATCCCAAAGATGTCCTTTTGCAACACCAAAGCTAAAATCAGGAACACCTCTGGCTTCATATTTCCAGGTCTTTTGTCTTACAGGTGAAATTTGATCCATTTTTTTAAGGTCATCTTCCTTAATTATATTGACAACATCCATGCTTTTAAGGGCAGCTTGATAACGGCTAAGCACCTGATCAGAAAATACTTCCTCTGGATTCTGTACAAAACCAGTGGCCCAGACCATGAAATCAGCAGGCACTTTTAGTCTCACCTTATAATTATTAATGTCCTGATAAAACTCCACACTCCCACCGTATGAAATCATATCCCAGCCATCAATGTCGTCATAAACTGCGATCTGTGGATACCAATATGCCACAAACATCACCGAGTCACTGTACTTGCCCATTCTGATGGTTCGGTTAACAGGCAATTTAGTTTTCCATTCAAGTTCAACCTTATAGTTTTTGCCAGGGTATAACCTTAACTTGTTTACCACTAGTTTTGTTCCTTGTCTTGATATTGTTCCGGCATTCTTAATATCGATCAGGACATTATCAATACTCAGCTTGCTGATGTGCATTCCATCATGCAGGTCCTTTACACCAATATCCCAGTCCCGGCTGTTTCCTTTTCTGAAAATGTCCTGATAAAGATTAAAAACCAATCTGTCGAGTGTATCGGGGCTGTTGTTTTGATAAATTGCTGTCAAGCTGCCAATTATACTAAAGTTCTTAACGTCCATAGCAGCATCAATTATATAGTCGGTTGTGTTTTGCCAGTAGTTCCTCCCCGGGATACCTGAAAGAGTTCTCGTCTGATGAGCTACAGCCTTGCGGAACTCCGCGGGAACCGGATAAGCATAAGTTGAATTCTGTGACACAGCATTAAGTCCAGTGAGGATTAAAAGCAGTATCAATAAGAGGAAACGAGGTTGCATGATTTGACTTTTTTGGAGCGTAAAAGTAATGAAAACACAAGTCAGGGATCCTGATGTAATGATTGTTTTAGTTATTTTGCAGCAAAAGCCTTTGCCATGCACATAAGCCTTAATCCCTATACCAGGGAAATTATTGCTCGTTATGAATTGTATTCCGACACAGATATCGAAAGAACAATCAGTCAATGTAATCAGGCATTTAAGCAACTCCAAAAGGTCAATGTAAAGGATAGAGCACAGATTTTTCATCAACTTACATCAATTCTGGAAAACAGAAAGATTGAGTTTGCCGTTTTGATCACAGATGAGATGGGCAAACCTTTTGCAGAATCTGTTGGTGAGATTGAAAAATGCGCCTGGTTATGCAGACACTTCAGCGATCCTGAAAACATTACTGTAGAGGATGAATTACTCCATATCGACGGACAACAAACAAAACTTACTTATGAGCCTTTGGGTGTAATTTTTGCTGTTATGCCCTGGAATTTTCCATTCTGGCAGGTATTGAGGTTTGCAGTTCCCAATGTTGCCGCAGGAAATACCTGTGTGATGAAACATGCACCAAATGTAAGCGGTTGTTCACTTGCTATAGAACGTCTTTTTCTGGAAGCCGGATTCCCGAAAGGTACTTTTTCAAGCCTGCTGATTGACATACCGCAGGTGGAAAAAGTGATTGGGCATCGATTAATTAAAGGTGTAACATTGACGGGAAGTGCATCTGCCGGAAAATCAGTGGCTCAGCTGGCAGGAAGATATGCAAAAAAATGTGTTCTGGAGTTGGGAGGCTCTGACCCATTGATAGTGTTTGCTGATGCGGATATTGAAAAAAGTTGCTACACAGGTGTGAGATCAAGGATGCTGAATGCCGGTCAGGTATGCATTGCTGCAAAACGATTTATTGTTCACGAAACTATTTTCGAAAGGTATGTTGAATGCTTTAAGGACCAGACTAAACTACTGAGACTTGGCAACCCTATGCTTGAAGCAACCAATATTGGTCCAATGGCAAGGCCAGATTTGGTGCAACAAATTGAAAAGCAAGTAAATGATTCTGTCAGCATGGGTGCACGTGTCGTCCTTGGTGCCAAAAGGTGGGAGCATCATGAAGGATTTTACGAGCCAACCATTCTGACGGATATTTCAGCTGATATGCCTGTTTTCAAAGAAGAAACTTTCGGACCGGTTGCAATTTTCATTCCTTTCACAGATACTGAAGAAGCCATTCGGATTGCCAATAGCAGTTTGTTCGGTTTGGGAGCAGGTTTATGGACGTCTGATATGGCAAAGGCGGATTATGTTGCGAATAGGATTGAAGCAGGTGCAGTGTTCGTAAACAGCATGGTGCGCAGCGATCCGCGCCTTCCATTTGGCGGATGCAAAGGATCGGGTTACGGACGTGAGCTTCACAAAGCCGGAATGAAAGAGTTTATGAACCTTAAAACCATTCAGTTTTCAACATGAGAATAGATATCATAACGATTTTTCCTGAAATGTTTGCCGGCCCGTTTTCTGAATCCATCATCAAAAGGGCTGTTCTTAAAAACAAAGCTGAAATACAACTGCACGATCTGAGGAATTATTCCACAGACAAACACAGGAAGGTTGATGATTATGCTTTTGGTGGTGAGGCAGGAATGGTAATGATGATAGAACCTATTGACAGGTGCATCAGTATTCTGAAAGAGCAGCGAAACTATGACGAAATTATCTATCTCAGCCCTGATGGCACAATGCTGACACAACATTTATGTAATAAGCTTTCACTTCTGAACAACATTGTTTTGCTTTGCGGTCATTATAAAGGTATTGACGAAAGAATCAGAGAAAATTTAATTACCTTGGAGATATCAATCGGAGATTATGTCTTGTCAGGAGGTGAGTTGGCTGCTGCTGTGTTGACCGACAGTATCGTACGCCTGATACCCGGTGTGCTTGGCGACGAGACCTCTGCGCTCTCTGATTCTTTTCAGGATGGCCTTGTTTCTCCTCCGGTTTACACCCGGCCGCGCAACTACAAAGGATGGAATGTTCCTGAGATACTGCTTTCAGGTGATCAAAAAGCAATTGACCGATGGAAAATGGATCAGGCTGAGCAGCGTACCCAAACTAAAAGGCCCGATTTGCTGAAAGACCAAGAGCTACATTCTGATAACAAATGATCATTTTATCGAGTAAAGTTTTAGCCATTCATAATGTATTATATTGACACACAAACAAAAATACTTTTATCTTCATTGAAATCCGGCAATCGCATCAACGTAATTCACGAAAAAAATGGCTTAATTGTTATCACTTAAAAAAAAGGCTGTATATTTGCACTCGTTTTTCAATTTTGCACCCCGAAAATAATTATCTAAAAATGAGCCAGAACGCTATTATTCAGTTTGTGGAAGATCAGGTGGCAGTAAAACAATTTCCTGAATTCAATGCTGGTGATACCATCACCGTAACCTATAAAATCATAGAAGGCAATAAAGAACGTCTTCAAAAATTTCAGGGCGTTGTGCTTCAACGTGTAGGAGATGGCCCAAAGGCAACGTTTACCCTAAGAAAAATTTCAAACAACGTGGGTGTTGAAAGAATATTTCCTGTAGCCTCACCATTTATTGATGAGATAGAGGTGAATAAAATGGGTTCAGTCCGCAGGGCACGCATTTTCTACCTTAGAGATCTGCGCGGTAAGAAGGCACGCATCAAGGAAGCACGCCGCTAAACATAATGAAAGATTTGGTAAAAGCCTGACTGATAAGTCAGGTTTTTTTATTTCGTTGTCTGACCACTTCAAACATGGCAATTCCGGCTGCCACCCCTACATTTAGCGATGCAAGGGATCCCTGCATCGGAATCGCCAGGAGATGATCAGATTTACGTAGGTATTCTCCTGAAATTCCATCCTCTTCAGACCCGAGAATAAGTGCCAAAGGGCCCGATAAAATTACATCATAGAGAATATCTGTTGATTTTTCTGTCACTGAAATGATTGTAAGCCCCGACAACTTCAGGTATTCAAGGCTGTTTTTCAAATTGGGCTCACGGCAAACTTTTACCCTCATTAATGCTCCGGCCGAAGTTTTCAATGCATCTGCCCCTATGCTTACCGAACCCCTCGAAGGTATAACGATGGCATGAACCCCGGCAGCCTCTGCTGTTCGGGCTATGGCCCCAAAGTTTCTGACGTCGGTTACTCTGTCAAGTATTAGTAAAAAGGGATCTGTACCTTGTTCAAAAAGGCCGGGTAAAATTTGTTCGAGACTGTAATATCCAACGGGTGAAACAAATGCTGCAACACCCTGATGATTCTTGCGGGTAAGTCTGTTCAGTTTCTCTGCAGGAACAAATAAATAAGGTATCTGAAGGTACCTGCATGTATTAATGATTTCTGTGATCAAAGGATCTTTAGATGCACGGGAAAGATAAACCTTATCAACCTGCTTGTCCGATTTAAGTGCCTCGAGAACAGGATGCACACCATATATCAGATCGTTGAACTGTTTGTTTTCATCAACCATGTTTTACTACTCCTTTTGATATTGATGTCCTTTCAATGAATCAAAGTCAGAAAATTTCTTACAAAAGTAAGTGAATGTATCCAACAAGAACAAAATTGAAAAAAGCAATCTGAATGTGATCATTCAAATTAAAGCAAGAATAAAATTGTATGAAACATCACATTCACTGGTTTAGTTTGTATTTTAGCAGCACATTTGAAAAATCCGGCATGAAATTTATCTTTTCCGGAATGCTATGCTTTTGCCTCATTTCGGTTTTCGGGCTAAGTGCCCAGACATACGTACCGCCCCGCCCGTTGAGTGACCATAACCTGATAAAATCGTTTTTATCGACTCATCTGGTGTACCCTACTGAGGAATACGGCCAAAAAACCAAAGGAACAGTCACGCTTTCATTTCTGATAAAATCTGATGGGAATATAAAGAAAATTAATGTAAAAGAAGGGATTACAGAATCGCTAAACAATGAAGCAATCAGGTTACTCAGAAAAATTATCTGGCTACCTGCAAGTTTAAATGGAGTTGCAGTTGATGCCGAACATGAATTCAGCGTGAAATTTGACCCCCGCAAGTACGAAAAAGTTCGTCATAAGAATCTGCTCCAACCAGCATGTCATTTGCCTGCTTCTGCAGACACTTCCTCTGTGATTTATTCCTTTAGCAAGATCGAAACTTCGCCTGAACCCGTTATTGAAGGTGGAATAAGAAATCTTGCTTCCTATATGAAAGAGAATCTAAGGTATCCTGAAGCAGCTTACAGACTGAATTTGAGCGGAATAGTTACTTTAGGATTTGTGGTGGAACCTGACAGTTCAATTACCAATATTCATGTAATAAAGGCAGTTGGAGGAGGTTGTGAGCAGGAAGCCATCAGAATCGTGCAGGAAATATGCTGGAAGCCTGCAACAATAAATAGCATGGCTGTGCGGTCCATATATACTTTCGACATCCGGTTTTCACTGGATAACAACAACAGGACGAATCATATACCAAACAGACAATCGAGTGGAATTTAAACAACAACCATATTAACATATACTTAAACTTATGAAAAAGTCACTCTTTATTCTCGCAGTTACACTTTTTACAACCTTAATAGCTATTAGCCAGGAAGAGAAACCCTCAAACTGGAGCCGAAGTGGTTCTGTTGGTCTTAATTTTTCTCAGAGCCATCTGTCCAATTGGGCTGCCGGGGGCGAAAATGCTCTAAACGCATCTGGAAGGTTCATCTATCAAGCTGATTATACTCTTGATAAAAGCAAATGGAATACGAATCTCGATCTGGGTTTGGGCTACAGTGTTATAGGTGATAACAAAGCCATTAAAACAGATGACAAAATAGAGCTTAATTCAATGTATGGATATAAAGCAACAGAAACCCTTTTCTACAGCCTTTCATTTTCTTTTAAATCCCAGTTTACGGATGGTTTCGATTACAAAACAGACTCGACAAATCCCATTTCCAGATTTATGGCACCCGGCTATGTCACCCTTGGATTAGGTATTGATTGGGCTCCAAACAAGGTGTTCGAAATCAATTTTTCACCAGCCACAGCCCGCATGACTTTTGTTACTGACCAAAAGCTGGCCGATGCAGGAGCTTTTGGAGTTGACCCCGCAGTCTATGACAACAACATGAATAAACTGGAAGACGGCAAAACCAGTAGATTTGAGTTTGGAGGTAAAATGGTTGCCAAATTCAACATCGACATTGCCAGTAATGTGAATTTCACGTCAAAACTTGAACTTTTTTCAGATTACATAAAGAATCCACAAAACATTGATGTTGACTGGCAAAATCTGATCACCATGAAAGTAAACAGTTGGCTGAATGCCAACATTACAACCCATCTGATTTACGATGATGACATCATGATTAAAGATAAAGATGGAAAGACCGGACCACGTACCCAATTTAAGGAGGTTCTCAGCGTAGGTCTTGCTTATAAATTTTAGTTTTGAAAACAATTGGCGTTTTATCCGATACACATGGTTTTATCCATCCCTCAACTCAAGATTTTTTTAAGGATTGCGATGAAATCTGGCATGCTGGTGATGTTGGAAATATCGAAGTTATCGGGAAATTAAAGGGTATTTCAAAAGTTGTAGCTGTCCCAGGAAACATTGATGATCAAACGATCAGAAATCTGTTTCCTGAGATACAAGTATTTGAGTTGGAACTGAAGAAAATTCTGATCACCCATATTGGTGGTTATCCGGGGAAATACGCCAAAGGAATCAGGGAACTTCTACTGAAATTCAAACCCGACATTTTTGTTTGTGGACATTCACATATTCTGAGAATTATGTATGACCACAGCAACAATCTTTTGTTTGTAAACCCGGGTGCAGCAGGCCGGATTGGAATCCACCAGAAAATCACATTACTGAGATTCAAATTGCATCAGGGCAACATAAGCGACATGGAAATTTTTGAGACTGATCGCAGCGAGAAACAATAAGGCATTTACCTTAAACGGTCAACGGATCGTATTAATTTGATGTCCCTCTGAACTGAACGGCTGGCAAGCAAAAAGAACACCAGCGAAATCAATGGAAGAAAAACACCGAATTCATAATCGGCAGTTGCCTGAACTGTTTTGGAAATATGATCAGCATAATAGAAAAAGAGTGCCGCGATCAAAATAATGGAAGCTAATATGCCAAACTTGATCACTTTCAATTGTTTAGTAAGACTTCGATAAGCCATTATTGCATATAGTGATGCCCCGGCAAGCGAAAGATCAAGCAAAATCAAGGGATACAGAAAAAATTCGTTGTATAGCGGCTTACTGTCCGGAACCGAGTCCTTTAGCTGGTGCAGATAAAATGCGATCGTATTCAATTCGCCATAATACCACGCAATTGGGAAGAAAAACATCAGGACTGCCGAAATAAGCGAAACGAGCAGGAATACAGTTTGAATTCTTTGAATCATGAGTGTAGATTTCATTAACGGCACAAAGATATAAATTGCAGCTTGAACAATGATGAATTATAAAGCTTAAAGCCAGTAACATTTAAAACACACACCCCAGCAAAAAGCAAAATGATCATTTTAAGTCTCGGACAACTTCAGATCTGCTCTATGGCTACAATTAAAAATTTTAACCAAAGCACGATTTACATTCATATCCTATACAGAAAATTTTAGCAATCTCAAAGCACATTATTACAAAACTTTAATGGTTGTATAATATCCGTAAAAACCAATCTGATTAAAACCTATATGGAAAAGGCATGTGCAAACCGAACAAAAAAAACGTTCGAATTAAAAAAAACTGAACGTGAAACAAAAAAGAATTATCTTTGCCCTACTATTAAAGGAAATCCCAAGCCGCTTTTCGTGAAACTTCATTAATAACGATCTCTTGTTGTTTTCCGTTTTGTGACAAACCATAACCTAATTATTGTTCT
The DNA here is from genome assembly GCA_024710405.1 of Bacteroidales bacterium. Lineage (GTDB taxonomy): Bacteria > Bacteroidota > Bacteroidia > Bacteroidales > F082 > UBA6192. The sequence goes on from JANJUV010000007.1 coordinate 283,875, forward strand.
ATAAAACTTATTCAAATGTTTGATATTGTTGAGCTTAATAGTAAGCTTGTCGGAGAGTTACGCGAGATTGCACGCGATCTTGGCGTACAGAAAGTAGAAAAGTTGTTGAAACAGGACCTCATTTACAAAATTCTAGACCAGCAAGCGCTGATTCCACTAAAAAACGAGAAAAATGCCGAATTACAGAGGCAGGAAAATTCTCAGCGAAACAAAAGAGCCAGGATAAACAAACCTCCTCAAAAACAAGGTGATCATCAAAAACAAGGTGATCATCAAAAACGAAATGAACCGGCACAAACAGAGGAGCCTCAAATTATTCAGCCAAAAGAAACTGTTACAGATGACCGCGCGCAATTCAGGGACAGACCCCGTAAGCAGTTTCAGCGCCCGTTCAACCGGCCCGCCGAGAAATCGCAGGAAACAACGAAACTCACCTTACTCGATGACGAGTTTATTACTTCTTCGGCGGAACCCTTAATCGATGAAACTGTTGCCGTTACGGAACCGGAAATTACCGAATCATCTGTTTCATCAGAGACAAGTGTAAACCAGGAAGAGGTAATGCCTAGAACACCTGTTCACAGAGAACATCAGCAAAGGGAAAATCAAGGCAACCGTGATCAAACCAGAGATGCTTCGCGTGAGCAGTTTCAACAACGTGATCAGAATCGCGATAATCAGAATAAATTTAAGAAAAGAGAAGAGTATTCCTTTGAATTTGATGGCATTGTGAACGCTGAAGGTGTGTTGGAAATCATGGCTGACGGCTACGGTTTTCTACGTTCATCAGACTACAATTACCTGAATTCACCAGATGATATTTATGTTTCGCAATCTCAGATTAAGCTTTTTGGTCTTAAAACCGGAGATACCGTCAACGGAACCATCAGACCTCCAAAGGAAGGCGAAAAGTACTTTCCTCTAATTAAGGTAGATCTGATCAACGGCAAAACGCCCGAAGAGGTTCGCGACCGTATTCCTTTTGATTTTCTCACACCTCTGTTCCCTGAAGAGAAATTCAATCTGACAGGTCACAAGGAAGGCAGTATGTCCACACGTATTATGGATATGTTTACCCCTATCGGCAAAGGGCAGAGGGGATTAATCGTGGCGCAGCCTAAAACCGGAAAAACAGTATTGCTCAAAGAAGTAGCCAATGCCATTGCAGCCAATCATCCCGAAGCATACCTGATAATCCTGCTCATTGACGAAAGACCGGAAGAAGTTACGGATATGGCACGCAGTGTTCGCGCCGAAGTAATATCTTCTACCTTTGATGAACCGGCGGATAAACATGTGAAAATTGCAAACATCGTCCTCGAAAAAGCCAAGAGGCTTACTGAATGCGGCCATGATGTTGTCATTCTGCTCGATTCCATTACTCGTTTGGCAAGAGCATACAATACCATCAGTCCTGCATCGGGCAAAGTGCTTTCGGGTGGTGTTGAAGCCAATGCCTTGCAAAAACCGAAACGTTTCTTTGGTGCTGCCCGGAAAATCGAAAATGGAGGGTCACTGACAATCATCGCTACTGCCCTGATTGATACAGGATCGAAAATGGATGAGGTCATTTTTGAAGAGTTCAAAGGAACAGGTAATATGGAACTGCAGCTTGACAGAAGATTGTCGAACAAAAGAATCTGGCCAGCAATCGATATCGTTTCATCAAGTACCCGCAGAGAAGACTTGTTGCTGGATAAAGATATGTTGCAAAGGATATGGATTCTGAGAAATCACCTTGCCGACATGACGCCACTCGAAGCGATGGAGTTTCTGAAAGACAAGATGAGATTTACCCAAACCAATGAAGAATTCCTTATCTCAATGAATGGTTAAGCCATTTGATCTTTATTCTTCAGCCTTTCTAATCTTGAATTCATTAATTGTCAGTCAATTAGATTTGATACTAATGATTGTGTCCGGTGACTTGTGACTCAAACTGCCGGTTTGATAATATATCCAGATGATATGGCCAACACCTCTGATGGCATTTTTAATTCTGAACTTCGATGGATTTAATCTGGCAAGCATTTTATTGTGAGGGGCGACTTCGTTATTCGTAGCAGAAATCAGGATCTTTGTTTTTTTCGTTTTTCAGATACATGCTTCCATGTGTACCAAGTATTATCATAGGATTACGGGGATCGTTCGAGAAAACTTTTACCCATCGATGTTGTACACCGTATGAATACATAGTATTGATGCGCACGATGATTGTACCTGACTCGCCAGGATAATAGTAATCACGTGGATAAGTTAAAATCTTACATCCTTTTGAGAAAGCAAGTGAGTCAATAACAAGCACTTCAGCTCCCATATTTGTAAAATTGAACTGATAGTCAAAAACCCTTGCTCTTGTTAGATCACCAAATGAATAATTCAATTGCTCGAAAACAAGTCGTGGAACGCTGTCGATAAGACCCGCTCCAAATCTTGATGTAGTGTCTTCTGTTATAAAAGCTGTAAAATACAAATACTTGAACGGATTAATCGCATCATCGGTAATTAGATTCATCTCAGCATCAAATCTGCCCTTGGTAAATGTTTGGTCAGGGTCGAATAACATCGTCACTTTTGCTGTATTACCCGGATTGATTTGAGATGGTACCTGAACGTCCAAAAAAGGTTGCTGTTTGTTCTTCTGAAAGGAAAGCGGTTTGTTTCCAAAGTTCTTTACTTCGATCTCATGTGTTAAAACCTTCCCTGTAAGTACTGTACCCAGATTAAAATCTATGCTGTCAAGGTCAAAACCTAGATTACCGATTTTCACTTTAAACCTTTCTTTTTCCACCTCGGCTTGTTGCGCGTGAACACCGAAATGCAAACAGAAGGAGCTGATCAGGAAGAAAATAAGTATCAACCTCATGTTCTATATGATCAGATTATTTAAGTTGTATCCGGCAAAACTTCCCGAACTCATAAATACGATGGTTGAATTTGCAATAAAGTACTGGTTTATGAAAACATCAATTTCCCTTGGATCAGAACAGACAACCAATCCGTTGAATCCAAATGCTTTTCTGATGTCATTAAATTCCAATGGTGGCAATTTCTTAAGAGCGACTGCATGCGGATCATAAAAAACCAGCGCTTGATCAGAATCATTCAGACTGCCATGATATTGATCTATGAAGTTTTTACTCAAGCTACTGTATGTATGTAGTTCAAGGCAAGCTATCAAAGAACGTTCAGGATACTTCTCACGCAAAGCTTTTACAGAAGCTTTCACTTTTGAAGGTGCATGCGCAAAATCACGATAGACACTTTTGTTCAGTCCTGACTTAACCAACTGTAATCTTAATGATGCTCCTGAAAACGTAGATACAGACCGGTAGAACTGCTCATCACCTACACCCATCAGCCGACATACTTGCAAAGCAGCAGATATGTTGGACATATTGTGCGATCCGAATATTTTAACGGGCACATTGGTTCCGTCAGCCAACTGTAGAAGGAACGTCTCCTTTTCAATTGTATGGGGATGTGTATTGTAAGGTAAACATTGACACATACTTTCGCCTGCAAGCCGCACGACTTCTGTATCTCCCGAAAAATACACAAGAGTTCCATCAAGGGGCATATCTTTGATCAGCATCCTGAACTGATCGAGATACTTCTCAAAAGTAGGAAATACATTCATATGATCCCAACCTATGCCACTGATAACGGCTATGTCAGGTTTGTAATGAATGAACTTAGGTCGTGAATCAATAGGTGAAGTAAGGTATTCATCACCTTCAAGTATCATAAACTTTGCAGAATCACTTAACCTGACCATGATTTCGAAACCTTCAAGCTGCGCGCCTACCATGTAATCGGAATCTATTCCGACATCCTGCAGCACATGCAGAATCATGGAAGTTATCGTAGTTTTTCCGTGGCTGCCTGCGATAACGATTCTTTTCTTTTGCTTTGCCCGCTCGTAAAGATACTCCGGATAAGAAAATACCTGTATGCCCATTTCTATGGCCCTGAGCAATTCCGGATTATCTTTTCGTGCATGCATTCCAACGATAACCTGATCAGTATCGTCAGTAATTTTCTCCGGATACCAGCCGATCTTTTCAGGAAGAATTCCTGCTTTCAGAAGCCGCGATCTTGAAGGTTCAGCTATCTCATCATCAGATCCAGTTATCCGATAACCTTCACGGTGAAGGGCAAGCGCAAGATTATGCATGGCGCTTCCACCAATTGCTATAAAGTGAACCCTTTTCATCAAGTACTTTGAAACAAGCGCCAAATATAGCATTTTTATAGGTTTCTCATGTATTATCCAACTTAATTGAAAGTTTAAACAAATGCCAATTCGGTTCTTATTGATTACTTTTGCATGAGCAATAACCCTTCAAGCATGAGTTATACCGATATAAATTCATTAAACAATTACCTATCAGAGCTGAAACCGGAAGAAATGCTCCGTTACTGCAGCGATATTTTTGGCCCTAAATTGGCTTTTGCTACAAGTCTTGGACTTGAAGATCAAGTTATTACTCACATGATTTGCAGTCAAAAACTTAGAATCAGAATTTTCACATTGGATACAGGCAGGATTTTTCCTGAGACATATGAACTTATAGAGCGTACAAATGCGCGATATAGAATGAAGATCGAGATCGTATTTCCTGAATCACAAGATGTTGAAAAAATGGTTTTGGAACACGGGGTTAATTTATTTTACAACAGTATTGAGCAAAGGAAATTGTGTTGCCATATCAGGAAGACCAAACCACTGTCAAAAGTATTAAGCGGCCTTGATGCATGGATTACCGGACTTCGACGAGAACAATCAGTTACAAGAACAGGAATCGGTTTTGCAGCCAGTGATGATATCAACAATCTTGTGAAGATTAATCCTTTGATTGAATGGAGCGAAAAGGATGTTAAAGATTACGTTGAGCAATTCAACATTCCTTATAATCCATTGCACGACAAGGGATTTCCAAGTATCGGATGTCAGCCTTGTACAAGAGCAATCGCTCCAGGTTCGGATATAAGATCCGGAAGGTGGTGGTGGGAACTACCCGAACAGAAAGAGTGCGGACTTCATAAATAGCAGAAGTTTCGAAACTGTTGTCAATCAAGCAATCCACGACATGAATATCAGTTAAGACTATTTAAGATGTCTGAGATTTTTTTCAATTGCTTACTTTTGTCACAATAACATCTTCACAGTATAAACATCAATCTTTTTTTTCATGGCCCGAAAAGTTAAGTTGCCTTCAGAGTTGATATTTGATAAATCAGAAGTTTTAGCCGACTACAGATTGGCATTTGAAAGCAGGCAGGCAAGCCTGACAGGCAGAAGGGAAGTTCTTACAGGCAAAGCTAAATTCGGAATTTTTGGCGATGGCAAAGAAATTCCGCAATTGGCTATGGCAAAGGCATTTAAAGAAGGTGATTGGCGTTCGGGCTACTACCGTGACCAAACCTTTATGCTTGCTGCCGGGCTAGTAACATTGGAAGAGTTATTTGCACAACTGTATGGTGACACAGACATAAATGCCAATCCGGGTAATGGTGGAAGATTAATGAACAATCATTTTGCCTCCCGAATTCTAAATGAGCAAGGTGAATGGAAAGATCTTACTAAAATAAAAATCTCTTCAGCTGACACCTCCCCCACTGCAAGTCAGATGCTTCGGTTGCTTGGGCTGGCATTGGCATCAAAGCACTATCGACTGAATAAGGATCTGGCAGGTTATCAGAATTTCTCGAGAAATGGCAATGAGGTCGCTTTTGGCACCATTGGCGATGCCTCAACCTCAGAAGGACATTTTTTCGAGGCATTCAATGCAGCAGGTGTACTGAATGTGCCCATGGCCATTTCCGTGTGGGACGATGGATGGGGGATTTCGGTTCCCAATAAATACCAAACCACCAAAAGTTCTATCTCTGAAATCCTGAAAGGTTTTGCGAAAGAAGAAGGAAGTAACGGATATTATATCTACACTGAGAACGCATGGGACTATCCCGCACTTGTAAAGATGTATGAAGAAGGCGTTAACCGTTGTCGTACCGAGCAAGTTCCTGTGCTTTTTCATGTAACAGGTTGCACTCAGCCACAGGGCCATTCTACCTCAGGATCACATGAGCGCTATAAATCAAAAAAGCAGCTTGATTTTGAAGAACAGACAGATGGCATCAAAGTATTCAGGCAATGGATCACCGAACAGGGTTTTGCCGACGCAAAAGAGTTAAACGAAATTGAGAAACAGGCAGATAACAGAGTTAAAGAAGCCCGCAGAAATGCATGGAATAATTTTCAGAAACCACTGCTAAAAAAAAGAGACGAGTTTGTAAGGCTCGTTGACGTTACGACCTGCCGATGCTCAAAAACAGACAAAATTGAAAAAATAAAACATGATTTGTCCAAAGTCGGTGAGCCCATCCGAAAAGATATGATGTCGTCAGGTAAAAAGATACTCAGGCTGATTTGTAACTCCTGCACAAATCCAGAGAATTCGCTTAAAGTGAATGTAACGGAATGGCTCAACAAGGAAATGAATGAAGGACTTGATCGTTATAGTTCGCATTTGTACTCCACTTCACGTTTCTCGGCACTAAACATTCAGGCAATAGATCCAGTTTATGATTCTGATGCTCCTTCTGTTCCCGGACGTGAGATACTTAGGGATAACTTTGATAAATTATTCGAAAACAACCCATTGGTAGTGGCCTTTGGCGAAGATGTCGGAAAAATTGGCGGTGTTAATCAGACTTACGAAGGCCTGCAGGAAAAATATGGTGAACTGAGGGTTTTCGATACCGGAATCAGGGAAGCAAGCATTATTGGGCAGGGAATCGGTATGGCACTCAGAGGATTACGACCAATAGCTGAAATTCAATACTTCGATTACCTGCTTTATGCCCTTCAGGTGATCAGTGATGATCTGGCCACATTGCAATATAGAACAAAAGGCGGACAAAAATCACCCTTGATTATCAGTACCAGAGGACACCGACTTGAAGGTATCTGGCATTCAGGATCACCATTAAGTATGGTGATCAATTCTGTCAGAGGCGTTTATGTCGCTGTTCCGCGCAATATGACACAGGCTGCCGGTTTCTACAACACCTTTCTGGCTTCAGACGAACCAGCCATCATCATCGAGCCATTGAATGGATACCGTTTGAGGGAAAAAAGGCCCTCTAACTTCGGCGAGTTCAAAATTCCGCCCGGAAAACCTGAAATAATACGCCCGGGCACCGACCTGACAGTAGTTACTTACGGATCATGCGTTAGAATTGCACAGGATGCTGCAGATCAGTTAGCTGAATTTGATATTTCTGTAGAACTTATTGATGTGCAAACGCTTATACCATTTGATATAAATCATACGATAGCAGATTCAGTAAAAAAAACCAATAAAGTTGTTTTCTTCGATGAAGATGTACCCGGCGGTGCCACTAGTTATATGATGCAACAGGTGCTTGAAAATCAGGGCGCTTTCAGGTTCCTTGATGCTGAACCAAGAACACTTACAGCAAAAGAGCATCGTGCAGCTTATAGCACAGATGGCGATTATTTTTCGAACCCAAATGCGGAAGATGTATTTGATATTGTTTACAATACAATGCACGAACATAATCCGGGAAAGTATCCGAAAATTTTCTGATCTGTTACATTAATAAATGGATTGCCGGATGAACAGGATTTTTACAATTCTCCTGATTACCCTCATAATTACCTCATGCAGCGAGAAAACTCCGGTTACAGTCAGACATGATTTTCCTACGGATACTTTAAACATATCTCCAAACTTTGTCCCGGTTGATGATCCGATTCCTCACGATCGGGAGCTAATATTTATAGAATCAGAAACAAACAATTCTAATAACATAATTACTTTCGATAGGCAATATCAGGAAAATGTTGGAAAACTGCCTGCTTTTGGTATAGAGACACCAATTGCACGAACCGACTCGGTGTTGAAAGAAAAAATCCGCAAAAAGCAAGACTTTTATGAATTGCCACGAAATGAGGTCATAACATCAAAATATATCAGCCTGAGGATCGATAATGACATTTTTACCAATACTGATTATTATTACACTCACGGCACTTCGATCAGCTATATGGGACTTGGGCATAGATTCTACCGGCTATTGCCCGGGTTAGGATATACTGCTCAAGAAATCTTTGGTGTCGCATTACATCAGGATCTCTATACACCTGTCGACCCCGAAGCTACCGATTTGTTACCCAACGACAGGCCATTTGCCGGATTGCTCTATTTGAAATTTATCAAAAACAGTTTACTTCCTGAGAGTGGCCTGCAACTCAAAAGCGAATGGATTATGGGAATGATTGGACCCTCAGCACTTGGTGATAAAATACAGCATACTATTCATGAGCTTGAGCCAACTGGTTGGGCTTTTCAGATTAAAGATGACCTGTTGCTCAATGTTAATATTAGCATAGAGAAGCCATTGGTGCGTAATAATTTTTTGGAGATCAACGGAGAAGGAGGAATAAATCTGGGCAGCATGAAAACTGCCATTTCAGCCTCGGCTCAATTTAAAACTGGCAATCTGGGATCAGAGTATCGCTCTTACGCTACTTTTAAAAGGACTTTAGATCTTAATCCAAAAGTATATTACTTCTTCTTTATCAGACCATCAATACATTTTGTTGTGCATGATGCCACCCTTAACGGAGGTCTGTTTGTACGCAACAACCCACACGTTTTTTCATATAACCAAATTGAACATATTACAGCTTCAATTAATACCGGCATTGGAGTTATGTACAAAGTTTGGGAACTTCGTACTGATCTCACCTACATCAGCTCAGTGTTTAAAGGTGGGCGTGACCATAGATGGGGTGGAATTGGAGTAGCATATTTTTTCGATTAATTTAAGGCCGAAAACATGAATCTGAACGGAAACGAAATTGAGGACAATACATCAAACAACCATTTTGAACCCAAAATTGACTTTCCGGTCACCTATATCCTGAAGGTGGTTGTTGATGTCAATCATCCGGGCAGTAATCCCGAGATACTTGTAAAGGAATTACTTAAACAGCAGCAGATTGCATACAGATGGGTAGGCGAGAAAAAAAGCGGTAAGAATAATTTCCAGAGTTACTCCATCGAAATAACGTTAATTAGCAGAGAATCTATGCAACGACTCTATTCAGGTTTAAAAACCATCAAATCAGTAAAACTCGCTATCTGAAATGATTAACGGAAAGGTTTTATTGTTGTTGGTAGCCGGTGGTAGCCTGGGTACGATTATACGGTATTTGATTTACCTTTTAGCCGATAAACATCTAAACCACCTGCTGCCTTGGGGAACATTGATCGTCAACCTGACTGGTTCACTTATTATCGGCTTTGCATGGGGTTTCATGGAAAAATCTCATGTCCCCCCTTCTGTCATGCTTTTTCTCTTTATTGGTATACTGGGAAGCTTCACAACTTTTAGCACTTTTGCCTTCGATAACATGAGTCTTGCTCAGAGTGGAGCTTATAAGATGATGACAATAAACATTTTATTGAATAATATTGGTGGTATAATGTTGTGTTTTGGTGCTTTTCACTTTGCTAAACTTGTTCTGAAATAAAAAAAGGTCATGCACGACATTGAACCACACTTTGGCTGGAGGCACCTGTATGTTGCTGCCCACGATCCGCGATCGCCCTTTTTCAGAAGGAAATACAGCGAGTTTTATTTCAGCAATACAGTTTACAACTATTATATTCACCCTCAATGGGATGCTTTCGGTTCGCAGACATTGTACCTTAAAATTCTTAACTGCAGTTACGATCTCAGGTATTGTGTCCTTGAACTGCTCGGAGAATGGAACGACCTGATATACAATGATATCATGTATCTGTACCGTAATGTTATTGAGCCATTGCTTGATGCCGGAATCCGCTACTTCATTCTGATCGGTGAAAACGTTCTCAACTTTCATGTTGACGGTGATGATTATTATCAGGAATGGTTTGATAATGTCGAAGATGGCTGGATAACCTGCCTGAATTTCAGGGAACACGTTATCAAGGATTTTGTTGGTGCACATCTGGATTACTATCTTGCTTTCGGAGGAAAATTTGACCACTTTAACTGGCGTGGATTACAACCAGACCAACTATTTGCTCAGATCAATGAGCTGGTAATGAAAAGACTAAACCCATGAAAACAGTAGAATGCACAGGAATTACTGTTTATGGAAGGGTTCAGGGTGTTGGATTTCGATTCTACACTCACAGAAAAGCTGTTGAACTAGGTATCAAAGGCTTTGTACAGAATCTACCCGATGGCAGCGTTTATATTGAAGGAGAGGGTGAACATGATGCTTTGTCTGAATTCATCAGCTGGTGCCGTATCGGTCCTGCATGGGCAAGGGTCATAGATGTTAAGATAAGCACTATGCCTCCAATAGGTTATCAGGAATTCAAAATAAAATAGTTTCTGCTATTGAGTTTTCTCCTGCATCAGCTCATCCAGAATCTCCGTCATAAAAGCTTTGGCTAACTGCCCGATTTCAGGTGCAACAGATTCTGGTGGCCCTGCAACAACCAAAGTGTTAGGTTTGAAACGCTTTATCCATTCCAAAACCTTGCTCATTGACCTGTCATCTGCCGGATCAACCTGCAACAAAGGCTTGTTCTTCATGATGGCAAGCTGCAAGGTCAAGATAGTACCTGCATCAGCATCAATTACTTCAGGCAGCAGCAGTAATACTGCATCAGCTTCTTCGACGTTTCGCTGTGTTCTGAGGGATCGGGGGAGGTCGGGTGTCTGCGGACTTCGATCTGTTTCTGTTTCTTTCAGGTTGAAATGTTCTGGAATAGGACCTGCCTCATTTATACAACCCGGAGGACACCATCCACCTGTTTCAATCCCTAACTCATGTGCTGCCTCAAGTGCACCTGTATCGACACCGGTCTGTCCGCCGCTGATTATTTTCATCATCATTAATGTTTATATTATGCATTGTTAAGATTACTTAGTTTAGTTGCCCTCAGCATATGCCGCTTACCTGGAGGACCTGTCAGGCGCTCCACCACAAAACCGGCCTGTCGCAGGGCTTGCTTAACTACACCACGTGAAGAATATGTCACTAATACTCCAAAATGTTTCATGGATGCATACATTCGGTTAAAAACCTCAACACTCCAGAGATTTGGCTGTACCGCAGGACTAAAAGCATCGAAATAAATCAAATGATAATAATCTGGTTCCGGGATAAAATCCTCTATCAATGCCATTCGCTTAAACAGTGTAAAGCATTCTGAAATCGCAACAATTTCGCCCCACGGAGCAACCTGAATCTTCTTAAAGGTTAACTCTGCTCCTGCTATTCCTAAAAAACGGGCGTAGTTTAATTCCATTACCAGTTCAGGATCCAGCGGACAACAATCAACTGCTTCATAGTACAAACTTATAGGACCATCACACGAATGAAAGCTCAAAAGTGCATTTAAACCTGTGCCGAAACCAATCTCAAGTATGTTAATTTGATTATGCATGCTCATCAATGGCTTCAGTCCACCTGAGATAAATATGTGTTGTGACTCAGTTGTTGCACCGAACAGCGAATGGTAATGTTCACCGGTTGCTGCATCCAACAGTGTTTTGCTGCCATCTGCAGTTGTAACAATTTTGGGTAACTCAGTCATGGATATAGCTGGCAACCGTTAATAATGTTGGTATGCCCTGAAAAGTTAAACTGGCATTTCCGTAATGATGCAAATTGTTTCCTGAAGAGAAATAAGTATTTCCTTCGTGTACGATTCCATCTGTAATCATTTGTTGGACAACAAGCCGCGTTACGTATCCATTTGATATGTCAAGTTCAGAAAGATGTGTGGTGCAAACCAATAGAAGTTTACCTGCCGAAATCTGCTTTATATGCAACAAATTCGGCAATTGAATTTCATAAAGCGGATCAACAAGTTGGTTTACTTTAGTTAATCTATTTATCATTAGCGTATTGCCCATATAGTGGGCTGTGATGATACTATATCCATCTTCCTCAAACATTCCAATCAGATTATCATCAATATGAATACTTCTGAACATTGATAGCGTGCCCTGATAAAATAATCCTAAGGTTTTTTGTTGTGTATTTCTGGACTTTTGCCACACATAAATATATTCTCCATCAGACATCACCATAAGCGGCTCATTGTCCATATTTTCTTGATTTACAGCTAATGTTTGACCATTAAGCGCATGCAATAGACGGAGAATACCCGATTTTTCTGCAACAACTAGTTTATCAGCATGAAAAGCCATATGATTTATCTTTAGTTCGGGCATGGGTGCTTCAAAGGACCACTTAAATGCACCTGTTCCGAAATCGTGTGCCATAATCTTGGATGGATAGCTCGTGAGTGAATAAACAAGTCCTGTGTTTCCCCCATTGCAGACATGCGTAATCCTTTGGTTGATCAATGCAAGCTTTACAGCTCCCTCGTTACCGGTAAGTCGGTTTAAAACAAAAGAATCGCTCTTATCTTCAATAAAGAGTAAGCCCGACTTTCGATTAACTGATGCATCTTTTGAAACATTTAGATACTTGTTCTTTGAATTAACGCCATCAGATGCCTGAACATATAGCTTAAATTGCGCTGCCGGGTCATTCAAAAAAAAAGCAAAGTCAATTAATGTATCAGATGCTGTAACATTAAAAGAAACTGTTTGAATAATTGGAATATAGTTGAAATCCACCAGGCCGATTCTAACCGATTTCAGTTGTTTGTTGTGGCTAATTCTTACAGTAAGTCGGATTTCCTCCTGTTCATAACGATGTCCTTCTGAAGGGAAGATATATTCGATAACCGGTGAGCGGTCATCTGGTTCTTTGGTACACCCCAATAAAAACACAGATAAAATCGAAAAACTAAAAATGATTCTAAGTTGCATAAAACAAAGGTATGAATTACCTTTGACTGAAATAATCATAATAGCTTCTACCTGTCATGTTACATCAGTTGAATTTTTCTCAGATATTGTTTATTGACATCGAAACAGTTTCGATACAACCTGATTATGAATCTCTTTCTGATCAATGGAAGAAACTTTGGGACAAGAAAGCAAGTCATTTGAAATCAGACGATCAGTCAGGTCCGGAAGCATTGTATGACCGTGCCGGGATTTACGCTGAGTTTGGAAAGATTATCTGCATTTCTGCCGGGTATCTCAACGGCTCAGAGTTCAGGATCAAGTCGTTTTATGGCGATGATGAGAGGTTGCTGCTCGCAGATTTCGCCCATCTGCTTAACAGACATTTCAGCAGTCAGGATAATATGCTGTGTGCGCACAATGGTAAAGAGTTTGATTTTCCATACATTGCACGACGAATGATTATTAATGGCATTGAACTGCCTTTTATGCTTCAGATTGCCGGCAAGAAACCATGGGAGATCAAGCATCTTGACACTATGGAATTATGGAAATTCGGTGACTACAAAAATTATACCTCGCTTGAGTTGCTCACTGCAGTTTTTAATATACCAACACCAAAAGATGACATTGACGGCAGCATGGTTGGCAAGGTCTACTGGCAGGAACACGATCTGGAGCGAATCAGGCACTATTGTCAGAAGGATGTGCTGGCTGTTGCACAACTCCTAAGGCGTTATCTTAATCTGCCGTCAATCATAGATGAGTCGGTAGTGGTGCTCTAATTACCAATTTATTGACAATGTCAAAACATATCCTTTCGAAATCAACATATATCAGAAGTCTTCAGTGTCAGAAATCTTTATACCTTCATAAACACCGGCCTTTCCTGCGCGACAGGCTTAGTCCTGAACAGCTTCAGAAATTCAGGAGAGGAACTGATGTTGGAAAGACCGCACATGGTCTTTTCCCGGATGGTATTGATTTGACTGCCAGATCACCGGGCCAATATGCACAAAAGGTACAGGAAACCAAAGAGGCAATTGCTTCAGGAAAGGTAAATGTTATTTATGAAGCTGCATTTCAATATGATGAGGTGCTGATCTTTCTGGATATTCTTGTAAAATCTGATGATGGATGGACCGCCTGCGAAGTGAAGAGCTCCCAAACATTATCTTCGGTGTATTATGCTGATGCGGCCTTACAGTATTACGTGCTAAAGGGTTCCGGAATACGCATCAGTGATTTTCTACTGTTTCATATAAACCCGGAGTATAAACTATATGAAGAACTGAATCCGAATGAATTGTTTCGTAGTGAAAGTGTTATTAACCTCGTTGAAAACAAGCTTAACGAAACCAAAATTCAGATTGAAACGGCAAAAAGCACACTTAGACTAAAACAATCCCCTGATATACGTATTGGCAGCCATTGCAATAATCCCTATCCATGCGATTTTAAAGGCCACTGCTGGAAAAACATTCCAAAATATTCAATACTTCAGCTAACAACTTTCGATGATGACGATTTATTTGATTGGTATCACAAAGGCATCAGTGATCCAAGGGAGGTGGTTAATCTATCCATCAACGAGACACAGAAAAGTCAGATTGATGCTTTAATATCAAGATCAGAATATTACAACTTAAAACTAGCGACAACTCCATTTCCGGGTCCACAAGAAAATTATGCGTTTGTGGATGTTCTGTTTTCGAGACCCGCAATTCCGGTAATTTCGGGGAGCAAACCTTACGAATATGTTCCGGTCGCTGCAGCAGTACTTCATGATGACCAACAAACAGATATAAAATACTTTAAGAATAGTCAGGAGGATATTATAAGTTTCGCAGCATGGATTGATAATATATTACATCAGTTTGATCACCTGATCATCTTTGACTCAATCGAACTACTGGCCTTTTGGCAATCAGAATTATTTAAATCAACCACTGCCAATCAGCCACTCAGCTTCAGTTCGACTGATAAGATACGCTCAATACGTAATTACCTTTACGAAATTCAGTATTTTTATCCTGGTTTGAATTTTCAGTCTGATCAGGCAGCTTTGTCATTGCATTGCACAGATTTGCCGCCACTAACAGATCGTCATCAAATGATTCATGAAGCTACGACGGCAGACCACAATGAAAATCCGTCAGGCACCGGGCAAAAAATTCTGGAATATCTTATATCTCTGCAGTTTCTTTATAGTTACATTAGCAGTTTAAAATAGGGAACCATGAATCAGAGGCATAGTTATCGATATTATTATATATCTCTGATGTCATTAGCGGCAATAATTTTCCTCAATCGGCCTGTTCATTCGCAAAGTGATTTTCGCTTCGAGTACATTAACAAATCAGACGGTCTAAGTCAGGGTACTATTAACGCTATTTTTGAAGATCGGGCAGGATTAATGTGGTTTGGAACCAATGACGGTCTAAACCGGTATGATGGCAATCAAGTGATGGTATTCAGAAGAAACCACCACATCCCTAATAGTCTTCCAAACAATAATATACTATGCATCTCGCAAGATGCTAAGGAGCGAATGTGGATCGGCACTAACGGAAATGGTTTGTGTTTTATGGATCCGATCACCGGTAGTTTTTATGACTACCGGAAATTAATTATACATCACGACAGTCTATTCATCGGGAAAAATGTCTTCAGCCTGTCCTACGATACGAACAATAATGTTTTGTGGGCAGGGAGCGAACGAGGAATTACAGGATTAGATCTTACCAGGAACGAAATCATCCATTCCATTGATTTCACAAAAAGGGCGATTGATTCTTTGTTTGTGGGCAATATTTATTCTTTGCTGGCTTTACCCGATGCTTTGTGGATTGGAACCGATATTGGGGGCTTATTGAAACTGAATCTGAATGACTTTAGCATTAAGTCGATTCCCATTAGCGGAAACAGAAATTTTTCACTTGGAAAAGATCATCGAGGCATGATACTCAGAATTGTTTCAGACAAAAAGGGGAAAATCTGGGCATCGTCTTATGGTGATTATCTTCTTGAATTGGATCATGAGAAAAATATTCTGATTCAGTTACCTTTACCCGAACACCTTAAAAATCATTCCGTTCATTATCTCAGAGGGTTCGATTTAGTTGGCGACACCGCATTATGGTGTGGCACAACAGGCGGTGGCGTATTTATTATTGACCTCCGAACCCTTAATATTGTAACGCTCATGCACAACCCCATCAACAGTCAGGGCATAACATCAAATAGCATCAAGTCAGTTTTCGCAGATAGCAGAGGAGGTGTTTGGCTTGGCGACAATGGACATGGAATCAACTACTTCTATCCGGTCAATAAAAACATACGCCATTTAAGTCCGGTTTCGGCTTCTGTTTCAGGTCTTAGTTTCAGAAGTGTCAGAAGCATTTATAAAGACAACGGTATTTTGTGGGTTGGCGGTTATGGGGGCTTTAATGCATTTGATAAAAACCATAAGAGAATCATTGTTAATACTGAGGTAGGAAATGCATATTGTATTCATCCCGATGCTGTTGACAAGAACGTATTATGGATTGGTATTGAGGGTGGTGGTCTCAGAAAAATTGACCGTAAGACAGGGCAGACGCTAAAAGCGTATTCGGCAATTACGGATGGTTCCCTAACCGGGCTATACGGCACAGGGGTGTATTCTGTAGAAGACAAGAACGAGCATCAACTTTGGATCGGAACTGAAACGGCATTGAATGTTTTCAATAAAACAACCGGAAAAAGCGAATCAGTTTACCATAATCCCTCCGATAGGTTTTCTGTGCCTGGTGGCAAAATAAGGGTGATATATACTGATTCTAAGAACCGTACATGGATAGGCACACTTGGCGGAGGAATAGGATACATGAAAGATAACAGTTTTATTTTTAACAACTTCAGATACGAACCAAACAATAACCAATCAATAAGTTCAGATATTATTTACAGCATTTATGAGTCTTCAGATGGAAAGATCTACGTAGGGACAGACAACGGACTTAATGTATTCAATGAGAACAGCTACACCTTTAGTCATATCAGCACAGCTGACGGACTTATCAATGATGTTGTTTACGGAATTATTGAAGATGTGGACGGCGAACTGTGGCTTAGCACTAATGAAGGCATAAGTTGTTATAACCCAATTACCGGAACGGTCAGAAATTTCGATCAGGATGACGGTTTGCAGGCCAATGAGTTTAATAGTGGGGCATACTTTAAGGATAGTGATGGATATTTTTATTTCGGAGGAATAAATGGAGTCAGTGTATTCAAACCCAGTGAACTGAGAAGCAACAATCAAATTCCGGAAGTAATTTTCACCAGCCTTCGTATTGGCAACGAAGTTGCTATGATTGACCCGCCGATAACCAAAGCCAAAGAAATCAGGCTGGATTACAAAAATCAATCATTCACACTTGAATTTGCCGCACTCAATTATTACAAACCAAAAAAGAACCAGTATGCTTACCGCATCCGCAACATACAGGATAAATGGATAAACTTAGGCAACCAGAACAGCATTGAGATTGCAAATTTGGGATATGGCACTTTCTATATTGACGTGATCGCCTCAAACAACGATGGAAAATGGAACTATCAGGGTAAAACAATAAAAGTTGTTATTCCTCCTCCTTATTGGGCTCAGTGGTGGTTCAGACTGCTTATGATTGTCATTGTGATTACGATAATTGTCATAATATTCCTGTTAAGAATCAGAAATCTCGACCTGAAAAAGAAGAAACTCGAATCGTTGATAAACGATCGAACCAGTGAACTCAAAAATGCAAATTCGTTATTAAAAGAAGAAATTGAATCTAGAATGAAGACTGAGCATGAGTTGCGCGAAGCCAACAAAACCAAAGATCGTTTCTTCTCGATTATAGCCCACGACCTTAAAAGCCCGTTTACCTCACTACTTGGTCTTTCAGAGATGCTTCACAATGAGTTCGACAGCTTTGAAAAAGACGAAATTCGCGAATTGCTTTCAGCTTTAAAGAAAAGCAGTGAAGATTTATATAACCTGCTTCAAAATCTGCTTAATTGGTCGATGACCCAACGCAAAACATTGAGATTAAGTCCTGAACCAATATCTATGCACGCAGCATGTGAAGAGGTTTTTCAGTGGTTTGCAGCCCAGGCCCGTCATAAATCAATTTCGCTGATGAATGCATGTGAACAAAGCCAAACGATTATCATCGACAGGGAAAGCCTTTACGTTATTCTGCGCAATCTGGTCTCTAATGCCATAAAATTCACACCATTATCAGGAAGTGTAACCATCAGCACAAACGAAACTTCTGATAAATGGTTCATTTCGGTAGCAGACACAGGAGTTGGAATACCAGAGGAAAAAATCAATAAACTATTCAGTCTTGACGAAAAAATACAAACCTCCGGTACTGCTAACGAGCGTGGCACAGGATTAGGGCTTATGCTTTGCAGCGAATTTGTTAAAGCTAACAACGGCTCCATATCTGTTGACAGCAAACCAGGAAAGGGTACAACATTCATCATCAGCTTCCCTAAAAAGATATTAACATAAAATAGCCCACCGACGATAATTCGTAATTTTGGGCAATGGAGAGAAGTGCAAAAAGGGGAAAACTACCCCAGTTGAACGATACTGATCAGTTAAAGGATATTTTATTACAGCATGGACGTATCCCGCCACAAGCAACCGATCTTGAGGAAGTTGTACTTGGGGCAATGATGCTCGAAAAAGAAGCACTTAATGCTGTGATCGACATTCTGAAACCGGAAGTCTTCTATAAAGATGCACATCAGAAGATATTTACAGCCATCCACCATCTTTTCCACGAGTTGGACACAATAGATATATTGACTGTTACTAATAAGCTCAGAACCATGGGTGAATTGGAACTAGTCGGAGGTCCTTACTACATCTCTCAGTTGACCAATAGGGTAGTTTCGGGTGCGAATATTGAGTTTCACGCCCGTATTATTTTACAAAAGTTTATTCAGCGCGAATTGATACGCATCTCAAGCACGATCATTAAGGATGCATATGAAGACACTACTGATGTGTTCGACCTGCTCGACAAAGCTGAACAAGGGCTTTTCTCAGTCAGTGAAAGCAATCTTCGCAGAAGCTTTTCGAGCATGACTGACCTGATCAAACTTGCCATTCAGGATATTGAGAGCGCCAGAAATACAAAAACCAACCTGCGCGGCGTTCCTTCAGGCTATAGTGACCTTGACCGAATCACTTCAGGCTGGCAGAAGTCGGATCTTATTATTCTGGCGGCCAGACCGGGTATGGGTAAGACTGCTTTTGCCCTCAACATCGCACGAAATATCGTAGTTGATTTTCACAAACCAGCTGCATTCTTTTCACTCGAAATGTCATCAATACAGCTTGTTACGCGATTAATATCAAGCGAAACCATGCTTCCGGCAGATAAACTCAGGCGTGGCGATCTAGTAGAGCACGAATGGCAACAACTGCATACAAGAATCGGCCCGCTTGTAAACGCTCATCTGTTTATTGATGACACACCACAGCTTTCGATCTTCGAACTTCGTGCAAAATGCCGGAGACTTAAGCAACAGCATGATATTCAAATGATATTTGTTGATTATTTGCAGCTCATGACAACAGGTGGCGATAACAGAGGAAACAGGGAACAGGAAATCAGCAATATCTCACGCTCACTGAAAAGCCTGGCAAAAGAACTTGATATTCCCGTGCTCGCTCTGTCTCAATTATCCAGAAACGTCGAAACACGTCCTGGTTCAAAAAAACCAATACTTTCAGACCTACGTGAGTCAGGAGCCATAGAACAGGATGCCGACATGGTGATCTTTATCTATCGTCCCGAATATTATAACCTTGATAATGATGATGAAAACAAAGGCATCAAAGGGCTTGCCACTATCAATATAGCCAAACACCGTAACGGAAAACTCGGTGATGTTAATCTGAAATTTAGTGGCCAGTACGCACGTTTCACCGAGCTTCTTCCATCCGAGAGAAGTGAAATCGATGAACCGCTCAGCCCCAATCAGGGATTTGAACCTCCAACCAGGACTATCGCCTCACGCATGAACGATGACAACGACTATGATCCCCGTTCGAACGATGAACATGTCTTCTAACGATTAATAATTATACAAATTGAATATCAAAATGAAAATAAAAATCTTTGCACTATTGCTGCTGTTTCCAATTTGCCTGCATGCTCAGAAAAGCGTTACATTGTCCTATAAGCTATCAAAAGGTCAGCAATACAACCTCACCATTAAAAACAACCAAACCATCAGCATGGAAATGATGGAACAGAGTATGACGCTGAAACAAATCAGCGAAACAGTTCAGGAGATCATTGTTGCAGAAATTGATGAACAGGAAAACATTAAGCTGGATTTAACCTATCGTAAGATGAAGCTTAACCAGAACGCTATGGGGATGGAGATTAACTATGACTCTGAAAAACCAGGGGAAAGCAGCAATCCAGTAGTTCAGCAGGTTGAATCAACCCTTAATGAACTCATTGGTAAAACTGCAAGCCTTGAGATTGACCGCTATGGTAATGCCATTAGGAATAGCATGAGCGAGATCCTTGATAACAACCAGAGTTTTGCAGGATTTGAAACAGGAATGCTTAATGTTTACCCCGAGAAACCGGTAGCAGTGGGTGAAACATGGATCGTTAAAATGAAACCAGATCCGCAGAGTGATTTTCTGATTAATCTTACCTACAAACTTGAAGAATTGAAAGACAAAAGCGCAGTTGTCAGTTTCGAAGGGACTATTGAAGGGACAGAAATACGCGGACAGAAAGCTGTTCTTGCAGGATCCATGACAGGAAGCTCCAAGGTTGATGTCAGATCCGGCTGGGTTATGACCTCAACAATTAGCCAGTCAATTGAAATGGAAATGGAGCAGGAAGGAATGAAGATACCAATGAAAATGAACAGTGTTATTGAGATGAATACTAAATAATGATGTCGGTTTTTGAATTGCTGAAGCGACACTTTATGCCCCTGTTTTCGATTCAAATATCCTGACTCAAAAGCAAAGGCTACTGGTTAATCAAGGTGTTTTTTTCGTCCTGTCACTACTCAAAATCCACAACTTATTTCAGTACAGCATTCACTAACTCAGCAGCTTCCTGAAGTTTTATGGCTGAATAAACTTTAAGTCCGGATTGATCAATCAGTTCTTTACCTTCGGTGGCATTTGTACCCTGGAGCCTCACAATAATCGGCACACTGATCTCACCTATATTCTGATAGGCATCAACAATACCTTGTGCAACGCGGTCGCAACGCACAATTCCGCCAAAGATATTGACAAGAATTGCTTTAACATTAGGATCTTTAAGGATAATCCGGAAGGCTTCCTCTACCCTTTTTGCATTGGCTGTTCCTCCGACATCAAGGAAGTTGGCAGGCTCGCCACCCGACATTTTAATCATATCCATTGTAGCCATAGCAAGTCCGGCTCCATTGACCATACAGCCCACATTACCGTCAAGTTTCACAAAGTTCAGGTCAAATCGGCTGGCTTCAACTTCAATCGGATCTTCCTCAGTCAGGTCGCGCATAGCAGCGATATCAGCATGTCTGAACAACGCATTATTGTCGATGGTAACTTTTGCATCAGCAGCAAAAATTCTGTCATCAGCTGCTTTGATCACTGGGTTGATTTCAAACAAACTTGCATCTGATCCTTCGTAAGCTTTGTATAAAGCCTGCACAAATTTCACCATCTCTTTGTAGGCTTCGCCTGACAAACCCAGGTTAAAAGCAATCTGTCGGGACTGAAAACCCTGAAGACCAACTTTTGGATCAATTTCTTCTGTAAATATTAGTTCAGGTGTTTCTTCGGCAACAGCTTCAATGTCCATACCACCGCGGGGAGAATACATGATCATATTCCTTCCTTTCGACCTGTTCATGAGAATACTCATATAAATCTCTGTGACAGCAGAAGGGCCGGGATAATAGATATTCTGTTCAACCAGCACCCTGCGCACAAGTTTCCCTTCGGCACTTGTTTGAGGTGTTACCAACATCATGCCGATGATCTGATCGGCATATTTTTCAACTTCTTCAAGGGACTTGGCAATCTTTACTCCTCCCCCTTTCCCACGACCACCGGCATGTATCTGAGCTTTCACAGCCCAGCGGTCTGATCCGGTTTTTGCTTGTATTTCTTTAGCAGCCTCTACTGCTTTTGCGGGAGATTCGGCAACAATACCCACGGGCACCGATACACCGTAACGGCTCAGTATCAGCTTTCCCTGAAATTCGTGTAGGTTCATAAAGTTGAATTTGGTAAGATGTTTTTGTGCGTCCAAAAATAGGACATTTATCCATTGGTTTTCAATTAAGCTTTTCAAAAAACACATCATTCAAATACACATTACCTAAAAAATGTACTTTTGCGGCTGGCAAGACAGGAAAACCAATGATTGAAGCCTCCGGAATCAGAAAAAAATACGGCAAGATTGAGGTGCTCAAAGGCATCGACCTGTGCATCATCAAAAATGAGGTTGTATCAATCGTTGGTGCTTCAGGAGCAGGTAAAACCACACTTTTGCAAATTATTGGCACTGTTGAGAGGGCAGATTCCGGTTTGTTATCTATTAACGGAACGCAGATCAGCTCACTTCAAGAAAAAGATTTATCACGATTCAGAAATAAAAACATCGGTTTCGTATTTCAGTTTCACCACTTGCTGCCTGAATTCACAGCGCTCGAAAATGTGTGCATCCCTGCTTTCATCGCTGGAGTATCGAAGCAACAGGCAATAAAACAAGCCTCTGCCCTGTTGGATCTGCTCAATCTGACCAGCCGCGCACATCACAAACCTATGGAAATGTCGGGTGGTGAGCAGCAAAGAGTGGCTGTTGCAAGGGCACTGATCAATAAACCTGCTGTGGTGCTTGCCGATGAACCCTCGGGCAATCTGGATTCGAAGAATGCAGCCGAACTGCATCAGCTTTTCTTTACACTGCGAACAGAATTAAACCAAACATTTGTTGTTGTTACACATAACAATGAGCTCGCTGATATGGCCGACAGAAAACTCACTATTCTTGATGGAACAATTGAACCGCCTGCTATACAACCGCAATAAAACCAAACAGATACCGTTTACAAATCAACAACAAGTTTTAAAATGTCTTTCTTCCTCAGATTCAAACTGATCATTATCATACTATTGTTGTTGCAGTATCCCCTTTGTGCGCAACTTGCTACCCAAACTTATGAATCAGCTATTGAGAATGCCGACAAGCATTATATTCAGAAAGATTACCTGACGGCAAAAACATACTATGAAATGGCCATCAGACTGAAAAAAGATGATCCGTATGCCAGCAAACGATTGGGTGAAACAATTTCATTGCTCAAACAGCAGATGGAAATACGAGAAAAGTATTACGAAAAGATTGATCAGGCCGAAAGATTAGTGAGAGAAGGTAAAGCGGAAGAAGCTATCAAATTCTACAGAGAAGCCCTGAGCATTGTTCCAGGTGATGATAATACCAGAAATAAGCTGGAACAACTGCAAAAACAACTTCTTGAAGAAAAAGATAAGATGCAGCGCTTTGAACAGTTCGTTGAAACCGGCAGGTCTTTGTCAGGTGAAGAAAAATACGAAGAAGCCCTTTTTCAATTTACAGAAGCAGCAAAACTATATCCTGAGCATCCAGCAATTACCGAAAACCTGCCCATGCTGCAAAAAAAGCTATACGAGCAACTCGAACAGGAAAAGCAATTCAGTGCCTTTATGGATGATTATGAAAAAGCGAATGCCAGAAAGGACTATGATAAAGCTATAGCATCTTTACGCTCTGCTTTGGCAGTGTTTCCTCAAGAACCTGATGCATTAACAAAACTTGATCAGGCAACCCAACTGAAAAAGAAATCGACAGAGTTTAACGAAACACTTGCCAAAGCAGATGAATCTTATGCATCCAAAGATTTCAAGAAAGCCTCAATGTTTTACGAAAAAGCTTTGGGATTGATGCCCGATCAAACCTACCCAGCCGATATGATAAAACGTATCAATGAAATTGTATCCGACAACAATTTCGTTGACGAGAATGCTTATTCTGAAGCAATTGCCCTGGCAGATGACAAATTTAACCGGAGGTCATTTTCAGATGCAAAAGACGAATATCAGTACGCGCTCAGGATCAAACCCGGAGACGAATATGCAACCCGACGGATCGCCGAAACCGAAAAACAACTGGAGCAACTGCTAAATGCCGAAAATATCGAAAAACGATTCAGGGAATATTATGATGTAGCAAACAAAGCCATTGCAGAGAAAAATTGGGAAATAGCGGTCAGTTCGTTGTCAGCCGCCCTAGAACTGAAACCGGCAGATATTGGCGTTTCAAATAAACTGCGCCAAGCAGAAGATGAACGCAACAGGCAAAGGGCTGTGCTTGAAACAGAGCAAAGCTTTGCTGTATTGGTTTTGTCTGCTGAAAACTCGATTTCGGCCGGAGCTTATGAATTGGCCGTGACTTACCTTGAAAAAGCTCTGGCTTTAAAACCCACTGACCAGAAAACTATACAAACATTAAGTCAGGCAAGGTCGAAACTTGATCAACAAAACAGCCTCCTTATAGCAAACAAAGATTTTACTGAAAAGTTAGAATCAGCTAATATGCAGATTGATGCTGAAAACTGGACACAGGCACTGAAACTGATAAACGAAGCGCTTATATTGAAACCGGTTGACAAAACCGCACTCGATCTGAAAAGCATTATTGAGCATCGCTTAGATCAATTAAAACGAAACGAGGAAAACAAAAAACAATATCAATTACTTATTGAAGAAGCAGATAGACTCATTGTAAGTAATATTGACGATGCCCTCAGGAAATATCAAGAAGCCTTGAAATTAATGCCCAACGAAGCATATCCTTCAGAGCAAATAATGAAGATAAATCAACAGAAGGAGCTTGCAGAAAAGTTAAAAAACAAGGAAGAAAACCTTACCACGTTAAGCACTGATGTAGAAGCATTTCTATCCAAAGAAGATGTTACCAGAGCAGATTCTGTTTACCGCATGATGGTTTTGGTTGACTCTGGTCATGCAAAAACTGTTGCTTCATTAGGGAAAATAACCAACAAAAAAAACGAGCTCGAACTACGCAACAATCAAAAATATACTGAGGCAATTGCACTTGCTGACAGGATTTTTGAAACACGTGATTATCGTGAAGCAATTGTTGCCTACAAAACAGCACGGTCATTCAGGCCACAGGATACTTACGCTTCAGGCAGAATTGTTCAGGCTGAGAATATCATGCGTGAACAATTGCAGAAACAAAAAACAGAATATGACAAAACAGTATCAGAGGCAGATAAACTATTTATTGCCAAAGCTTATGACAAGTCAGTGGAACAGTTTTCAAAAGCGGCAATAATTAAACCGGATGAGACATATCCTGCCGAAATGATCAGTAAAATAACTGGAATCATTGAATCCAACAAACTATTTGAACTAAATCTGGAACCCAGAAATCTGGCATCAAACACTGATCATCGCTTCGAATTTGAATCAGTACCCGTCAACGAAAGAAAAACCAATTACATACTTATTAAAGCCAAGAACGCAGGAACACAGCCTTTCTCGCTTATTGTAAGTTATGGAAGCAGAAATGGTCGCAATGGAGGCTTTGTATTGCCCATCCCGGCTTCAGCAGATTACAAGGATTACATAGTACGTATTGGATCACAATATAAATGGTTCAGCGAAGACAACACATGGATTAATATTTATCCTGAAAACGGGTCGGTTGAGGTTGGTCTAATTCAGATTTCGCGGGGGAATTAGTCTTTTAACCGGGAAAAGATAAGCTCATCTGCAAACCGTTCATTCTTAAAGACAGCTTTTTTCAGCGTCGCTTCATGATTAAAATCATTCCTCAGCAATACATTTACCGAACCTTGATTGTCTTCAAAAACACCGGCATAAATCCTTTTCAGATTGGTTTGACCGAAAGCAAATCTGACCACAGCCTCAACCGATGCAGTTGCTAAACCTTTGTTCCTGAAATCACTACCCAGCCAATATCCCAACTCAGCATTGTGGCGATATACATCAAACTGCCTGTGCAATCCAATTACACCACACAGAATATCTGAATCATAAACACCCCAAACAACAGATCTTTCTGCATTTTCTGTTTCCTTAACGAATGTGAGTGCATGTTCCATTGTATAAGGATAAGGAAATGTATCTCTCACATTGATCCAGACTGAATGGTCATTTGCAATTCTGGCAAGCTCATCAGCACGCTCACACGGTATAGGACCCAAGTGGCATTTGATTATACTGGTTTGCAGTGTTAATCCAAACATAGAAGATCTTTTCACAAAATTACATGCCATTGTTCATCATTTCACTTTTAAAAAAGAAAAAACTCAAATTGGAGCAGCATAATCATTATAAATAAATGCTGCCTTTAGAAAATGAAAGAAAACTCAAGTTAGCTTTCAATCATGATTACACTATTTAAAAGTGAAACTATATCAGTTAGCAATAGTTTAAAAGAATTATTTTTGCGTCAAACTCAACGCTTGGAAATGAATCAGAAAATACTGCCAGTTATTGTACCAATTTTATTGCTTGCTGGTATAACAGGATATTCCCAGCAATTTGTCTCGGTTCGTTTCGTGACTGAACAGATAAAACCTGATGAATACGCAGATGTTATCATTCATACACATATACCTAATCTGGATTGCACCACTGAAAACATCCTTGTTTTTGCTGCCTGCGGCGCAATCTCCCTTGAAGTGTATTATGGTGCATGGATATGGCCAGGTGATTGTTACAGGACAGACACCATTAATGTTGGGCCTTTCTGCGAAGGACTAACTTATTTTTCGATTGATATGTATTTTCCGGATTTTGTAAAAACAGACTCCTACGATACAATCATCTCTGTGGAAACAGTAACCCGGACACATATTAGTGAAAGCGATGAATTTTTGGTTTATCCCAACCCCTTCAACGAAACAATACATGTAATAAATACTCTTCATACAGAGGAATCAATAGAATTCACCGTAAGTGACTTGTCAGGAAGGGTAATGGACAGTCGCATACTGAATTTTAACAATGAAATGCATGCTTTTAACTATCCTGAGTTGTCTGAAGGAACATATGTCTATAGCATTACCAGTCAAGGCCGAAGATTATCTACAGGTTTGCTGGTCAAAACCCGATAGATTATGAGCAATAGCCTTGAGCAATATTTTGAAATATACAGAAACAATACGATAGGATATCAGGAGAAATTCAGATCACCTTACGGTTTTCAAACCTTGATTTATGCTGACTGGATCGCTAGTGGTAGACTCTACCGCCCACTCGAAGACCGCATTATTAATGTATTCGGTCCTTTTATCGGCAACACACACACTGAAACCAGTGAAACAGGCACTCTGATGACAAAAGCCTATCACCTGGCTCATAAAATCATCAAAGAACATGTCCATGCCTGTGCTGAGGATGTCATCATAACAGCAGGGTCAGGTATGACGACCGTAATCAACAAGATGCACCGGATCATGGGATTAAAAAATTGCGGACAGCTCGCCAGACGTGATTGCCTTCAGAAGAATGAGCGTCCAGTAGTTTTTCTTAGTCATATGGAACACCATTCTAACCACACTTCATGGTTCGAATCCAATGTAGATGTTGTAGTACTGAAACCTAACAGCGAATTACTGATTGATCTGGAGGAACTTAAAAGACAGTTGGAGATTTACAAAGATCGTTCATTTAAAATTGGTTCATTTACAGCATGTTCAAATGTAACGGGTATAGAAACCCCCATTCACGACATCGCTAAAATCATGCACGAACATGGAGGTGTAATTTTCGTTGATTATGCAGCATCAGCGCCTTATGTCGATATTAACATGCACCCCGAAGATGACGAAATGAAAAAACTGGATGCCATATTTTTCAGCCCGCACAAATTTCTGGGGGGGCCGGGAAGTTCGGGTGTTATGATTTTTGACAGATCGCTTTATAACAGCCCCACGCCTGACAATCCAGGTGGAGGAACGGTTGATTGGACTAACCCCTGGGGCGAATACAAATATATCGATGATATTGAATTGAGAGAAGATGGGGGAACACCCGGCTTTCTTCAGGCTATCAGGACAGCCCTGGCCATCGAAGTGAAAAACAAAATGAGCACATCAATGATGCGTTCACGCGAACACGAACTGGTATCAAAAGCATTTGAAGAATTCAGAAAAATAAAAGGAGTTCATATTCTAGCGGATAATGTGGAAGACCGACTTGGTGCCTTTTCATTCTATCTCGAGCATGTGCATTTTAATCTTGTTGTAAAACTTCTTAATGACCGATTTGGCATTCAGGTTCGGGGCGGATGTGCCTGCGCCGGCACCTATGGCCACTATCTGCTCGATGTCAGCTATGATAAGTCAAAAGCCATCACCGATCTGATCAACCATGGGGATCTGTCCCAAAAACCCGGATGGATCAGGGCATCATTGCATCCGACAATGACCGACAACGAACTAAACATCCTTTTCGATGCAGTTAGTCAGATCAGCCGGAAACATAAAGAATGGGAAAAAGATTATTTGTACAACAAACACACCAACGAATTCAGGCACTTCAGCGAACCGGAAGACAAAACTGTTTTGGTAAAACCATGGTTCTTTTTCGATTAGCACACTAATTGAGATTATTCAACAAAAGATCTCAAAATGGAACCTTGTGGGGATATATGAACCTTACAATAAAAAAAATTGCCATAAGCATCACGCCTAAAGCAATAAACGTAAATCCCAGCACTTTTTTCTTCCTAAGGAAAAACCATAACGCCAGTCCGAAAAACAACAAAGAGAAGATAAATAACTGAATTACCATATACTAATTTTCTTATTTCAATCTTGAGACTTTCTCTACTCCCTTAACTTTCATTATTTTATGAATCAGTTGCTCCAAATGCTCTGTATCTTTAATGTGCAGGGCAATCCTGCCATCGAACCGGCCATCCTTGGTATCAAAAGAAATAGAGCGCATATTAACCTTCAGGTCGCTGCTGATTACTTTTGTGATCTCACCAACGAGTCCAATGGTATCAATTCCGGAGATTCTAATCGTGGATTGAAAAACAGGACTATCTTTTGAGTCTTTCCACCGCACCCTGATAATCCTGTAACTGAACCGTTCAAGTAACCGGCCGGCATTCGGGCAATTTACCCTATGAATAGTTATGCCACTACTCACTGTAACAAAACCAAAAACGGAATCTCCGGGTATAGGATTGCAACAACGTGCCAGATGATAATTTACATTGCTCAGCGAATTATCAATGATCATATAATCTTCAGCTTCAGTGCTGAGAGGACTTAATGCATTTTTGTTATCGGAACGAGGGAGTTCTTTCTCTGCTCTGGTAGTAGTTTTCTCCGCTTCGGCCTGCTGCACCAGGTACTTTTTCAATTCGGAAAGTTCAATTTTTCCTGTGGCTATCTGATGATAGAGATCAACAGCCGTTTCGGTCTTATAGTGTTTCACCAATAAATTCACAACATCCTCACTAAGTGTAAGTTTCCAATTCTTCAACTTACGAAGCAACATCTCCTTACCCATATCCGACTCCTGCATCTCAACTTCTTTGATATACTTCCTGATCTTATTTCTTGCTCTGTCGGTAACGACAAAACTAAGCCAGTCGGGTTTCGGCCTTTGCCTTTTACTTGTGACGATTTCTACCTTATCTCCATTATTCAGTACATGTCTGATTGGGACAATCTTATTGTTTACTCTGGCACCATTACATGTAGAACCTACCTGTGTATGTACTTCATAAGCAAAATCAAGTACGGTTGATCCAACAGGTAATTGTTTCAAATCGCCATTTGGCGTAAAAATGAAAATTTTATCAGATTGATAACGGTTTGCGTTACGATAGGTATAATCGAAATTCAGCTGGTCAGGGTTTTCGAGCACATCGCGAACCTGATTGAGCCACTCTTCGGTGTCAAGATGCTTGGCCTTGTTTTTGTAAACCCAATGAGCAGCCTGCCCCTTTTCGGCAATCTCGTCCATGCGTTCGGTTCTGATCTGGACTTCAACCCATTTATCCATAGGTGCTTTCACTGTGCAGTGCAATGATTCATAACCTGATGCTTTTGGTGTTGTGATCCAATCGCGCAGTCGCTTTGGATTAGGCTGATAAATATCACTCACTATTGAATAAGCCCGCCAACAGTCTTCCTTCTCCTTTTTAGGTAAACTTTTAATAATAATTCTAACAGCAAAAAGATCGTAAACCTGTTCAAATTCAACATTTTGCGCTCTCATTTTGGCCCACACGGATGGAATTGACTTGGTTCTCCATTTAACCGCACAATCGAGTCCCTGAGCGATAAGTTCTCTTTGAATTGGTTGTAAAAAGTCCTGTATATAAGCCTCTTGCTTCTTCTTAGTAGCCTTGATTTTTTCATTAATGGCCTCAAATATTTCAGGGCTTTCAAACTTCATCACCCTTTCTTCAAATTCTGCTTTAATAATGTAGAGTCCTAATCTGTGTGCAATTGGCACATACAGGTGCTTGACCTCGTATATGAACTGATCAATCTTTTCTTTGCTATGGTCTTCAGGATTACGCAAGTCATATAGTCTGTGGGCAATTTTAAGCAGGATAACCCTGATGTCATCAATCAACGACAAGAACAACTTTCGGAAATTATCTGAATGAAATGAGAGTCTTTCGGTTCTTAATTCTGATACTTTATTAAAGCCATCAACAATACTGCTTACGGTTTTGCCGAAGTGATGTTCAATTTCAGAAAGTGAATAACTTGACTTCAGGTTGATTCCATGAAGAAGTGAGCATATAACTGTTGAAACACCTAACCCGATTTCATTAACAGCAATATGCGCAATCCTGATCAGATGAAGAATATACGGTTTTCCGGAAGCCATTCGCTGGCCTGAATAAACCTTGTATGCCCATTCGTAAGCAAGATTGACTCTTTTTATATCATCCTGAGAAGCAAAGCCTTTAATTGCATCGATCAGGGCTATATGAGCCTCAGTGATCTGTTGTTTTTCTACTGCATTATATATAGTCTGATCTGGCATTAACTACAAAATTACGCAAGGATGCACATAAAAGGAAGCGTTTGCACGAAAATATCGTGCAAACGCCCTATTCGGTTATAAATAGATGAAACTACTTACCTATTTCACCTTTATTACCTGGTTTCTGACTGCTTCCTGCCGGGTCAGAAATTGACTCACGCATTTTTGTGTCAGCCTGGATATTCTGGAATTTGTAGTAGTCCATAATGCCCAGATTGCCAGACTTGAATGCTTCGGCAATCGCTTGCGGTATCATTGCTTCGGCCTGTATTACATTTGCACGGGCTTCCTGTGCTTTGGCACGCATTTCCTGTTCATATGCCACAGCCATAGCGCGGCGCTCCTCAGCTTTGGCCTGTGCAATATTTTTGTCGGCATTGGCCTGATCCATCTGAAGCACCGCACCTATATTCTTTCCAATATCGATATCAGCAATGTCAATCGATAATATTTCAAACGCTGTACCAGAGTCAAGTCCCTTTTTAAGCACAACTTTCGAAATTGAATCGGGATTCTCAAGTACTGATTTGTGCGAATCAGCTGAACCAATCGAAGAAACAATACCTTCGCCTACCCTGGCAAGAATGGTTTCTTCTCCGGCACCGCCTACCAATTGACGGATATTGGCTCTTACGGTAACCCTTGCCAATGCGATTAACTGAATACCGTCTTTTGCTACAGCAGCAACTTTTTTAGTATCAATAACTTTTGGGTTAACTGACATCTGAACTGCCTGAAAAACATCACGTCCGGCCAGATCAATGGCAGTTGCAGTTTTAAAGGTTAGATCCATATTGGCTTTATCGGCAGAAATCAGCGCATTAACAACCTGCTGCACCTTACCTCCCGCCAGAAAGTGCGCTTCAAGGTCATCACGCTCAAGCACGATGCCTGCTTTTGTAGCAGCAATCATACTGTTAACAATCAATGAAGGTGGTACTTTCCTCCAACGCATCAACACTAACTGAAGCAATGACACTTTGACGCCCGAAACCAGAGCTGTGAACCACAACCCAACAGGAATGAAATAAAACAGGAACCATATTAAAAATATTGCCCCTAAACCAATTGCGATAATAACATACATGTCTGCCATGACTAATTGAATTTTGATTTGATAAATATTTTATTCTTCTCAACTTTAATAACCTCAATATCTACATCTTCATCGATGAACTCGGATCTGGCATGCACCTCGAAAAACTTGCCGTTGATCAATGCCTTGCCCGAAGGACTACAGCGTGAGACGGTTTTGCCCGTGTCGCCCACGCGCAGCTCCGCCTCATCTATAATATTTACTCTGCTGTCGATGTTACGCTTTAACATCGCCTTTTCCCATGTTTTTGAACGCAGCGCATAAATCAATACAACGAAATTCAATAAAAGAGTCGAACTAATGGTTATGTGTCCGGCTGTTAGTCCCATGCGCGAGTATGAGAGCCAAACTCCGGCAACCATCAGCACAAAGCCAAGAATACCGGCCAGTCCTCCACCGGGAATAACAAGTATCTCAATGACTACCATTAATAATCCTATTGCG
This sequence comes from Bacteroidales bacterium, assembly GCA_024710405.1. Classification (GTDB taxonomy): domain Bacteria; phylum Bacteroidota; class Bacteroidia; order Bacteroidales; family F082; genus UBA6192. The sequence goes on from JANJUV010000007.1 coordinate 316,412, forward strand.
ATAAGCGCGACTATTACTGTCCACATACTATTCGATCTTTGCTGTCAATGTTCTGTTTGTAAGCTCGTGATAAACAGGTTTCAATTCATTGAAACTACCTGATTTCACAGCACACTTTCCTTTGTAATGAACAATCCATGTGCACGTCTCAGCTTGTTCCGGGCTGTGTTCACATACGTCAATGAGTGTTTCAATGACAAAATCAAATGTATTGAAATCATCGTTGAACAGGATAAGCTCACGCATCTGCTCTTCGCCTGAATCAGCAAATTGAACCGGTGACTGCTTTTCACGAACCATTCTTTCAGTTTGATTTTGGTTATAAAAGTATAAAAAAACAGATTATGTCAATTGCTTCTTTCAAAAAATTCAGCTTTATTAACATTACCTGATTCTGCATGTTCTATGTTAATTCAGTTTACTTTTGCCGAATGTTCATGAAACAGGAAGACATCACAGCACAATTGTTTGTAAGGCTACAAAACAGGCTTCAACAGACATTGCCGGGTTTTTCATCGCATCGGAAAATGATTCCGGAAGACAGAATCAACATCAGTCGTGAAGCACAAAAGGGCGAAACTATCCGTTATGGTGCGGTTCTGATAGCACTATTTTCCCAAAACAAAAAAATCCATACGGTTCTGATCAAACGAAACACCTACGATGGTGTGCATAGTGGTCAGATTGCTTTCCCCGGAGGAAGGTTAGAAGAGCATGATGCAGATCTGGTGCAAACAGCCATCCGCGAAGCCGAAGAAGAGGTGAACATATCATCTTCTAAAGTCAGAATTCTTGGCACATTAAGTCGCATTTATATACCACCAAGTCGTTTCGAAGTACTTCCGGTGATAGGAATGCTCAGCTCTGAACCTCAACTTAAGCCAGATATAAATGAAGTGGAAGAAGTATTTACCTGTAGGCTTTACGACCTGATCAATCCCGCTAACCGATACGTCAAACCTATAAAACTGGCCGATGGTCAGGTTTGGGATGTGCCATGCATCATCGTCGGCAACCATTTCATATGGGGTGCAACTTCAATGATTATCAGCGAACTGGCTGATGTTCTGACCGAAATATCATTCAATCAAGAATGACAATTTCACTGGTGATTTCTGCACCTTTTTTCAACAATTCACTAACTCCGCAATAACGCTCTTGTGACAGACTGACAGCTTTAGCAAGTTTTTCCATATCAAGTTCATTGCCCTTGAACTCGTATCGCAAATGTATCTTGTAGTAGTATTTCGGATGTTCTTCCGTAAGTTCACCACTCACCGAAACATTGAAAAAGGTCGGTTCAACCTTCATCTTTTTTAAAATTGACACTACATCCATCCCTGTGCAACCGCCCAGCGAAGCAAGTGTTAAAGGCTTGGGTCTGGGACCACTGTTATTGCCACCAACAGATTCATCTGCATCTAATGGAATTACAAAACCGTTCACTTCGGCATCAAATGCCATATTGCCTTTCCAGGCTACATTTACATGATTCTTCATAAAACTTATTAATAGTTAAAAATTATCTGACCCGGAATTATTCCGACTTTGGATGAGTCAATAATTGTACCATCATTCGAAAACATCAAAACCTGTCCGTCAACAATGTAGTTCCTGACATCTGAAACGATCACCTGCTTCATTACGGGATCAAAGCCAATGCTGTAAAAGTTTCGCTGACCAGCCATCACAAACGCTTCTTCAGGCAATGATACATCGTTTATCGTAAGGCTGTAAATGTCTCGATTGATAAAATACAACGTTTCGCCCGAATTGTCGATCGTTAAACCAAATGGCGAATCGGTTATATTCTGAAAGTTCATTCTCGTTTCAACATCAAGTGTTTGTGTATTAATCCTGAACAGAGCAGCATGCTCTTCATTCATGAAACCGCCACTGCAAAGTACCCAAAGATAACCCTCTTTGTCCAAAACCATGCTGTTGGGCTCCTTTGCCAGAATAATGCTGTCAGCAACCCTGTCTTCTATTGGATCAATCACCTGCAGAGTATTATTATCCCCTGGTGTATAGTAGTTTGACCAATTCAGTGCAAAAACCTGTTCATTAACCACAAGCATTTGTTCCGCACTTTTACCTGTTTCAATAAAGCCTTTAATCTGTAGATCAACAGGATCTACTACATGAATTCCCGGCAATTGAAGATCAGAAACATATGCTTTATCAGGCTGAACAAAACAGATGTGACGCGGTGACTGAAATCCTTCAATTTTACCGGCGAAAGACGCATCAAATGTTTTAATAACGTAAATAAGTCCACTATTATTCACCACCAGATAACCATAATTGCCATTAATCATCATACTTTGAGCAACATCGCCCAATGGAACTTTGTTGGTCCTGTAAAACACCTGATTTGTCATTTTGGCAGAATCAGTGTTGTAAAAAGACAAGCTGCTGTTTGCCAAAGTGTAATTTCCCTGATTCAACACAAAGAATCCTTTTCCAAGGGTCGACAATTTTGGGTTTACCTCCTGATTATCTTCAGAACAAGACCAAAATGCCATGAACAACATGATGGTACCTAAAATTCTTACCTGGTTCATTTTCATCTGAATTTGTATTGTAATCCAATTGTATAATGACGGCCGGGCATTGGCCTCCACATCACCGACTGATATTCAGTATCTGTCACATTGTGTATTTGAAACTCAAAGCTCCACTCGGATTTTGATACAGTCAAGTCGTAGCCAAGTGAAATATGGTGCAATGAATAGTGATTAAGAATATTTCTGTACAAATCATCACTGGCGTGCGTCACATTTCTTTTTCCCACATAGTTAAAAACATATGATGCAAAAATCCCTTTTCTTTCAACTCTGACGAAAAGGTTTCCATGGTGATCCGGAATATAGATCAATTGCTTTCCGGCAGTGTTCTCAAGCTGAGCAGCCCTGCTTTCATCGGTTGTCCGTGTAAAAGAATAGTTTAAGCCCGCAAACAAATGTGCAGAACCAATCTTTGTTTCTGCTTGATACCCAAGTTCAAATCCACGTGCATTTACCAACGCCAGGTTGACCGGTTCCCAGTAGCGATAAGAAGTAGGGCGCCATTGTATCCAGTCAATAATCTGGGAATAGTAAACATTAAACATGAATTGATGTTGCAACAAGCCGGTAACAGGATTCCACTGAAATGAAACATCGGCAGATTTTGATAACTCGGGATTAAGTGCCGGATTTCCTCCCGGAAACCAGTAAAGGTCATTCAGTCCGGGATGTCTGAGTTTCATTCCGGCACTGGTGATTATATACAATGGAATGCTACTAACGGGAATCATCTGCACTTCAAAAAATGGAAGAAAAGCACCACTTCTGTTGCTGGCAAACTCATGTTTCAACAGCAGACTGGCATTAAGCCAACTAAATGCATCAGCTTTTCCTCCGGCAATTATTGAATATCTGTTTCTCAATCCTGTTTCAGCATAATTATTGTTTTCTACTGATTCTGCCTCATTCAGAAACCTGACAAACACAGATAAACGACTACCTAGTTCTGCCTCGATGTTTATTGAACTTCTTAAAGCATTTGCTTGATTTTTACTATCGATCAGGGTCACAGTTTCATTATTGTCTGCACCACCTGATGTCCTCAGAAAGTAATGCTGATTTTCGGAGGACCATGCAATGCGGGCGTCAATCCTTATCCGGTTTAAAAAGTAGTTATAGCTTAAAACATTCCTGTGAAACCTGTCGTTAATGTATTCTTTTTGCTGACCACTCCTGCCTGTATTGGTCATAATCGGAGGCAGATTTCTGTTGTTCCATTGGTTCCATGAAATCAGGCTTAATAAACCTCGTTTCCCTGTCTGCCAATGCAATTCCTGAAGAAAACCTTGGTTCGTGAAATCAGCATTTTGCTGACGCATCCATTCCTGAGGCATCACCGCATAATTAAAAAACGGGAAATCGTTTTTTGCTGATTTTCTGAACACGCGGCTTCGCACATGTATTTTTTTTGTTCCGTATCCAATGCTCAAAAATGAACCAAACGACCCAAAACTTCCGGCTTGCTGAGCCGCCTCAAATGCAAATCCCGAGTTAAACCTGGCTTTATTGTTCAGGCTTACCGTGCCTCCCAATCCGCTTGCACTGTGTTTGGCAGAATTACTTCCCCACAATATACCAATCTGATCTGTAAAAAATACAGGGATGGTTGAAAAATCAACAGAACCAAGGTTTGGTGCATTTACTGGTGTTTCATTCCAAAGAACAAGTGTGTGGTTTGCTGATGTTCCTCTGAATGAAGCGGTTGTTAATCCACCAGGGCCATCTGACTTCATGTGTATTTGACTACTGTGTGAAAGCAGAAAAGCCAGGTCTTTACCCTTGAATCCTTCGATGAATTGATTACTGACCTGAAGCTTCATCTGACCTTTCTGAAACAAAGACCCCTTTACCTCAATTGCAGCCAGATTTAAAGTGTCCGGAACATTGGCAATTGTCTGTCCGGACAACCAAACAGCAAAAACTAAAATCACAATATGTAGCAATTTCCGTCTCATCTTTTCATAAAAACCTGACGAATCTTAGTATCTATCGTTGAAACCTCTACAATGAAGCTTCCAGCAGGAAAACTTTCGAGGGACAACTTGCCTTCAACCAACAAATTACTTTTGTAGATCAGCTTTCCCTGAAGATCATAAACATTAATCGACTCAATGATTGCTGGTGCTGTAAACTCAACATATAGCACATCTGAAGCAGGTTGAGGAAAGCATCGGATGGCTGACTTATTCTGCTCAGGTACGAGTAAATTTCTGGTGTCGTAAATTACTCCAACTGCATCAAGATCAAAGCCTGAAGTCGGAAATGGAGTAGGATATGGATCATTGATCAACCTGCCTTCATCATCAAAACTTCCCAATAATGGATCTAGACTGCCAATAACGTCAATAATACGTATATGGGTAATACTTTGAACATCAATATCCGGTTGATTCCTTAGCTCGTCCAGATCGAACGGAACGCCGTACATTCCCCTGTACTTGCCGGCAAGATTATGAAGTTTTGCAGCTTCCAGAGATCCAAAACTTTCTATCTGAACATCAGTCTGCGTGAGTGATTGAGCCGGAAATCGAACAAAATATTCTCCATCACTGCTTACTTCAACAAATGCAAGTTCCAGAAAGCTATCGCTGAAGCTGTTCTCAAAAACGGCAAAATCAGGGCCCGGCCCGTTCCAAATCGGAAAATTAAAACTTAAGGTTGCTGTTCCACCATCACCAAGACTGACAGCGGAAAGGTCGGCTTTTCCCAAAATATCAGATTCCTGGCCATAAGAAGCGTTCCCCAGGCTCTCGTTGCCTGCTTCAACCCAACCTCTTTTAACAACCACATCCTTAACCCAATCGATAAAAACATTACTGTCAGCATGTATTGCACGACTGCCCGGTTGTCCTGCAGGTGGGTCGAACTGTGCCCTGAGGCTCAGGCTACAAATGAGACAGGCTATGTATATTGAAACTCTGTAAAACATACAATTGTCTTATTGAGTTACCTTTACAAAAGGAAGAACGTGATCGAAATCCTTCGTTCTGAAGACAAGCACATAATAACCGGCTGGAATTGAACTTATATCAACAGTACTATTCATCTTGATTTGCTCCAGCACGAGTTTTCCATGAATTGTAAAGACCTGAAATGTGCATTCGGCAAGAACTGCATCTGACACTATGTTGATGTGGTTAATTGCCGGATTTGGAGATATTTGAAATTTTCCCTCTGAATGTTCAGGTTTGACTTCTGTCAGATAACGATAATCGAGACCAATAGCCTCTGGCGAAATCCCGGCACTAAAAAGGCCTGTTTCATTGCCGCTTTGGTTAAAAATGTGTCCCTGTCCAAAAGAAAAGTAGTCAGTTGTTGTTGCATAAAAGTCATTATTCAGGTCATTATAAACAACGTCGGCGAAATAAATAAAAGATTCAGAACCAGGATCGGCAATTAATGAGTTGTTAATCATTGAAAAATCTGACAGGTCAATAGCCCCTACACCATCGTCAACGATCAGATAGAGAGTATCTTCATCAATAGCAATGCCTTTACCAAACACATGGTTATACATTATGTGCTCTATTGACTTTTCATTGATGTCGTAAACCGTCAGTGTTCCTGTATTACTTCCCCAGGGCGTCCTGCAAACGGCTACTATCATGTCTCCGTGAACAAAAAGGTTATGTATGCCTACACTTTGATCACCAAGATCAATCTCCTCGATTAAGGAGAGTGAATTCATTTCTACAACAGCCAATTTCCCTTTGGTGCTCATCCACCCGCCAGGCACAGCTATGTAGAGACGGTCGTCATGTGCGGCCATCCCGGAGGCTTCGTCCGATATCGCCTGAATTTCTTCCAGCAGGTTAAGCGAATAACGTTTAAGAACCTTTAAAAAACCCGATGTTTCAGGGTATTGAATGCTGACGAACAAAAAATCTCCGGCTGCATACAGCTGACTTAATCCTGGTAAAGCAATCGCGTCAATACGTTCATATGTGTTTAGGTCAAACATCACCAAAGAATCTGTTGCTGCAACAAACAGAAAAGTACTGTCAATCAGCACGTCCTGAACAGCTTGCGTGTAAATTGTCGCAAAAGTTGTTTGTTCAGAGGTTAAGGGAAAAAAGGAGGATACTGTTACAAAATCATTAGGGTCAGAAAACGCACCTCCGGAAGCAATCAGAATCTGATGAAGCACTTTGGATTGCTGGGCAGATGTTCTTATGCCCAATAAAACGAAGGCCGCCGTCAGGGCCAACATACAGAGTAGATTTTTTTTCATACACAAGTTTTAAGGTTAAACATTCCGTTGCCTCAAAACCATCAGGAAAATTGTCGCTGTCAAAATTGATCAAACCCGACAAGCCTTTTACCCGAAAGCTTTGGAATTCAATTGATCTGGCAGGTCTTCTGACTTACTCACCTCCGGAGCCTTCCCATCTGCAACATGCAGACAGTGGCCTAAGCGATCCGGAAGCTCTTTTCACGAGCTTACAGCAGCGGGAACTGTTCAGGACTTGCACCTGATTCCCATTTTCAGTCCTCCTCCCGGTTCAGGATTACGGACACCAGTATCAGTGCAAAAGAAATGAAAATTCATTAACTGTATACATCAATCCAATTCTTTTTCTCAACAATGCTTAGTGAATATGTCAAAAAATGAAAAAAATTGCCAGAATGATGGCATTATGAAAAAATCATTAATTTTAGGCCCTCAAATTAACCGAAAAATATAACCAAATATCCTGCTCTCATGAAATCATCTTCAGCTAAGTTCTGGGTCAGCTCTGTGGTAATAATAATGCTTTTCGTTTTTTCATCATGCAGCGGAAGCCGCACCAGTGCGACCCAGCCAAAGGGAAACAAAGCAGCCAAAGTGGGATGGAGTCCAGTGCACCAAAAAGATGAGCCGGTTCGGAAAAACTTTATTATAAAGAATAAGCAGCGCAGAATTTTAGGCAGCAAGCCTGTTAAAAGATAAAACGTCCTGTTTAGATAAAAAGAGAGGCTGAATGGTAACATTACAGCCTCTTTTTTTTCTAACATATAATAATTGCTAAGTTATTAATAGAATCAGCAGCTTAAAAACATATTAGCTGATCTCTAGGCTTCATCCATAAATGGATAGCGATAATCTTTTGGAGGATTAAAGTTCTCCTTGATGGTTCTTGCCGATACCCAACGAATCAAATTCAGGAAAGAGCCTGATTTATCATTGGTTCCACTTGCTCTGCCACCACCGAAGGGTTGCTGGCCAACAACTGCTCCAGTTGGTTTGTCGTTAATATAGTAATTTCCTGCTGCATTTACAAGTACCTCATTGGCCTGTTCGATGGCAAACCTGTCGCTGGCAAATACAGCTCCTGTAAGGGCATATGGTGAAGTGCGATCAACGAGACTTAAGGTTTCTTCCCATTGAGACTTTGGATATACATAGATTGTAAGAACCGGACCGAACAATTCTTCATGCATTGTAATATAATGCGGATCACTGGTGAGGATAACTGTGGGTTCGATGAAATAGCCACTGGTTTTGTCAAAGTTGCCTCCGGCAATAATCTCAGTAGCCTCATCATTTCTGGCCTGTTCAATATAACTGGCAAGTTTGTCGAAAGATGCTTCGTCAATCACTGCACCCATAAAATTTCTGAAATCTTCAACAGGTCCCATCTTGATGGTTTTGATGTCAGTCAGTAATTTTTCCTTTACTTCAGGCCAGATATTATCAGGGATATAAGCGCGTGATGCTGCCGAACACTTCTGTCCCTGATATTCAAATGCACCTCTGACAAGGGCAACAGCCAAAGCAATAGGATCAGCACTTTCGTGTGCCAGCACGAAATCCTTACCTCCTGTTTCGCCAACAATTTTTGGATAAGTATTGTGGATCGAAACATTATCACCTATGGCTTTCCAAATCTTACTAAAGACACTGGTTGAACCCGTAAAATGCACTCCAACGAAATCGGGATGTGCCGACATTATCTTTCCTCCCACTGGTCCGGGAACAAAAATCAGGTTGATCACGCCATCAGGAAGGCCTGCCTCCCTGAAGATTTCCATGATCACGTTGGCTGAATAAATCTGTGTGTTGGATGGTTTCCAGACAACTACATTGCCCATAAGTGCAGGAGCTGAAGGTAGATTTGCTGCAATAGCGGTAAAATTAAACGGAGTCAGGGCATAAATAAAGCCTTCCAATGGTCGGTATTCAATGCGATTCCAGATTCCCTTTTCCGAAATGGGCTGCTGGTTGTATATCTCACCCATAAACTGAACATTAAATCTCAGAAAATCAGCAAACTCACAGGCAGCATCGATTTCGGCCTGATGTATTGTTTTCGACTGACCAAGCATGGTAGCTGCATTGATTTTTGCTCTGTAAGGCCCTGAAACCAGATCAGCTGCCCTCAGAAAAATGGCAGCCCTGTCCTGCCACTCAAGCGATTGCCAGCTCTTGCGTACTTTAAGTGCAGCATCAATCGCCATGTTCACATGTTCAGCACCACCTTCGTAGTAATATCCCAAGGTGTGTGCGATGTCGTGTGGTGGATGTATACTGACTCTTTTATCAGTCTTGACCCTCTGACTGCCGATATACATCGGAATGTCCTGAATTTCTGACCGAAGCCGTGAAAGCATCTGCTTCACCTCTGTACGTTCGGCACTTCCCGGCGCATATGTCTTTACCGGCTCATTGTAGGCTGCCGGAACCTTGTAAAAACCACTATACATTTTTAAATAATTTATTGAAAATAAAACACTTGAAATTTGGTTTGAAACCGCTTGCAAAGGTAGAGAATTATAACAGATTAGAATCGTTCCAAATAAACCATAATATAAAATTCACAGTCTATATCCACAAAAATATTGGATTTATTGGAAAAAAAACACTATCTTTGTAATAATTAATTCATTATTAACACTTTAATGCTGTTGCAGTTTTGCATCAGCAACTTGATTGCTAAGCCATGCTGTTCATTTCAGCAATGCTTACCCAAAAAAAATGAACGCTCAGACCATTAGTTTTCGTCAGTTGGATAGTATTGCCATCAGTGCCAAAGCCAGCCGAACACTTCAGAAAATCCTCACTGAAAATACCGGGGTTGAAGAATTATTAAAGCAATCCGCAACTGTTGCAGAAGCTGTTAATTCGTTTAGAAAATTAGCAGAAAGTATACTCAGGCGAAATCCTGATGTCTGGCAATTTGCCTGTTCAGATAATTTTGGTCAGCTCAATCCTGACCTTTTGAATTGGCGTGAAACAGCCGCGCTGAGACTATACGACTATGCTGTGCACGCCGGCAGCATATTTCAGGATCAGAATCTTCGCGGTGCTTATGTTGAATGCCACCCCATAAAATACCTCTGGCTTGCATATCATAAGGGTACGGGGGGTGCATTAAACGACTTCTTCGTTGATATGCTCATGCTTTTCAGGCAATTAAATGGAACTTTTCAAATAACTACCCCCGACGAAAAGAGATTAAATGAATGGATGAACAGACATCCTTCAGGCCTGGATGAGAAAATTATTGCTATAAGGAATGACAACAAGCAACGGATAATAAAGCTCATTCTGCAAAAGATTGATGAAGGGACACTAACAAGTAAACGTTTTAGTTTCCCCGAAGGACTGACCTATCAGGAGAAGCTGGCAATGATACATACATGGTGGAATGACCACCAGTTCCACCTGAGATTTGCTGTAAGAACTCCTGAAATGCTTCAGGAAATGCTGAACAACAGTCTTTCACCTGAAACGATGCAGTTGCTTGTTGATGCCAGAAATTCAGGCATTCCTTTCTTCATTAATCCCTACTACCTGACTTTGATTAATTTAACCGAACCTGAGTTTGCGATCGGCTCTGATTTACCAATAAGGGATTATATCTTGTACAGCAAATCACTCATAAAAGAATTCGGTCATATTGTTGCCTGGGAAAAAGAAGATAAAGTAGAAGATGGCAAACCAAACGCAGCCGGATGGCTATTGCCCAGAGGAAATAATATCCACAGACGTTATCCTGAAGTTGCGATTATGATACCCGACACAGCCGGAAGGGCATGTGGCGGATTGTGTGTAAGTTGTCAGAGAATGTATGACTTTCAGAGCGGAAGACTTAACTTCGATCTTGAACAATTGCTTCCAAAAGAAAACTGGCCTGCCAAATTAGTGCGACTGTTGCGTTATTTTGAAGAAGACCCATATTTGTGCGACATACTGATTACCGGAGGCGATGCACTAATGAGTTCTGACAAATCTTTAGGAATCATCTTCGATGCCATTATTGAAATGGCCCTCAGGAAACGTAAGAACAATGAAAACCTTCCTTCAGATCAGCAAAAATCACCTATTCATCGTGTCAGACTGGGCACGCGTTTGCCGGTATATCTTCCTCAAAGAATAACCCCGAAACTGATTGCAGTTCTTTCTGATTTCAAGGCAAAAGCCCAGCTTGCAGGAATTTGTCAGTTTGTTATTCAAACCCATTTCGAATCTGCTATGGAGGTTACTCCTGAATCGGCAGCAGCCATTCAGCAATTGCAAAAAGCAGGATGGCTGATTACCAATCAGCATGTTTTTACAGTCGCCTCATCCAGAAGAGGTCATTTGGCACGACTGCGTCAGGTATTGAACCAGTTGGGTGTATTGCCTTATTACACTTTTAGTGTAAAAGGGTTTATGGAAAACAGCCACAACTTTGCTACGAACACCCGGCTGGTGCAGGAACTCAGGGAAGAAAAAGTTCATGGCAAACCTAATTTAGGAACCGCACGCAAGCTATATGAGCTAAGTAAAATACCGGAAAACTTGAGCACAGAAGTTCCAGCGCTGAACATGAATCAAAAATTACCATTTTTGTCGAGCGACCGCTCAGTACTCAATTTACCAGGAGTTGGAAAAAGTTTAAGCTTCAGGACTATAGGCATCACACGACATGGGCGAAGGGTTTTGTTGTTTGACCACGACCACAGCCGTAATCACAGTAAGGTGATCGAAGAGATGGGATTGATTACCATCATTGAATCAAAATCGCTCATGAAATACCTTAGGCAACTAGATGAGATAGGTGAAGACTCTGCCGAATATGAAAGTTTATGGGGATATACTCTGAGCAATACCGAGAAATTGCAACCGGTTTTCAAACTTCCGAATTCAAAACTCTGAAACGTTATTGTGCATTTTTTATTTCATCGGTTTTGGCGTTTTGTTGATGTACTCAAAACATCATCTGTGAAATTTGTGCACATTTGTACCCTAGCCGGAAGAATTCATTAATGAACCCAAGGAAATTCCTTTTCAGTGTCGTTATAACCCTTTTTTATCTCGGGCTTTCATCATGTCATGTAGCGCGGTATTTTTATTTCAATTATGCTGACATCAATGATCACAGGAAGTTTGCCGCCTTACCAGTCAAGGCATCCGATCAGGTATTTTATTTTCACCCATCAGACAACCGGCAAAAATCGATGGTTGAAGATGCCTGCAAGAAAGCACTGCACAACAAGCCACTTAGTGACGTTCTGCAAGAAAGTCAAACGGTTTCCTTTATCATTATCCGTAATGACACATTACTGATGGAATTGTATTTTGATGGTTATAACCGCGCTTCAATAGTGCCTGTTTTTTCTGTTGCCAAATCGTTTATGTCGGCTCTTGCAGGCATTGCTATCGACAAAGGCTATATCGAAAGCATAGAGGATACTATCGGTAAGTATTTGCCTGATTTGCGCGGAAAGGGATTTGAAGCAGTGAAGCTAATCCACCTGCTTGACATGAGATCAGGTATTGAATTTCAAGAGTCTTACAATTCGCCCTTTGCAGACATGGCCAAATACTATTACGGAACAAATCTCAAAAAATATATCAGGGATCTTCACCCTAAAACAAATCCCGGAATTGAATATGAATACATTAGTATCAATACTCTCTTACTATCACTTGCGATCGAACAGGTCAGTGGCAGAAGCATAACAGAACTTCTGGAAGAATTGCTTTGGCAGCCATTAGGGATGGAATTTGATGCCAGCTGGAGCGTTGACAGCCCGCGAAACAAAACAGTTAAATCATTCTGCTGCCTGAATACAACCGCTATTGATCTGGCCAGATTCGGCCGTCTCTACACGAAACGGGGTAGCCCCAACGGCGTTCCTATGATCAACGAATTCTGGGTTGACAGCACATTGACCATTAGAAACAACTCTGTTGATTCACAAGGATATCCTTATGGCCTTTTTTGGAGAGTTACTCAAAATAAAGCAATTTTCGCCAAAGGAATACTCGGCCAATATGTATATATTCATCCAGTGAAAGATTTAATTATTGTTCGTTTGGGTAAATCAGCCGGTGGTGTTAACTGGCCTGAATTTTTTGAAGATATTTCTGAAATGCTTTAACTATTTCTCTTTCCCTTTATTATACTTCACAGAACGGATCAGTTTACCTGTGTCATCATACTCCTTCCAATTTCCGTGAGGAACACCATCTTTATGCTGGCCTTCAGTTTTCACTAGACCATTGCTGTGAAATTCCTTAACATGTCCCTCCATCTGGTTCTTCAGATAGTTTCTTTCAGATTTCACCGATCCATCACCAAAATATGTTCGTTGAAGTCCGTGAAACAAACCTTCATCATATTGGTATTCAGCAATTAAATTACCACCTTCATCATACCATTTTGAGATTCCTTGTCTGAGTCCGTTTACATAAACTGCTTCTTCCTGCAAGGCCCCACGCTCATAATACACTCTTCGGATACTGTCCAACAAGCCCATCTTGTAGTTTTCTTCGAGCTTGAGTCTTCCGCCTGCAGCAAAAAGTAAAGAAGGACCGTGCAATGTATCATGTCGAAAACTACGCTGTTCCTGAATATTTCCATTACGGGCAATCTGAACAAATAGTCCGTTTCTGAGTCCTTTTTCATAGTGCTCCAAAATATGCACCTGTCCGGTGGGGAAATAAATAGCCCAACTACCTTGTTTAACTCCTTCAAGAATAATTCCTTCCACCATCATATTGCCATAAGGCACCCTGTGATAGCCATCATCCAGTAAGGAATCTACAATGGTCTGGGATATAATTTGTCCTTTGACAGACAAAAATAACAGCATCAACAGGCTGAACATCAAAACATTTTTCATAACCGACACTTTAAATGCAAAATTAATGGTAAAAATCAAACGAATCTATCCACGTCAGGGAAGAATCATTATTCCAGTTTTGATTGAAAGAGATAGGTTGATAAAAAAAATCAGGTCTGTTGTTCCGACAGACCTGAAAAATCAACCAAAACCAAATTTACAATCAATAAGTGTTAAGCTTTTCTGACTGTGAATTGATAAAACCATTATAAACAAGTCAATTCATGTGCCATAATTGGTAATGTGTTATAAATAGACAACTTACACTTTTTCGCCCAAAAAAACCTGAGAATAGCAGTATCCGTTACTAAACAATCTAACAACACAAATGTTTGTTATACAATTGACTTACAGCATACAAGTCGTTATTGCCCCAATTATCCGTTATCGGATATATTAAGAAATCGGAGAGTGAGAACGACTTAATTCAACAAAACCGGGTTTTGTTTATACCGATTGTCAGCAAACGACCTTATGCAGGCTTTCCAAAGAGGTCGAACTCACCGGCATCTTCAATGACAATATTATGAAATTCTCCTATTACAATTCCCTGATGCTTTGTTGAAACAAGAATTTCATTATCCACTTCAGGCGAGTCATATTCGGTTCTGCCAATGTAATAACCCGATTCTTCTCTGTCAATCAGCACCTTAAACTGCTTTCCGATTTTTTCTCGATTCAGTTCAAGTGATATTTCCTGTTGCAATTGCATTAAATGTTCAAGCCTCTCCTGTTTTACTTCCTCGGGCACCGGATCGCCCAGTGAGTATGCTGATGTGCCTTCTTCAGGCGAATAGGTAAATACACCCAACCGGTCGAATCTTTGATCTCTGACAAAGTCTGAGAGTATTCTGAAATCTTTGTCTGTTTCGCCCGGGAATCCCGTAATCAGTGTGGTCCGTAATGCTATTCCGGGTATTTTCCCACGAATCTGATCAATAAGTTGAAGTGTCTTTTGTTGATTAACACCACGTTTCATCAGCTTGAGCATTCGGTCACTGATGTGTTGCAGCGGAAGGTCTAGATATTGGCATAGCTTCGGCTGGACTGCCATAACATCAAGTAGCTGCATCGGGAAACCAGTAGGATAGGCATATTGAAGCCTGATCCATTCAAGGCCATTGACATTGCATAATTGCTCAACAAGATCAGGAAGACCTCTTCGCCGGTTGATATCGAGGCCATAGGTTGTAATGTCCTGAGCTATTAATATCAGCTCTTTTACACCTGAATTTGCTAGATAAGCTGCCTCACGGAGAAGGTCATCTGCCGGAACGGAACGGTGTTTTCCGCGTATGAGCGGAATGGCACAAAAACTGCAGCTTCGGTCACATCCCTCCGAAATTTTAAGATAAGCATAATGAGAAGGAGTCGATAAATGTCTTTTATAATGGTAGTTACCCGACGATAGGGGTTGATCAGGCAGATCTTTGGTCAGATTAGCCGCTATTCCGGCAAGATCGTTAACACCAAAAAAAGCATCAACTTCGTGAATTTCGGATTCCAGCTCCTTGCGATACCTTTCGGAAAGACAGCCCATAACCACCAGCTTCTTTATCTCGCCCCGCTTTCGTTGGCTTGCGTAATTCAATATAGCATCAACAGATTCCTCCTTGGCGTCTGCAATAAAGCCACAGGTGTTGACAATGATGATGTCTGCCGCCTGGTCATTATCGTGTATCACTTCAAAATGACTTCCGGGAATCAGGGCTGCAAGGTGTTCTGAGTCTACCTTGTTTTTGGAACATCCCAATGTTACAATATTAACTTTCAAGGAAATGCTATTATTAATCAGGCTTTGAAGAGGCTATCAACAAAGGTCTTCCTGTTAAAAATCTGCAGATCGTGCATTTTTTCTCCAACTCCTATGTACTTGACAGGAATTTTAAACTGATCTGAAATACCAATAACAACGCCACCTTTAGCCGTGCCATCCAGCTTGGTCAGTGCAAGGGCGTTCACCTCTGTGGCAGCTGTAAATTGTCTGGCCTGTTCTATGGCATTCTGTCCGGTTGATGCATCCAGCACAAGAAGAACTTCATGCGGGGCATCAGGTACAATTTTTTGCATTACAGACCTGATCTTGGTCAATTCCTTCATCAGGTTGATTTTATTGTGAAGCCTACCTGCCGTATCAATAATAACCACATCGGCATTCTGACTGACCGCAGATTTCAGGGTATCATAAGCCACAGATGCAGGGTCGGCACCCATTCCCTGCGTTATGAGCGGCACACCTGCCCTTTCAGCCCAGATTCCGATCTGATCAACCGCGGCAGCTCTGAAGGTATCCGCTGCACCTAATATAACCTTCTTGCCGGCATTCTTAAAATTATAGGCAAGTTTACCAATAGTGGTTGTTTTGCCAACTCCATTAACACCTACTACCATAATTACATAGGGTTTTGTATCAACCGGAAGATCAAAGTCCTCTCCATCACCCGAATTATTTTCCTGCAGCAAGGCTGAAATTTCATCCCGAAGTATATCATTGAGTTCGGCTGTTCCAAGGAACTTATCCCTGGCTACTCGTTTCTGAATCCGTTCAATGATACGCAAGGTGGTTTCGACTCCGACATCGGATGAAACAAGTATTTCTTCCAATTCATCAAGAACATCATCATCCACCTTCGACTTGCCGATTATGGCTTTCGAGATGCGTGCGAATACGCTTTCACGTGTTTTTTCAAGGCCTTTATCCAGTTCGGATTTCTTGTCCCTCGAGAAAAAAGAAAAAAGTCCCATATGCTATACTCAATAAAAAAAAAGCTCTTCCACTGAAGGAAAAGCTTTCAGGTATTTTCCTGAATTCAAATTACCTTTTACTGATAAACTCCTGAACTCGATCAGTCGGAACGATGTCTTCACGAAATGTGTAAGCACCGGTTTTTTCGGAACGGACCATCCGGATGACTTTTGCAAAGTCTTTTCCGGCTGATTGCAGGGTTGCAACTACTTTCTTTGCCATATCTAATAATTATTTAATTTCCTTATGAACCGTCATCTTTTTCAGGATGGGGTTGTACTTTTTCAGTTCCAGACGTTCAGGAGTATTCTTCTTGTTTTTGGTAGAGATATACCGCGAAGTACCTGGCATTCCACTATTTTTGTGCTCAGTACACTCGAGAATAACTTGTCCGCGCGCTTCTTTTGTTTTCTTGGCCATGCTGATATTTTTTCAAAAAATTCGGACGGCAAAATTAGTATATTTTCTGAAATTATCCAATTCTATAAAATATTTTTTCCGTACGGCTTCACTGGACGAATCAGATAGAGCCAGATATTACCTGAACATAATGCAGCAGTCCGGTAAAAAAGAACTCTACAGCAATAACCATCACTATTAACCCCATCAGTTTCATCATTACTTTGTTACCTGTTTCACCCAGAAACCGAAGAATTTTTGAGCCTGTGACAAGAATGATCATAGTAATAAGGCAAACAGCAAAAATAGCACTGACAAGGACAGACCGTGTTGCCAGGTCCTTGCTTTGATCCATAAGAATAATGGCATTTGTGATGGAGCCCGGTCCGGCAATCATGGGTATTCCGAGGGGTGTGATGGAAATATCGTTTACATATACTTTAGCCTCATGTCCGCTAATTTTGGTAGTGCTCAACCGGGCATTGAGCATATCATAGCCAATAATGAAAAACAGTACCCCACCCACAACTTTAAGACCGGCAACTGAAATTCCAAAAAAGTTAAACAGCATCTCACCCCCAAATGCGAAGGCAATAAGGGTAAGAAAAGCTGTAAGAGTTGCCTTGACGGCAGTATTTCTGCGCTGTCTTTGATCGATGCCTGTGGTCATGGTTAAAAACACAGGCATCACACCCAATGGATTCATCAATGTGATGAAGGAAGTAAAAAACAGCAGCCAGACCGTCAAAAGATCATTCATAGCCTATCGCGACAAAGAGGATATAATATCATTCACCTTAGCAAGTATTTCCGTTTCCTTTTCAATAGATTTTTGCTCTATTTCATTTCCAAGTGTAAGATATGTTGCAACTTTTTCCTTGTCTGCAACACCGGCTGCGTTGATTTTGACATTCAGATAAGCTCCCATAACTGCTAAGCGGGCACAGAGTGCACCAACACCGGCATCTGATACCGAGTTGGGATTTCCTGTTTCGGCCATTGCCTGAATCACTTCCATTGTTGCAAGGGAAGTCTGCATTACTTTAAAAGGCACCTCAATGGCATAAAGCGATGCGTGCTCAATTGCCTGAGCGCGAATTGCTTTTTCCTCTTCCGTTTTCTTTGGCAGATCCAGAGCTTCCATGATCATATTGAAAGCACGTGTATCTTCATCCACAAGGTAAAGCAACTGATCCTTAAGCTGTTGACCTTTCTCTGCCCATCTGGAAAACTCTTCCCAACGATCGTCCCAACCTCTTTTATGCGATGACAGATTGGCCACCATGGTTGCCAGGGATGCACCCAATGCTCCAACATATGCCGAAATCGAACCTCCTCCCGGAGCCGGTGATTCTGATGCTGTTTCATTGGCAAATCCGGCGGCAGTCATCTGAACCAACTTTCTGTTTGCCTCGGATGCTTCTAGAACATATTCAATGATTTTCTCCTTTGGGTTAAATGGTTTGAGTTCATCCAATCCAAGTGATTTCACTGCTATTTTAATAAGTTCTTCATTGTCAACGCCAAGTGATCTTTGCTGTTTTGCAAGAAAGTACTTACCAGCATCAATCATTGCTTTGAGCGGGATAAGCCCGACAAGCTCAGAACCTGTCACCCTGATACCTCTGTCTGAAGCTTTGCGACAAACCTCATCAAAAGCAATATGTACCGGTGTTATGCCAATATTTGTCAGATTCATGGAAATCTGAGCGATTCCGTATTCTTCAATGAACCAACCTATGGCCTTTACTGCCTTTAGTGTTCCCGGAATGAATACCTGATTTCCGTTACTGTCTTTTACAATTTTACCGGTTATGGGATTTCCTTCACGCATTACCCGGCCTTTCTCGCGGACATCATAAGCTATTGAGTTAGCTCTTCTGGTGGAAGTAGTGTTCAGGTTAACATTAAATGCTACCAGAAAATCCCTTGCCCCAACAGCTGTTGCCCCTGTTCGCGGGTTGAATTCAGCTGGCCCAAAATCCGGTTTCCATTCGGGATTACTCAGTTTTTCGGGCAGGCCCTCATATTCTCCTGACCGGCAATTTGCAAGATTTCTCCTCTCGGGCAAATATGCAGCATTCTCGTAGCAATATATGGGTATGTTCAGCTCATCTCCGATTCTTCTGGCAAGTTTTCGAGCATACTCTGCAGTTTCTTCCATGCTGATGTTTGCCACAGGCACCAGTGGGCACACATCTGTCGCTCCCATTCTGGGGTGTTCGCCTTTATGCTTGCGCATATCGATCAGCTCAGATGCTTTTTTAACAGCCACAAATGCAGCTTCGAGCACCTCATCGGGTGATCCGACAAAAGTGACGACTGTGCGGTTGGTTGCCGCACCTGGATCAACATCAAGAAGTTTGACACCACTGACTGCTTCAATCTGGTCTGTGATCTGTCTGATGATGCTCATATCGCGGCCTTCACTGAAATTAGGAACGCATTCGATTAATTTTCTCATATAATGATTCAGGTTAATGTTCTACACAAATTTCACCATCCAATATTAGCTTGTCAACTTTATTGGTCCCATAATAATAAGGTAAGTATGCCAGTCCGGGAATGGGTCTGGTTACACATAAGTTAGCAGTCTTACCAACAGCAATGCTTCCCAACTCCTCGCTCAGCCCCATCGCATAGGCACCGTTAATTGTAGTAGCGGCAAGACCTTCCTCAGGTGTCAGTCGATAAAGAATGCTAGCCATAGAGAGAATAAGTTGCATATTACCGGAAGGAGAGCTTCCGGGATTAAAATCACTTGCCATAGCTAGGGGCAGGCCTTCATCAATCATTTTACGGGCCGGAGCATAAGGCATATTGAGAAAAAAGGCTGCTCCAGGCAACACAACCGGCATAGTTTCGGATCCACGAAGCACTTCAATCTCTTCATCCTCTGTAAATTCAAGGTGGTCAACTGACAATGCATTGTATTTAACACCCACTTGAATTCCTCCTGATCTTGCCAGTTCATTGGCATGAATTTTAGGCCGGAGACCGTATTTCATTCCGGCATTCAGTATTCTGTCGGTGTCTTCGACAGTGAAAAAGCCTTTATCGCAAAAGACGTCAATATAATCGGCCAGATCTTCGGCAACAACCATCGGAATCATTTCATTAATAATCAGATCGACATACTCCGATTGCCGGCCTTTGTATTGCTGTGGTACTGCATGGGCTCCAAGAAAGGTTGCTTTGATTCTGACAGGATGATTTTCTTTTAATCTTTTGATCACTCGGAGCATCTTTAGTTCAGAATCAGTAGTAAGCCCATAACCACTTTTTATCTCTACAGCACCTGTTCCCATGCTCATTATTTCTTCGATCCTTACAGAGGCCGACGAAAACAATTCGTCTTCTGAGGCCATCTGCATGCGCGCTGCAGAATTTAATATACCCCCACCCCTTCTCGCAATCTCTTCATAGCTAAGGCCTTTGATTTTATCGATATACTCAATTTCGCGTGAGGCAGGATAAACCAGGTGTGTGTGTGCGTCGCAAAAAGCGGGAAAAACGAGCCTGCCCGAAGCATCCATTATTAATACATCCGGATTCTGCTGTCTTATCTTATAAATAACATCTCTGTCCATCTTCCCGAAGGCTTCTATTTTACCCTCTTTGATGTAAACATAGGCATTGTGGAGGGTTTCAAAATCTGTCATTTCTTTTCCAGAAAGTAGTATACGAGTCTGATAATCAATTCCGGCAAGTTCGCGGATATTTTCAATCAATATAGATGACATTCTGTTGATGTTTTCTGGCTGCGAAATTAGTCAATTATAAATTTGCTTTCAGGCTTCAATCCTGAAATCAACCAAACTACTTACCATTCCGGTTGTTTATAATCGTTCCAAATTACTTTACAATGTCTTTCATTCTTACCGCTTTCTTTACTTTTGCGGGGTCAAGATCAATTATCTTTTAATTTTTTATCCATGAAATTTACAATCAGTTTATTAGCTTTTATTTTTGTGATAATGGCTATCAATCCGCTTATGGCCGGTAAAGTAAGCAACGAGGATGCTTCTAAAGTTGCCATTCATTTTATGTATGAACAGATTAATCAGATGGGCGAGGAAATCGCCTTTAACGAACTTTCCATTCGCGAAAGCTGGGAAGTTTCGGAATCTTTTTATGTGTTTAACATGAGCGAAGGCTGGGTAATCGTTTCAGCAAGAGACGAGCGCCTGCCTGTTATTGGTTTTAACCTCAAAGGATCATTTCCGGCCTGGCAGGATTGCGATGACAATCTGAAAAGCTGGTTAACAACCTATATAGACGAAAAGGATTTCATTTTAAGTGGTCAAGCCGCAATTGATGCAGATGTGATCAATGTCTGGAACTACTATCTGACAGGCGAAACCCAATCATTTAACCTAAGTGCCCGCGATGTGTCTGAGCCGTTGCTGACCGCATTATGGAATCAGGACAGTCCTTATAACTTGATGTGTCCGGAAGACCCTGCCGGACCCGGAGGCCGTGTTTATGTCGGCTGTGTGGCTACTGCTATGTCGATGATCATGCATTATTGGAGGTATCCTCTTCAGGGTCAAGGCATCTATTCTTATTATCAGGCTCCTTACGGAGTGATCACAGCAGATTTCGGCAGCACCTTTTATAATTGGGATGGAATGCAGGATCAAATAGAGAACGAACATCCTTGGGATATTGCTGAAATAGGTTTTCATGCAGCGGTATCAGTTTCTATGAATTTCGGACCTGATGGTTCAGGTTCATACAGTCATTTGGTGCCGGCGGCATTGATCAACAGATTTAGATTCAGCAACTCCGCACAATATCTTCAGAAGAGCAATTATAACACAACCCAATGGGAAAATATGCTTCAGGATCAACTTGATCTGGGATATCCTATTTATTATAGCGGACAAAGTTCAGATGGAGGTCACGCATTCGTATGCGATGGTTATGAAGGCACCAATTACTATCACTTCAACTTTGGCTGGAGTGGCTCGGGAAATGGCTGGTATAATCTTCAAAATGTTGGTGGTTTTAGTTCCTTCCAGGCAATAGTCAGGAACATTGTACCAAATGACCCCAGTTATCCATATATTGCCGAAGGCCTGAAGGTTCTTGACACCAGATCAGGATCATTTACCGATGGAAGCGGACCTCTGGAAAACTACCCTTCAGGAACAGAAGCAAGTTGGCTGATTTCTCCGCAAAATGAAACCGACTCCATCAAAAGCATCACCCTAAGTTTTATTGAATTCAACACTGCTGATGGTGACATGCTCAGGATTTATAACGGATCGTCAACCAGTGATCCGCTGGTAGGTGAATATTCAGGCACAAGCCTGCCCCCAACTGTTACCGTGCAAAACAATGAAATGCTGATAACATTTAACGGAAGCGGAAGTGCACCCGGATTTAAGGCAGAGTATAAAACAACTAATCCGGTATGGTGCGGGAGTTCAACTGTATTTACTGAGCCCTATGGTGTAATATCAGACGGAAGTCAGGACTTCTTCTACAACAATCTGACAACCTGCGTATTTATTTTGCAGGTCCCCGAGGCAGTAAAATATCATTTGTATTTCAACACTTTTGCCACCGAAGAAGGCAAGGATATTCTTAAAATTTTTAACGGATCGAATCAGCTGATTGCAACATTAAGCGGCACCAGCCTGCCCGAACCTGTTTCTATAACTTCAGGAACAGTATTTATGACCTGGACAACCAACAATACTGTTAGAAACGACGGATGGTCACTTACCTACGAGGTTGATGGCGTTGGAGTTGGCGAAACTGATGCCGTTGACCACCTTAACCTTTTCCCGAACCCTTCAAACGGACTACTCAATATTAATTTCTTTGTGTCTGAAAAACAAGAAATTAATTATGAGTTTCTGACATTGTCGGGCCAAACCATTCTCGAAAACAAAATTGGTTCATTTAACGGCCATTTCGCTGGAGAAGCTGACTTATCCAACCTTTCAAAAGGAATTTATTTATTCAGGGTGTATTCACAAAGCGGAAGTACAACACGAAAAGTTGTTCTGAACTAGGACGATGGATCCGACAATATAAACAGCCAATCCTAAAGGGTTGGCTGTTTTTTGCTTGCACCAGTAAGCATTCGCTTCAATCCC
The DNA here is from genome assembly GCA_024710405.1 of Bacteroidales bacterium. GTDB lineage: Bacteria > Bacteroidota > Bacteroidia > Bacteroidales > F082 > UBA6192. Next base: position 339,328 of record JANJUV010000007.1, read on the forward strand.
GATGCCTTGTCAGGATCATTAAGGCATTCCTGAATTTTTGATTTAAATTTCCAGCAGGTCATTTGCCGGATTTCGGACTGCCGACTTATTTCATAGGTGGAAACCCCCGGATCAATGCATACCATTCGGGCCATTTCAAAAGCTTCCACCAACGGAATCTTGCATCGGTGAAAAATAGTATGTGCTGTTGCCGACTCTTCAGTCTTACAACGGGTACAGCGTTTTGAAAACGGCTTTTTGCCTTGACAATAATTCGTATGACCGCACTTGCGGCAAACAAATCCATTTGCCCATTTTTCTTCTGATAGGAATTTCAGACAGGCTGTCTCATCATTAAAACAGTCCATCCTGTCCTCTTCCTCATTCACAAAATCAGAGACTAAAACATCCATTATGAATCACTGCATCAAATGATTAAAAATTGTTAAATTGCTGCAAAATTAAAAAAAATAGTGTGACTAAAGCGATTTATTCATTTTTTTCTCTACATTTGCAAAAATTTTAAACCCAAAATGCGTAATTTGACCATGATAACACGAATCACAACTTATGTCGTACTTCTGATGATGCTTAGCTTTGGTTGCGCCAACTCAAGTGGCAAGCAGCCGGCCGAAGTGGAAAAACCATCAAAGAAAGCTGTTGACGCAACAAAACCTGAATACCTTACTTATAATACATTCCTTGAAAAAGTATGGAATTTTGAAGAAAATCCACAGGAATGGGTTTATAGAAATGAACTCCCCAGTGTAATTGATTTTTATGCAGACTGGTGTGCACCATGCCGGAAAATTGCACCCATCATGGAAAAGCTTGCAAAAGACTATGAAGGACGAGTAAAGATCTACAAGATCAATGTTGATGAAGAACGTAAGCTTGCTTCGGTATTCAGGGTGCAAAGTATTCCATCTGTACTTTTTTCCCCGGTGTCAGGCCAACCCATGATGCAAGCCGGTGCCATGACCGAAGAAATGTATGTTAAAATAATTGAGGAACAATTACTTCAAAAATAGACCCAAATTAAAACACAATGGAACATTTGACTAAAGAAACCTTTCTGAATAAAGTATTTAATTACGAAGTTAACAAAGAATGGAAGTTTGAAGGCGAACTGCCTTGTCTGATCGATTTCTATGCTGACTGGTGTCAGCCATGCAAAATGGTAGCGCCCATACTCGAAGAGCTTTCAAAAGAATATTCAGGGAAAATAAACATTTATAAAATTGATACAGAGGCAGAAGTAGAACTCGCTGGAGCTTTCGGAATCCGCAGCATACCTTCCCTGCTTTTTGTCCCCATGAATGGACAGCCCCAGATGGCTATGGGTGCACTTCCCAAGGATACACTTAAAAAAGCCATCGAAGATGTTCTTTTAAAAAATTAAGTAAACCAATTAGTTTTATTTAAGAAGCTGCATCCAGGTGCAGCTTTTTTTTTAACCCGCAATATGTTAGGCTTCCGACATAATCATAACGCACAACTATTGTTATAAGGACATTTTGCTTAAATCGCTTATTTTGCATTATGAAAATACGACAGGTTTTAATGCCTCCGGCATATTTTCCTTCAATTGGCTACATGGCACTTTTAACTGCGGCTGAGTCTGTTATGATTGAGACACACGACACCTATCCAAAACATACCTGCAGAAACCGATGTACGATACTGAGTGCACAAGGGCCGCTAAATATCTCGATTCCGGTAAGCAAACCGTATGGAAGCAGATCAAAAACAAGTGATATACTGATTTTCGAAACCCATATTTGGCCTAAAAAGCACTGGCGGGCAATTGAATCGGCTTATAACAAGTCACCTTACTTTTTTCATTATGCCGAACGTATAAAAGGTGTCGTTTTCAGTTCGAAGGAAGATCTGCTTCATCATAATATGTACTGCCTTGATGTTATGCTCGATATCATTGGAGCCAAGGCAGATGTGCAGTTAACCTCTAATTACATTAAAGACAACGAAAACGTTGTTGATGCCAGAAATTTCGAAAAGTTTATGGCTGGAGTTGGTGATCATTATTTTGACAGGTATATTCAGGTATTCGCTGACAGGCATCCTTTTCATAACAACTTAAGCATAATTGACTTAATATGCAATGCAGGGCCACAAAGCAGTGTTTATATTGAAAAAGCTGCTGGTGTCATTCGGGATAAGCTATTCTGATGTGGTAGACATTCATCAGCTTCTTCTTTAAGATTTTTTTCACGATATTTATTTCTCTGACAGTGATGTTAGCATTGTCAAACTGGTTGTTATCCAGTTGTTTTCTAACAATATTTTCAACCAGGTCGTTAATTTTCTGTTCCGTGGGCATTTTCAGACTGCGCGACGCTGCCTCAACCGAATCGGCCATCATAACAACAGCTGTTTCTTTGGAAAAAGGTATTGGTCCGCGATAGCAAAAGTCTCTCTCATCGAGCCTTACTCCCGGATTCTGTCTTTGTTCCATAATGTAAAAATACTCCACACGTCTGGTTCCGTGATGCGTTCTGATGAAATCGATCACCTGCTCAGGAAGCCTTGCTTTTCGTGCTTTCTCGATACCTTTTATCACATGTCCGATGATGATCGATGCACTTTCGGAGGAACTCATATCATTATGCGGATTATAACCACCTGACTGATTTTCTATAAAATACAAAGGATTATCCATTTTTCCGATATCGTGATAAAGGGCACCGGTCCGGGCGAGCAGGGTATCGCCCTCAATGGCATAAAGGGCTTCTTCAGACAAATTGGCCACCTGCATGCTGTGCTGAAAGGTACCAGGAGCTTTGGATGCGAGTTCGCGAAGAAGCGGACTATTGGTGTTGCTGAGCTCAAGCAGTGTGAGGTCAGTTATCAGGCCAAACATTCTTTCGAACATAAAAATCAGTGGCAATGCCAATAGTGTGAGTAATGCACTGAACAAAAACGCCCAGACCTGATTCAGGCTCATATACAAGAGACTTCCCTCCTGAATCAATGTAAAACCAGCATAAATGACAATGTAGGCTATAAAGATATACGCTGAGGTACGGAAAAAATAAATCCTTTTATTATGGTTTACCAAACTGAAGATAACAACAAATCCGACAACGAACTGAAAAAAGATGAATTCAAAAGAATTTGGAACAATAAGGGCAATCATGAGAATCGTCAACAGGTGTACCATTAAGGTAAGCCGTGTATCAAAAAAAGTTATCATGATAATCGGCAAAATACCGAAAGGAATGAGGTACAAATAACCAGGAGTGCTGGATATTAGCAGGAAGGAAGGCAAAATAACCAGGATCATTAACAACAGGGCAAGATTAATCTTTTTAAGTTCATAAAAGACGTCTGGTCTGATGAAACGTATGAAAAGAAACAAGATCACAAACACAACCCCGATCAGAATGGCATGCCCTCCCAAAAGGGTGTAAGATCCGTTTTGCTGACCCAGTCGATGTTCATATTCTCTTTTTAAAGACTGTAAAACATTATATCTGTTGTTGTCGATAACTTCACCTCCGGCAATAATCAGTTCACCTTGCTGTACCATTCCATAAGTTGTGGACACCGACTCCAAAGCTTTTCGTTCATCCTGTTTGCTCATCATTTCATTGAACACCAAATTCGGTATAAGATGCTCACCGAGCACACGTAACACCAACTCCCGGTCAACATTTGGAATACCTTCCAGTTCAGCAGAGGCATGCTGATATGCAGATTGCACAGTAAAAACAGATTTGAGCGACACTGCACGAACTTCACGTTTTGCCACAACGTTGATCAAAGAATTCGGGTCACGACCTTCAATAATTTTATGCTGGCTGACTATTCCGTTATTGTGTATGCTGTCAAATAACGAATTAAGTATTCTGAGACTTGTTTTCTTCATCGCGGATTTATCCCCATGCCGTTCCCGCCATACTTTCTCGAAATTCGACGTCAAGGCATCCTTGCCGCGGTCTGTTTCAGTTTCATTCAGGACAAAATAAGGATAAACATTTCTTAGTGCGTGAGCCTGCTCGTCTGCCAGTTGCTCCGCAGGCTTGTGAATAGCAAAATCGAACGGCGCAAAAAGAGACTCCTGCTGCCAGGGTTTTCCTTTTTGAATCTCGTATCTGAATTTGCCCTCTCCCGGGATAAAAAAAACAACCAGAAACCAGGCAGCCGCAAAAACAAATATTTTTAAAAACAGATAATACCTATGTCGGAGCAAAGTCAATAATTTGTGTGTCATACCAACCTATATTGGCACAAATATACACGAACTTTTATGGATAAGTATCATATTGTCTGACAACTTGATTTGCTCATTAGATATGGCCAGTCACTTCATCATGAATTCAGTAAAAAAATTCATTCTGAATTAAGTTGACACTAGAAGCTATATCTTTGCGAATGACATGAATCACAGTTAAAAAACAGTAAATTATTAAGTTATAGTATATGGACCACGTGCTGGAAAAAGGTGCTTGCATACTTGGTTGCGCCCCGCTTAGGGCATTACCGTCAGATCGTTCAGAAATGGTTACACAACTACTTTTTGGAGAGACTTATGCAGTTCTTGATAAGAAAAACAACTGGCTTCTGATTCGCCTTGACTATGATGCCTACGAAGGATGGCTCGATCAGACGCAACATTATTGCATTGATGAAGAGTGGTTAGAACAATCGATATCGGAAGAAACCAGAACCTGCAATCTGAATCGAATAGCCGAGGCAACAGATGAAAATGGTTCAAAAACCTTAATTAGTTTTGGCAGTAACCTTCCATTGCTCAATGGAAACAACTTTGAGATTGGCCGCAAAAAGTTTTTTCTGCCCGACAATTTCAACAATTTTAAAGATATCAGTTCTTTGTCAATATGCCGGAGTGCTTCAATGCTATTGAATACTCCATATCTATGGGGAGGCAGAAGCGTAATGGGGATGGATTGCTCGGGCTTTACCCAGATTGTTTTTAAATCCTGCGGAATCAGAATTTATCGTGATGCATATCAGCAGGCTTCACAAGGTACTGCGATTGATTTCATCGAAGAAGCCCTACCAGGTGATCTGGCCTTTTTTGATAATCAGGAAGGGTCAATTGTTCATGTTGGCATTATCATGACAAACAGTCAGATCATACACTCATGCGGTTCTGTTAGACTCGATCACATTGACCATCAAGGCATTTATAATGCTGAGCTGAACAAATACACACACAAACTCAGACTTATCAGAAGAGCTACAGGATAATATATTGCATATACAATTAAATCGCTTTAGTATCACTATCTGGCATGATTTATGATAGAACTCAGTATAACCAAAAATGATACATTATGATCTTACCAACAAATCTGAAACACATTGCAACAGCCGCTGAGCTAGCAACAACAATCAATGAAAATGAAAACGTAATGGTTTGCTGTGGCCGCATGGGCCCAATGTGCATCCCTGTATATGGCGTCATGGAAGAACTGGAAAACGAATACACCCATGTAGCATTCAGAGACATGGCATTTGATTCTCCTGAGGCACATGCCATCAGAAATTTGCCTGAATGCAGAGGTTTTATGGGGCTGCCTTTTACAGTTTATTTCAAAAACGGAAAAGTTGCCGCTGCCACAAGCAGCATACAATCGCGAGAACAAATCACAACCATCCTTGATAAAGAATTTAGCAGATAATCCTTTCACAGAAAAGCTATTATGTGCATTAACATCTTTTGAAATGGAAACAAATCATTACCACAGCATCATCATTGGTGCAGGACCTGCAGGGCTCACTGCCGGAATTTACCTTTCACGTGCAAAAATGAGGACCCTTATTCTTGATTCAGGGATGGCAGGTGGTCAATTGATCCTAACCCACGAGGTAGCCAATTATCCGGGAGTAGATAATATTTCGGGTTATGCTCTAAGCATGAATATGAAAAAGCAGGCTCTTTCGTTTGGTTGCGAAATCGTTACCGGTATCAACATTAGTGATATTGACTTTGAATCGGAGCAAAAAACAGTATATCTAAGTAACGGCAAGCACTTCACTGCTGACACCATTATACTCGCCACCGGCGGAAGGTCTAAAACCCTCAATGTACCCGGAGAAGACACTTTTAAAGGTAGAGGTATATCTTATTGTGCAACCTGTGATGGTGATTTCTTTCAGGACAAAGAGATTGCAGTTGTTGGCGGAGGAAACACCGCCCTTGAGGAAGCGGTGTCGCTTACAAAGTATGCAAGTAAAGTTACCCTGATTCACATGCTTGATCATTTTCAGGCATTCGCACATGCACAGGAAGAAGCAACCAACAATCCCAAAATTGAAGTTTGGCTTAATTCGCGGATTACTTCTTTTAACGGATCTGAGAAGTTAAGTTCAGTAACTGTCGAAAACCTTCTTACTCATGATCATAAGGAACTTGCACTTGAAGGTGTTTTTATTTTCATCGGTTATGAAGCCAACACTGATTTTGTCAGAGGAAGATGCATCAAGCTCAACGAACGGCATGAAATAGTAACTGATGAAAGCCTTCGGACCAATGTGCCCGGTGTGTTTGCTGCAGGCGATGCTATTGCCAAAAGATACAGGCAGATCACAACTGCAGTATCAGATGGTACTATTGCAGCACTCAACGCAAGTGAATATATTCACTCAAGGAGTCGAACGCTGCACACAGCTTGAAATCCAGCTTTCAGATTAGAACAATTCTAAATTCTCATGACCACTGAAAAGATTTGGAACTAATGATTAGTTTTGTCACCAAATTCTTCAGGGCAGGGTGAAATTCCCGATCGGCGGTAATAGTCCGCGACTCTTGACAACTATTTTTGTCAGGATTGAGCTGGTGGAACTCCGGGACCGACAGTATAGTCTGGATGGAAGAAGAATTGATCATGTGCCATTAATCAGGGTATTCAATTACCCGTGAAAGGTTGAACGATTTATTATTCGTGTCAATGATGGTATTTGGTTTTAAAGTATTCTGCCCTGTTGGATAAACAGGGCATTTTTTATTTAAACCAAATAGTCATGAAAGTAAGTTTTCTTCTCGCAGCTTTTCTGATCATCTTGCAAAGCATTCATGCACAGATGATGCTTAATGGAATCGTACTTGAATCAGAAAGCAACAAACCAATAGCAGGCGCTCAGGTTATAATAACCGGCTCGAACAATGGCACTATGACGCTTTCGGATGGGAGTTTTTCGCTCAGAATATTACAGTTGCCAGCTGAGATAGATGTACGTTTTCTCGGTTATGAGCGCAATAAGAGGGTCATAACTGTTCCCCCCACTGAAACCCTGACCATTATTCTTAAGCCTGTCAGTCTTGAATTGTCAGAAATTAATGTTCAGTATGACATAGCCCGTGAAAGACACAGCCCTGTCAGCTTCACAAAATTTTCGCAGTCTTTGATTGAATCTGAGCTTGGCGACCGGCCATTACCTGAGATCATGCAAAGCACGCCGGGGCTTTATGCAGCCAGAGATGGCGGTGGATCGGGTGATGCCACAGTCAGCATCAGAGGCTTTCAACAGGAAAACATTGCAGTGTTGCTCAATGGAGTTCCGATAAATGGTGCTGAAAATGGTCTGGTGTATTGGAATAACTGGATAGGTTTAACGGATGCAACTTCATCTGTACAGGTGCAACGTGGTATTGGTGCATCAAGGGTTGCTCTGAATTCAGTTGGGGGGACGATAAATATTATAACACGCAATCATTCGCCCGAAAAGGCTTTCAGTTTCTCGCACAGGGTTACCTCTTACGGAAACCGAAAAACGATATTTGGTTACCAGAGCGGACTCATGGAAAACGGATGGTCAGTTCAACTGATGGGTTCACGAACAACTGGTGATGGATATGTTGACGCCACTTATGTTGATGCATGGGCCTACTTTGTCAACATCGAAAAAAGAATTAATCCGCATCAGACTATTCAGTTAATAGCACTTGGCGGGCCGGAAAGGCATGGTCAGAGAAACCTGAAACTAAGCTGGCATGAAATTGATCGTTTTGGATATACTTTCAACAAGGACTGGGGAGCCTATAATGGCAAAATAAATAACGCTTCCGAAAATTTCTACCATAAACCGCATATCGCCCTGAATCATTACTGGCAAATTAATAAATTCAGTATGTTAAGCACATCAGCATATTACACACCAGGCTACGGCGGAGGAAAATGGCAGGACAGTTTCCAATACGGACCCGGACTGTTCGATTTCAGAAATCCTTCCGGACAGATTGACTGGAATAGTATCTATGCCTATAACAATACAAATTCTGATGAATTTCAACTGGCAAATGGCGAAAAAGTGAGTGGCTATTCAAAACTGGTTCAAACTCATTTCCTTGCCAGTCACGTCTGGACCGGGCTGATGTCAACCTACGAAAAAGAACTGGCACAGGGAACACGACTTATTGCTGGTGTACATTACCGATATTTCAGATCAGTTTTACAGCAAAAGGTTACCGACCTGCTTGGAGGAGATTTCTATATTGATGATTACGCCTGGTCTTTGGCCGGAATTGCCGGTCGTGATCAAATCAAAATGCCCGGTGATATCATTCGCATCAACAATGGCGGGATCCTGCACAATTCGAGCCTCTTTGTTCAGGTCGAGAAAAATATCGGCAGGCTCAGTGCCTTTGCCGGCGGAACACTTACCGATGCACGTTACCGAAGATATGATCCATACAACTATCCCGCTGAGCCTTACAGTGAATGGGTTACAAAGTTTGGTGCTGATGTGAAAGCAGGCATCAATTTCAATCTGGATGAGCATTCAAATTTCTATGGAAACGCAGGTTATTTCAGCAAAACACCTTATTACAAATATGTTTTCGGAAATTTTAATAACGTACCAGTCCGCGACCAGCAAAACGAACAGGTGTTTACGACAGAGCTTGGATATGGATTCAGAAGTAGTCGTATTGATGTGCTGATCAACGGTTATTATACCCTTTGGAAAGATGTTTCGTTTCTGTCAAACGAGTACGTTCAATTGGAGAACAACACCCAAAGCCGAGCGATGGTGAGCGGTCTGGACGCTTTGCATAAAGGGTTTGAGGCTGAAGCAACGCTGAGGATAACACCAAATTTCTACTTTGGCGCATTGATTTCTGCAGGAAACTGGAAATGGAGAAACGATGTACATGCCAGATTGTTAAATGATCTAGATGTGGTAGTTGACACTATTAATGTATATGCCAAAGGACTCAGGGTAGGTGGACATCCGCAATTACAAGCCGGACTGAGCGCCGGAATGAAACTACTTGAAAACATCGATCTATCGGCCGAATGGCACTACTTCGACAGGCATTATGCCAGTTTTGACCCCATCCGTAGACAGGATGAGAACAACCGGCGGCAATCTTACCGGCTTCCATCAGCACAACACTTAAATCTTCATTTTCAACTTACCACAGAGTTGTTGAATACGAACACAAGGTTTTTTGTATCATGTTTCAATCTTTTAGATCAGCACTACATTTTAAAAGGAGAAGACGGTAATGGACACGACCGGGAAACATTCAGAGGTTTCTGGTCATTCGGCAGGACTTTCTCAGCAGGGATGAAAGTAACTTTCTGATGTGCGTAGCCGACTTTTTTCTTGTTCATATACAAGCTATTGACTGTGAATAGTTTGAAATTGTTAATTAAACTGCATGTTTTGTTAACATTTTCTTAATTCATACTGATAACCAATTCCCTACTTTTGGCTTGAAAACCTAACTAAATTTCAATATTATGAAAAATCGTTTACTACTCATTTTCATGAGTTTGTTCCTGTTGGCAGGGCAAACTGTGTTTGGTCAAGGAGCTACAACAGCCTCCATGACCGGTAAAGTTACTTCATCTGTCGGAGAAACTTTACCAGGGGCAACTGTTATGGCTACACATGAACCATCAGGTACCAAATATGGTACAATAACTCAGGCTGACGGACGTTTTCACCTGCCCGGCATGAGGGTCGGAGGTCCATACAAGGTAACTGTTACTTATGTCGGATTTTCCGAATTTCAGGTCACAGAAGTATTTCTTAACCTTGGTGAAAACAAATTCATTGCTGCCAATCTTAGTGAAACAGGCGTTGACTTGCAAGAAGTAGCAGTTGTGGCCAAAGCCGGATCTGTAGGTCAGAACACCGGGACCAGCACGAGCATAAACGCTCAGACAATCGAGAATATGCCCTCGATCAACCGAAACCTGAATGATTATATCAGGCTGACACCTCAATCAAGCAGGTATGGTGAGGGAATCAGCTTTGGAGGCATAAACAACAGATATAATGCCATTTACATTGACGGAGCCGTAAATAATGATGTTTATGGTCTGGCCGGTTCAGGCACCAATGGCGGGCAGACAGGTATCTCCCCTTTCAGCATTGATATTATTGATCAGTTGCAAGTGGTGCTTTCGCCCTACGATGTTACTTATGGCGGATTTGCCGGAGGTGGCATCAATGCGGTAACCAAATCGGGGACAAATCGTTTTACTGGTACAGGATATTACTACCTGAGAAACCAAAACCTCATTGGTAAAACGAACGGAGTACAGGCAGAGCGTCTGGGTTTGGACGAGCGCGAAAAAGTTGCTGATTTTATGGAATCAACTTATGGTGCATCATTCGGCGGCCCAATTATCAAGGATAAACTGTTTGTTTTTGCAAACTTCGAAATCCAGTCGAAAGAAACCCCCACACCATTTGACATCACCGAATACACATCAGTTGAAAACAGGGTTTCTGTTGCTGACCTCAACAATCTGCGTGATTTCCTGATTAATACTTATGATTATGACCCAGGTACATTTGGCAGCACTAAACAGAATCTTGATGGCGTGAAGTTATTCGCAAAGGTTGACTACAACATTAATGAACAGCACAGACTAACATTAAGGCATCAGTATACAAAAGCTGAACAATATGAAAGATATGCCGGAAACAGGAATACTGTGAACTTTTCAAACAACGGTATTTACTTTCCCAGCACAACCAATTCTTCTGCAATCGAACTAAATTCCAGGTTTGGCGGAGGTTATTCAAACAATTTCATCCTAAGCCGTGTATCTGTCAGAGATGACCGCGACCCAATCGGAAAAGATTTCCCTTACGTATTCATTGAAGATGGCAACAGCGGAATCATCCGTTTTGGATCTGAAGAATTCTCGACAGCAAACAGACTCGATCAAGATATCATCTCCATAACCAATAACTTTAAAATTTACAGGGGAGCACACACAATCACTGTAGGAACCCACAATGAATTTTACAGTGCATACAACGTTTTCATTGGTCAGAACTATGGAACTTACAGGTATGCCAGCTTAAGCGATTTCATTCAGGGTTTACCGGCAAAAGAGTATGACAGGTCTTATTCATTGATTGACAATGTTGCAGGAAACAAAACCGCTGCTGCTGCTGACTTCAACGCCATGCAATTAGGTTTTTATTTGCAGGACGAATGGACTGTCAATAATAAACTTACGCTCACAGGAGGTTTGAGGGTTGATCTGCCGATTATTAATACAGATATAAAGGTTGACAACTATTTCTATGATACTGCCGTAGTTGCTATGCAGGAACAATATCCAGCTGCAAAAGGAACTATTGCAGGTAGTGTACCGCAAGGACAGATCATGTTAAGCCCCAGACTGGGAGCTTCATACGACATCCTTGGAACAGGAAAATACGTTCTCCGTGGTGGTTTGGGCATTTTCACCAGCCGAATCCCCTTTGTGTGGCCGGGAGCCATGTACACAAACAATGGTTTGACACTTGGCAGGGTAGACGAAACAAACGTTGGTGGTCCTGTAATTTTCAATCCTGATGTGCAAACACAGCCAACCAATCCTAATTTTGCTATTCCATCAGGACAGATTGATATTTTCACCAAGGATTTCAAATATCCTCAGGTTTTCAGAACAAACCTAGCTTTCGACTTTGTTTTGCCAGGTGGAATTGATGCTACCATCGAAGGAGTGTACACCAAAACCCTGAATAATATCCTGTATACAAACATTAACTCTGATACAGCTGTAAAATTCAAATGGACAGGCTCACCCGATGACAGAAATGTATATTTCAACAAGAATATAAACAACAAATACTCAGCTGTTTATCTGGCATCGAACACTTCAGATGGTTATGCCTACAACTTATCTGCTTCATTTGCCAAAAACTTCCCATTTGGATTGACTGCACTTCTCTCCTACTCTTATGGCGATGCCTTTGCACTGAGCGAAGGAACATCATCTCAGAATTCATCACAATGGAGGGGTCAGGTGAACATTAACGGAAGAAACAATCCTGAGTATGGCCGCTCTGATTTTGCTGCCGGTCACAGAGTTGTTACTGCATTATCTTATGCCTACAAATGGACCAAGGACGGCGTAAACAAAACCACTGTATCATTGTTTATGAACGGACAATCAGGAACACCTTACTCATATGTAATTGCAGGTTCCGGAGCAAGGAATCTTAATGCTGAAAGAGGCAGCACAAGTGCAAACAGAAGTTTGGTATATATCCCGAAAGATGCAAGCGAAATCAACCTGGTTGATTACACCGCAAACGATGTAACCGTTACTGCTGCCGAACAATGGGCAAACCTGAACAAAGTGATTGAAGATGATAAATATCTCAGCGAGAATCGCGGAAATTACGCAGAGAAAAATGGCACCTTCGGTCCTTTCACAACGATTTTTGACGTAGCTGTTCGCCATGATTTCGGTTTGAAATTTGGTGCCAACACACACAAGTTCCAGATTTCACTTGACATTGCCAACTTCGGAAATATGCTCAATAAAGATTGGGGAACGATCTACACAATTCCAGGCGGACAATTCAACAACTATACCTTGTATCAGTTTGAAGGATATGAAGCAGACGGAACAACTCCAAAATTTACCTTCAGAAGTGATGATACTGGACTTGACAGGTATGACATCGCCGGACTTGCTTCCCGCTGGAGCATGCAGTTTGGCATTAGGTACATCTTTAACTAATTAATTATATCTAATCAAAAGGGGGTTGTCTTTTCAGACAACCCTTTTTTTATTAGTTTTGTTTACAAACATATTTTCTATGAATATCAGGCAACGCTTCAGGCTGCTTTTTTTGTTGGTCTTAATTCTTGGATATAGTCTTGCATGTACGAAACAGCATCAGGAAAAGAGACCTTATGTCATCGTCCTTTCTATGGATGGTTTCCGATGGGATTATCCACAAAAAGCCCCTACACCTAACCTTGATCTTATTGCAAAAAAAGGTGTTAAAGCCCAACGGTTGATTCCTCGTTTCCCAACCAAAACCTTTCCGAATCATTATTCCATAGCAACAGGGCTTTATGTTGATAATCATGGAATAGTGCTCAATAATTTTCACGCAACTGACCTTGGCCAAGATTATAATAAAGGTGATCGTTCAACTGTAGAGGATGGCAGGTTTTACGGTGGCGAACCTATTTGGGTAACGGCCGAAAAACAGGGTTTGAAATCAGCAACTTTCTTTTGGGTAGGCAGCGAAGCAGAAGTTGATGATGTTGCTCCCAGTTTTCAGAAGAAATACGACCACAAATTTCCTTTCAGTCAACGTATTGACAGTGTGGTTCACTGGATTTCGCTTCCTGAAGCACAGCGTCCCCAACTGATTATGTGGTATATGGACGAGCCCGATGGAAGCGGCCACCGTTTTGGTCCGGAAGGCGAAGATCTTAAGGAGGTAATCGTAAGGTTGGATAGCCTGGTGGGTGTGTTTATTAGTGCAATTGAATCCCTGCCTCATGCTGATGAAATCAACATCATTGTCTTGTCGGATCATGGAATGGCCCAGCTTTCGCCCGACAGGAGGGTATTGCTTGACCATTACGTTGACACAACCATGTTGGAAGTAATTGACGGATGGAACCCCAATTTCAATTTAAAAGTTAAAGAAGGTTTTCAAGACACTGTCTTTGATCAACTCCGTAAGGCAAATAATATTAAAGCGTGGAAATCAGGGACTTTGCCAGAAAGATTTGTATATGGTAATCATATACGCTGTCACGATATAGTTATCGTTGCCGATTCCGGCTGGAGTGTTTATTGGTCATGGGCTATTGGATCCGAATCAGGTGCACACGGATTTGACAACGAGAACACTGATATGCATGCCATCTTTTACGCTAAAGGACCCAACTTTAAAAAAGGATATGTTAGTGAGCCACTGCACAATATTGATATTTATCCTTTGATAGCCAACATACTGAATATTCAACCCGCCCAGGTTGACGGAGAACTTGAACGGATCCGACACATACTGAAAGAGCCACAGCCATGAACCATAAATCTCTGCTTATACTCATTTTTTCATTCATATCATTGGTCAATCATGCCCAGCATCCCCTGCTTCAGTCAGGCCCAATGCTTGGATATTCGGAAATGAGAGAAGTTCTCATCTGGGCACAGACAAAACAGCCTGCCGTTATTTATGTTGAATATGAGCCAAAGGACGGTACAGGTGTTATCCGCAGGACAAATACAGTATCTACATGTAAGGAACAGGCATTTACGGCAAAATTGATTGCCGATTCGGTTACGGAAGGCACCAGGTACCTGTATAGACTTATGATTAACAATGAAGCTGTTAAGCTGCCTTACGCAACTGAATTTCAGACCCAAAAAATATGGAAATGGCGTGGGGACCCTCCTGAATTCACATTTGTAGCGGGTAGCGGAGCGTATATCAATGAGACCGAATTTGACAGGCCCGGAAAACCTTATGGCGGTGAATATCATATTTACACTTCAATGAACACGCACAAACCGGACCTGATGATCTGGCTTGGAGATAACATCTACTTACGTGAGGCCGATTGGAACAGCATGACAGGAATCCTGAACCGCTACACCCACACCCGTTCCACACCAGAGATGCAGCCTCTCCTTGCAAACGCTCATCATTATGCAGTTTGGGATGATCACGACTTTGGCCCAAACGACAGCGATAAAGGTTTCTGGAACAAAGCAAACACATTGAAAGCTTTTGAATACTTTTGGGGTAATCCATCCGTTGGAGTCTCAGGTATCGAGGGAGCAATAACCAGTTTTCAATGGGCTGATGTTGACTTTTTTCTACTCGACAACCGTTGGTATCGCGACCCTAACAAGAGAGTTAAAGATTCAAAAACCCAACTTGGCGAACAACAGATTCAGTGGCTCTTCGACAATCTGTCATCCAGTCTTGCCAGTTTTAAGGTAGTTGTTCTGGGTGGTCAGTTCCTAAGTACTGCCGGACTTTTTGAAACCTACACCAGCAATGGTTTTGCGACAGAAAGGCAACGTATTATTGATTATATTTATGAACAAAATATTAAAAATGTAGTGTTCCTGACCGGGGATGTGCATTTCACGGAATTATCGGTTTTGAAGGCCGAGGAAAAACCTACCATCTGGGACATGACTTTTTCACCTTTTAACTCAGGCAGCAACATTAATGGCGAAACCTGGAACAATACCCTAAGGGTGCCGGGCACAGTTGTCGGTGAACGAAATTTCGGAAAAGTCCGATTTTACGGTACTGCCAAAGAAAGAAAAATGGAAATCAGCTCATGGGATAGCAAGAATCAGTTAAAGTGGAAGTATGTAATTGAAAGAGAATGAATCAATTAATAAGAGGTACAGCAACAAATATGGACGAAACAGATATCAGACGATAATAATTTCCTGAACTATTGCACTGTCAGTCAAGAAAGCGTTGTTTGTCCACCCCTGCATCAAAGGCACAAAAATCTGAGAAACCAAACCATTTTTTCCGGTTTAAAGATACAATTCTATACAAGAAATCTGTTAATACGGAAGGCAAAAACCTAAAAATACCAATCAAATTGTAAGGAAGTTTTAACGCTGCTAATACCCTGAAAACAGCTGCTGACCGAAGATAAAACTTCTCCTCAGAAATCAGTATAACTGACTCGTTAGATGCGCCTTCAATTCTAAAGCGCCGAAATACCTCTGCTGAATATACTGAATTGCTGGCAGAAAAAAGCAACAACGGACTTCTTTCATGTTTCAGCACAAAACGAACAGCCCAATTGCACAGTGCACAATTGCCATCGACAATCAATACTGGTCTGCCCTGAACTCCTTCCATTTAAATACTTTTAACCAGATTATTTTGCCATAATACTTTTGGCTACTGACATCAAAATCCATCGGGGCATAATTCGGGTTAAAAATGCCATGACCCTGTTGAGCCATCCGTGAATGGCCACAGTCTTGCCTTTCATAGCCATTTTATATGTAAACTCAGCTACCTCATCCGATCCGGGAATGGCCATCATACTGAACAGTCTGCTGCCACCCATTTCGGCATTATCCTGAAATCCACTTCTTGTGGGGCCAGGGCAAATTGTCGTTACTGTGATACCAGTTCCTTTCAATTCGTGCTGCAAGGCAGAAGAAAAGCTAAGCACATACGATTTTGTAGCATAGTAAACTGCCATGGTAGGACCGGGCTGGAAGGCAGCAGTTGAGGCAATCTGTATAATTCTGCCTGCGGAGCGAAGTTTCATAGCAGGCAGAAAAAGATGTGTCAAATGGGTGAGCGAATGGATGTTGAGTGTAATCATCCGGTCGAGACTTTTCCAATCCTGCTGTTCAAATTCACCATAAAGACCAACACCGGCATTATTCACAAGCACATTAATATCAACACCAAGCCTTTGAACTTCCTGATATACTGCCAATGAAGCACCATGCTCTGAAAGGTCAACAGGTACAATATGGACGCGACAACCAAAATTCCTGTTAAGTTCGGCGGCTAATTCGGTCATTCTTTCGAGGCTCCGCGCCACAAGAACAAGGTCGTAGCTATTACGTGCAAATACCCTGGATAATTCAAGACCAATTCCGGAAGATGCGCCTGTTATCAAAACCGTCATTTTCATCAATTTAACGACTTATTACAATGAAATAAACAATAGTATTCAGAATAGAAGTAACCAAGTCTTGAAACAAAAAGAAATGATCAATGTTCAATAAAAACTACTAAGACACTACAAAGAGCATATTATCATTGAATACGCTAACCTTAGTTATAAACTTGAAGAGGTAAGTACCAGAGGAAGACACCTTACCATGAGCAACACTAAATTAACTAATCCTCGGTCAATGGCACAAATCTGTCTCTATCAGTCGAAAAGAGAAAGCGGCGATAAGGGTCATATCTGAAATAACGACCCGAGCGTTTATCGTTTTCAACCTGCTCATTCAGTCTGATATTAAGGATATAATCAAATGTATAACCAGCATAAAGCCTGCCCAAAAATGCAACAGCGTTGTAGAATTTTTCTATGTTCAATGTATCCGTTTGCAGGTTATATCCCACTTCACCGGTAATAAAGTTCTGGGTGAAATAGCCATGATAATCGTCGGTCAGATCGTAGGAAGCAAACAAAACTTCCATTGAATTATCCGAAGCCGCATTAATGCGGGCAACTTCAAACCACGAAGCAATATTAACGGTATTAATCTGAAGATCATATGTATATAGTGTTCCGTTGACCAATTCCTCATCGCGCACGATTTCCTGTTGTTCGAGCACCTCAATTTGCGCCAGATTGACTAGCCACGCATTGCCTTCCCAGGATTGAAAGGCTGCAAGATCAGAATCAGAAAAGATCTTAATACCGTATCGTATAAGCTCTTTAGTATAGGATTGCCTGAAAATATTAAGATACTGTTGTGCTGAAAGATCCTTGACGACACGTGATGAAGATAATCTGACAGAGTCCTGTTGTTCGACACTTAAATCTTCCCATCCTTCAACTTCAGGAAAAGTCATCTGATCAGAATAAATCTGGTCTGTACTTATTAGCATAACTGCCAGCCCATCAGTATCTGTAGAAAGTCTGTTGGCAACCTTACGTTCGACCGAACACGATGCCAGCAGCATTGAAAAAGCAAAAAAACGAAGCAAGCTATTCATCATAATAGATCATTAATATGCTTACCAAATGACACATAAACATGATAATGGCTGCAATTATTGCCCAGAAACATTACATTTCTGCAAGTGCATGTTCTTCTCTCAGCAGTTGCTGTGCGAATTGCCTGCCATATCGTTCAGCCCTGTCAAGATCGCTCTCATTCGGGCTAAATTTAACAAATACATCAGTTTCGGTGTATTTTAGTTTCAGGTTTTCGAGGTTTGTACGAATAATTTTCATGCCTTCGCCACTCCAGCCATATGAGCCAAATCCTCCAGCAAGCTTACCCTTGTCTCTCAATGGGTTGATAAGAGCAAATAACTTATAAACGGGCAATAGAATATTCTGATTAATTGTCGGGCAACCTACAATGAAACCATTAGCCATAGTAAGTTGCATTTCCAGGTCACCAATGCTTGTATGTTCGATATCTAACACGACTGCCTCGACACCCTCAACCGATTCGATCCCTTTGGCAATAGCATGTGCGATAGCACCCGTTTTCTGATAGGCAGAGACATAAGGAATAAAAATCCGGTGCGTTTGAGGCAATGCCAGATATTGCTGCGCAAATTTCTCAGAAAGATCAACATAGCGTTTCCAGTCTGACCTTAAAACAGGGCCATGACCTGTGCATATTGCTTTGATTTCTAATGGTCTGATCTTTTCAATTGCTTTTAACAGGAACTTACTGAATGGTTTCAGAATAACATCGAAGTAATAGGAAAAAGCATCATCCCAGTTTCCAACCAAATCATCAAACATTTGTGAATCTGCATAATGCGCTCCAAACGAATCGCAAGTGAAAAGCACCTTTTCTTCGATGAGGTATGAATAGATTGAATCTGGCCAGTGCAGGTTAGGTGCTGAGATAAACCGGAGAGTCAGATCTCCGAGATCAAGTTCTTGCCCGTCCTTGACCTGGATGCTTTCAAAAGGCTCTGTCACAAGGTCTCTGAGGTATCGGATTGCGTTACCACTACCAACCACCTTTGCTTTTGGAGCAAGTTTGAGCAAATGTCCCAAGCAGCCGGAATGGTCGGGTTCGGTATGATCAAGTATAATATACTCAATTTCAGCAGGATTAACCAAGCTGCGCAGCTTCATTTCATATTCAGGCCAAAATTTCTCTTTAACGGTCTCCACCACAGCTTTTTTCTCGGCATTGATAAAATAAGCGTTATAAGTGGTTCCGTACTTAGTTTCCATCACCACATCAAAGGTCACAATATCATAATCTATGGCTCCGCACCAAAATACTTTGTCACTTACCTGCAATACATGAGGATTCTCCATAATTCGTTCTGTTTATTCGTTTTGGTTTTTTATATTGATTATTTCAAAGTTCTGCTTTAAGATTGTAATACTCAGAATTCCAATTCCATTTGAAGCGGGCTTTCAGGCTTGGGGGGTTGTTTTGCCGGAACATCTGTATCCGGCATTTCTTCGCTTATAACCTGTTCAACTTCCTGAATTTCTAAATCATCATTTGTTGACAATTCTTCAATATTAACTGACATATCCTCTGGCGGAGCAAGCGGTTCCAGAACAGACAAATCAGATATTTCGTTAGCTGACAATCTCTTTCCTTTTGCTTTATAGCTTTTTACCCCGATAAATGAAGCAAGTTCAATGGTTTCATCCTCAATCACTTTCCCCTTCTCTGTCGGATGGAATGAAAGCCTGACGACAGGCAGATCGTCAAAAAGCAAGTGGATAAGGTTAGATTGAGGATGTTCCCCTATAAGTGACATTCGCTTGGCATTTGGTGTATCATCCTCAATGGTAAAGCGTTTCAGATAATACTTGCCGGTTTCGCCTTCGCGGTAAATAATAGAGATCACTTCGTCCGGATTATGCTTCCGGATTACAATCATATCGTCGTCGAAATGAGTGGAAAGATCGTAACCTGTGAGTTTGAAGTCGCCATTCTGTGTGAAGTTAACCAGCCGGTCATCGGCAGAAAATGCGCCGAGATAAATTCCTCTTTGATCCGTATTCAGACGTTTAACCGTTTCATCATACCAGATATCTCTGGCGCCAAGTGTGGATACTCCGTTTTCACGTTTGTGTATCTGTTTGAGGGGATGTTTACTGAGTATGTTACCTTTTGAATTACGGCCTTTGATGGATATTTCTGCAAAACTAAACTCGAATGCTGTTTTCTTCATTCTTGGTTTGGGTTTCAGAAACACCCGGATTACTTCAGCTTCTCCATTTGGATTTGCAGAGAAATAAACCACTTTCGATTCCGGAGTACCGGCCGTGATGTCGTACTCCTTGTCGCGGGTTACGCCCAGCACCGAAAATCTTTTCACATACCAGGGGCCTTTTCGCCCATCACGGTAAACCACATTATACACAGTTCTGTCATCATTTTTCCTGAACACGTCAATGTGTATAATATGCTCTCCCACAAACGATTTTGGAGAAACCCTTGTTACTACAAAGGTGCCGTTTTCCCTGAAAACAATTATTTCATCAATATCCGAGCATTCGCAAACAAACTCGTCTTTACGGAGCGATGTTCCGGCAAAACCTTCAATACGGTTCACGTAAAGTTTTTCGTTGTTGGCAGCCACAGCTGCAGCCTGAATTGTATCAAAGCTACGGATTTCGGTTTTTCGTTCCCTGCCCTGACCGTATTTCTTTTTGATCTGCCGGTAAAAATTAATGGTATAGTCAGTGATGTGTTGCAGATGATTCTTAACTTCCTCCATTTCTGTTTCAATACCCTTCAGATGTTCATCGGCCTTGAAGGAACTAAACCTGGTTATTCTTTTGATTTTGATTTCGGTAAGCTGAACAATATCATCATCTGTGACTTCGCGCCTCAGGGATGAAATAAAAGGAACGAGGCCAGAACGGATGATTTCAACTACCTGTTCCCAGTTTTCGCTTTGTTCGATATCCCTGTAAATCCGTTGTTCGATGAAAATCTTTTCCAGGGACGAAAGATGCCATTCCCGTTCCAGTTCATCGAGTCTGATCTGAAGTTCGAGGCGCAACAGTTCGCGGGTTTGGTTTGTGTTTGCCTTCAATATTTCGCTAACGCCTATAAATGCCGGTTTTCCATCGCGAATGACACATGCGTTGGGCGAAACCGAAACCTCGCATTGTGTAAAAGCGTAGAGCGCATCAATGGTTTGGTCAGGTGAAATGCCCGGATTGAGGTGAATTACAATTTCAACATTTTCAGCTGTGTTGTCATCGATCTTTCTGATCTTGATTTTTCCTTTATCACTTGCTGCAACAATACTGTCGATCAAGCTAGTGGTAGTGGTAGAGAAAGGTATTTCGTTTATTACCAATGTTTTTTTGTCGTATTGCGAAATTTTAGCTCTTATTCTGACCTTTCCTCCCCTGAGCCCATCATTGTATTTTGAAAAATCGCCCATACCACCGGTTTGAAAATCAGGCAGAATCTCAAAATCCTCATTCATAAGATACTTTATGGACGCATCGATGAGTTCAATAAAGTTATGAGGCAGAATTTTAGAAGCGAGTCCAACTGCAATGCCCTCAACACCTTGTGCAAGAAGTACAGGAAATTTCATCGGCAGGGCAACAGGTTCTTTGTTACGGCCGTCATACGAAAGCTTCCAGCGAGTTGTTTTTGGATAAAAGACTACATCATTTGCAAATTTTGAAAGCCTTGCCTCAATGTAACGTGAAGCTGCTGCACTGTCGCCGGTGAGTAAATTTCCCCAGTTACCCTGTGTGTCGATAAGCAGGTCTTTTTGCCCCAGCTGCACCAGAGCATCCCCGATGGAAGCATCTCCATGGGGATGATATTGCATGGTATGGCCTATAATGTTGGCCACTTTATTAAAACGCCCGTCATCCAACTGATTCATGGCATGAAGCAGCCTGCGCTGAACAGGTTTGAGTCCATCGCCCATATCAGGCACAGCGCGTTCAAGTATTACATATGAAGCGTAATCGAGGAACCAATTCTCATACAAGCCTCCAAGTTGAATTGTACGATGCAGATCTCCCTGATTATCTGTTGATTCCTTTATGCTATCATCATCAAAAGTCATGTATATCTGTGTGTATTATTTCCAAAAACGAAGAACTAAAACTTCGAGCAAAAGAAACAGCAATGTCATCAAAACAAACCATTTCCAGAGCATTGAGCCCGGATTAACTAATTTCTTTACTCCAGATTTTCCTATATCCGAAGCCGAAAGCGCACTTTGCTCTTCAAATCCAGCCGAGAGTATTTCTTTGGTTAATTCATCCTGACTCCAGCATGACAAACGTGATTCTGACCTGTCAAGGTTTACCGAAAAAAAAGCAATTGTTGAGTCTTCCGAAATCAGCCGGTGATGGCCGGGCTGCACAGGGCCTTCCGATAGGCTGAATTGGGTTATTCCGCCAAAATTACGCTGTTGGGGAATCCATATCAAACTATCAGGAGCAGCTATCTTTATTATCTGTTCTGCATTTGACGGAATAAAGGGTATTTCAATTATACTATTATTTCCGGCGATATGGTATAATCGCTCGCTTCCGGGTTGAAGAAATGCCATTCGATAAAACACGGGTACGAAAAGTGGATTTCGATGAAAATTTGTCCAATTGTCATTAAGCGGAACTGGAATCATGTATATCTTACCCTGACCTGTTGAAATCTCACTCAGAAAAGGACCTCCGTTTATCATAGTTATCAAAGCAAGACTATTTTCCTTTCTCAGTACTTTAATAGGATAGTGCTTAAAAACAAGCGGAAGATCAGGATTATCCGGTATGCTGACAAACACATCTCTGAACAAGGGGTGGGCAGTCTGCAGTGAAAAGACTCTGGTTCGGGTTGTATCCTGCACCTCTGCATAGGATACTCCATGTCCTGAAAGCCATTGATTGTAAACCCGCGCAGATTGAGTTGCAGCAGGTGCTACCAGAACCTTGCCCCCATCCTCAATATACTGATCCAGTGCAAATTTTAAGCCATCAGGTATTTGCTCCAGTTCGTTCAGCACAATCAGATGATACATTACGAATGATTGAAAATCGAGCTGAAAAATATTGCGGCGTGTCAGAGTAAACAATGGATCACCTGAAGCCAGCATTTCAATCCACTTTCCGGATGTATTCCCAGTAATCTCCAGCACGTTCAACTTTCCACTTACCTCAAAGGATAAAAACATCTCATCATCAAAGACTACCGGAAAGTCTGTAATCTGAAGAGAAGCATTTTGCCATCCCTCATCATTGACGACAAACCGGAGTTCAATATCGGAAAAAGAATTGGCTTCCAGGTCAAAGTTGGCAATTGCCTTACGAGAGTTATTGATCAGTAAGGCCAGCGACTGATTCTTGAGGGCTGTGCCGCCTTCATTATATACCCGCGCGGTCAGACTCACAGACTGACCCGGAAACAACACCGGACTATTCAACCAGCAACTGTCGATAAAAACATTCTGATAAGACTGTGCAATTGTCGGCACAAAATACGTCGTTATGGCCGTGTCTGGAATAAGATTAGCAAGGTCGGCAGATGTTTTCTGAAAATCTGAAATCAGGAAAGCCGATCTGGCTCCCGACTCACTCAACGTTAATTGTTTCATGCGGTTATGGACCACCGAAACGGAGGCTGTATTTGTGCTTGGTGTGATACTACCGATTTCCCTGATAAATTCCTCCCGTGTCATGGTATACTCATGTTCAGGCAACATATCATTGGTTATCAGCAAAAACCGGTCATTTTTATTCACCGATTGAGCCAGATCAACAGCCATTTGCCTGGCTTCATCAAAAAGGCTACCGTTGGCACCTTTCAGGCTCATGCTTAATGAGTTATCCAGATAAACTGAAATAAGATTTTCCTCTTTAGCGATAGCGTTTGGGCTTTTTGGCAGGTATGGTCCGGCAAAAGCAATGATGAGCGCTGAGAATGCAAGTATGCGCAACATTAAAACCACAAGGTGTTTCAGTTTGTTGGTCTTTGATGTCTGCTGCACCAGATTTTTAAGCAAATCGATCCGACTGAAATACACCAGCCTATGCCTTCTGAAATTAAACAGATGAACAATGACCGGAATGGCCAACGCTGCTAAAGCGTATAATATGCCGGGATAGAGAAATTCCATTAAAGCCTTGCTACACCTCTTATAAGGTTACGCAAAAATAAGCAATCTCTTCAAGTTAACATTCCAAAATACTCCGCATGAGTCAATGAGTTGTCAACAATAAAACATTATGATAGACCATGTCTTATAAAACCCATAAATGCACAAAAGCTGGCAAAGTCATTATGCGTTAAAAATTAAAAAAGCTGTGATTGTAAAATCACAGCTTTTAAGAAATTAAGAGTAAGGCAACTTAAAGCACACCCTGATCCATCATTGCATTGGCCACTTTGAGGAAGCCTGCAATGTTGGCACCTTTTACATAATCAATATATCCATTCTCCTGTTTTCCGTGTTTTACACAGGAAGCGTGGATATTTTTCATGATCTCGTGCAGTCTTGCATCCACTTCTTCGCGGCTCCATGAGAGTTTCATGGAGTTTTGTGTCATTTCGAGGCCTGAAGTTGAAACACCACCTGCATTCACAGCTTTGCCGGGACCGAACAATATTTTATGCTTTTTAAACACTTCAACAGCTTCGGGAGTCGAAGGCATATTGGCACCTTCGGCAACGCAGAAACAGCCATTGGCAACCAATGTTTCAGCATCTTCCTTGCCAAGTTCATTCTGTGTAGCACAAGGCAGAGCCACGTCACATTTCACTTCCCAGGGTCGTTTTCCCTGAACAAACTGTGCTGAAGGAAATTCGTAGGAATATGGCTTAACGATGTCCTGATTTGAAGCTCTGAGTTCAAGCAAATAATCAATTTTTTCGCCGCTGATACCTTCCGGATCATAAATGTATCCATCAGGTCCTGAAATGGTAACAACTTTACCACCAAGTTGTGTCACTTTTAATGCAGCACCCCATGCCACGTTTCCGAAACCAGAAATTGCAACAGTTTTACCGCTGAAATCAGTGTTGCGGGTTGACAGCATTTCCTGGGCAAAATAAACGGCCCCAAATCCAGTTGCTTCCGGGCGAATAAGGCTTCCACCCCAGTTGATTCCTTTTCCAGTGAGAACGCCTACATGCTCGCGGGTCAATTTCTTATACATCCCAAACATATATCCGATTTCTTTACCACCAACTCCAATATCGCCTGCCGGAACGTCAGTCTCGGGTCCAATGATTTTCCAGAGTTCGAGCATGAACGACTGGCAGAAACGCATGATTTCAGCGTCTGATTTGCCTTTGGGATCAAAGTCAGAACCACCTTTGCCACCACCCATAGGAAGTGTTGTCAGGCTGTTTTTGAAAATTTGTTCAAAGCCCAGAAATTTCAATATGCTCAGGTTTACACTGGGATGGAAACGAAGGCCGCCCTTATATGGGCCGATAGCGTTGTTAAACTGAACCCTGTAACCAAGATTTACATGCACTTTGCCATTGTCAGCAACCCACGGCACCTTAAAAGTAAGCACTCGGTCGGGCTCAACAATACGCTCGATGATTCCCGCAGCTTCAAACTGAGGATTCTGGTTGACCACCTCTTCAAGTGACTCAAGCACTTCACGCACTGCCTGCAAGTACTCCATTTCGCCTGGATGTTTTTTCTCCAGGTCATTCATGATTTTTTCTAAGTTCATCGCTTTTATTTTTAATAGGTCATTATAAAAAACAATACTGTTAACTTTTCACATTGTGAAATTATTCACACTGCAAAATTAGTGTAATTTACAGGACAAAAACAAAGATTATCAGACATTTTTTGATTTTGGGTCTAAAGTAGATTCAGTCTAAATTAATATTCGCAACCGTTTGCTAAAAACACAAAATCAAACATATCTCAAATTATGTCTTGCAAATGGCAATTGAACAAAAAGATTCCCGTAAATCATTCAGATTCTATAAACAGTCAGACTTCCAGGCTCCACCTAAAAATTTATGGATCATAATATGAGGCCTGGGGTCTCCTTCCATGCCTGTGTCCATAAAAACACTGATCTCAGCATTGATAAACACCTTTTGCCCGGGTCGCGACGAACTTTCAATTAAATAGAATTTTTCAGCCTGCAGATTATCGCCCGATAAGGCTACCGGCCAGGCCTTTTTACCAGTGGCGCAGAACCTCATGACTACTGCGTCAGCCATATAAAAATACTCGCCTTCAACAACAAATCTTCTTCCAATCATCGAAGAATCGCTCAGTTGATGAAGCATAAACTGTTCACTGTCTTCCACTTGCTCACCCTCACTATTCAGAATGAGCAAAGCTGATTGCATAAGCTTCAGGTTAAGCTGGGCCTGAGTTCCTCCGTCCAAAACAATCATTCCGCTACTGTCGTTCTTCCATCTCCCGAAAACCCCATTCCAGATCGTATCATTATTGATCCTTCGCAGCAACAAAAAAGTTGAGTCCTCATACAATTCAAGATCAGAATGAGCTGATGCTGCCTCTGAAAAAAATATGCTGCCTGAAAAAAACTGAGGCATTAGATCTACGGTTAACTGTCGTGCTTTTTGTTCCGAAGCCCCGGACGGACCTTCACAGGAGAAACAAACAAAGGACACAATGAGTGATACCACTCCTATTCCCGACAGTACATAATAATGGGCAGTCTTCATTTTTACATTTTTTTAGCAGGTTTCATAAACACATCAATAAGATAAATCACAAGCGGAAGATTTACAATCACAAGAATCAGCGGCAGCATCCACAAACCCAAGCTGAACGATCCCTCATGTGCCGAGTAAGCCATTCCGGTTGTAATCAGAAAAAAAACAACCACCAGACTCAGCTTCAGCCAGCGGATCAGCCGAACAGCTGAATTGTATTGTTTCAGTACATTTTCAGGTGTAATTTTTACCGGATAATTAAATATCCAGGGATATCGATTAAGTACCGTCATTCCGGCAAACAAAATGATCGAGATTATCGGCAAAGGCAGAATACTGATTTTGTTGCCAAATCCATCTGCTTCGCCTTTGATGTTGAAGTGAACGGGAATAGTTTCGGGTAGTGTAAAATACGCATTCAATGCCACTATGAGGGTAGCCACCATAAAAGCAATTGAGAGACCTTCAACAAGCTTGTCGAATCCGGTTGGCTTTATTGCAATCTTTGGTCTGTAATCCATAATGTAGTTGATATTTTTTTACACAAAGTAAACAAATATGCACTTACTTTGACAAAAAAAAGTAGATGAAAAGAATGATATTTTCCATAATGCTGCTATTTTGCTTTTCGCAGTTGAATCAGGTAAGTGGTCAGACCTATACCGACGGAACAGTGAGCTTTTCGGTTTCAACCACAAGCATCGGCGGCAATTATTCACCTCGGCATGTGCTGGCCATATGGATCAAAGACAGTGAGGGCAATTTTGTGATTTCTCGCAAAGTACTGGCTGCAAGCAGGAAGCAACATCTGGTGAAATGGATGGTCAGTTCGGGCAACAATAGCGTAAACGCAGTAACCGGCCCTACGATCAACAACCACACTACACATACCATAAGTTGGGATTGTCGTGATCTGTCAGGAAATCTGGTTCCCGATGGCACTTATGAAATCTGGATGGAATATTCGAGCCGCAATTCGGCCAATGATGGTGTGCCCGGTCCTTCAGCACATATTTCGTTTGAAAAAGGCACTGACCAACTCAATCTGACATTCCAGGATGCGGCCTATTTCAAGCAGATGTCATTGACCTATGAACCTCTGGGGGTGTCGATTACCGAATCAGAACCTGATACCCATACCATCCTCATTAGCCCGAATCCGACAAGAGAAATGATCAACCTGAAATTTGAACTGGCTGAAGACAGCTATGTGAATATAAATCTATATGACACTCAGGGCAGAAGGATCAGAGAGCTTGTTGATGACAATATAATTTCAGGACCACACCACTATTCATTTAATCTGGATGAAGAATGCACGAATCAGACACTCTTTTTGCGATTGATTATCAACAAAGAATTAATCATACGAAAAATTAATTGTCTGAAGCTATAGCCTGTCCAGTTCGAACAAATGTTTATTACAGGCAAACTTCGCTGATGGATTAATACTTCAGAACCCTTTTTGTCAACGAACTGTTTTCGTTGATGTTTATTGAGCTGTGCATGTGCATGACATGGCCAACAATTTCTTCCAGTTGATCAGGGTATTCTAATCTGTCATTCTGCGACGATTGTGTAAATTCTATGATTTTATCGATGGATCGGGTGTTGATTTCGTTGAGAGCTGAAACCCCCATTTCGGCCAGAGCCGCTGCATTGCAATGCTGTTCATATTGCCCTTTCATAGGAACAACCATCAGCTTTTTGCCCAAAAACAAAGCTTCGGCAGGTGTTTCAAAACCCGCACCGCATAGAACTCCGCTCGAATGAAGCATGCTTTGTGCAAAATGGTCGGCATTAACCGGCCTGATTTTGATGTGGCTGTTATAGTCGGTTTCGTTTCCTGACTTTGAAAATATCTCCCATCGTATCGCATTATCCAATGACAGAATTGAAGCAAGAAAAAAATCATCATAAGCGGGCAGATAAACTGTGTAATGTCCGTGATCATCGGGAATGGCCCGACGGATATCATTCCGGATCACAGGTGTATATATCCTTTCTGTATATCGCTTAAAATGAAAACCGATGTAATCATGTGCGGGCGCATAATTGCGCAATACAAATGAACCAACCAGATCCTTTTCGGCCGGTAAAGGCACATTGGGCTCGAGCAATGCACTCTGGTGGCTTAAAGAAATGCACGGGACTTCTTTGAACTGGCAGGCCCACGCGCTGACAGGCTCAAAATCATTTATTACAAGATCATAATGATCAACCGGTACGGAATTAAACTCTTGCTTTAGCCGGATCAGACTTGCTTTGCTGAAGGTTTCCCACACATCAATCCCTCCTTTTTTTCCAAAATAAAAGCTCAAACCGTGTAGTTTATATTTTACCGGATAATCAATACTGATATCTGCCTGAGTTCCGCTCACAAGCACATCAAGTTCACAGTATTTTTTCAAAACCGGTATTATGGCAGTTGCACGGCTCAGATGACCGTTGCCGGTTCCTTGAATGGCATACAATACTTTCATGACTGAAATTCTTTAAGCATTATCTGGAACAATTGCTTGTTTTTCATGTCTTCGGCATACACCTCGTCATCAACATTTTGTTGATGATGAGGTTGAAGATTTTCAACTCTGTGCGTGTACATAGACCATATACCATCTGAATATTCAAGTGCCGTCAGGTTTTCTATCCAATCTCCTGAATTCAGGTAATTCACTGACCCGCCGGGCCTCTCGATCGTTCTTATTTCGGGATGATGGATATGTCCGCATGCAATAGCCTGATAACCTTTGCGAATAGCCAGATCTGCTGCTGTTTCTTCAAAGTTGTGGATATATTTAACTGCGGTTTTCACATTTTCTTTAATTTTCTTCGACAAAGAAACCTGGCCCCTGCCGAAAAAACGGCTCACAGCGTTCACAGTGGTATTGATGGCTATGAGACTATCGTAGCCGATTGCTCCTGCCTTTGCCAGCCATTTGGAATGCTGCATGATCACATCAAAAACATCACCATGGAAAAACCACACTTTGTCTTCCCCCAGTTCCAGTACCAGATCGTTGACAATAAAAAGTGAGCCCATGCGCATGCCCGAAAACTTGCGAAGCACTTCATCGTGATTTCCTGTGATGTAGTACACTTTGGTTTTCTTCGAGGCCATCGACAGGATTTGTTTGACGACTTTCATGTGCGAATTTGGCCAGTAGCGCTTGCTGAACTGCCACACATCGATGATGTCGCCATTAAGAATCAGGGTTTCGGGTTGCACATTCTTCAGATAATGCAGCAATTCTTTAGCACGGCAGCCCCTTGTACCCAAATGAATGTCGGAAAGAACCACAATCTCAACCCGCCTTTTCTGTTGCTTCATTTATATCAATGAAATAAGAAGCAAAGCAACCGTGTCCAGATTGTAGAATTATTAGAAAAAAGTTAAGTTTTGAATAAAGAAACAGGCACTTAGCATACAGAAAATTAACATCAGCCAGCGACTGATTAAACAAAGCAAACAATAAGGAGGATTGCAGCTATAATTTAATTACCCTGCTTGTCTTGAGATAATCCTTATAGCGAAGATGCACAAAATAAATCCCCTTTTCAAGACCCGACATTTCTATTTCAGTCGTTCCGGCTTCTGATTCAGAGGCATAAACTACCAGACCGTTTAGGTCAGTAATATAAACTGTCGCTTTTTCACGAAGTTCCAATGAAATCGAAGATATTGCCGGATTTGGATAGATATTAGCATGACCGTGACTGTTCTCATCAACCGCAGAATTGGATGCAAATACTGCTGTAAAGTTCCTGTCGGTTCCTATAAAGAAGGTAAACGGATTTAGAGTTGATCGCAATTCGCCATTTTCCATCCAGGCCACAAAAACAAAATTTTCTGCAGGTGTTGCCAGCAATGATACTGATTGCAGGAAGGTGTAATTGCCTTCACCTGTAATGGTGCCGCTTCCCGGGGGGTCAACAAGCACCGTAACAGCAAAGGTTTGTTTTACCGTAAAGACCGCGGTTACAACGACATCTGAATGTACTGTAAAGCTATATGGATTGGCTACACTCACTTCTGTTCCGTTTACAGTCCATTTGCTGAACTCGTAATTTGCTCCCGGGTTGGCAGAAAGCGTAACTGTCTGGCCATATGTATAGTTACCTGCTCCACTGACCGTACCTGAGCCTGCAGGGCTGACATTCGTCTCCACGATACAGGTTTTGAGTGTGAAATCAGCTGTGATGGAATGATTGGATGAAACATTGGTAAAAGCATATACATAGGATTCAAGACCAACGACCTCAGCAACTGTTGACCCATCAACCACCAAACTGCTGATTTGATAACCTGTATTGGCATTAATCTGAAAATCCTGATTTGCGCCCTGGTTGACAGCCACATCGCCTTCGGGCTGAATGGTACCATTGGCCGAAGCAATGGCAGAAATTGTATAGATCGTTCCTCCACCGGCACCTGTGACAGCTATTTTGTCGAGACAAACACCAAAACCGGCATTGGCAACTGCTTCGAAAGCAATATAATAATCATCTGTCGGGTTAGGCAGAGGTATCACGATTTCAGACCAGCTGGTTACATTACTATTGTAAGTTTGAAGCAATGACCACTGTCCTCCTGCGCTGTTTTTATAATACACTTTAAGTTCATCCTGAAAATTCCATATAATAAACGTGCGTCTCGCATTGGTGTACCAAAACCGTAATTCGGTGCTTGACAATCCCGATAGCTGTAATTGCGGTGTGACAAGCCGTGTAACAGCCTGATCAGCAAGCACATCGTCCAATTTGTGATAAATATTTAATGAACCGTCATGGGCTGAAGGCGGGTTTGCTTCTCCATTACCTGCGCCGACAGTCCAGTTTAATCCTCCGGAAACATTTTCCTGATTCCAACAGATAGGTCTGGTAATCAGGTCTTCGAAGTTTTCGTTGAATGGCAGATCAAAAGGCTCGCAAGCAGTGGTAACAGAAGCTGACCGACCAGATGAATACTGAAGACCATCATTATATGACCATGCTTTGTAATAATAGGCTGTCGCAGGTTCTAATCCGGAATGCTGAAATGCTGTCTGGATGCCCTTATAAAGAACTGTTCCGCCTCCCGGAATAAGATCGCCGGGCAAATAGGCTACGCCTTCAGCAGGAGTTCCGAACACACCGTTTGAAGACCATGCTACCATCACCGGATTGTTGTCTGTATTGGGTGTCCAACTCAGATCAACCTGATATGGCGTTGCCGCAGATGCTCCGAAAGAAGCCGGGTTGCGCACGCCGGTCAGAAAACTCTCAGCCTCAATCAGTGCATTGAAGGCATTCAGCCTGCCTGTTCCCAGTTTACCCAGATAAGAAGGGTTTACTCCGTAATGATTGTCCACTGAATTCTGCAGGATTTCGGCAAGATCCTGAGGCGTTATTTCACCATATGCGGTTGAACCGACAAGGGCCGCAACACCTGACACATGTGGGCAGGCCATTGATGTACCCTGATAGAAGCCGTAAGAATTATTATTAAGGGTGCTAAGCACACCACGTGCATTTACATTATTGGTTTCTCCCCCAGGGGCAGAAATATCGACCCAATCACCGTAATTCGAATACCATGATTTTATGTCCTGATTATTGGTTGCTGCCACAGCAAAAGTTCCTGAGTAAAATCCCGGATACCACGAGCCTTCTGTTCCATCATTTCCGGCTGCAAAAATAGTAATGCCCCCACCGACCAGTGCATCACCCCCACCGTTCACATTGAAGTAATCAATGGCATCCAGCACCGATTGTTCATACACACCAACTGTTGTATAGCCCCAGCTGTTTTGCGATATTGCTGCTCCATTGTCTGCAGCCCAGACAGGTGCCAGATCAAAACCGCCACTGCCGGATGCGGTGAACACCTGAGCCGACATTAGCCGGATGCCATTACCCGAACCATCACCCCCAGCAATACCTGAAACTCCAGTTGCATTGTTATTTACAGCAGCAACAGTGCCAGCCACATGCGTCCCATGGTTGCCGGGTACAATATTACTGTTTCCGGCAACAAAGTTAAATCCGATTCCATCCCACATGTTGGCCGCAATGTCAGGATGATTGAACTGTATGCCTTCATCGACAATGGCAACCAGCAATTCAGAATTCCCTTTCTCCATTTCCCACGCTTCGGGCAGATCTATATCGGCATCCGGTGTTCCATTCTGCTGGCCGGTGTTGTGATAGTGCCATTGCTCGTTGTATCTCGGGTCATCGGGCGTCCAGAAAGCAGTGGGTTCGGCTGGGTTGAATTTTTCAGAAACAGGCCTATCCGAGGGAGGAGCATTTCCAATAAGTCTTTTTCTGTATTCGGGTTCAGCAAATTCAATTTCAGCCAATTCCATAAAAGCATTAACAGCCACTCTAATATCAACCGATTCATTTACATAAAGCTTGAACCATTGATGAAACCCCCACGCATGATGCCTTTCAGAATAGGAATTCTTGAGTGCAGTTGAGCCAAACTGGGCTTCAATACGCCTGACTCCAAATTCGCGACCAAGCGCATCGATTGACTCTATACCAAAATTCACTGAGTTTGCCAAAACTCCATCAAATGAATCTTCATTGATTAAACTGATTGCCTCTCGAGTGAGTTTAATCTTCAGCACCCCATGCTCATAAGCATCAACCGGAACTTTCGACAGATCAATTGCAGGACGCTCACCTCTGACAATTTTAAAATTTTGACCCTGAGCAACGAAACCATGCAACAAAAAGGTGCAGACAAACAATAAACTGATTGCCGACAATTTACAATAATTCTTCATGATGTGAAAATTTGATCGTTTGAATAACTGAAGCAATAACAACTTTAACGGATTACATTGAAATGAAATGCTAAATTAATGCATTTTTGTACTTTTTGTTCGGTTGAATGCCAGAAAAGGTGATTATTAGCATAATAAATGAAAAATACAACCAAGTTTAATGAAGAGCAGGCCGTTATGAATTTACTACGTTCTCAATACTCTGGCTTTCCTCCCGGTCGCATTATTCCTTCAGAATCTCCCGATTTTGTCCTGCAAACAGGCAGGCATTACCGTATTGGCATAGAGATCACCAGACTCACCAAAGGACCGGTAAGTGCATTGCTGCCATCTGCACAGAGCAATCGTTTCACTTTGCAGGATATAAACTATGCCATGAGCAGAAAAGAAGAGAAGAGAACCCTTTATCAGAAAAAAAGACTGAACGAACTTTGGCTGGTGCTTGTTGCGGGATTGGATGCGTCAAGCAGTGCCAAACTACCTGCAAACTTGAACACTATTGACAAAATACCTTTAACAGGCTTCAATAAGGTTTTTCTGATCGAGATGATCAGCAGAAAAGTGAGATTAATTCAGGATTGAACCTAGCTAAACGCTCAGCGGAAAAGACTACTGTTAAAAACACCGTAGGAGAATTACGATTTTTACCTTAGCTTCCTAAGAAAAGACCAAGCATACATTTGTGTTTCTTTAGCCTGAAACATGAATCTTGCAAAACTCTTTAGTTTTCCACCCGGCAAATCAAATTGCTTTTCTCTGTTGCGAAGCTTCATGTCCATGCGTAAAACAGATGTCATCAGGCCCGGTTCAGGGCCACAGGCATTCAACTTTCAGGCTTATCGTTTCACATCGGTCAATGCCATTAAAACTCACATGTTCAGTTACCTGTTTTTGTCTGGCTTTGGCTTAACGAATAATTTGATTTTAAAGCAACAACAAAAGAATTTTTTGCGGAAGCCGAAAAGCACACAGAGTAGGCAATTTAACTAAATCAAACAACCATGAAAAAAGCAATTACCATTGTTTTCATTGCCCTTATGGGTATTTCATTGAGTGCCACAGCACAGTTCGAAAAAGGACAGAAAGACCTGAATTTAGGTGTCGGTTTATTAAGCACTTTTGGTGCCGGAAAAGCCACATTGCCTCCGGTTTCGGCTTCACTTGATTTTGGCATCACCGACAATATAAGTTTGGGTGCTTATGTAGGTTACTCCATGTTTAAAGAGGAATTTGCCGGATTAAACTATACCTGGAAATACTCTTATCTGATTATCGGAGCACGTGGAGCATATCATTTCGACCTACTCGACAATATGGACACCTATGCCGGATTGTTATTGGCCTATAACCTTGCCTCAGTAGAGCTCGAAGGAAACAGCAATCTCCCTGAGCCATCGGCAGGTGGTATTGCCTACT
This sequence comes from Bacteroidales bacterium, assembly GCA_024710405.1. Lineage (GTDB taxonomy): Bacteria > Bacteroidota > Bacteroidia > Bacteroidales > F082 > UBA6192. The sequence goes on from JANJUV010000007.1 coordinate 374,084, forward strand.
CTGGTTTTCTCGGAGCCCGTTATCATTTTAATGAAACATTTGGCGCATTTGGGGAGCTCGGTTACGGCATCTCTGTGCTGAACCTTGGACTGACAGTAAAGTTCTGAGAACTAAGTATCATTTATGAGAGCCGGTCCTGAAATCAGGGCCGGCTTTTTGATATGTATCCTTTACTATGAAAATCCCGCTTGTCAAATACTAAAATGAACTGTAAAACAGCGATGCAGTGGATTACACTATTTTTTTCCATTAAAGAACGAAGCTAATAAACCACTGATTGCGCGCTAAGGCACTTATGCAATCGTTTTCTGTATTTCAATAAAATATTAACAACAAATCCGTAAATCACAAAATATTATTAATGTGATACATAAATAACCAGTCAAATGTCTTTGACAGTGAAATCGGATTTTAGTTTCATGAGGGAATTTCATATTTTTGCGCCATTAGCATGAAAAAAGTTTTTCATCCTGAAAAAACTAAGCAATGAGCTATATTTCCTTTGAAAAATTACAGCTGATCAACCTCGATTTTTCGCTTTCCAGAGAATTACTTCGATCCAACCGGGCCGGAGGATATTCATCAACCACAATAGCCGGCTGCAACACACGCAAGTATCATGGCCTGCTTGTTGTTCCTCAACCCTGGCTTGACAGCGACAATCATGTTTTGTTGTCATCAGTAGATGAAACAGTAATTCAGCATAATGAATCATTTAACCTGGCCGTGCGCATGTATCCCAACGGGGTGCATGAGCCCAAGGGACACAAATACCTCCGGGCCTTCACAGCATCTCCGATACCCAGATTGATTTACAGGGTCGGTGGGGTCGTGCTGAGTAAAGAGATGTTGTTTGCTGAAAACGAATCCAGGGTTTTGATCAGATACACACTTGAAGAAGCAAACTCTCCCACAACGCTGAGACTCAAACCTTTTCTTGCATTTCGCAATGTTTACCGGCTTTCAAAAGCCAATATTGACCTCAACAACAAATTTGAGCAAGCCGCGAATGGCGTAAGCTGGCAGATGTATAAAGGTTATTCGAGGCTCTACATGCAGTTCTCGCGAAAAGCCGAATATACCCATGTGCCTGATTGGTATTATAACATTGAGTATATCCGTGAAAAAGAAAGAGGTAACGAATGTAACGAAGACCTTTTTGTACCGGGTTTCTTTGATATTAACCTAAAAAAAGGCGAAAGCATTATCCTTTCTGCCGGCCTTGAAGAAAAAGCCACAACCGGACTTAGTAGACAATTTTCATCAGAGGTAAAAAAGCGTGTTCCAAGAGATAATTTCGAAAACTGCCTTTCCAATTCAGCACAGCAGTTCATTGTCAAAGGCAAAAACAAAACTGAAATCATGGCGGGATTTCCCTGGTTTGGAACCTGGGGCCGAGACACATTCATTGCCTTGCCCGGCCTGACCCTGCTCAACAACGACATACCCTCATTTAAGGCAGTCATCAACACTAACCTCGCCAACCTCAAAGGCCCGCTTTTTCCGAATATCGGTCGGAATAATCAACCCGACTATGCCTCTGTTGATGCCCCGCTTTGGTTTTTCTGGGCCATGCAGCAATACGCCATACATACAGGACTTAAATCCGAAATATGGAATGAGTATGGTCGGAAAATGAAACAGATTCTGGATGGGTTCCGGCAGGGCACTGAGTTCAACATTTTCATGGATGAAAAGGGGTTGCTACACGCCGGGTCCACTGGCATGACACTGACATGGATGGATGTTGTTACCAATGGCAAACCCATCACTCCTCGCAATGGTTATGCGGTTGAAGTGAATGCACTGTGGTATAATGCAGTGTGTTTTTCCATTGAACTTGCATCTGCTGCAAACGATACTTCATTTGTGAAGAAATGGCAAGCGGTTGCGGAAATGATCAAAAGCAGTTACCCGGAAACCTTTTGGGATGAAAAACATCGTTTTCTGGCCGATTGTGTCGAGAACGGGGTGCGCGATATGTCCGTCAGACCAAATATGCTGTTTGCAGTAGCTTTACCCTACAGTCCGATCAATGACGAAATGCAGGCAGCTGTAATGGCACGTGTTCGCTCTGAACTGCTTACGACCAGAGGGCTTAGGACTCTTAGTCCGATGAGCCCGGCCTACAAAGGACAATTTGGGGGCAACAGGGAACAACGTCATCAAGCCTACCATCAGGGAACTGTATTTACATGGCTTATAGGCCATTATGCTGAAGCATCCCTGAAGTTGTATGGCAAATCTGGGCTTCAACATATTCAGGATCTTTATGAAGGCTTTGAAAGCACTATGTTCGAGGCCGGCATTGGAAGCATCTCCGAGGTGTATGACGGTGATCCACCACATCTGCCCGGAGGAGCCATCTCACAAGCCTGGGCCGTGGCAGAGCTGATACGGATGAAGGCAATCATTACCAGATACCAACTGATGAAATAACGACAACACCAAAACAACAACTGATCAATGAAGGTATTAATGTTCGGATGGGAATTTCCACCACACATCACCGGCGGGCTCGGCACTGCTTGTTTTGGACTTACTAAAGGTCTTGCCAAGCACGGACTCGAAATTATTTTTGTAGTGCCAAAAGCTTATGGTGATGAATCACAGGAAGCTGTAAGGCTAGTGAATGCAAGTGAAGTAACGGTTGATATTGACCGCGAAGATGAACGGTCATACTGGGACAGGGTGCAATACATGGAAGTAGGTTCAAACATTATTCCCTATGTCGGGCCCGAATCTTTTGAAAACCTTACAGAAGAAAGCAAACGGGCAACAGAAAAGTTCCAAAGCAGGGTATTTTCGCAAAAATTTGAGTTCTCGGGCAAATACGGCAGCAACCTGATGGAAGAGGTTGCCCGTTATGCTCTTATTGGGTCATCTATTGCCACTAAACAAGATTTCGACATTATTCATGCCCACGACTGGTTAACTTATTCAGCTGGTGTGGCAGCTAAGGAAACATCGGGCAAACCGCTGGTTGTGCACATGCACGCAACTGAATTTGACCGCTCGGGTGAAAACATCAATACAGATGTGTATGCCATTGAACGCCGTGGGATGGAAATGGCCGACAGAGTTATTACAGTCAGCAATCTGACCAGGCGTATTGTGATTGACCGATATGGTATTGACCCCAACAAAGTGTTTACGGTGCATAATGCTGTAGAACCATCTGACAAACCTGACTTGCAAGGCTTTGAAAAAGCAGTCGACGAAAAAGTAGTCACTTTTCTCGGGAGAATTACGTTTCAGAAAGGCCCTGAATATTTTGTTGAAGCCGCCCATAAAATTCTGAAACGCGATCCTAATGTTCGTTTTGTAATGGCAGGCACAGGGGATCTGCTCAACAAGATGGTTTTACGTGTAGCGCAGCTGCGCATGGGCGATCGTTTTCACTTCACCGGATTCCTGAAAGGCGATGACGTGGACAAAATGTTTGCCATGTCGGATGTGTTTGTCATGCCTTCCATTTCGGAACCATTCGGAATTGTCCCGCTTGAAGCCATGCGTTCGAATGTGCCGGTTGTCATATCCAAGCAGTCAGGTGTCGCAGAGATTCTCAAGCATGCCATAAAAGTCGACTTTTGGGATATCGACGCCATGGCTGATGCGATTTACGGATTATGTCATTATCAGGCCTTGTCAAACACCTTTATCCGCTTTGGAAAAGATGAAGTGGATTCACTGAAATGGGAACACGCCTCCCTTGAAGTTAAAAAAGTATATGAATCAGTATTATAACAAGACTTTAACAACCCAGTTGTCATGAAATCTATTTGTTTCTACTTCCAGGTACACCAGCCTTTTCGCTTGAGAACATACCGGTTCTTCGATATCGGCCGAAATCATTTTTACTACGATGACTATTTCAATCGAATGATAATGAGAAGAATAGCAGAAAAATGCTACCTTCCTATGAACGAAATCCTCATGCAGCAAATAAAGGAATTCGGCAGTAGGTTTAAAGTTAGTTTCAGTATTTCGGGTCTGGCCATTGAGCAAATGGAGCTCTATTCGCCTGAGGTGCTTGAAAGCTTCAAAAAGTTGGTGGACACCGGAAATGTTGAAATACTGGCAGAGACTTACGCGCATTCGCTAAGTTCACTCAAGGATGCTGCTGAGTTTGAACGTCAGGTGAAGGCACATTCCGAGAAGATTGAACAGGTGTTTGGTGTCAGGCCAGTTAGTTTCCGCAACACCGAGTTGATTTATTCCGACAACATTGGTGCTCAGGTAGCCGAAATGGGATTCAAAGTTATGCTAACCGAAGGGGCCAAACATGTTCTGGGATGGAAAAGTCCAAACTACATGTATGCCAACGCCATTAATCCCAAACTGAAAGTGTTGCTGCGTAATTTCAGACTCAGCGACGACATCGCATTCCGTTTTTCACAACAAAGCTGGTCCGAATGGCCTGTTACTGCCGAAAAATTTGTAGGCTGGCTGGATAAAATCAATCCCAACGAAGAGGTCGTAAACCTTTTTATGGACTACGAAACATTCGGTGAGCATCAGTGGGCTTCGAGCGGCATATTTAATTTCATGAAAGCTTTACCCGCTGCAATACTGAAACACGGAAAATACTCATTTTCCACACCGGCAATTCTGGCCGAAAAATTACAGCCTGTTTCTGCCATACACGTACCCTATCCGATATCCTGGGCCGATGAAGAACGTGATGTTACGGCCTGGCTCGGTAATGATATGCAGGACGAATCATTTGCCAAACTATACGCATTAAGCGAAACCATCAGAAATTCGAAAGATATAGAATTAATGCGCGACTGGAACTACCTGCAATCGTCAGACCATTTTTACTACATGTGCACCAAATGGTTTTCAGATGGTGATGTGCATAAGTATTTTAATCATTACCCATCACCTTATGAAGCATATATCAACTTCATGAATGTGTTGTCAGACTTCCAGAACCGCGTTAACAAAAAATATCCCGATACTTCTAAAATGTTTCAGGAAGTGGCAGAAAAGAGTGGGCAAATCGTAAAACAAATTGGTAATCAGGCAAATGAAGCAATTGAAGATCTGACTGCAAAAGCAAAAAGTAGAATCAAAAGGGGCGAAGAGTCCATAAAACCTGTATTTGATGACATCAAAAGCCTTTCAGATGCTCGGATTAAAAAACTTATCAAGGACATAGAAGCAGAAGACCTTGTGGCAGCATTAAAAGATGCAGAGCAAGAGCTTGTAAACAAAGTGATCCCAAACATGAGCAAGGCTGCCCGCAAGAAATATGATGAACTGGAACAAAGCCTTAAGATAAAAAAATCACAGGTTAACCAGATCAGAAAGACAATAGAAGAAAAACTCAGAGGGCTGATTTAGTGGGTATTGGATTAAAGATTAACTTTTTATTACGTTCTCAATCACCCGGAACGAAAGCCGGGCTTATATAACATTGCCATTAACTAAAGAAAATAAGCATGAATCTTAAACCGGACTACATTTTCGAAACCAGCTGGGAAGTATGTAACATGGTTGGTGGGATTTACACAGTAATCTCCACCAAATCAAAAACCATCATTGAAGGCTGGGGCGATAGATATATTACTATTGGGCCCGATTTAGTCAAAGAAACGTCGGGAAATCCCTATTTTATCGAGGACCATCATTTATTTAAGGAATGGAAACATAAAGCTGCCGCTGAAGGTTTAAAAATCAGGATTGGCCGATGGGCAATCGAAAGTAGGCCGATCGCCATACTGGTAGATTTCACACCCTTGTTTACGCAAAAGGACAAAATTTTTGCAGGCTTCTGGGAAACTTATCAGCTTGATTCTATCCAGGGTGGCTGGGATTATGTTGAACCTGCCATGTTCGGTTATGCAGCAGGACAAGTCATTGACAGTTTCAGCAATTTCTTCCTGAGCAGTCATCAAAAAGTTGTGGCACAGTTCCACGAGTGGATGACCGGAACGGGTGTACTTTACCTGAATAAGTATTCTCCCTGGATCGGCACTGTGTTTACCACACATGCTACTGTTCTGGGCAGGGCAATTGCTGGCAATGGTCTGCCACTTTATGGCCAACTCAACAGTTATCATCCCTTTACCACAGCATCGCGTTTCAATGTTACTGCGAAACAGTCACTTGAGCGGAACGCTGCCCTCTATGCAGACATTTTTACCACTGTAAGCGATATAACAGCCTCTGAATGTGAACATTTTCTTGGTCGTAAGCCTGATGTGATTACCATTAACGGTTTCGATAAATCACTACTAGTTTCAAAGGATGAATTGACAGCGATCCGCAGTCAGTCCAGAGAAAAACTGCTCGAAGTAGCGTCGTTTATGATTGGAGAGCCGCTATCCAACGACACCTTTATGGTTATCACCAGCGGAAGATACGAATTCCGCAACAAAGGCATCGGGCCATTCATTGATGCACTTGGTGAGCTGAATCGCTCGGGCCAGATGAAGAAAAACGTATTGGCTGTAGTCGCCGTTCCGGCACACATTTCAGGCCCGTCAAAAGAAGTTCGTGAACGCGCGCTGCACGCCATACGGCCCGAATCCACCGACCCATATTGTACACACCGCCTTTTTGATGCCTTTAATGACCCGGTTCTGAACAGAATCAGGGGCAACAATTTGAATAACACCAAGGAAGATAAAGTAAAGATAATCTTTGTACCAACCTATCTCAACGGACAGGATGGTATCTTCGATATTACATACTATGATCTCCTGAAAGCATTCGACCTTTCTGTTTTTCCTTCATATTACGAACCATGGGGCTACACTCCTCTCGAAAGCATCAGTTTCCGCATTCCCACGATCACAACTTCCTATGCAGGTTTTGGACTCTGGGCACGTGAACTGAAAGCGGCTAACGGGTCCGTTGTGGTACTCGACCGTACAGAAGAAGATGAAACTCCACTGGCCTTGAAAATCAGCGAAATCATCAGGAAACTGCTCAGCAATTCAGCAGCAGACATGGAAAAAATCAGAGAAAAGGCTCAGGAAATTGCTGGTCAGGCACTTTGGGACAAACTTCTGGACAACTATGTCAATGCATGGAGGCAGGCCAACCTAAAGGTTTCTGCAAGGGAGCAAACGTATCAGAGCAGATGGTACAACGAACCACCTGAAATGACCGGCCTGGACAAAAAAGATCAGCCAAGCTGGAAAAAATTCCTGATACAACCGGTGTATGGCAAGCAACTGAAGAAGCTTTGGGAACTTTCACAAAATCTTTGGTGGTCATGGAATTACGAGGCAACCGCATTGTTTGAATCAATAGATCCATTGGCATGGGAGGAGAATGAACATAATCCCATTCCGCTGATGGAAGGTCTGTCGAAGAAACAGATAGAGGCGCTTGAGAACAACAGCGAATTCATGCAACGGGTTGATAAGGTATATGAAGATTTCAGACAATATATGGATCATACGCCGACAAACCCTGACAGGATTGCGTATTTCAGCATGGAATATGGTCTTCACAAAAGCCTCAAAATCTATTCAGGTGGTCTGGGAATTCTGGCCGGTGACTATCTCAAGCAGGCAAGTGATTCAGGTATAAACCTGTTTGCCGTCGGGCTGCTCTATCGTTATGGTTATTTCACACAGGATATTTCTGTGCATGGTGACCAACTGGCACAGTATGTGCCACAAAAGTTTACTCACCTTCCTCTTGAACCCGTGCGTAATGAGCGCGGTGACTGGGTTACAGTTAGTCTGGCCATGCCCGGACGTACAGTTGTGGCTAAGGCCTGGAAGGTAAGCGTTGGCCGTATATCGCTCTTCCTGCTGGATACCGACATCGAAGAAAACCAGACTGAGGACAGAAGCATTACTTTCCAGCTTTATGGCGGCGACAGCGAAATGCGCTTCAAGCAGGAAATGGTGCTGGGCGTAGGTGGAATCCGACTGATCGAAAAAATGAATCTGAATCCTTCTATTTATCACAGTAACGAAGGACATTCCGCGTTTATCGGTCTCGAGCGCCTGAGGATGTTCATTGAACAGGACAACCTAAGCTTCGAACTGGCACTCGAAATCGTCAGAGCATCATCCCTGTTTACTACACATACTCCGGTGCCGGCCGGACATGATGCTTTTGAAGAGCACCTGCTACGAACCTATATGCCACATTATGCCAGCCGGCTCAATATCAGCTGGGAAGATTTCATGAATCTCGGAAAGTTCAGACCCAATGATCCGGGCGAGAAGTTCTCCATGAGTGTGTTGGCTGCCAAACTAAGTCAGGAAATAAACGGCGTGAGCAGAATCCATGGACGTGTTTCAAGGGATATGTTTCAATCCCTTTATCCGGGATATTTTCCTGATGAATTGCATATTGGTTATGTAACCAACGGTGTGCATTATCCAACCTGGACAGACGCATCCTGGCAACAGCTTTATCACAAGTATTTCACGCCGGGCTTTGAGGCTGATCAGTCTAATGCGACACATTGGTCAGCGATTCACAAGGTGAAGGACGAAGAAATATGGAACATCCGTTGTCAGCTCAAATCGGAACTCATCAGTTATATCAAATACAGAGTTAAGGTTGATCTGACCGAAAGGCAGGAAAGCCCGAAACTCATTCTGAAAACCATAGAAGCACTTAACGACAAAGCGCTGATTATTGGGTTTGCCCGCAGGTTTGCCACCTACAAACGTGCTCATTTGCTGTTCACAAATCTCGAACGGCTTTCCGCTATCCTTAACCGCGAAAACAGACCGGTTATCTTTCTGTTTGCAGGCAAAGCCCATCCGAATGACAAGGCAGGTCAGGATCTGATCAAACGCATCATCGAAGTATCGCGGATGCCCGGTTTCATAGGGAAAGTTTTGTTTATTGAAAACTACGACATGGAACTTGGCAAACGTCTGACCAACAGTGTGGATATTTGGTTGAACACGCCCACCAGGCCGCTTGAAGCCTCAGGAACCAGCGGCGAAAAAGCCGTTATGAACGGTGTTTTGAACTTCAGCGTGCTCGACGGATGGTGGGCTGAAGGATACAAACAACACGCCGGCTGGGCAATTCAGGAAAGACGCACCTACGCGAATCAACAATATCAGGACGAACTGGATGCTGAAACCATCTATAACCTGCTCGAATCTGAAGTTGTTCCACTCTTTTACGACAGAAATTCTTCAGGAATCCCCGAAACCTGGGTTAAATACATCAAGAACAATATTTCGGAAATAGCCCCGCACTTCACCATGAAACGAATGCTTGATGACTATTTCTCGAAATTTTACGGTAAACTTGCCAAAAGGTCACACAGTCTGATGGCCGATAATTACGGTCGGGCCAAAACCATAATTGAATGGAAATCGCGCATTGCTCATTCATGGGAAAACATTGAACTGCAATCTGTTAAAGTTCCTGATCCAACCATTAGGCCGCTGAAATTCGGCGAAAACTTCATCGCCGAAATCAAATTGGGGACACCCGGACTCAATGCAGGAGAAGTCGGTATCGAACTTCTTGTGGGCAAAAAACTGCACGACAGAATCGACGAACTGCTCTTTACCGAAGAACTCAGCATTGTTGAGTCAGGTGAAGGATGGGCACGCTATCGGGTGGATGTGCCCATTTACAGAGCAGGCGTTTATGACTATACCTTCAGGATTTATCCCAAGAATGAACTTTTGCCGCACCGGATGGATTTTCCTTTGCTAAAGTGGATATAAATCCTTTCTGGTATTAAGGTGAACAGATAAAAAAGACCGCCAGGCGATGAAACCCGGCGGTCTTATTGTTTTACAATAGCTGATGAGCCAATTCTTATTTCTTTGGAATCTCTTTCAGTATTTCAAGGGTAAGATCCCAGAATTTCTGGACGCTGACTATCTCAAGGCGTTCATCGGGTGAATGTGCTCCCTTTATAGTTGGACCGTAAGAAATCATATCCATTCCGGGATATTTATCACCGATAAGCCCACATTCGAGACCGGCATGTATAGCTTTAACAAGTGGCTGACTTCCAAATAGCTTTACATATGACTTAACAGTAAGTTCTCGTATCGCTGAGGATGGATTTGGTGCCCATCCGGGGTAGCCATTGCTTTGTTTAATATCAGCGCCTGCCAGGGCAAAGCATGCTGCAACCATATTGGCTACATCTTCCTTGGCCGACTCAACCGAACTGCGCTGACTTGTGGTAATTTCCCAATGATCCTTGTGCATGCGAACCGATGCCAGATTGGTTGAGGTTTCCACAAAACCGGGAATCGTCTGGCTATAGGCAATCACACCATGCGGACAAACATATAGACTATTCAGTAATTTCTTCTGGTCGCTAAGTGCAACAACCCATCCCGGATGCTCAGTTCCTATTGAAATCCGGATTCTAAGATTAGGTTCGGTGACTGCTAACTCAGCTGAAATTTTATTAGCCAATTCTTCAGCTATTTGCAGACTTTTGTCTATTAATGATTTATCAATAAACACCTTTGCCTGAGCTTCACGGGCGATGGCATTGCGCAGATTTCCTCCGCTGATGTCAAACAAACGCGCACCTGTCTCGTGGCTAAGCATCCATAGTATGCGGGTTAGTATTTTATTGGCATTACCTAATCCTTTATGGATGTCGTCGCCAGAGTGCCCGCCCTTCAGACCTGAGACTTCAATTACCAATGGATCAAAATTGTCGGGGCTTTTCTCCCAAGAGAAAGGCATTTTGGCCACAGTGTCTTTCCCACCGGCACAACCGATGAACAGTTCTCCTTCGTCCTCTGAATCAAGGTTGAGCAGAATTTTGCCTTTTAAGAAATCAGGTTCTAGTCCAAAAGCGCCGGTAAGACCAGTCTCTTCATCAACTGTGAAAAGACATTCAATCGGACCATGCGACACACTTTTATCACTCAGAATGGCGAGCTGTGCTGCTACTCCGATACCATCGTCAGCGCCAAGCGTTGTACCTTTTGCTTTCACCCATCCATTTTCGATAAAACTTTCGATGGGATCATTAAAGAAATCATGTTCTTTGTCACTATTCTTTTCGCACACCATATCAATATGGCTCTGCAGTACAACAGTCTGACGATCTTCGTAACCCGGTGAAGCATTTTTACAGATAAGCACATTGCCAACTGCATCACGCTTAAACTCCAGTTTATGATTGCGGGCGAAAGTCTCCAGATAAGCAACAATCTTTTCTTCGTGTTTTGATGGGCGAGGAACTGAGAGAATTTCACTGAAATAGCGCCAAACATCAGCAGGCTTTAATGTTAAAAGGGATTCATTCATAGCATTAAATTATAAACTCATGGTTTTTGATTGTAAATATGCGCCAGACACAGGATCATGTTCACTGACCCAAATTAATTCAGATGCCTTGATAATACGGTAAGAAATTCCTTTCTCGGAATGGGTTTGGCGATATAATCGTTGCATCCGGCTTTAAGGCATCTGTCGCGGTCGCCCATCATGGCAAATGCTGTTTGGGCTATAATGGGAACTTCTTTATTGATTTGTCTGATCAGGCGGGTGACATCGATTCCATTAAGGTCGGGCAAACGGAGATCCATTAAAATAGCATCTGCTTCGTTACCGGCTTTCACCCATTCGTAGGCGGGCAAACCCTTATCGAAATGAACAACTGATGCACCCGTGCGCGACAGATATGCTGCCAGCAACTGGAAATTAGACAAAACATCCTCAACAACCACAATAACTTTGTTCTTCCAGTCGGGTTGATCAACAACTTCATGAGTGCGTGGAAATATGCTATCGTTCTCGTGGGTGCTGTAACGATAAAAGGCCTCATTCATGACCAAGGGAACATATGTCGGTGATACCTGCAAGTTTTGTGTAATTGAGTTGCTAAATTAATAACAATTGTTCTCGTACCAAGTCAAATAGTTAAAAAAAAATGGAAAGAATGCTTGTTGTTTCTTTGTCATTTTTTTAATTCCTCATTGTTAATGTGGAAATTACCTAATCAAGAATTGTTTTCAACAGCCGGATTTCTTCTGCCGGTTCACTTGATTTGAATACTGCGTTACCTGCAACCAGCACATCAGCGCCGGCATGGCAAAGCTGTGCAGCGTTGTCGCGGTTCACTCCCCCATCAACCTCGATGAGCAGGGCGGGGTTGATACGCAGGGCCAACTCCTTTAACTCCTTAATTTTGTTCAATATATGCGGTATAAACTGTTGTCCGCCAAAGCCCGGATTCACGGACATCAGCAATACCATATCAGCTTCACCAACTATATCGTTGAGCAGGTGAACCGGACTGTGCGGATTGAGCACAATGCCGGCTTTCATTCCGGCTTGTCTGATGGCCTGGAGAGTTCGGTGCAGGTGTGTGCTGGCTTCGTAATGAACTGATAAGATATCTGCCCCGGCATCCCTGAAAGCTGTTATGTAGCGTTCGGGTTGCACAATCATCAGGTGAACATCGAGGGGTTTCACAGCCATACTGCTGATGGCTTTAACTACCGGCAAGCCAAAAGAAAGGTTGGGAACAAACACCCCATCCATGATGTCGAGGTGAAACCAGTCGGCCATGCTGTTGTTCACCATGTCAACTTCCTCATCCAACCGGAGAAAATCGGCTGAAAGCATGGAGGGTGCAATTAAAGGACTCACTTTCATATTATCGCATCAGGTGTGGGGCAAAATTAGTCCAAAATATTTACCAAAAGCAATTACTATATTGTGATTTCTGTTTTGCCCTCCCCCAACCCCAACCGCGTGAGCAATAAACGGAAGGTGGCTTGATAATCAGCTTTGATAAACACCACCTGACCCGACACCGGATGAACAAAACGAAGTGAGCGGGCATGCAGCATCATTTCTGTGGTATTGAATTGTGCTTTAAAAAGCCTGTTTTGCTTGTTGCAACCATGAGGTCGGTCGCCGATAACCGGATGGTTGATGTGTGCCAGGTGTCTGCGGATCTGATGCATACGGCCTGTGCGCGGCCTGAGCTCTACAAGTGAATACCTTGACGTAAGAAACTTACCGTACGGCAGATCTATTTCGGCTTTTGCCAGTAATCGTAACTCAGTAACAGCATCCTGTTGTTTGCCAACTTCGTTTACCAATGGATAATCAATCACCGTTTCCTCAGGTGCAAAGCCACGCACGATGGCATGATAAGTTTTATCCACCTGCTGACCGGCAAATTGCTCCTGCATTAGTCTGAGGGACTGCGTGTCGAGCGCAAACAAAAGTACACCGCTGGTTTTGCTGTCGAGCCGGTGCACGGGATAAACCCTTCTTCCGAGGTGGTCTCGCAAAAGCTGCAATGCAAAATGCTGCACATTTCCGGTAGCCTGGCTGCGGTGTACCGTCAGTCCGTTGGGTTTGTTGATGGCTGCAAACCAGGAATCTAGGTAAAGCAGGTTTATCGCTGATGGGTTCTCCGTCATTCCTTGTTCTTAAGAAACCAGCAAAGTTATTGATTACGGGGGACATAAGTGAGTTGCACCAATCCTGAAGAATAAGCTCTGGAGTGTTTCAAATCTAATGGTATCGTTGTGTTCAGTTCATCGAACAAACGCGTGCCACCTCCAAGAACTACCGGAATTATTGAGATAATGACTTCGTCAATCAGATGCTCTTGCATCAGTTCATCAACAACTGAGGCGCCGCCATCAACATATATGGTTCTGCCTGAAAGGTTTCTAAGTTTGTTCACAAACATGGCCAAATCGCCGGAGAATGCTTCCAGATTGGGTATTTCGGGAAGAGGTCTGTGTGTTACCACAATGGTTTGCTTGTTGTGGTGTGGAAGTCTGCCGGTCTGCGCAAACACCCAGTCGAAGGTACTACGACCCATAATAACTGTATCAACTTCTTCAATGAAAGCATTATAACCATAATCTTCGTTTGGAACTTCAACACAAGAAACGAACGACATATCACCGCCTTTTCCGGCAATATAGCCATCAAGACTCATAGCGATAAACACACTAACTTTTCGTCGGTTCATACATTTTCATTTATGGACGAAAAAAAAGCGCCCACCATGAGCGCTTTCAGATCAATTTAACCGAGATAACTTTTCAGTATTTTACTCCGGCTGGTGTGTTTCAGTCGTCGGATGGCTTTTTCCTTGATTTGACGAACCCTTTCGCGGGTCAGGTCAAACTTCTCACCTATTTCTTCAAGCGTCATGGGGTGGCTGCCGTTAAGACCGAAATAAAGGCGAACCACATCAGCTTCACGAGGAGTGAGCGTAGAGATGGCTCTGTCAATCTCTTTGCGAAGGGATTCATACAGCAATTCTGTTTCGGGAGTAATTGCTTCCTCACTCCTCAAAACATCATACATAGTGTTATCCTCGTCCTGAATTAGCGGCGCATCCATCGAAACGTGACGACCTGCATTTTTCATCGATTCCTTCACCTCATTCTCTGTCACCTCAAGGATATCAGCGATTTCCTCTGCATTGGGTTCGCGTTCAAATTCCTGTTCCAGCTTGGCGTAAGCCTTGTTGATCTTGTTGATCGAACCGATTTTATTCAGGGGTAGCCTGACAATACGGGATTGTTCGGCCAATGCTTGAAGGATAGACTGTCTGATCCACCAAACGGCATAGGAAATAAATTTAAACCCACGTGTTTCATCGAAGCGCTGGGCTGCTTTAATCAGCCCCAGGTTGCCTTCATTGATAAGATCAGGAAGACTAAGACCTTGATTCTGATATTGTTTAGAAACAGAAACAACAAAACGAAGGTTAGCTTTAGTGAGTTTTTCCAGTGCTGCCCTGTCGCCTTGTTTAATACGCTGGGCCAGTTCAACTTCTTCTTCTGCAGTAATCAGTTCGACCTTTCCGATCTCCTGCAGATATTTGTCGAGCGATGCAGTTTCACGGTTGGTGACCTGTTTTGTAATTTTGAGTTGCCTCATGAAAACTTAATTTGGTTAGCGTTGATTGTACGTTAAAGTTTCATTATTGTTACGCCTTTTCAGCATTATCGGGCTTCGGGAGCAAAACTTTTCTCGAGAGTTTCATCTTGCCTGTTTTGGCATCTACTCCGATCAGTTTTACTTTTACTTTATCCCCTACCTTCAGGACTGATTCAACGGTTTCGAGTCGTTTCCATTCGATTTCAGAGATATGCAATAATCCATCCTTTCCGGGTAGAATCTCTACGAAGGCTCCAAAAGGTTGAATGTTTTTGACAGTTCCCAGATAAACTTCCCCGACTTCGGGAACAGCAACAATGGCACGGATACGCATTTTAGCCATCTCGATAGATTCTTTGTTGGCTGAAACAATATCGATAACACCAAAATTACCCTGTTCTTCAATCACGATGGTTGTGTTGGTCTCACGCTGCATTTCCTGGATAATTTTACCTCCGGGGCCAATGATTGCGCCAATAAACTCTTTATCAACCATCATTTTTTCAATCCTTGGAACATGGTCTTTGTAGTCAGCTCTGGGTTCAGTGATGGTCTTTGCCATTTCGCCAAGAATATGAATTCTACCCTGACGGGCTTGTTCCAGTGCCTGCTCGAGCACCTCATAGGAGAGGCCGTCAACTTTGATGTCCATCTGGCAGGCAGTGATACCATCTTTGGTACCTGTTACCTTGAAGTCCATGTCGCCGAGGTGGTCCTCGTCGCCCAAAATATCGGACAGCACAGCAAATTTCTGTCCATCAGTGATCAACCCCATGGCGATGCCGGCAACTGGCTTTCTTATTTTAACCCCGGCATCCATAAGTGCTAAAGTTCCACCGCAAACACTTGCCATAGATGATGACCCGTTCGATTCAAGTACGTCGGAGACTACCCTGATGGTATAGGGGTTTTCTTCGCCATTGGGAATCATTACCTTCAAAGCTCTTTCGGCAAGATTTCCGTGGCCTACTTCACGACGGCTGACACCCCTGTTGGGTTTCACCTCACCGGTTGAGAAACTGGGGAAGTTGTAGTGAAGCATGAAAGATGATGTACCTTCAAAAACAGCGCCATCTATAGTTTGCATATCGAGCTTTGTACCGAGAGTGGTTGTAACCAGTGTTTGTGTTTCACCTCTGGTGAAGATAGCCGAACCGTGGGCAGAAGGCAGATAATCTACTTCGCACCAGATAGGTCTGATTTCGTCGAGCTTACGTCCGTCGAGGCGGGTTCTTTCGTTTAGGATCGCATCACGTACGGCCTTTTTCTCAACATCGTGGAAATATCTTTTCACCAGGTTTGCTTTCTCCTCACGGCTTTCCTCGGGAAGTGTCTCCACAAAACTTTCGCAGATGGCTTTAAAACCATCGGCACGCTCGTGCTTGTTCGGGTTACCTTTTAGGGCAAGTTCGTAGCAGGGCTTGTAAGCATAGGTTTCGATGGCTTTGCGAAGATCATCATCGTTTACTTCATGGCAATAAACCCTTTTGTTACGGGCTTTTTCAACCATCTCTGCAAATTCTATCTGGGCTTTGCATTGCAGTCTGATGGCTTCATGAGCCCTTTTGAGCGCTTCGAGCATTACGGCTTCAGAAACTTCCTTCGACTCACCTTCCACCATCATAATGTTGTCCATTGTTGCGGCAACCATCAGGTCAAGGTCTGCCTCGGCCATAGCCGAAATGGCAGGATTGATCACGTATTCGCCATTGATGTAGGCTACCCTTACTTCCGAAATCGGCCCGTGGAAAGGAATATCGGAAACGGCAAGAGCAGCTGAGGCTGCAAGTGCTGCGAGTGCATCAGGAGCAACATCGTTTTCACCGGAAATCAGGTTTATCAGCACCTGAGTTTCGGCATGATAATCATCGGGAAACAGCGGTCTGAGTGCTCTATCGACAAGGCGAGCGATAAGCACTTCATAATCTGAAGGCCGACCTTCGCGTTTAAAAAAACCGCCGGGAAACTTACCGGTGGCAGCATATTTTTCTTTGTAATCCACTGAAAGTGGCATAAAATCCACATCTTCCTTGGCTTCTTTGGCCGAAACCACTGTTGCCAGCAGCATCGTATTGCCCATGCGGACTACTACTGCACCATCAGCCTGTTTTGCCAGACGGCCAGTTTCGAGCGTGATCACGCGACCATCTGCCATTTCGATGGACTTAACAATTCCTTTTGGAGTCATAAAATATTGAGTATATGTAATTTACAGTACGATAAAATGCAAAAAAAGGCAATCATTTCAAATTGCCTTTTCCTGCGATAAAAATTAATTTCTTATTTTCTGATACCGAGTTTCTTAATGATCTCACGATACCTTTCGATGTCCTTATCTTTGAGATAATCGAGCAGTTTCCTGCGTTTTCCAACCAAACGCACCAAAGCACGCATGGTCGAGAGGTCCTTTTTGTTTTCCTTCAGGTGATCCGTCAAATGCTTGATTCTGAAGGTAAATAATGCGATCTGGCCTTCGGCTGAACCAGTGTCAGTGGCCGACTTGCCAAATTCGTTAAAAATTTCTGTTTTCTTTTCAGCGGTTAAATACATACTTATGTTCTTTCAAATTTTGAGCCTGCAAAAATAATGATTTTTTTAACAGCAACTAAAAAGCAATTATTTTTTTACCGAATCGTCTGTATTTTCCGTTTCTTCCCTCTGCTCATATTTCTTCTCTTCTGCGCCCTTTTCTGAATCTGATTTATTTTCCTTCCTGAAAGATAGGGTTAATTGTCTCAGCCATGAATTCAGGTGCAACGCGTTTGAATAAAAACGCTGTACACCTTCAAATTTTTCGATCGATGGAATTAATACAGATGTGATGGCAATACTGAACAATACAACTGAAAACGTCAGGTTCATGATAAATTCGCCACCTTCGATACCCATCTGAAAAGGCAGTGTTGCCAGCACAGCTGCGGCAAGACCTTTCGGAACCATAGCCGACATGATGTACAAATCTTTCTCACCGGGAATATTCTTGCCGGATGAAGGCATTGAAGCGCGAACCACAGGGATGCGCAGGATAAACATCAGGAGCGAGATCGCCAGGCCAAGCAAAAGCGGATATAAATCATCGAGCCGAATGGAAACACCTATGTAAACAAAAAAGAAGGTTTTGAGTAAAAACACCACTTCACCAAACAATATCCGTTCGGTTTCATTGAGTGATTCAGGCGTACTGACTGATCCTTTTGGCCTGAAAATGGAAATAAGCTGCTCACTGTTGGCCAGTCCGATGCCAAATGCCAGTGCGGAGATAGCACCACTGTAGCCCAACACTTCACTGATTCCGAAAATGATAAAAACAAATGCCGGTGTGGTGAAAATGGAGTTCTTGATGTTTCTGATCTTATGCAACAATGTTGACCAGAACATCGAACCGGCCAAACCCAGCAGACTTGCAAGGATAAATGAGGAAAGCACCTGACCGAACATAAGCCCGAAGTTGATTTGATCCGATTGAATAGCCTCCATTAAGGCAAGAGCAAAGACAATGCATAGTACATCGCTGAATGCGGATTCGAGAATCAAGATAGTACGGCTGTTATTGCCCATATGCAGTTGTCTGACAAGCGGAATAACAACAGCCGATGAAGTTCCGCCCACGATAGCTCCAAACATAAAGGCATTCAGAACAGGCATTTCGAAAAACTGCCATCCGATGACCCCAACAACTCCCATGGTGGCAAAAAAATTCAGATTAGTCAGTAAAGTTGTTCCTTTAAGTGACTTTTTGAGTGCCTCAAGCTTAAGCTCAGTTCCTCCTTCAAACAATATCGTAACCAGTGTTATGGTCGTAAAAACAGGACCTACCATACCCAATTGCTCAATACTGACAATGTTGAGCAGTGGTCCAATGATCAGCCCAATGGAAATAAGCAGCAAAACATCGGGCACTTTACTTCTGCTGAAAAACTCAGCAAATACATGGGCCAGAAAAACCAGAAGGCCCACGGCAACAACAGTTAATGCAATGTTCATATTCTTTATGCTTCTATCACAAAAATAAGCAGATTTATTTAGGTCTGCCGGCTTTTTGGCGAATAACATCTTAAAAAGATGCTTTGATTTGAAAAACACTCCTCTCAGTCAACTCCTATTGATGCACTTAACCCAATCATCACAGTTGAAGAATAAAATTTTACGTGAAACACAAGACTTAAGGAAATTTAATAACTAACTTTGATAACATGTTCCGAAAACTATGAACATTTATAATACTGACTTTGTTTATTTTTTTAACCAAGTTATTAAACAAATATTATGGCAAAAGTCGTTGTAATTGGTGCAGGTTTTTCGGGACTTTCGACAGCCTGCATGCTGGCACACAAAGGTTTTAGTGTTGATATTGTCGAAAAACACAGCATGGCCGGCGGCAGGGCAAGGCGCTACAGTGAGGACGGATTCACCTTCGACATGGGACCAAGCTGGTACTGGATGCCTGATGTTTTCGATCGTTTCTTTGCTCATTTTGGACACAAAACCAGTGATTTTTATCAACTGGAGCGCCTCGACCCGTCCTACACCATATATTTCGGGCCGGGCGACAAAGTTGATCTTCCGGCTGACGAAACAGCCCTTTATGCCTTATTTGAATCCATTGAATCCGGAAGTGGTGCAAGGCTGAAGAAGTTTCTGGAAGAAGCCGCCTTCAAATATGAAATCGGTATTAAAAAACTCGTGATGAAACCCTCACGCAGCATTACCGAGTTTATCGATTGGGAAATTATCAGCGGCGCCATGAAAATGCATATCCTGCAGAGTTTTCACAGCTACATCCGAAAATATTTCAGCCACCCGAAACTTCTTCGCATACTCGAGTTTCCAATTCTGTTTCTCGGCGCTACCGCCCAAAAAACACCGGCATTATACAGCCTGATGAACTACGGCGACATGATGCTGGGCACATGGTATCCAAAAGGCGGCATGTATAAGGTTGTGGAAGCCTTCGAAACACTTGCGCGTTCGTTAGGTGTCAACTTTTATTTTAATCAGGAAGTAACTTCTTTCGATATATCCGGAGGCAGGGTTACAGGTGTTCAAACCGCACATTCGCGCTTTTCGGCTGACTATGTTGTTGCCAGTGCCGACTACCACCATGTTGAACAAAAAATCCTACCTCCACAATTCAGAAATTACAGCCCAAAATATTGGGAATCAAGAACCATGTCGCCATCATCGCTGATTTATTATCTTGGAATCAACAAAATCCTTCCTGAAATTCAGCACCACACATTGATCTTTAACAAGGACTTTGACAAACATGCCGAGCAGATTTACGAATCACCTGCGTGGCCCGATAATCCATCAGTGTATCTGAGTTGTACATCCAAAACAGATTCTACTGTTGCACCCGTCGGCATGGAAAACGTTTTTGTCCTGATTCCGGTAGCTCCCGGCCTGAACGATACCGATGAAGTGCGTGAGCACTATTTTGATTTTTCCATCAACAGGATTGAAGAAACATTAAATATATCATTCAAAGAGGATATTATCTATAAGCGAATGTATTCGAACCGTGATTTTGCAACCGATTATCACGCGTTTAAGGGCAATGCTTACGGTTTGGCCAACACCTTGCGTCAGACAGCGATACTGAAACCTTCTATGTTCAACAAAAAACTGGATAATTTGTTATATGCCGGGCAGCTTACCATTCCCGGTCCGGGTGTGCCTCCGGCAATTATTTCGGGACAAGTAGCAGCCACTGAAATTGAAAAAAAACAACGTAACCGATGAAAGCGCTTTACGACAGTATTTCGAGGCGTACGAGCAAAATAACCACCAAAGCCTACAGCACAAGTTTTTCGCTGGGCATAAGGTTGTTTAACAAAGAATTGCACGACCCTATCTACGCCATCTATGGATTTGTGCGTCTTGCCGATGAAATTGTTGACACTTTTCATGATTACGATAAAGCCCTTTTGATGGCGGAATTCAGACAGGATACCGTAAATGCCATTGAAAGAGGAATCTCACTGAATCCCATACTGCACAGTTTTCAGGAAACAGTCAGAAAATACAACATTGAATGGGAGCTGATTGATCGTTTTCTGAAAAGCATGGAAATGGACCTTTCTGATATCGAATACAACCAGATGCTTTTCGAGGACTATATTCTCGGTTCTGCCGAAGTAGTTGGTCTGATGTGTCTGCACGTGTTCACTTACGGTGACCAAAAGATGTATGACGAGTTGAAACAACCGGCCATGAGGCTTGGTTCGGCCTTTCAGAAAATAAATTTCCTTCGCGACATGCACGCCGACCACATCCATCTCGGCCGCACCTACTTTCCCGGCTTAGACATGAGCAATTTCGATCAGGAGTCGAAAACAAGGATCGAAGCCGACATCGAAAAAGATTTCTATGACGGCCTAGAAGGCATCCGCAGATTGCCCTCCGGAGCTCGCTACGGAGTTTACTCAGCCTATGTATATTATTTTAATCTGTTCAAGAAAATTAAGAAACTCAACAGCCAAAGGTTGTTGCAGGATAAACGCATCAGAGTTCCCAACTCTGCCAAATACGGATTACTCGTCACCTCCTACCTTCGCTACCGCTTTAATCTGCTTTAAGGATTATGTATCTACTGACGCTTCTTCTATGGATGGTTTCCACTCCTCAGCCAGGATGGCTTGAAGAGTCGCGGGTTTCTTTTTTCCGATTTGGCACTGTTAAATGCGAAGCTGAGAATTTGTATAAACAACTTGACCGAAATAGTAAGGAACAATCTGCTCTGCTTCTTGCCTACAAAGGAATGGCACGTGCTTCCATGGCCGAGTGTTCATTTAACCCCGTGACGAAATTTAACCGGTTCAATGAAGGAAAAAAAATGATTGAAGACGCTGTACGTTCCGAACCGGATAACCCCGAGATCAGGCTGATGCGCCTCAGTGTACAGGTCAATGTGCCTGATTTCCTCAGTTATTCATCGGATATTGCCAACGACAGGTCGAGCATTATCAAAGCCATAGAACAAAATCCACGATTGTTCAACGACATTGATTTTACCCTTAAAGTGATTAACTTTGTGGCGGAAACGGCTAAACCGACTGAATCAGAGCGACGCATTATCAATAATATAAGTAAGAAGCTAACCGATGGAAGATGAATTTGTGATCCTGGTTGACGAGCAGGATAAGCCTACAGGGCTCATGGAGAAAATGCAAGCCCATCGCGAAGCGGTTTTGCACAGAGCCTTTTCGGTTTTTCTGTTTAACAGCAAATCTGAATTGATGCTGCAACAGCGTGCTATGAGCAAATACCACAGCCCCGGTCTGTGGACCAACACCTGCTGCAGCCATCCAAGGGATGGCGAAACAGTGAAGCAGGCAGCCGACAGACGATTGATGGAAGAAATGGGCATGAACGCGGAGATGAATCAGGTGTTCTGGTTTATTTATAAAGCTGACGTCGGGCAGGGCCTTACAGAACACGAACTCGACCATGTGCTGATAGGATTCACCGACCTGCAACCTGAGATCAACATAGATGAAGTAGCCTCATGGAAATACGATAGCCTCGACACCATCAAGCAAGGCATGAAAAACCAGCCCGAACAATATACGGTTTGGTTCAGGATTATTTTCGATAGAGTTTGTACTTACTTAGAAAACAATAAATTATTATGAACTGGTTAATCGCTGCGCTGCTTGTAACTGCCGCATTCCTGTTTATGGAATTCATGGCGTGGTTCACACACAAATATGTGATGCACGGATTTTTGTGGGTACTTCATAAAGACCACCATATCCGGGATGGTCGTAAATTTGAATGGAATGATCTTTTTGCGTTTATGTTTGCCATACCCAGCTTCCTGCTTGTATTTTATGGTGTTTCTGCCGGATTTGACTACAGGTTTTATCTGGGCATTGGTATTGCACTTTATGGCTTGGCATATTTCATGTTTCATGATGTTTTTGTGCACCAGAGGCTCCCCTTGCTCAAAAAACTCAGCAACCGTTACCTAAGAGCGACCATAACGGCCCACCTCGACCACCACAAACCCAATGCGTTTTACAACTACGGATTCCTTGTTGCTCCGTGGAGATATTATGTTGAAGAGTGGAAAAAAACAGGTAAATAATCCCTTTATCTTGCCTGGGCCAGCTGGTCAGACAGCTTTGAAATACTGCTGTTTGTAGGATTCTGGAACACCCGCAACTCAAACTGTGGTATCACAGCAAGCACATGGTCAAAAATATCACTTTGCAGGTTTTCGTATGCGATCCATTCCTGTCGGTTGCTAAACACATAAAGCTCCATTGGAAGGCCTTTCTCGGTGGGTTGAAGTTGCCTTACCATAAGTGTCATTTCCTGATGAATAAAGGGATGATTTCTGAGATATTCCAACATATATGCCCTGAACACTCCCAAATTTGTCTGCCTGCGTCCATTGACAAGAACTGAAGTATCAAGTTTATTCTCTGTATTATACGCTTTTACTTCTTCTTCTTTGGCAACCAGATAATTTTTCACCAGATGAAACTTTTGAAATCTTTCGAGCATTTCGGGTGTGCAAAACTTTACGCTTTCCATATCAATGGCTATATGCCGCTTGATCCTCCGCCCGCCTGATTCCTGCATCCCGCGCCAGTTCTGGAAATAATCGGTAACCATGGAATAGGTGGGAATAGTTGTGATGGTCTTGTCCCAGTTTTGCACTTTTACAGTGGTAAGGGTTATTTCAAGCACTTCGCCATCAGCACCGTATTTGGGCATGGTTATCCAATCGCCGATGCGCACCATATCGTTTTGCGACAGCTGAATACCACCTACAAAGCCGAGGATGGGATCCTTGAACACCAGCATTAACACTGCTGAGAGAGTTCCAAGTCCAAGAAGCAGGGTGTTCAGGTCGCGACCAACAATCGTTGCAATAATCATCAATGTACCGACAATAAACATGATAATCTTGATCACCTGCATCAGTCCTTTGATGGGCTTGCTCTTCGACACTTCAAAAGTGTTGTAGATGTCATGTATGCTCGAAATAACCCCACTGAGAATCAGCATCACAACAAAGATGACGTACACTTCAATCGAGTCCTGTACAAAGTCGAATGCTTTTGGAAATCCAGGCAGGGCATTCGGCGCAAATGTTGATATGACGTAGGATGGAACAAGGTATGAGGCACGTGAAATAACCTTGTTCTTGATCAGTATATCATCGTACTCCCATGATGAGCGGTGAATGAACACAAAGAGTGTGCGATGGATGATATAACGGGCAACGTAATACACCAAAACAGACAGCAACATCAGGCTGAGGAATGCAGCACCCTCAGAAAAAATCTCAATCTGGCGCTCATCGAGGTGCATGGGATGCAGCAACGTACGAACGCTTCTGATAATAAACTCAAACATCTGTAGAAACTTTGGTTAACTAATCGTTCAGGTAACGGATGGCTTCGAGGTATTTTTCGTGAATGAACAATAGTTTTCCCTGACAGCATTGCTCGTCGTAAATCCGAACAAAATCAAGCACTCCGTTTTTATCATACATGGTGGTGAGGGCGGCATCGAAGTTGTTGTCCTCAACATTATGCTTGATGCTGGTTGTTATCTTTTCAAAGGCATTCCAGTTCATCTCCACCGGAACATGGAGGTAGTACATTTCTTTCCAGCTCTCATCATTGTAAATACCATCACTTACCTTGTTCACAGAAAAAAACTTGGTGATTTTTATCAGGCTTGAATACTCAGACACTTTTCGTTTCTTCATGAAATTTATCCCTTCTTCCTGCAGGGCAGCGGCAATCTCCCCCACCTGATGATATTGTACATACTTTAAACGTATGACTCCGGCAGGTTCATTATAAAGGTTGATCAGGCCGGGGGCACCATCGAAACTGAGTGAATGGTTCTTCTTGACCGACTGAATGGCACGAATAATTTTATCATCACTATACAATGTGTTCGTTACCAGAAACAAAGACTTAGGGTCGGTACGGTCGGGCACGGTCGTACCGTGATATCCCGGAAACGGAAACAGGGATTCAAGCACAAGTGCTGTTGTCCTTGTGTCGTGTTCAACTGATGCCAGATTCTCCTTTTTTGAGACTCTTCCAATAGATGCAATGTGATTATGTTCCATGATGACAGGTTGTTTTATGGGTTCGATTGTGTACAAAAGGCGAAGCGAATATATAGAAAAATCGCTCAGTGAAGCAATGATTTTTTGCGGGCAACAAAAAACAATTCACGTAGTGCCCTGGGCTTTATTGATTTATCTGTGACTTCCATATGTTCAACCTCAAAACCCGATGACAACAAAGTGCGGTACTCGCTTTCGGTCCCTCCATAAGGCGGACCCTGATGTGCAAACTCATGATTGAACAACAGGCCTGCTATAATGCCTCCGGGTTGTAACAGTTGAAAACATTTGTGCACCCAATCAGCACGCTTTGAAGGATGCAGCGAACAGAAGAAGGTTTGTTCCAGAACCAGATCAAATTGTCCTTCAAGGGCAAAAAAGTCCTGAACCAACACCTGATGTTCCGGAAACCAGGGATGTGCCTGCTGAAAACGTCCGGCAGCCGAAACTGCGAAATCGAGGTAGAAAACTTTCTTGAATCCAATGTGAAAAGCAGCGGCTGCCTCCCAGCCCATTCCGGCTCCCGGTACAAGCACACTGATCGTTTTATCGGGCAGTTGTTCCAGAAAATCCATCAGCGCAGGTGAAGGATAACCAATGTCCCAGCCTGTTTGACCGTTCAGATAACAAGCTGCCCAGTAAGCTGCTTCCGTAAGCGTGCTGTTTTCCATCAACCACCGGATAGTTTTGCCTTGTACCCGTTTTTCAGCAGATAATCGAGCACCTTGTTTCTGAAATCGCCCTGAACAATAATTTCTCCATCCTTGGCACTCCCTCCCGACCCGCATAAGGTTTTCAGCGATTTTCCAAGTTTTTCCAGATCAGCAACAGTTCCGGTGAAACCTGTGACAAGAGTTACCTGTTTTCCGCCTCGTTGTTTCCGGTCAAGCATCACCCTGAGTTGCTGCTGCTGTGGCGGAAGTGTTTGTGTTTCCTGCTGCCCGCCCTCATCAAACACGAAATCAGGATTGGTGGAATACACAATTCCTTCCCTTTGTTTCTTACTCATATTTGTGGGGTATTATTATGTTCAGACTAAGCGGATTAACTTCAATTGTAAGGTCCTTGTCAAGTCGAACGGGTTCGCCATCAAGGTTTACCACCCGGTTCTTCCGTCTCACCAATTCAATGCGGGTTGCCTTGTGGATGTTTACATATTTCGACCGATGTATCATCTTCAGGAACAACAAATTAATAATCAGAGGCATCTCAAAGATAGTAGGTTTCTGCACAATACACACATCAAGCAGTCCGTCGTTGAGCTCTGCATTGGGCGCAATGGTTGTGTTGTACCCAAACTGATTGGAATTGGCAAAAGTGATGAATAAAGCCTTGGTTTTAATTCTGGTATGCCCGTCGAGCATCACAATATAGGTTTTGGGTCTGTAGGACTGAAAACGCTGCGCCACGATGCGGAAATAAGTAAAAAATCCCCTGTGGGGTTCTTTGGCAAACAGTTTGGCCACAAGTGCATCAAAGCCAACTCCGGCAAGGCTCACGAATACCTGCCCGTTGATCTTTCCGGTGTCTATCTTTGTTATTCCTCCCTTAATAATCAGCTCGATGGCTTTTTCAAAATGAAAGGGTATGTTCAAGTGTCTGGCAAGACCATTGCCCGATCCGCTCGGAATGATGCCCAAAACTGTCGGAGTGCCAACCAGGTTGCGGGCAACTTCATTTATGGTGCCATCGCCGCCAACCGCAACAACCACATCGAAACCTGATGCTACGGCATTACGGCTAAGCTCATCGGCATGTCCCTGATAACGTGTGAATTCTATCTGAAAAGTGCATGGCGTTCCATCAAGCTGAGCAGCAACCCGCTCAGGAAATGAGTCCTTATGGACACCACCGGCTACCGGGTTCACCACAAAAAGTATCTTCCGTTTCTTCACTATTTTATCTGTCATTCGGCCACCTTAAGTTCGTTCCGTATCATGCGGTTGTTGTATTGCTGAATGATTGCTTTCAAAAAGAGTTCGTGACGCATCCGCACGAAAACCTGCTCATCCTTCAGATTATTCTGAAGCTGAGGATCAAACGACAAACTGTATAATGCCACTGTTTTGTTCCCGTCGAAATGCAGCACGTAATCGTCCATGATCAGCTGATACATTCCGTTGAGAAAACTCAGGCTATAGTGCGGTCTGCTGTCATCAAACAGGTTGTTGCCAAAAGCCAGAAAAGGTTTGTTGTATCCAAGCAGTGAAAGCACAGACGGCATCACATCTGTATGTTGGGCGATAGTTTCCGGTCGGCCTGAACAATCCATTGCAGGATGATAAAATGCAAGCGGTACGGCATAAGTGCCAAGCAAAGTATTGTATGCAGGATGTTTATCGTCTTCGGAGGTGTGGTCGGCAGTGATCACAAACAGTGTGTTGTGAAACCAGGATGTCATTCTGATGGTTTCAAAAAAACGTTTGAGCGCGAAATCGGTGTAGGCGATACTTTGTTGTATCTCGTTACCAACATGAGCAAATTGTATCTTATTTGAAGGCGGAATGGTGTAGGGATGATGCGACGAGAGAGTAAACACGCCCGCAGCAAAGGGTTCGGGCATGTCGCTGATTTTCTGGGCTACAAACTGCAGAAAAGGTTCATCGAATATACCCCATTTACCGTCAAAATCCTTTTCGTTGCCGTATTCTGTGCGGCCATAATAGTGTTGAAAACCGGCAGCAGCTGCAAAAGCATCAAAACTCATGGTTCCGTTGCTTCCGCCATGAAAAAATGCTGTGGAATAGCCCTCTGCCTTCAGGAGTCGCCCGAGCCCCGAAATTCTGTTACCGGCATAGGGCGAAGTGGGATAATCCACATACATCAGTGATGGGATACCGGCCAGCACCGAAGGGAGCGCCTCGATGGACCGCTTGCCGTTGGCCCAAGCCCCGAAAGTGTGGCTTATACCCAGCAGGGAATCCAGAAAAGGAGTGTAGGATTCCGTTCGGTCAGGACGAAAGAAACCAAGGTGTTCCTGCCCAAAACTTTCCAGGATGATGATCACCACATTGGCTTGAGAGACCCGCAGACATGAATCCGACGGCTGAGTCACACCTTTGGCAAATTCAGGGGTAAAAACTGTATTAATCTCAGTTTCATCGAAGAACCTAATGGTTTTAAGGTTCTTGGCATTGTAGGTTTTGACAACGGAAAACGGTGTGTTGAGCACCAGTGCCATGTGTTCGGGACTGGCATAGCGCGCAGCCGTCACCACATTAATGGGTTTCATCTGAAACCCGCCCCTGACCATGATAATGAAAGCCGCAAACCAAAACTGCAGTATGATCGACTGCCAGATGTACCAGGATGCTTTGCGGACCGGTGGCGGGCTCATGGGGACAAAATACTTGCCGGCCTTATACAATACCCACAACAGTAAGAGCCAGATGAAAAACATATACCAATAATCGCCCAGCACTCCTCCAACCACCATCATGCGGTTTTCCGACTCATTGCCAAAAAACTGAAACAGCTCAGATGTGGTTCTTTTGCCGATATACCTGAAATAAATGGTATCAATCAGGTTCAATGCCAACGCGATGCCGTTTAACGCCACATACACAGCATGTACCACATGCTGCCAGCTTTTGTCATAGCGATGCACCAGCGGCACTGCCAGCAGCAGAATGATGGGTATATTTACCATGGCGAGTGCACTGAAGTCGAACCTGAGGCCGGCGGTCATCAGATGCAGCAATTCGAAAAAATTCAGGGAACTGAACCAGGCCGTATTGAAAAAATAAAACAACCATCGGGTAAAAGACATCAGCACCATCACAAGTGCCAGCCTGTAGGCAAGCAACATAGGCATGGGAACCCGTCTGGTTATTCCGAACCTGATCTTCATCAGAAAATATTCACATAAACGGTTCGTTGCACTTCGGTGGCTTTGTTTCCGGCCGCATCAGACACATTGAAAGTTACCTTGTAAGAACCCACTGCACCGGTGTTTACCCTGTTGTCAATTACCAAACGGGTGGAAATATCCACTGTGTCGCGCTGTGCATTGATATCAAAGGCCCTGGCACCTGCATCAGTATAAGGTTTGTTGAGCTCGGCCCAAACAATGGATTCGCCGTTAAGCACAATAAAAGGCGGATACGGATCGGCTTTTTCCTCCTCTTTGTTGCAGGCAGTAAAAAACAACACGGTCAGCAGGATGAAACCCTGTAGTGTCTTCAATCTGATACCTGTCATCATGTTGTTGTCTGTTTCTTTAAGTATGGCACAAAAGTACGATATTTTGTCGAGTGTGTTCAGGCATAATCTACTTAATAAATTCAGACTTCTTTGTTGTATTGCATGGGCAGGATGAGCCCGATTGCCTATTTTTGTCCAAATCTTTTACCATAATGATCAAATTGTTGGTTTTCGACTGGGGCGACACCATCATGCGCGATTTCGACCTGCCCGGCCCGATGTCGGACTGGCCTGATGTTGCCTGGATCGAGGGTGCCGAAACAGCACTCAGGACGCTGAGCAGCAAATACACCTGCGCCATTGCTACCAGCGCCGACCACTCCGATGTGGCCGAAATGAAAAAAGCGCTCAAACGCGTGGGTGCCGACCGCTATTTTCATCTATTCTATTCTCAGAAAGAACTGGGATACAAGAAACCCGATGTACGGTTTTTTACCTCCGTGCTCCGCCTTTCGGGCTTTGCCCCTTCCGAATCGGCCATGATCGGTAACCTTTACGACAAAGACATCATCGGAGCCAAAGCGGCAGGCATGACCACCTGCTGGTTCAACGAAACTGACATTCGCGGTAATCACCCACTGGCCGACCACATCATCACCCGCATGGAGCAACTGCTCAATATTTTCTGACACAGACAACTCATATTCATGGACTTACAAAAGACGATCAGCAGACACACAGCAATGATAATCATCATGTTGCTACAAATAAGTCTGTCGGCTCAACCCCTGTACAGGCCCCCGCTCGACATTCCGCTGCTGTTGTCGGGCACCTTTGCCGAGCTGCGCAGCGACCACTTCCATTCGGGTGTGGATTTCCGCACTCAGGGCGTTGAAGGCCATAAAGTGTTTGCCATCGAAGACGGCTATGTGAGCCGCATAGCTGTGACTCCCGGTGGCTTTGGCAAAGCCATTTATATAGATCACCCCGCCACCGGACACACCAGTGTGTATGCCCACCTGCAGCGCTTTCACGGCAAGGTGGCGGATTATGTCAAAGGCGAGCAATACAAAGCACAGAGTTTTACCGTGAATCTGATTCCCGAGACGGGCAGTTTTCAAGTAAAAAAGGGGGAAATAATCGGATTTTCGGGCAATTCAGGCTCATCCGGCGGCCCGCACCTGCATTTTGAAATCCGCGACAGCCGAAGCCAGTGGCCATTGAACCCTGCACATTTTGGATTCCCGATACAGGACAACATCCGGCCATCCATAACCAAACTCACTGTTTACCCTGCCAACTTTGAGTCGCGTGTGAACGGACGCGCAAAAATGCAGCTGTATGAAGTGCAGGGCACTGGCGAAAACCACTATCTGCGCGACAAAGTTGAAATTAAGGCCCGTGGCGCCATTTCGTTCGGCCTGAGCACCTTCGACATGCACAACGGAACCCCCAACAAAAACGGAGTTTATGCAGTGGAACTTTTTGTGGATGGTGTAAGGCAGTTTCACTTTACCGCCGACCGCTTCTCTTTCGACGAAACAAGGCACATCAACAGCCTGATCGACTATCCTTACCTGAAGAAGCATCATTCACGGCTGATCAGGACAGCAAAAGACCCGCTGAACAAGCTCAGCATGGCCGGTTATGGCTCCAATGAAGGAGTACTGATTGTTTCCGATACCGCCCTTCATCAGGCTTTGTTCAGGGTGACCGACCATTTCGGAAACATCAGCCTGCTGCCTTTCACCATCAGGGGCAGCACCACAGACAGAGAACCAAACACTGTCGCCGGCAACACCTCAGACAGCCTGATCCGGGTACAAGCCGGCCATCCTAAAGAAATAAGGAATAACGCGCTGCAAGTCAGCATCCCTGACGATGCCTTCTACCGTGATGAATTGCTGATTTTTGGCACAAAAGCAGGATCATCAGCCTATCTTTCTGATATTTATACGCTTGGCGACAATACCATTCCGGTGCATAAGGCCATCACCATCGCCATCAAGCCGAAACAGTCAGGGCTTGGTAAAAAACTGATGATGGCCATGATTGGTGACGACAACAAACCGGTGTATGCCGGAAATACTGTTGAACCTGACGGAAGAATCAGTGCCAGGGTGCGCAATCTCGGCAGCTTTGCCATAATAGCCGACAGCATCCCGCCAACCATCAAACCATTGAATTTCACTGATCAAGCTAAAATTGACGAACTGAAACAATTACGTCTTGAGATTGATGACCGATTGTCGGGTATTGCCGACTACAAACCTTCGCTCAATGGTGCCTGGCTGCTGATGGATTACGACCCCAAAAACAAACTGCTTGTGTATGCCTTTGACGAACGATTGAAAAAAGGTAAAAACCGCTTCGAACTCAGGGTAACAGACAAATGCGGTAACTCAACAGTGTTTATAGCTGATCTGGAATACTGAAATGCAAATCGTTAAAGTTTGAACCATGTGGCATCAAGCGTTGATGCACGTTTGCTGCAGTTGTCCTTTTTGCGGATGATGGTCAGCTCCTCCCCTTTTATGGAGTATAAATACACACCTTCCTGGTTGCCACAGCCCTGATCACCTTCCGTATCCGTAATTGTGAATGAAGCTTTCACTGCTTTTAGAACACCTTTTACAGGCTTTTTAAACTCAATGGAAGGGAAGTCGAGCGCAAAGGTTTCGCCCGCTATCGTCATCATGGCTCCGTTCATGGTGCTCACCCAGGTGCCCTGCAAAGCCGGATCGGGCTTTTCGTTCGTTTTTTGTTTCTTTTCGGCTTTACTGTTCTTTGATTCTGATGGATTCACCTGATCCCCGCTAATTATTCCATTTTTGGAAATATTGCCGGCATTATTGTCTTCTGTTTCCTGAACAAGAGATATTTCAGCTATTCCGGGTGATTTATCCCGTTTCCATTTCAGGATAAAATAGCCGGCGGCCAGCGAAAGCATGGCAAGCACCAATAAGGCTATGATCAGCCTGGGCAACAGACCCATGCCTTTGCCGCGTCTTTTGGATGCAGGCTTCTTTGTTGCTGATTTTCTTTTTGTTGCCATGATGCAGATTGTTTTATCCTAACGCATATCAATGATTTCGGCTGTAGGGTAATCAGAAGCTTTGAAACCAAAGAAACCATCTCCGAAAACTTTATCCGTTACAAGTTTACTGATGGTATAAGTAAACACATTGTTACCCTCGAACATACTGAAGTTGGCAATCTGCATCTTTCGTTCGTCAATACCGATCTGTATTTTGGCAAATTTCCCCTTCTTAGCAGGCTTAAGTTCAACTGTTTTGATTCCGCGGGCCTGATTGGCCTTGTCGTTCACAAATGATGCCTTGTAGTCATTATAATAGGTAGTGAGCAGTTTACCGGGGGTAACGGCATCTTCGCCTGTTTCTGCATCACTGATCATCACTTCATCGCTTTCGGCGAGGTAAGTCCAAACCGTCTTACCATCACTGATCACCGTTTGCCCGGCTACTACAAGTTTGTATGCATCGCCCATAATGTAGATCTTGCCCTCTTTCACCTCATCGATACCTGCATCAGCATTCTGCATGCTGTATGCAAAAAACACTTCAAGTGTTTTGTAGGTACGCGTTTTGTCGATCACTTCCTTCACCAGTTCATCGGCTTTCTTTTGTGCGTTTGCACTAATGCCAGCGAATGCAAGCAGCAAAACCGTAAATGTTAAAAACTTTCTGTTCACTTTCTTATTCATTTAATCTGTATTCTTTATCACTATTTTGCCATATCGGGCAATGGCTATCTCATATCAAGATCTTTCAAAAACTGTTCCAAAGCCATTTCGCTGGCCACTTTTACTTCGCGTGCTTTGCTTCCCTCGAAGGGACCTACGATTCCGGCAGCTTCAAGCTGGTCGATGATACGTCCGGCACGGTTGTAGCCCAATTTCAGTTTGCGTTGCAGCAATGAAGTTGAACCCTGCTGGTTCTGAACAATAATACGTGCAGCATCTTCAAAAAGTTCGTCCCGTTCCGAAGGGTCAAAACTCTCGTCGGGAGCATCCTGATCGTCGGCATATTCCGGAAGATGGAAGGCGTCAGGATAGCCGCGTTGCGAGCCGATGTAATCAGTAAGTCGTTCCACCTCAGGGGTATCAATAAAGGCGCACTGCAACCTGATGAGGTCGTTTCCGGTCGAAAGCAGCATATCGCCTCTTCCGACCAATTGGTCGGCACCACCGCTGTCGAGGATGGTGCGTGAATCGATCCGCGAAATAACCCTGAAGGCGATACGTGCCGGAAAATTGGCTTTGATGGTTCCGGTGATAATGTTCACCGAAGGCCGCTGAGTGGCAATAATCAGGTGAATGCCCACTGCACGTGCCAGCTGCGCCAAACGCGTAATAGGCCCCTCGATTTCTTTGCCTGCCGTCATGATAAGGTCTGCAAACTCATCCACCACCAACACGATATAAGGCAGGAAACGGTGTCCCTCGTTGGGGTTCAGCCTCCGCGATCTGAATTTGGTGTTGTATTCCTTGATGTTACGGACCTGAGCATCCTTGAGCAGTTCGTATCTGTCGTTCATCTCAATGGTGAGCGAATTCAGGGTTCGGACCACCTTGCGGGTGTCGGTGATGATGGCTTCTTCCGAATCGGGCAGTTTGGCCAGATAATGACGCTCGATGCGGCTGAACAGACTCAGCTCGACCTTTTTGGGATCGACCAGCACAAACTTAAGTTCGGCCGGATGCTTACAATACAGCAGTGAAGTGATGACGGCGTTGAGTCCGACTGATTTACCCTGACCCGTAGCTCCGGCCATGAGAATGTGGGGCATCTTGGTAAGGTCAGCGACAAAACTCTCGTTGGCTATAGTTTTGCCAAGCCCGAAAGGTAATTCAAACTGATTATTGGTGAACTTCTCCGAGCCGATGATCGAACGCATGGAAACAATCTCCGGTTTTTGATTGGGCACTTCAATACCCACAGTTCCTTTGCCCGGTATAGGTGCTATAATCCTGATGCCTAAGGCCGAAAGGCTTAGGGCAATATCGTCTTCGAGGTTTTTGATGCGGCTGATCCGGACACCCGGAGCAGGAACGATTTCGTACAAAGTGACTGTAGGGCCGATAGTGGCTTTGATCTTCTCAATACCTATAGCATAATTACCGAGGGTTTCAACAATGCGGTTTTTGTTGGCTTCAAGCTCATTGCGGTCCACATTAATAGTACCGTCACCGTAAGAGTTGAGCAGGTCAAGGGGTGGAAATTTAAAATCGGGCAGGTCGAGTGTGGGATCGAATTCTGTATCCAAACCCTGATGTCCGATGACTCCTTTGCTTCTGACTTTCTCAGACTGTACGGGTGCAACGTCAAGTTCGACTGCATGTTCGGGCTTTACTGAAGTCTCATCTAAAGGTTCGTTGTCATCAACCACAAAAGGTTCTTCATCTTCTATGATCTGCTTATTGATCTTTTCCGAGGCCTGCGATGATTCTTTGTCCGGTTCGTCTTCAACAGCATATTCTACTGTATTATACAAGTCAACAGGTATCTGCTGGCGCAAAAACTCTTGTGCCGGTTGTTCTATGGATGCAGCTTTTGCCGGCAGCCTGAATGAAACATTAAAAACTACAATCAGATAGGCCAAAAACACAAAAGAAAGCAACATTACCACACCCAGACTTCCAATAACCGATGAAAGGTAAGCCGACATATACCATCCCACCACTCCTCCAAGAATATTGAGCGGATCGTTGGGAAAAATATAGGCAAACAAGAGTGGCAGCCAGGCAAGGCTGAAAACAGAAAGTCTCCACAACCTCCAACCGTAAAGAACTTTTATTCCGGACAATAGTCTTAGTCCAAAAAAAACCAAAGCAATTGGGATAAACAGCACCCCAAGCCCGAATCCTTCCTTAACGAGCACCTGAGCAAAATATGCGCCCAGATTACCGGTGTGGTTGCTTATAGCCATATCAGTATCCAGAAAGACCCTTGAAAAAGCAGCATTGCTCAGAATATCATCGGTGACTTCGCGAAACCAGAAATAAAAAAAAGAGGTAAAGGCCAATAACATATAAACACCGAGAAAAATCAACCCCGAACCGAACAACTTAGCAACTTTCTCGTCGCGATACCAGGGTGTGCCCGTGCGTGCCGGTTTCGGAGTTTTGGTCTTAGGTGTTTTCGCTGAGGCCTGTCCCCCATCCTGCTTCACCTTTGCTTCCTGTTCATCAGGTTTGAAGGTGTTCGTTTTAAGCTTGTTCTCAGGTCGGCCCATGTTGATTTTTGGATAGTGTTTGCAAAATTAACAAATAATTTCAGCAAGTTAAATCATTGCATAAGCATTGACTTTCCAATAGCTTTAATTGAAAGGTTGAAGCATAAAAAAAATGCCCGCCTGAAATATTCTGAGGCGGGCGATTCGATCCACTGTCACGTCATTATCACCTGTTTTGTATTTCAACACTAATGGCAATCCAGCTTTCATTACCTGCTTTGTCGGTGCAATAAACCAGAAAATGATAGTCGCCGGTATGGATGGGCGAACCGTCAACTTCGACGGGTATTACGATCTCTTCGTGGTGAATATTGGCATTTCTTTTCCCGGCCTCAAACTGCCAGCTTTTCTGAAATGTCCATTCTCCCTCACCACGTGTACTTTTGTGATCGTGGCCATCTTCATTAGGATGTATATCGATTTTGTAAGAACTCAATTCCTCGTTGTCGATAAACTCAGCACCGAAATGGATGGCCTCACCGGGATAAAAAACTTGATCATCAGAAGGTTCAAGAATCATTATCTGAGGCTTTGTAGTGTCCTTGTCATCTTTTGAACAGGATGTCAGGACAACACCAATACTTAATAACAATAGTATAAGAATTATATTTTTCATGAATATTTATTGTAAATTATTGATTATTAGCTGTAAAATGCTATTACGATAAAACAACAATTGTCAGGAATTCCTCTGGCGGCCCACGCAGATGGTGAAGACTGCAGGTTTCCGCGAACAAAGCGCTGAAAGTAAGATCATTCATAATCCGCGCAGAGATTGGAAAGTCTGCCAAAACAGGCCCTTCAGAGGGCACCACCGTAATGAAAAATGAAAATGCACATTCAATACATGAAGAATTGTGAGAAGACTCATTTTCTTCACCAACCGGACAAGTTGTTTGGGAAATGCCATGCCCGACAAAACGATGGATATCCTGATGAAGACGCGGAAAGGCAAATACAAGCAGTAACAATAGTGGCATTATCCTGCTGAAAAACTTGCATGCAGTACCATGCAGACACTTTACAGATTGAATATGTTTGTTTAAAACATCTACCATATTACTTTCCAGACCTTAGTTTGGTTTCGAGCGGGATACTGAGCATAAGTTGGATGTTGCGTCCGGCTTCGGGCAACTCAAGCTGACGGTAGAAACTCAAATGGTTCAGATAGCGCCGGTTAAAAACGTTCTGAATCTGAATATCAACACTGATGGGCGCAAAGCGGCTGATCACTTTGGTGCTGATCGAAATATTTACAACAGCATATGAAGGCGTTTCCTGCTCGTTTCGTGCCACCTGATTTTGGGCTGCTTTCCATTGAAAATCTGCCGACAGTGCAGTCATGTGCAATAATTTCCAGTATATCGGCAAGTTGTACTCAGCTTTGACAAGGGTACCCAAAGGTGGGGTAAAAGGAACAGGATAATTGCCATCACTGGCAGAAACATATTCTACAGAAGCATATATGCTCAAATCTGAAGTAACATTGTATTTCAACCATGCTTCGAAACCGGCACGATAAGCTTCGGATTGCCGGTAACGGTACACCTGACCTGCATCTGCTTCTTCAACCTCAGAGCCATCGGGCAACAGAAAGCTGCCGCTGGGACTGAGAAAGATAAAATTGGGATAAAAAGCCGCAAAAGGACTGATTCCCCAGGAAAATAAAGTGTTTCGGAAACTCAGCGAAAGATCGGCCTGATAAGCATATTCGGAAGTGATAGTTGTGTCACCGAGTTCATAGCGGAACGAACCGTGATGGATTCCATTGCTACCGAGTTCGGTCACTCCCGGCATCCTGAAGCTCTTTGATATAGATGATTTTAATGTATATTGCTCATTGGCGCGATACGAGATGCCTGTGCTCCAGCTGAAATCATGGAACATGGCATCAAAAGCAGGCGCACGTAGTTTTCCGGTGTAAGGCGACAGATAAGGACTGATGTCAATACTGCCCAGATCGTAGCGAATTCCGGCTAATACTGTTGTTCTGGCATTCAGGTCGCGCTGATAAAGTGCAAAAATTCCTGAGGCGCTGCGTGTGTAGTCGGGCAGCAGAAACATATAACCTGCCCTTGTATTGCGCTGCAGCTGATTCTGAAGTCCCAGATTAAGCTGGTTTTTCTCTGACTTCAGTGTGTATAAAAGGTTTAAGGAATACGTGTGCAGCAACCAGTTAAACTCGAGATCGGGATTGTTGGCCGGAGGCTGTTGCGCTGGATAATGGGTATGAAACCGCGACCACTCACTCCTGTCGTTTTGTTGCCAGCCAAGGTCAGTCTGCAGATTTCCTCTGCCTAAACGCAGCTGAATGGCAGCAGAAACCGTCAGATGATCCACCTCCTGAAAAGGCAGGCCAACATTGCGTTGATTGCCATCAGGCAAAAGATTGTTTGCATTGGGTATTCCATGTGAACCACTAAAAAAACCTGCCCTTGCATGTACCCGGCTTAGGCTTAATCCAACCCGACCCCAATCAAACAGACGACCCGACATCAGGTAAAAATTACGCTCAGCTCCAGCTGTGTTCTTTAACCGATTGTCATAAACCGGAAGCCTGTATCTGTTATAATAAAAACTGTCGGCAGGCACCTTATAATCAGCAAAATCAATAAACGTGAGACGTGTATACCAGAACCAATCCTTCACCCTTGCCCGGTTCATCAAAGAAAATCCAGCTGAATTATTCACTGAGCGAAACACTCCTTTCATGTCGGTTTCCATAACATCAGGTTCGGCCAGCAAAGGTGGATGTATCCTGATAACACCGCCGATGGCATCAGAGCCATAAAGCAGGGAGGCAGGTCCTTTAATGATATCCAGTTGTTCCACAACAAACTGGTCTAACTCCAGACCGTGATCAATTCCCCATTGCTGGCCTTCGAGCTTGGTATTGCCCTGAGCAACCACCAGTCTGTTGAATCCCAGTCCACGAATCACCGGTTTTGACATTCCCTGCCCAATCTCCATAGCCTGTATTCCGGGAAGGCTTTCGAGCGATTTGATCAGACTATGTCCCAGGTTTCTGTCGATAAAACGCGCATTGGCTTTGACAACTTCATATGGATTTGCCTCCTGTTCTTCAGCATTCTGGGCGCTTATGGTCACTTCTTCGAGATCGAGGTTGTCGGCAGTCATGACAACCTCAATAGTGTTCCTGTTGTTGCCTGCCTCAACCGAGTATTGATGAATACACTTGTAACCCAAGTATGAAACATGCAACCGGTACAGTCCACCTTTAAGTCCGTCAAACTTAAAACCTCCTACAGAGTCCGAAATAGTTGTTTTGCGCACCTCCTGCAAAAAAACATGTGCTCCGGCCAGCGGCCTATTGGTCGCCGTACGCACCACTCCTTGAATTGAATATGTTTGCTGTGCATGCATTACAACAACAAACAGGAGCAAAAGCCATATCAGGATTAACCTTTGCACCGATCGCAGATCCCGTTAAGTACGATCTCTATTTCCCTGACTTCGAAACCGTCAGGCAGATTCGTTTCATCCACCGGCAAACGACCCAGACAAAATACCCTGCTGCAAAACTGACAGTGAAAATGTGCATGGCCGGGCTTGCCTGAACGCTCGCGTCCCGGATCGGTGAGGGCATATTTTACCTCTGTGGGTGACAACAAAACCCTATGGATAATATTGGTGTCCAGAAATGTACGCAGGGTGCGGTATATAGTAGCGCGATCGAAATCAACCAACAGGCTGCCACGAATCTCATCCTCGGAAAGTGCCGTACCTGATGCAGTTAACACTCTGAGCATCTCGCTCCGGCAGGGAGTTTTCGTCAATCCGTGGTGAATTAAAATATCTTTAGATTGCATAAAATTATTGTTTGCAACATTGTTGCAAAGATAATAACAATGCAAACACAGAAATTAATGATTCATTACTTTATTTTAGATTGCGTAATAAGGAAACTATCCGCAACCTTGCGTAAGGATTTCTGAGAATCAGTCTGCTGATTCGATAATGTGAACCGAAACGATTTTATCCCCTTGCCTGATCTGATCGACGACATCAACGTTTTCGATTACTTTACCAAAAACAGTATGGTTGCGGTCGAGGTGGGCTGTATTCTGTCTGCTGTGGCAGATGAAAAACTGTGATCCTCCAGTGTTTCGTCCGGCATGAGCCATTGAAATCACACCACGGTCGTGGAACTGTTTTTTTCCGGTGAGTTCACACGGAATGCTATAACCCGGCCCGCCGGTGCCATCGCCTTTGGGGCATCCGCCCTGAATCACAAAGTTTGGGATCACACGGTGAAAACTTAGTCCGTTGTAGAATCCTGATTTAGCCAGTTTTGTAAAATTAGCCACCGTGCCCGGAGCATCATCATCGAAGAGTTCGAGAATCAGAGTGCCTTTAGATGTTTCAATCTGTGCTTTGATCATAGTATTGTTATTTAACGAGACGCATTGATTTTGAAAACCTTACTTTTCCGCTGAACAGTCCTTTGTTCGGATCGAGTGAGAGCCATACAAACACTGCCTTGCCGACGATATGGTCATCGGGTACAAAGCCCCATATGCGCGAATCGGCCGAATTATGTCTGTTGTCGCCCATCAACCAGTAATAGTCCATTTCAAATGTATAGCTGTCGGATTCTATACCGTCGACAAATATTTTTCCGTCTTTGACATCAACCTTCTTGCCTTCGTAGGCATGAATGATTCGCTCGTATAATGGCAAAGTTGTGGTGTTCAGTTCAACCGTGGTGCCTGCCTTCGGAACCAGCATTGGGCCAAAGTTGTCCACATTCCAGGGGTAAAACTCAGAATTGGGAAAAACCTCGGGATTCCATACACCTGCAGGTTCGGTCATTTTTGAAATGCTCTTCACATTCGCAAGTCTGGCTAGTTCATCGGCAACTTCCTGGCTTATCCAGAAAACAAATTCATCGGGATTGTTGGCTCTTCTGACCTCAGTGATGTTGTAACGGTCGAGTATTCTTGGGTTAATGGCCGAGCCGTCAGTTGTCACGAGGTATTTGTGCTGAATGATTCCTTCGGCTTCACTTGGTCTTCCGTTAACAAAAAGCTGCGACTCCTTTATCTCAATGGTGTCACCGGGCAAACCGACGCAACGTTTGATGTAGTTTTCCCTTTTGTCAACAGGCCTTGCGATGATGTTACCAAAGTTTCTTTTGTCGTTCCAAACGCGTTCTCGTCCATATTCCCTGATAAGCGAATAATAGCTGACATTGCTCTGGAACCTGTCGCTCAGGGTGTCGCCTGCAGGATAATTAAACACAACAGCATCGTTGCGCTCCACCTTGCCCAGTCCCGCAAAACGGTAATATGGCAGACTGATCCATTCCACATAGGATTTCGCTGTCTGACTCCAGGGAAGGGTATGGTGCACAAAAGGAAAAGCAATCGGAGTGTTGGGTACTTTTGGCCCATAGCTGATCTTGCTTACAAACAGAAAGTCGCCCACAAGGAGCGATTTTTCCATCGAAGAAGTAGGTATGGTATAGGCTTCGATCAGAAAAGTGCGTATGATCGTGGCCGCCACCACAGCAAAAACGATGGCATCGAGCCATTCGCGTACCGGCCCTTTCTTTTGTCTTGGGTGTAGTACAGGATCGAGGTAGGAAAATCTCGCCAAGCTACCCAGATAAGGCAGGTAAACTATGGGCAGTACCACCGCCAGAAACTGCTCCCATAAACTCTCACGACCGAAGCAACGCACCAGTTCGACCAGCATCAGCATATATACAAAAACGTTGATAAACGGCACCAGCAACAAGGCATACCACCAGAGTGGCTTGCGGATGATACGGAGCAGCACATAAAGATTGTAAAAGGGAATAAGGGCATAATACCCTTTCGAACCGGCTTTAGCAAACAACTGCCAGGCAAAAATGGTTGGCAGCGACAGCAGCAATGGAATGATAATGATTAGCTCGAGCATAAAAGAAATTTGCGGCTAAATTACAAATTGAAGGGTTAAATGCCCGTTAATTTATGTTAACACTCATTTTCAACGCAGTGGAAGGGCATAATGTATGGTATCTTCCGATGGCAACAACCTGATTACGACACCACCTGCCCTGGCCATGGATTCAACTTGACCCAAACTTATATGCAAGGTATCAATCACAATACTCCGGCAAGGGTCTTCATCGTTAAGCGTCAAAAGAAAGTCGGTTTGTGGCGGAAATGATTTCCTGACCAGGTTGTTGTAAAACACCTGCCAGTTCACCGATCCACATCCTCCACCATACGTTACTACCACCCTCAACTTATCGTCAATAACTTTAATATCATCAATATGAAAAGGATCTGAGTCAATTTCCCTGTAAGGAATTTCAGAGGCAGATGGCTCAATCAGTTTCATATCTACCACATGAGTGATTGCTTCTGACACTATATTCAGCTTTTTTGAAACACAAGATGGCAGAACCGAGAGTGTGATCAGGATCAGAACGGATAATTTGATTTTCATGACTTTGTGCATTAAAAAAGGGACAGGATGATCCCCGTCCCTGCAAAAGTAAGATTTTGTCCTTTATTTAAAGGCCGGAATTCCGGTGGCTTCATGACCGGTGATGAGCAGGTGCACATCATGTGTGCCTTCGTAGGTGATCACCGATTCGAGGTTCATCATATGGCGCATCATCGGGAAATCGTTGGTGATACCCATAGCACCGAGCACCTGACGGGTGTTTCGTGCGATGTCGAGGGCAATTTCAACGTTGTTGCGTTTTGCCATGGAAATCTGTGCTGCCGTAGCTTTGCCTTCGTTGCGCAACACTCCAAGCCTCCATGCGAGCAATTGTGCCTTTGTGATTTCAGTAAGTGCTTCGGCCAGTTTTTTCTGCTGCAACTGGAATCCGGCGATGGGTCTGCCAAACTGCTGACGTTCGAGCGAATACTTAAGTGCCACATCATAACAATCCATGGCTGCACCGATAACGCCCCAGGCTATGCCATAGCGCGCTGAATTGAGACAACTGAGCGGACCTTTTAATCCCTGAACATTAGGAAGCAGGTAGTCTTTAGGAACCTTCACATTATCGAACACAAGTTCGCCGGTGACTGAAGCACGCAGTGACCATTTACCATGAGTCTCAGGGGCGGTGAAGCCTTCCATTCCTTTTTCGACAATGAGACCCCGAACGATGCCCTGCTCGTCTTTTGCCCACACCACAGCCACATCGGCAATGGTTGAATTGGTGATCCACATCTTGGCGCCATTGAGCAGGTAATGATCGCCCATGTCCTTGATACGGGTAATCATACTGCCGGGGTCGGAACCATGATTAGGCTCGGTAAGTCCGAAACAGCCTATGATTTCGCCACTGGCCAGACGGGGCAGATATTTACGTTTTTGTTCTTCAGAACCGTAGGCATGAATTGGAAACATCACCAGAGATGTCTGCACCGAAGCCATCGAACGAACGCCTGAATCGCCCCGCTCAAGTTCCTGCATGATCAAGCCATAACTGATATAATCAAGGCCTGCGCCACCATACTCTACGGGAATAAAAGGACCAAAAACGCCCATTTCACCCATCTCTTTAATCAAGTATTGCGGAAACTGCGCCTTTTCATAATACTCTTCTATCACAGGTTTTACTCTTCTGTTTACCCAATCCCTGATTGAGCCGCGAACAATCAGATGTTCTTCGTTGTACAATTCGTCCACCAGATAATGATCCGGTGCCTGATAATCAGATGCTGCTGACATAATGATTTTTTTATGTTGATAAATATAGTGAGGTGTAATGCACCTTTTATGCCTTTGATCTTCAATGATGCACGTTGAGTCAACTTCCCGGCTTAAATTGAAGCCGAATTCTAACACAAGCCTGCATGTCCTGTTACAACGG
The DNA here is from genome assembly GCA_024710405.1 of Bacteroidales bacterium. Taxonomy (GTDB): domain Bacteria; phylum Bacteroidota; class Bacteroidia; order Bacteroidales; family F082; genus UBA6192. The sequence continues at coordinate 417,274 of JANJUV010000007.1, forward strand.
CAAAATTAAGCTAATTATAGTTACTGTTCATAAATTAACAGTAATAATTTTTCTAATTTTGCGGACTGTTTCCTCTATAAAAGATTTCAATTTTATACTATAAAGCATTGAATAGCAACAATATCATTTTCACCGACAGTTCAAGGCTCATCACTGAGTCGCTGGTAAGGGCAGGCGCGGATGTTTTTATTGGTTATCCGATAACCCCTGCCAACCTGCTTTATCAATACGCCTCAAAGCGTTATCCTGTATTTATGGCAGCTCCTGACGAAATAACTACCCTGCAGTGGATGAGCGGATTTGCTGTTTCAGGACATATTCCGGTGACGGCTACATCATTTCCGGGATATGCTCTGATGATTGAAAGCATCAACATGGCAGCCATGATGGAACTACCCATGGTCATCATTCTGGTCCAACGGATGGGACCGGCAACGGGCACGGCTACACGTGGTGCACAAGGCGACATCTCAGTCATACAAGGCACCATGTCGGGCGGATTTTCGCTTCCTACCTTCAGCCTGAGCAATGCTGCTGATTGCTGGGAAATCTCCGCCAAAGCTGTTGAAGTAGCCGTAAAATTCCGTACACCTGTCATTCTGCTTACCTCTAAGGAGGAAGTGATGACTATGTACAGTCTTGATAAATCATCTTTAGGACCGATCAACAAGGTAAATCGGACGTTTTACAGCGGAAATGAGACATTTGTTCCCTATGAACCCAATGAAAATCTTGTCCCTGAATTCTTGCCTGTTACTTCTTCTGAGCATCAGGTGCGCTTTACAGCTTCTACCCACGACAAGAAAGGAATCATACAAAACGCATCCCCTGAAGCACTTGCGAATTCTAAACGCCTTCACACAAAAATCGTTTCAAACCTGAAAGATTTTACCTGGTATGATTTGGATGAGCAACACGAAGCCGAAACTCTTCTTGTCTCATTCGGCATTACTGCACAGGCATGCCACGAAGCCGTGGCTGAATTGCGTAATGAAGGTGAAAAAGTTTCGTTGCTGACTGCCAAAACACTGCTTCCTGTGCCCCCTGTTTATTATTCGGTGTGCAGCCGCTACAAAAGGGTCATTTTTGCCGAAGAAAACCTGACCGGGCAATACAGGCAACTGATGTTTGGTATTCAACCACCAGCGCACATCGAAGGCGTGAATGAATTCGGACATATGATCAGCCCCATGCACATTAAAAAAGTCATCCACAATGCATAGAGAATATCTTCACGAAGGCGCCCTTCCCTTTTGTCTGGGCTGCGGACACACCCTCATCGCCGAAAACATCGACAAAGCGCTTCAAAGCCTCAACATACCACTGCTTGATGTTATTCTGGTTACTGATATCGGTTGTCACGGTATCATTGACAAGAGTTTCAAGACACATACCGTGCATGGACTTCACGGCCGTTCCATAGCCCTTGCTTCGGGCATTTCGCTGAGTCTGACCAATCCCGAAAAGAAAGTCATCGTTTTCATCGGCGATGGAGGTGCTACTATCGGTCTGCAGCATCTGATCGACTCGGCCCACAAAAACTTCAACCTTACTGTTGTGCTCCACAATAATATGCTTTATGGCATGACAGGCGGACAACCCAGCGAGCTTACACCCCTTGGTTTCAAAACACCAACCCTGCCCGAAGGCAATAAAATAAAGGGTTTCGACATTTGTGAAGTGGTCGCCTCCACAGGCGCTTCTTATGTAAGCCGCGTCGTTGGTATCGGGAACATCAGCGAACAGCTTGCTGAGGCTCTTTCGCGCAAAGGCTTCTCATTGATCGAAGTGATGGAGATCTGCCCCAGCTATGCCGTGAAGTCGAATCCGGGGATGAAACTCAGGCAGGTGACCGAAGATGCAGGACTCAGTGTGAAGGTTTATGCAGACCATAATATTGAGGGCTTCAGGCCTGAAATTAAATCGGAAACCCAATCACTGATCGACACTATGCCTGTCATCCCCGTTGGTTATCGGTCTGAACGTTCAGTGCCCGCCAAAATACTCATTGCAGGTTCAGCCGGTGAGGGTGTTCAGTCAGCAGCCGAGCTGTTTGCCCGCGCCGCTATCGCCTCTGGCCTCAACGTGACCAAAAAAGGGAGCTATCCCGTAACAGTCGGAATTGGGTTTTCGGCCTCCGACATCATTCTATCACCTGATCCAATTCAATACACAGGTTCACCCGACCCAGACTATGTGATAATTACATCGACTGACGGTCTGGAATATACGGCCGGACTCATCAAAAAGATGAATCATGGCGTGGTGTATCTCGACGAAAGTCTGCCCACACCGGAAACAAAAGCCACCGTTGTACGCATTGATTACAGGAAGACTGCCGGTGCGCGCAATGCAGCCATTTACAGTTTACTGGGCTTAGCCAAACGCGAAAAACTATTCCCGACTGAGGCCATGCTCGACATACTCAATCAGGGAAAACTATCGGGCAAAGCCGACTGGAATAAAATGGCAGAAGGTATCTGAGCGGTACACAAGTTTAAAACCACTGGATAAGAGTAACTGTCTTATTGACAATCAAAAAATGAATCATTTCATTCCCTTAACAGGGTATCCAGCAGGTCGTCCATCGTAAACACACCTATGCGGCCAGCAAGAAATTCGGCGGCAAGCACGGCACCCAAAGCAAAACCCTGCCTTCCTTTGGCTTCGTGGATGATCCGAATGGTATCCTGTGCCGAGTCAGCAATAATTTCATGTGTCCCCGGAACTTCGCCTGTGCGTACTGAAACTACAGGCAGCAAGGAAATGTCCTGATCAGCGGCATCAGACCAACCAACATAACGATCCACCAGACCGGTGATTTGTCCGGCCAGATGGATGGCTGTACCACTGGGCGCATCAAGCTTGTGCTTGTGGTGTGTTTCGGTTATACTTAGTTTGTAATCAGTGTGATTCAACAGCCTTGCCAATTGTTTATTGAGATTGAATACTATATTCATGCCCAGACTGAAATTTGGGGCATAAAACAGACTATGTCCTCCGTTGAGGCATTGCTGTCTGATATTTTCCAGTTGATGATACCATGCCGTAGTGCCCACTACAATGGGCAAACCAAGATTGAAACAACGTAAAATATTTTCGTTCGCAAGCTCAGGAAGACTAAAATCAACAGCAACATGTGCCTGGGTGAACAATGCAGTTGACTTTTCCCAATCCGATGCCGAGTCGATGCATGAAAGGATATTGTGTCCTCTTGCTTTGGCCGTCTGCTCAACTTCGCGCCCCATTCTTCCATAACCGATCAAAATAATATTCAACGACATATGATTTGTTTTCAGAACCGTACACTGATTTTAAGACCTGTAGCAGGAGGTTGAAAGACAGGATTCTGCTGCGGCATTGGTATCGCAAATTGCGGACTCAGCTGCACACTGAGGTTTTCGCCCACATCATAATCAAACAGATGGGCATCTACTGCTGCATCGACGGCATTCAGGGCATACCAGAGTGCCATGATGATCCAGCTGAGTTCCATATTTCTTCTGTAGTAATCGCGGATTTCGCGCAGGTCGTTGGCATTGTATTTGCCAATCAGATCGTTATCAATGGGATAGTCTTCGTTGTTAAAGGTGTAAATGTATGCTTCCTTTGCTTTCAGATAATTCTCCCTGTTGTTCAGGGCAAAATAACCAATGGTTCCAATACCGGTATAAACGATGGGTATTTTCCAGTATTTCCGGTTGTAGGCCTGTCCGAGTCCCGGAAGAGCAAGGGAATAGAGTGTTGCCCGATGGGGCGAATGTTGTCTGGGAGGTTCATTTGTTGCTATAGTCTCCTGTGCGCTTAATCCCATTCGGGAAAGCAGCAAAACAAGCATCAGCAACAGAACTGTTTTCATCAGGGGTTTCACGACCTGTTTTGCCCAATCAGACTGATCAGCCTTTCGAGTTCCTGGTCGTTGGCAAAGCTCAGAACTAACGCACCTTTTCCTTTGCTATTGCGTTTTATTTCTACTTTGGTTTTCAGAAAGCCTGAAATGTGTTCGCCTGCCAGACGGTATTTTTCGGGGACAACCTGTTTTTCGGCAGATTTCTCCTTTGTTTCGGGTGAATGATACCTGCGCACAAGTGCTTCCACCTGCCTGACATTAAGTTCGCCTTCGATGATCTTTTGAAGCATGACGAGCTGTTGTTCATCTTTTTCGAGACTGATGATAGCGCGGGCATGACCCATGGTGATATGTCCGTCGCGCAGGGCTATCTGCACTTCGGGTGGCAACTTTAACAAGCGCAGGTAGTTAGCAATTGTAGTTCTGTTTTTTCCTACCTGTTCGCTTAATTGCTCTTGTGTAAGCGCACATTCGTCCATAAGGCGCTGGTATGAAATGGCGATCTCGATTGCGTTGAGGTTTTCGCGGTGGATGTTTTCGATCAGGGCCATTTCAAGCATCTGCTCGTCATTGGCAACGCGTATAAATGCAGGAATCGTGGTCAGACCGGCCATAACAGAGGCCCTCAGTCGGCGTTCGCCTGAGATGAGCTGATATTGGTCGAAACCCATCTTGCGCACCGTAACCGGTTGAATTACCCCTTGCGTTTTAATAGAAGAAGCCAGTTCGCGCATGGCCATATCATCAAAATCAGCTCTGGGCTGAAAAGGGTTGGCTTCTATCTTACTGATTTCAAGTTCGGCAATGGCACCGGCAACATAGTTGCCCGAGATATCAGCCGAAGTGATATCTGTGTCGGGGCTTTGCAGTATGGCTTCAAGTCCCCTGCCGAGGCCCCTTTTCTTTTGTTTTGAATTAGTCGTCATGTTCTTCCGTCATTAACTTTTCTTCTGCCTTCATTTTCGTCATGCCGTTCTTTTGGAGGATTTCCCTGGCAAGGTTCAGATAATTCACAGCGCCAATACTTGTAGCATCGTGCATGATGATCGTTTCCCCGAACGAAGGGGCCTCGCTGAGTCTGGTGTTGCGGTTGATGATGGTATCGAATACCATTTGCTGGAAATGGGTTTTCACCTCTTCAACCACCTGTTTCGACAGGCGCAGCCTTGCATCGAACATAGTCAGCAATATGCCTTCGATGTCGAGGTCGGGATTCAGTCTTGTTTGAACTATCTTTATGGTATTGAGCAGCTTACCGAGGCCCTCGAGTGCGAAATATTCGCATTGCACCGGAACGATAACCGAATCGGCTGCAGTAAGTGCGTTTACGGTGATCAGACCTAAAGAGGGGCTGCAATCGATAATAATAAAATCGTATTTGTCCTTTACTTTCTCAATGGCTTTGCGCATCATTTTTTCGCGGCCGGGCAGGTTGATCATCTCGATTTCGGCACCAACAAGATCGATATGAGCCGGAAGCAGGTGCAGGAACGGGGTTTGTGTTTCGAGGATAATGTTGCGGGGGTCGAGGTCGTCAATGATGCATTCGTAGATGCTGGTTTTGATGTTCTTGGGATCAAACCCCACACCCGAAGTTGCGTTTGCCTGAGGGTCGGCATCGAGCAGCAGTGTTGAGTATTCCAGTACTGCCAGGCTTGCAGCCAGGTTGATGGAGGTGGTGGTTTTTCCGACCCCGCCTTTTTGGTTGGCAACTGCGATTACTTTTCCCATAGTAACTTATACTCAATACTTTAATGTAGATTCAATGAATAGACAGCCAAACAAAAATAAACCTTTTACACGACCGGACGTTGTTACAGGAAGATGAAGTTTTCAACAACAAATCGTTGGGGGTGGAAAATAAGTGTTTACATACAGCCGGGTTTTGTTCCGGAGAGTATTTATCTGCTGTTTCTTTGATCAGCTTTTGTCGAGGTCTTCAAAATCAAATCCGATGTTCTCGGAAGGCTCTTTCTCGCTGCCATAATCATCAGGCAATTTGCCTGTTTCGATGAAGTCAACACATTCGGTCAGGCCTTTGATAAACTTTTCGAAATCTTCGCGGTAGAGGAAAATTTTGTGTTTCTCGTAGAAAAATTTCCCCTGGTCGGCATCGAATCTTCTTTTGCTTTCGGTGATCGTAAGATACTGGTCTTCACCGCGTGTGGACTTAACATCAAAAAAATAGGTGCGTTTCCCGGCCCGCACCGCCCTTGAAAACAACTCTTCTCTGCGGGGCTGTCTGTCAAAATCTTCCATCATGTTTTAGTTGGTATCATCGTTGTCGTTTCACCGCAAAAATAAAAAACTTTAGCAAACAGGATACACGGATGGATAATTTTTGGAGGGGCCTAAATCATTCAAGGAGTTCAAAGGCCGGACGAGAGTGGTCAACCGAATTCTCTCAAGAACGGTTTGCCCAGCTCAGACTATTGAAAACGCTTCGCTAAGTAACATATCTGTGGCATTAGTGGAAATTGCGCGAAGCAACAAAATCTATCGCAGATAGCTATTTGTGCTATCTGGTTTCGAGGCTGAAATGACGAAAATGATAGATTTCGTCTCTTTCGCTAATTTCTGTTTTTTGCCCATTTTGCATCCGGTAACTCTCTGTAACATGAAATGTAGTGTCGTTAATATTCTTCTGACAGTAAATAAGCTTCTCAGGTACTCAAACCACTATAACCAAACCCCGAAGGTTCAAATCAGCCCTGTAAAATCCTCAAAACCTGTGACCCGAATATTCCGACTGGTTTGGAAGTGCATTTTACCACCATAAACCACACATCCTTTCGCCTGTGTACCTGCAATGCTGTTAAATCTAAGTATGTTTCTCTGGAAATCTTCATTCCAGGTCATCGCCGATTTAATTTCAACGGGATACAGTTCTCCATCTTTCTTAAACAGGAGATCAACTTCGTTTTGGTTGCTATCACGGAAAAAATAAAAATTCGGGTCTTTACCCTGCGAAAATCTTGCTTTTAAGGCTTCAACAATGACCAGATTTTCGAATAAACTACCCAGAAGAGGATCGCGTGCTACCTGTGCATCACTTTCTATTCCAAGCAAATAACTAGCAAGACCTGGTTCAACAAAATACAATTTGGGTGATTTTATTACCCTTTTTCCAAAGTTTTCAAAGTAGGGCATCAGCCTGAAAACAACGAATGAGGCTTCAAGTACCGAAATCCAGTTTGCAATGGTAGTTGCTGAAACTCCGGTATCGTTGGCCAATGAGTTGAGGTTAAGCACCTGCCCGATCCGACCTGCCAACAGTCTCATGAATTTTTCAAATGCATTAAGGTCTTTTGGGTTGAGCAATTGTCTGATATCTCGTTCAACATAAGTCTGGAGGTAATTGCGGTAAGCAATTAAGGGTTGCTGTTGCTGATCGTAAATGCGTGGCAAAAAACCGGTATAAATATACTTCTCTCGGGTAAAATCCGGTAAGGCAAATTTTTTAACTTCTTCCATTGAAAACGGAAGTAATGTCAGCAAGGCCGTCCGGCCAGCCAGCGATTGGGTGATTGCAGCGTTCAGGTTTATTTGCTGGCTTCCTGTAAGAACAAACATTCCGTTTTGTCTTCTGTTATCTACATCCACCTGAATATATGACATTAAGCCCGGAAGTCGCTGTATTTCATCTATGATCAGTGGTGGCGAATGCTGCAGGAAAAAGCCATTTGGGTCTTGTTGTGCAAAAAGCCTGGTATCAGGATGTTCCAGATTGCAGTATGTGTAATCCGGAAAAGCCATTCGGGCCAGTGTTGTTTTTCCCGACTGACGTGGCCCGGTGATTGTTACAACCGGATAGGTTTTAGACAGTTCGAGAAGGACGGGTTGAATGTTTCTGGTAATCATAATGGCAAAGATACACAATTCTATGTAAATCCAAACTTGAACTTTAGAATTACTTAAAGCGCGTGACTCTATTAAAAATGAGTACAGTGGAGTTATGGACATAATGAAAACGATACAATGAAATCCATCCGACCCCAGAAGGGTCGCATGAGTTTAAACCACACAGAAATTACAATATTGAATCGTGTCGCGAAGGAAAATTCTACAGATCAATCCCTCGCCGGGCATAAACATAAACATTGTTTACAGGTCAATAAAGACCACTCCAAGTATTGGTTCACCAATCCCGAAGCTACCAAATTTCAAGAATCACCAGACCTATAGATTTGTATCTTATGACTTTGTGGAATCTAATATCCTTGTGCTTTTGTGGCGTCCTAACTATTCTTCAATCATCCGGGCCGGCTATCTATTTAGAATAATTCTATATCACTCACAAAAAATCCTTAATTTTGCACCCCGCTAAAGCTCCCGTGCCGGCACCCCCGCATCAGGCAGACCCTTAAGCTGCTGCGCGATCGCGAGGCCGACGCAGGACTGGCGGAAACAACATCAGCGTGTTATGTACATGCACATATTGAACATGAACAACTGTCAAACGTTTATATCTCAAGGAAAACATTAAACCATGGCCACTTTTGATCTTATTATGCCCAAGCTGGGCGAAAGCGTTATAGAGGCAACCATCACCCGCTGGCTCAAAAGCGCCGGCGACACCGTCAACGAAGATGATGCCATTGTAGAAATAGCCACCGACAAGGTTGACTCCGAAATACCCTCACCTGTCGAAGGCAAGATCTTCAAAACCCTGTTCAACGAAGGCGACGTGGTCGCCGTTGGTGCTGTGATCGCCGTGATCGCCCTCGATGGCGAAGAATCCGAATCTACGTCCACAGAGGCAACTGCTGCTGCTCCCGAACCAACTCCTGCAAGTACTGCAACGGTTGAGACAGCAGCCCCGGTCGCTGTTCAGGAAGTATCGTCCGGCAGATTTTACTCCCCTTTAGTCAAAAACATTGCCAAACAGGAACAGATTCCGCTTACCGAACTCGAAACCGTTCCCGGCAGTGGAAAGGACGGCCGCCTGACCAAGGAAGACCTGCTTGCCTATCTGAAAACCAGAGGCAGCAAACCGGCAGTTGCAGCCGTCGCTGCATCCAAAGAAACAGCTCCTGTTTCCAAATTCAGTGCTCCACGCCACGAAGCACCGGCACTAGTTACTTCAGCCGGAGATCAGGTGATCGAAATGGACCGCATGCGCAGACTCATTGCTGACCATATGGTGATGTCGAAACAGGTTTCGCCCCATGTTACCTCCTTCATTGATGTTGATGTAACCAACATCGTCAACTGGCGCAACAAAGTGAAGGACAGTTTCCAGAAACGCGAAGGCCAGAAAATCACCTTCACCCCCATCTTCTTCGAAGCCGCTGCCAAAGCACTCAGGGAGTTTCCGCAGGTAAATGCTTCTGTTGACGGATACAACATTATCCTGCGCAAAAACATCAACATCGGGATGGCAACAGCACTGCCCAATGGCAATTTGATTGTGCCCGTGATTAAAAACGTGGACGAGAAAAACCTGCTGGGTATCACCAAATCAGTCAACGACCTTGCAGCACGTGCCAGGGCAAACAAACTGCAACCCGACGAAATCCAGGGAGGCACTTTTACCATCACCAACTTCGGTTCGTTCGACAGCCTCACCGGCACACCGATCATCAACCAGCCTCAGGTGGCCATCCTTGCTGTGGGGGCCATCCGCAAGCAACCGGCAGTGATCGAAACACAATACGGAGATGTTATCGCCATCAGGCACATCATGATTCTCTCGCTGGCCTACGACCACAGAATTGTTGACGGCGCTCTGGGGGGCATGTACCTCAAAAGGGTGAAAGAACTGCTCGAAAGTTTCGACCCGGATACCGACATCTGAACATAAGGCCACAAGAGCCAAAAAAATGAAATGTTGCCGGGCGAGTCAGGAAACTGACATCCCGGCACTTATCTTTTAATTAACAGGCATAAAGCCCTATGAAAATAAGCCTCAAAAAACCCTTAGCCGTCTTCGACCTCGAAACCACCGGGCTAAATATCACCAACGACAGGATAGTAGAAATCAGCATTCTGAAAGTCCATCCCAATGGAAACAAGGAAAGTAAGTTATTGAGGATCAACCCGGGCATACCCATTCCTGATGCTTCGAGCCAGATACACGGCATTTACGACAAAGATGTACAGGACAGCCCCGGCTTCAAAGAGGTAGCCAAAGATCTGGTTCGTTTTCTGAGTGGCTGCGATCTGGCAGGATACAATGCCCTCAGGTTCGACATACCCGTGCTTATGGAGGAGTTTCTCAGAGCCGACATCGATTTCGACATTAAAAACCGCCATATCGTTGATGTGCAGAATATCTTCATGAAGATGGAACCCCGGACACTGAAAGGCGCTTACAGGTTTTTCTGCCAGAAGGATCTCATTGATGCCCATTCAGCCGAAGCCGACACCCTGGCCACTTTTGAAATTCTGGAAGCCCAGATTGAAAAGTACGAAGGAGTGGAATATGAAGAAAAAAGCGGAAACATCAGCACTCCTATAGTCAATGATATCAAGGCTTTGCACGAATTCTCCAAACACCATGAATTTGCTGACCTGGCCGGTCAGATAATTTTTGACAGCGAAGGCAACGAAGTGTTTCACTTTGGAAAATACAAAGGCAGGACAGTTGAAGACGTATTCACTACCGACCCTTCCTACTACGACTGGATGATGAAAGGCGAGTTTCCGCTCTACACCAAAAAGTTGATCACAAGCATTAAGCTCAGAATGAAAGGATTGGGTAATGTAACCATGTTAAGCAACAAAAAACGCTGATATGAAAATTATTTGCATTGGCCGCAATTACATTGATCACGCCAAAGAACTCAACAACCCGGTGCCCGAGAAGCCGGTTTTTTTCATGAAACCGAGCACGGCACTGCTTATGCCACACAACCCCTTTTATTATCCTGATTTCACATCAGAGCTGCATTACGAAGCAGAAATTGTGCTTAAGGTATGTCGCAACGGCAGAAGCATCAGTCAGAAGTTCGCTCCCGATTATTATCAGGAAATTACAGTAGGCATCGACTTCACGGCCCGCGACCTGCAGGATGAATGCAAAAAGAATGGGCTTCCCTGGGAAATCGCCAAAGCCTTCGATGCTTCAGCGCCTGTGGGCAGGTTTGTGGACAAATCCCGTTTTGACGACCTTAGCCGACTGAACTTCGGACTGAAAATTAATGATGAATGGAAGCAAAAAGGAAATTCGTCGGATATGATATTTTCATTTGACAATATCATCGCATATGTTTCTCGGTTTGTTACCCTCAGGCAGGGCGACCTCATTTTCACCGGAACGCCTGCCGGCGTTGGCCCAACAAAGATAGGCGACCATTTCGAACTGTTTCTGGAAGAAGAAAAACTGCTTTCCTTTTATGTGAAATAAAAATTCCGGCAGTTAACCGGAGCCAAAATTTGTCAGTAATTTCAATATTCAAGGCAAGTTTTTGGTTAATTTTGCCTCTTTTCAGAGTCTGTTTCAGACATGCTGAAAATTGATCCAAACCAGTAATTTCTTCAATTATAAATTAAATGAAAAACGCATTAGTTTCAATCGTGGTTTTGTTTCTTTGTGCAAACGCCATCGCAAACCACCCAACAAATATCGAATCCATGATCAAGCAGAAAGAATTGGAAACCATTATTGCTGAACTGAAGTCGAAAGCGGCTGCCGACCAGCATGCCCGCATTGAAAAAGGTGTGGTTCAGGCTGCTTCTTTCTGGAGGGCTGAGGATGGAAGTGCCGATGACTTCAAACAACTGTGCATGGAACAATCGGCAGTTGATGCCGCCCAGAGGCAAGCCATGTTTGTAAGGATTCAGGACAACTTCGAACTGCTTTTCGGGAGTTTTAACAAGGTCAATGTAGGCCTGAAAATTCCGCTCCATGTTGATGAAGGTGAGATACTTCCTATTGACAGGATCTTTGGTGGTTATGGAGTTGGGTCACACTTCAGCGATGATATGTTTGCCAATAAAATTGCCTTTATCACCATACTGAATTTTCCTTTCTTTAGCCTCGACGAAAAGATGGAACACGGCCCGAAATGGAGCAGGCTTGAATGGGCCTATGCACGCATGGGTGATGTGTTCAAATCGCGTATTCCGGCCCGGCTGCTCCTTGATTATGAACAAATTGTAACAGATGCAGATGCCTATATTTCCGACTATAATATCTATGTTGGAAATCTGACCGACAAAAAAGGCAATACACATTTTCCGACGGATCTTAAACTGATCTCGCACTGGGGTTTGCGCGACGAGATAAAAGCAAATTATGCCAATAAGGAAGGATTTATCCGCCAATCCCTGATCTATGAAACCATGCTGAATATTATCAGGCAGAATATTCCGGGTGAGGTAATCAACAATCCTGATTATCAGTGGAATCCCATGTCAAACACCCTCCTGAAAAACGGAGTTGCGGTTGCCCACACACCCGAACCCGACACCAGATACCAGCACATGATCAACTTATTCGGGCTTTTGAAGCAGATAGATGCTTACTCACCTCATTTTCCGGATTACATCAGCAGAAAATTTGAAGAAGACATGGAGTTGCGGGTGGAAGAAGTCGAATCACTTTTCGTGTCGCTCATTAGCACTCCTGAGTTGAAAGAAATCGGAAAAGTGATCGAAAAAAGGCTGGGCAGAAAACTTCAGCCATGGGACATTTGGTACGATGGCTTCAAAACACGTGCATCTCTCGATATCAGCAAGCTGGACAAGATTCTTCAGGAGAAATATCCTGACAAGACTGCTTTTGAAGCTGACCTTCCCAATATATTGATTAAGTTTGGCTTTGATGCCGACTCAGCTCGTACCATATCCTCCCGGATCATTGTTGATCCTTCGCGCGGTGCCGGCCATGCCTGGGGTGCAGCCATGAAATCGGACAAAGCACGCCTGCGCACACGTATTGGCACCAATGGAATGGATTACAAAGGGTACAACATAGCCATCCACGAATTCGGACACAATGTTGAGCAAACCATCAGCCTTCAGAATGTGGATTATTACATGCTCAACGGGGTGCCGAACACTTCCTTCACCGAAGCCCTGGCTTTTGTGTTTCAGGCCCGCGACCTTGAGCTGCTCGGAATGGAACAATCCGATGAGATGAGCAAACACCTTGCTGCATTGGATAATCTCTGGTCAAACTACGAAATTATGGGCGTATCACTGGTGGACATTAACACCTGGAAATGGCTTTATGCGCATCCGGATGCAACTGCAGCTGAGCTGAAGGAAGCTGTGAACAGCATTTCCAAAGAAATCTGGAACAAATACTACGCACCTGTTTTCGGCGTCAAAGACACGCCTATCCTTGCCGTTTACTCGCACATGATTGATTATCCGCTCTATCTTTCTGCCTATCCGATCGGTCAGTTAATCGAGTTTCAGTTTGGCAGCCACATACACGGCAAAAACTTTGCTGATGAAGTGTACAAAGCCTTCACACAAGGCAGGCTGATACCTCAATTGTGGATGAAAGGAGCTGTTGGAACAGAAATTTCGGCATTGCCCGCCATCGAGGCTGCCCGTACAGCCCTTAATGCTGTGCGTTCGTCAGGACAATGATCGTATCCGACACAACAGCAACGGATTATCCCAAAAGGATCATCTGTCTCACCGAAGAAACAGCCGAATGGCTTTATCTGCTTCACGAGCAGCACCGGATTGCCGGCATATCGGTGTATACTGTCCGGCCCATACAGGCTGCTGCCGAAAAACCGAAAGTTTGTGATTTTACCGGCGTGAATATGGAAAAAATTCGTGCCATCAAACCTGATCTCATCATTGGATTCTCGGATGTGCAGGGCGAGGTCGCAAAGCAGCTGATCAGAGAAGGGTTTAATGTGCTCATTACAAATCAGCGTTCAGTTTCGGAAATACTGGACACCATGCTTTTGACTGCCAGACTTATTGGTAAAACTGAAGCGGCAGGAATTATGTTGCAGCAGTATCGTGAAAAGCTGACTGCTATGACCTCCAAATCGTCGCAAAGCCTCAAAAAACCGGTAATTTATTTCGAAGAATGGTATTCACCGCTGATCAGCGGAATCAGATGGGTATCTGAACTTATAGAGGTTGCCGGAGGCGTGGATTGTTTTGCTGAATTATCAGCATCGGCCACAGCAAAAGGCAGAGTGATTGAAGACGAAACAGAGGTTATCAGGCGCAATCCCGATATCATCATTGCATCGTGGTGCGGCAAAAGGTTTATACCTTCCAGGATTACTTCCCGGAAAGGGTGGGATTCGATCAATGCTGTGCGCGATCGTGAGGTTTATGAAATAGACTCATCGCTGATTCTGCAGCCCGGCCCTGCTGCGCTTACCGATGGACTCGACCGCCTGCATACAATAATATCACAGTGGCAACATAAAAACCAATGACAGGCCGAAAGATCAGAATTCTTAACTGGAGCTCAGGAAAAGATGCAGCTTTTGCTCTTTGGGTGCTTAAAGAACAGGGCAAACCGGTTAATGGCCTTCTGACCACACTCAGCCGCGAGAACCACAGAGTAAGCATGCACGGTCTCCGCGAAAACCTTCTGGAGCGTCAGGCAGCATCTATCGGGTTACCCCTGCACAAAATCAATCTGCCCTACCCCTGTCCCATGGAAGAATACAACATGCTGATGCAGGCAGCGTTGGAGGTTTACACAAGCCACCATTCGCGAATTGCTGTGTTCGGTGATATATTTCTTCAGGACCTGAGGGAGTATCGCGAGCAGCAACTTGGCAAAGCAGGCTTCCGGGCTGAGTTTCCGCTTTGGGGTTCCGATACTGCCACACTTGCCAGATCAATAATCGATGTGGGATTCAAGGCCATTGTGTTGTGTGTGGATGCGTCAAAACTCGACAGCAGCTTTTGCGGACGCACCTTCGATCACCATTTTCTGGCCGACCTTCCCGAAAATGTTGACCCCTGCGGCGAAAACGGGGAGTTTCACACTTTTGTATCTGACGGCCCAATATTCTCAAAACCGGTGAAGGTGCGAACAGGCCAAACGGTTACGTACGGCTGGCCGGGCACAAACGACAATGCACAACCTGCAAAGGAATTTCACTATATCGACCTGCTGCCTTACTAAATCACCGAAAAACAATATCCTGAATCACGTTTTTTCCGGCAGCCTCATTAAGCTTCTCAATGAGCAGGCTTTTGCTGTAGGCAAGTTCTGACCTGAGTGCGTCAGAATCAAGTTTCACAAAAAGCACTTTACGCTGCACGAATAAGTCCATGGTGTGCGCTGCAATCATTTTGCCAACTACATCCTTCCATGCGTTGATTACCTTCATGTCATTATACTTTTCTTCCAGGCCATAATAGCGCAGAAATTCCATGATTGCCCCTTCGAGTGGCTGTTGGTTATTATTTGACATATCTGCAAAAGTAAGCGTTCTGATTCAAAGGTTCAATGAAATAACATAAAGCGTGTTTGGGATCAAATCATCGAAACGTTTCCTGATTCAACCCTGAAAATGCGGTGGTCAATCCTGCTGTCTTCAAACAGTCGTTCGATGCGTTGCCGTTGAGTGTCGGTTATAAAAACCTGGCCAAAACGCTCATCGCTGACCAACTGAATGAGTTTACTTACCCTGAAATCATCCAGCTTATCGAAAATATCATCGAAAAGAAGCACCGGCTTCTGGCCCATGATAGAGGCCGTGTAGTCAAATTGTGCCAGTTTGAGCGCAATCACAAAGGATTTCTGTTGTCCCTGCGAACCAAATTTTTTCAGCGGATAAGTGCCAATGGTAAACAGAAGATCGTCCTTATGCACACCCAGAGTGGTGTAGCGCGCCTGTCGGTCTTTATCTACAGAACCTGCCAGTAAAGTATCCATACTGCCCTGCTGAAGGTCTGATTCATAGTGTATGGATACTGTTTCCCTTTGCCCCGAAACATAAGCATAATACTCCGAAAACATAGGCAGGAATGCCTCCACGAAAGCTTTTCTCCTCAAATAAATGAATTGACCCGAAACTGTCAGGGGCTCGTCATACAGCTGAAGCAGCACCGGATCAAATTGCCCTTTGTCAGCAAATTGTTTCAGCATGCTGTTACGTTGCGATAATGCTTTGTTGTATGTAATCAGGTGGTTAAGATAGACTGGGTCGAACTGGGCAATTACCGAATCCAGAAAACGCCGTCTTACTTCGCTGCCTTCGTTGATCAGGTCGCGGTCGTAGGGCGAAATCATGACAAGCGGTATCTTTCCGATGTGGTCAGCCAAACGTTCATATTCTTTCTGGTTAAACCTGAAAACCTTCTTGTGGTTTCTCTTCTGAATGCAACTTACCTGATCCGGCACTGTTGAATCATGCCCAAAATACCCGTGGATGCTGAAGAAATCCTCGTTATGCCTTATGTTTTGCTGGTCGGCAAGGTTAAAATAACTCTTGCAATACGAAAGGTAATACACTGCATCAAGGATGTTTGTTTTTCCGGCACCGTTATCACCGATAAAACAATTGATCTTGTCCGAAAAATGCATCTCGGTCCCGGTATAGTTTTTGAAATTAGTAAGCGTGATCCGTTGCAGGTGCATCTGAAAAAAATATATGCCAAAAATACACCAAAAACTGCACATCATTCAGTGCATGTACTCATTTGAGCACAGGCAGAAACAGGTGAAGTCAATAAAATATTGTGAGCAGCAAACCATAATCCCAAATCCTGCGTTAGATCTTTGTAAAAAAACTGTTTCAATACATATTTTGACGTGTTTTGATTATTTTTGATACATGCTCACGAAGTTTCTTTCACTCATGTTACTTTTCGTTCTGCCTGTCTCAGTTGCCACATCAACAAGTGTTTATGAACCCAAAACGGAGACTGTTGATCTGTATGCATTACTTTCTGCTGCCACAAACCACGAAACAGACCTGTTGCCACTCCGCTCTACGCTCGCCAAAGCGCTTTACGGATACGAATTGCTTCAGAATAACAACATATTCAGCAAGAATCACCTGATCACCCTGATTGATTTCAGTCTGCCATCGGACGCGAAAAGGCTTTGGATTATTGATCTGCTGCACAATCAGATACTTCTGCATTGTTATGTGTCGCATGGCCGCAATTCAGGTGCACTTTTCGCTGAACATTTTTCCAACACACCCGGAAGCTACACCAGTAGTCCGGGATTTTATGTCACAGGAGAAACTTATTCCGGAAGACACGGTCTGTCACTTTACCTCGACGGGCTGGAGAAGGGCATCAACGACAATGCCCGTGCCCGCGCCATTGTGATGCACGGAGCCGATTATGTATCGGAGAGTTTTATTCAGCAACACGGCCGGCTTGGTCGTAGCCATGGTTGCCCTGCTGTTCCGCAAGAACTGAATGAAACCATTATTAATATTATTAAAGGTGGCAGCTGCTTGTATATTCACACAGAGAAGGACTCTTATCTGGGTCAATCAAAGTTGATTCATGAAATGCGGAAAGTAAGTTCGGAATCCAGGGCGGTTTGATCATCTGATCTGCCTTCGGGTAGGTTTCTGGTTCAGCGCTTGCAACACCATTTCATCCCTTTTGTAAATGTCATTTCTGAAATGTACGCGGTTATTCCCATCGCTCCATGCTGTAAGGTAGATCAGTACAACGTCGATCGGGCTTTTTAAATTCACTCTTTGTTCCTTATCGCGGTTCATGGCCTCCCTGATACGCTCACTGGTCCAGTCGGGCATGTCGGTGAGCAGAAGTTGTGCCAGTTCAAAAGGCTGCTCAACACGCACACAACCTGAACTGAAAGCTCGTCCTTCCTTCGAAAAGAGCCCTTTCGTAGGAGTGTCGTGTATATAAACATTGTATTCGTTAGGAAACATGAATTTTACCCTGCCAAGTGCATTGTCAGGCCCGGGATTCTGCCTGACCGTGAAGGGAAAATTTCTTTTCGAAACCTTGGACCAATCTACGTCTGCCCAAGCCACTTCACTTCCATCGGCCCTGAGCAAAACCATATTCTTCTGCTTCAGGTAGTCAGGTCCCTTTAATAATTCAGGTATGACATCGTTGCGTAATATGGTCGGAGGCACAGTCCAGGTGGGACTGAAAACGAGATAAGTCATCTGCCTGTTGAACACGGGTGTTTTGCGGTATTCTTTACCCACAATGGCCCTCATATTGATGATCGTATCGTCCCGATCAAGCAGATCGAGTTCAAAATTGGCAATATTGACGAGAATAAACCTTTCAGGCTTATTTATTGGAAGCCATCGCAGGCGCTCCATATTTACCCTGACATCATCAGCCAGCTCTTCCGGCTTCCTGTTAAGCGCTGCAAGGGTTCCTTTACCTATAACACCGTCGGCACCAAGTCCCCGTTCGTACTGAAACACTTTAACATATCGCTCAAGATCATTATCGTACACATCAGACATGGTATCGGTTATCGGATATCCAAGTTGCTTCAACCTTCTTCTGATATCAATGACCACAGTTTCTGCACCTCCTGGTTTCAACGATCCCGACAACCGCAGCACCGGCCAGTCGTTTTCACCAAGACTCCTGAGAAAGGCTAATTTTTGTTTGAGCACTTTGTAAGAGGCCTGACGAGGCTGAAGACTATCAAGCACCATCGCCACATTGTTGTTGTACAAGGCCCTTTCCAGTTTCACATCCAGTTTCAGGCCGGGTTCTTTTCGCTGAATCTTCCAGTCAGCACCTTCCTTGTGCGGATCGACTTTTCCGAAATACATCTGGCTGCCCAGCAACAGAAATGCATCAGTCAGCAGTATATCAAGGTGCACCAGTTTCTGCTCATCAGGTGTTTTGAATGAAATTAAGCCAGCAACATACTTTTCGATCAGTTGAAGATGGTAATCCTGCGGCCGCAAACCGTGTTCATCCATACGCCTGATGTAATTCAGCATTTCCAATCCGTTTTTACTCAATGCCTCTCCCTCAATCCATGCCGGACGAAAACCACGTCCGGTATAAAACCGGGGCATCACCTGACTCGAATACATGAACTCACGATCCACTTCGTAGCGTGATCCTTCAGGCTTGTTTTCAATAAAATACTGTATGGCCGGCCTCAGGTCAGTAGCATAAATCATTCCTCCTGAAACAATCAGCAAATAGAGCAGAATGTATCTTAGCATGATGTTCTGTTTGGGCTGCAATGATACAATTTTTGCCTCAACAGGAACCTCCTGCTGAAGCCTTAAATAAGAAAAAATGTATAATTTTTTAAAAGAGATCAAAGGGCTTGTCTATCTTTTGAAGCCCGAAAGATTTGTACTGATGGTCAGGTAATTCGGTGAACCGATGACATGGTAAGCCGAACGACTGTAATTGATGTTGAATCTGCTGATTCTGACACCCATACCCCAACTGAATCCAACAGTTCCGAGCTTGTCGGGTATGATCATTTCTTTTCGTCGGCCATAATTATAACTGCCTCTCAGCACCAGGTTTTTGCCAATATAAAATTCTCCGCCGACAACAATATGCCGCATCAGTTGATCAGCAAACTTTTCTGCACCTTTCTGCTCTTTGATTTCACCGGTAATCGGATCGGTTCCTCTGCTATTTAAAGTGCTTTCAAATGTCAGATCCCACTTTTCAATCCGGTCATACATCATGATAATCCTGAAGGGCACGTGGTCAAGCCGTTTGGAGACACCAAACTGCATCGAGAAAGGCATGGTATAGGCGTCCGAAGCCTGATAGGATTTCAATTCACGGCCAATATTGCGTGCTGTGAGCGCAAACAACCAGCCCGACTTCGTTTTGTAGGTTCCTGCCACATCAACAGCCAAACCAAATGAGCTGTAAGATTCATAAGCCGAACCCAGAAACTTTGCGTTTGCCCCAATGCTGAAATTCGAATCCAGCTGACGACCCCAGCCGAGCACAAAAACATAATCTGCTGCTGAGAACTGCCCGTCACGCTGACCGCCTTCATCGGCATAGTCAAATGTTCCATAATTATAATACTGCAAACCAGCGCTGAAATTTCCCAGTCGCTCGAAACTACGGCCGTACTGCACCGAACCATAATTGATGTCGGAGAAGAAATCCACATAAGACAGACTTAACTGATTGTGCGATTTTTCGCTTATCAGGGCGGGGTTAAACAGTCCGAGGCTGATATCACCGTCATCGACAGGTATAGCCAGGCCGCCCAAAGCTGCAATACGCGCCGAAACAGGTGCATCAGCAAAAGAATAGGCGCCACGGCCTCCGGTCTGTGCATGAAGTGTGGCTGTGAATACACTCAAAAATACAACTGCTATTAAAGTGCCGGTTGGTTTGAAATTCATGGATTGGTTTTTATTGGAATTACAACGATCATCAACAAGAATTATTGTTATTCCAGCTCTTTCACTTTGCCTTCACCCGAAATATTTGCCGTTAATCCCTGCCTGCCTCTGTAATCAAGTGTTGCACCTTTTTCAATGACCGCCTCGAGCTTTTTGTGTACCTGCAACTGTGCCTTGCTGCTTCCCTGCAGCAATACAGTGGAAGTGCTTGAAGCAAGACCCAGGCCAAAAAACTGAGCTCTGTCAGCAAGCGAAAGATTCAGGTCCCCGGTAAATCCGTTGACAAAAACCTTTGATCTGGCTGTAGTTTTTATCTTCAGATTTACGGTTGAAACAAGCAAATTGATCACTCCGCTTCCGTTTGATTCCACGCTGAAGTTCTCAACATTAATCCTGCCGGTTGTTGACTTTAGCTGTGCATTTGTGTTGATAGTAATAGATTCGGGCTGTGGCAGAGAGAGTTTAATGCTGATATTGGGACTCTGTTCAAAACAACGCCCTGATTTGATCGTTAGCCTGTCGCCACGCTCAACCAGTTTAATATGTTTCTGTACATTAGAGTTTGTCGAAACAACAACCTTTGATTCGGCAGACTGGATCAACTCAATGTCGCCTTCAATATCAATAATGACATGCTTCACAGCACTGATCGACTTTTCCTTTTGCACCAGTGGTCCCTGCCCGGTAATGCAACCGCACGCTGACATGAACAATGCTATGGCCGAAAGGAACAGAATCTTTAATAATGTTTTGGTGAATACAATTTTATTTTTTTTCATGACTTATCGTTTTCCTGATTAAAAACCAAAAGTTTTAAGGGTGAATAAACTTGTAACTTACTGACTGGTTGATACTGTATTGAATTTTAACAATATACAAACCGGAAGGTTGATGGTGCATGCTGAAACTGATTCTGCTGTGACGAGTATCAGATGAACTGATAGCCTTACCCATGGCATCATACAAAACCCAGGTAAATGATTGTCCGGCAGGTGACGGCACCAGTATCACTTCTGAGGTTTCCCTGTTGTAAAAAAGAGAGATATTATTTCTATCGGGTTGTTTGCCGAGGCTCACCAAATTCTTCCATTCGTCATACAGTTCCTGAAGTTCGTCAATGGGTTCCACACCAAAGGGAGTTTCGGGCACATTCAGGTCAAGATACAGACTGTCCGCGTCATCTTCAGGACGTGCCATCCGAATGAAAGCAGAAAGCGAGGAAACCCCCTCGTTGAGGCAGCGCGTGTCGGCACCAGCTACTTTTGCTCCCTGTAGGGCAGCCATCAACTTATCCGACAGTGTTCCTTCAGTGTTCAGAAAGCCGTTTTCCATGTCTGTGATAATTTGCTCGCCCAGCAGAATATTGCCCTGAATGCTGTAGTTTCGACCGGTTTTATGTCCTTTCCAGTCAAAACAATTGGCACCGGTAAAAGCCGCCGTCCGGGGGTTACCTGATTCATCGGTATCCACAATGCCGTATTGCCTGCGACCAGGGAGGTTTTGAGCATCGTTGGCAATCAGCCAGGCAATGATTTCTTCCGGCGAATCACCAAGCAACATGCGTGTATGAGCATTTTGCTGATTGGCTGAAATCCAGAATGATTGTGTGTGTATCGCTCCACGGGCAGGTATGATGTCGCTGATTATGATTGCACCTCCGGCGATGGCGTTATCGTCAATACAACTGGCTCCCGCACTGCCGATCTCACCCGTAAGCGTGTCAACTGCGACAATGGAGAACGTGTCCTGGGTGTACGATTGTATCGTAACCAGAAAAAAAACAAGCAGCAAAATGATCTTCATGGCTAAATCATTAATTTGAGCGTTAAAAGTAGGCAAATTAAGCTTAGATAAGCAAAACACTCTGTGTTTCATCCGGTGTAATTCAAATAGCCAGGCAACACAACCTGCAGATATGCAGCGCGCTGGGCATCAAAACTAAACTTATGATCCTGAAACACTTGTGTTATCCTGTGGGCCGGCAATGTATTCATGACAGCAACAAGGTCGTTGAGATCATAAAACACTGCATTATCCTTAAAATCTGCATAATAAACGAAACTGGAGTGCAGCAACAATGGTTTCTGATACCCTATAGCAAGGTTGTATGCACCGGTGATCTGTCCTTCATAAAGTTGCCACGAAACGTGCTCAGGGTGGATCAGCGTCATGATAAAGTCTGATTGCCTTATGATGCTGTGAAACAATTCATTGCTGATAAATTCATCCCAAAGCATAAACTGCTTTTCCAATCCGAGTTCGGAGATGCGTTGTTTCACAAATGCACCATCACCATGGGCATGAGCGCAACGGCCCAACAAAATAAAACGAAGACTGGCCAATGGTTTCTGACGTTCAAGTGCATCAAAAAAACCGGCATAATCCCTGCGTTTCAACTCCACCTGACCCGGAATGCATACCCAGGTTTCGTCGCCTTTTGGTGGAAGTTCTACTTCAGAAAAATACGGAAAAATTACCGGATAAAATGCTGTAGTTTTCGTTGTAAGCTTTTTACTGTCCAGTTGATGCAGCAAATAGTCATTCAAAACAAAATAACCGGATAATCGTTTCGAGATCAGTCGCTGGCTTAAACTTCCTGAATTCACTTTCACAATATTATGCAGAATACCAAATAGTTTCGGTTTTCGTCCATTCAAAAACATCATGAGTTTTTTCACCACTGCACCCTGAGCCGTGTTGATCACAACCACATCAAACCGCTGATTTCTGATCCATCGGCTCAGTTGCCACATATCATACCATTGTTTTATGCCGGAACGGACGGTAACAAAGTGAAAACTGCTGACCCCGTCGAATGATGCCACATTTGCATTCAGTTTTTGGTTACACACAAGGGTCAGATGAACATTTTCTGTTGAATTCCAGATTTTCACCTGTGCATAAAGGCATTCGTCATGTGAGTTTCCGGTTTCAAGCAAGGCAACCTTCATAAAGGGGGATCAAGTGTTAGTGCCTTTGTGGCATTTCAAAAGTACATTAATCCTTGTTGATGCGGGAAAAAACTTCGTGATTCGCGCGAAAAAAGACAACGGCAGTTACTATGATTATGCAACTGCCGGCCTTATAAAAATTAAAAAAAAGTCTTAGAAATTCAGCAGTTTATCCAACTTATCCTGAACCAGTTCTGCTTCCTCTTCCAGTTTTTTCCGGATGACTTTTTTGGCGGCATCTTTTGCGGTTTTGCTGTCATATGCTAACCTTACGCTTGCTTCTAAGTTTCCGTTATTCAATTTCCGGTACATCTCAAACAAAGTGATTACCCTTCCTAACTCCTGAGCAATGATGTTTTTAGATGCGCCAACGGTTTTTGTTACTGCAGCAGCCTCCTCACCGGTCAGTTGCTGGGTTGCAATGTTATTTTCGATGATTGCCAGCACATTGGTTGTGATTGTTCCCGCTAGTTCTAGTTTGGCTGTTTCGGTTGCCTGAAGCTTAGCTGCTGTTTGTGACTCGGATACTGAGTTACCCGTTGCAATGATATACTTGGGGTAGCCTTCCTGATCTTCCTGAAGTTGCTTCTTCCAGGCATTTTCAAGCTGAATATCCATTGGCAAGGCACCTTGTGCCACGTAGAAACCTTGCTTTTTGTACATTTTGGCTTCTTCCCTTGCTTTCTTTGTAGCTTTGGATTTCAGCTGTTTGCTGATCTGTTTGTCTGATTTCTGTGCCTGCACAGGCGAAAGAGCTGTAAGCCCAAAGACTACAGACAAAATGAGGATGATTCTTTTCATAGTACGTACGTTTTTGTTAGCTTTTGGTTTTATTATGTTTTGAATACGTCGATTGACGTGTTGCGCAGGTAAAAATAATCAAATAAAACCAAACAACAAAAAATACAAGTACTTAATTCTCTTTAATTTTAATCAGGTTTAAGGCGCTCCCTGCTTTAAACCATTCAATCTGATTGCTGTTATAGGTATGGTTTACAGGGAATTCCTCGGTAGTGCCATCTGAGTGGTTAAGCCTTATTTTGAGTGGTTTACCTTCCTCGAAATGTGTCAGTCCGAGTATATCCATACGGTCGTCTTCCCTGATTTTGTCGTAATCGGCTTTATCGGCAAAAGTGATGGCAAGCATTCCCTGCTTTTTCAGGTTTGTTTCATGAATGCGGGCAAATGATTTCACGAGCACAGCCTTCACGCCCATGAAACGGGGTTCCATTGCGGCATGTTCACGTGATGAACCTTCGCCGTAATTTTCATCTCCAACCACAACAGATCCTACACCGGCATCCCTGTAAGTTTTGGCTGCATCAGGCACTGTGTCAACAGCACCATTGATCTGATTTTTCACTGCATTTGTCTTTTCACCGAAGAAGTTCACGGCTCCGATCAAAAGGTTCTGCGATATATTTTCCAGGTGCCCGCGGTATTTGAGCCATGGACCGGCCATAGAAATATGGTCGGTGGTGCACTTGCCTTTGGCTTTGATGAGCAGATACAGGCCCTTGTAATCCTGTCCGTCCCATGGCCTGAAAGGCTCAAGCAACTGCAGCCTGTTCGATTTGGGATCGACAATAACTTCAACTTTGCTGCCGTCTTCGGCCGGAGCCTGAAAACCGTTGTCTTCCACTGCAAAGCCTCCGGGAGGGAACTCAATGCCCTGCGGCTCATCCAGTTTTACTTTTTCTCCATCCTTATTCACCAGATAATCAGTAAGCGGGTTGAAAAGCAGTGTTCCCGCGATAGCATAGGCAGTCACTATCTCTGGAGATGCGACAAATCCGTGTGTGTTTGGGTTTCCATCGTTACGCTTAGCAAAGTTTCTGTTGAATGAGGTCATAATGGAGTTGCGTTCACCTTTCTCGGCATTGTGTCGTGCCCATTGACCAATACAGGGGCCACAGGCATTGGCAAGCACCACGCCGCCTATGGAGGCGAATGTATCCAGAAAACCATCGCGTTCAACAGTAAACCTGACCATTTCGGAACCAGGCGTGACGGTGTATTCGGAACTCACTTCCAGTTTTTTGTCAATGGCCTGGCGGGCTACCGATGCAGCCCTCGAAATATCCTCATAAGATGAATTTGTACACGAACCGATAAGACCTACTTCCAATTTTTCGGGCCAGCCGTTATCTTTCACCATTTGCGCAAACTTCGAAACCGGTGTGGCGAGGTCTGGTGTAAAAGGTCCGTTAATATGAGGTTCAAGTTCCGAAAGGTTGATTTCTATGATCTGATCGAAATATTTTTCGGGATGGGCATACACTTCCGCATCGGCCGCAAGATGCTCTTTCACTTTGTTGGCTTCATCGGCCACGAGGCTGCGGCCTGTTCCACGAAGGTATTCTTCCATCTTGGTGTCGTAACCGAAAACGGAAGTGGTAGCGCCAATCTCGGCACCCATATTACATATTGTTCCTTTTCCAGTGCAAGAAATGGCATTGGCTCCATCGCCAAAATATTCCACAATGGCACCTGTTCCTCCTTTAACCGTGAGAATGCCGGCCACCTTGAGGATGACGTCCTTGGCCGAAGTCCATCCACTCAGTCTGCCGGTTAGTTTAACACCGATAAGCTTCGGAAACTTAAGTTCCCAGGGCATTCCGGCCATTACATCCACCGCATCAGCGCCTCCCACGCCAATAGCTACCATACCCAAACCACCTGCGTTGACTGTGTGCGAATCGGTTCCGATCATCATCCCACCGGGAAAAGCATAATTCTCCAACACTACCTGATGGATGATCCCGGCACCCGGTTTCCAAAAACCGATTCCATATTTGTTGGAAACGGAAGCCAGGAAATCAAACACTTCTTTGCTGCTTTCGTTGGCTGCCTTAAGATCCAGTGCAGCTCCCAGCTTCGCCTGAATGAGGTGGTCACAATGAACGGTCGAAGGAACAGCAACTTTCGCTTTTCCGGCCTGCATGAACTGCAGCAATGCCATCTGAGCCGTGGCATCCTGCATGGCCACACGGTCAGGATTAAAATCAACATATGATTCCCCTCTCCCAAATGGCACATCGGGCAAACGATCCGACAAATGAGCATACAATATTTTTTCAGTAAGGGTCAGAGGTCTTCCAAGGAGTTTTCGGGCAGCTTCAACCCTTGACGGAAGGTTTTCATACACTGCCTTAATCATATCAAAATCAAATATCTTGCTCATGTTTCGTGGTTTATTGTTTTAACTTAATTTGTTAATTTATTAACAATGAGTATTTTCCAGTAGCAAAGGTAATAAAATAACCGCAATTGATTTCATTTTTGAAATCAATGAAAACGAAACAGGAAATCAATATAGTTCGGCTTTCATTTCAGTTTGAATATCAGGTAATGTAGAAATGACCTGTTTGAAAAACCGTGCAAGGCAATCAGTGCAGCTGAATTTTTCCCGTGAAGTTTTTATCCCGGTGCGTCAAACGGTACAGAAAAAGCTGGCCCTTATGGTGGAAAGACGGCTCCCATCGTATCTGCTGCAATCCGGAAACAGACAGATGCTTTTGATTACGATACACCAGCCGTCCTTGCAGATCAGATATTTCGAGGATAACCGGTCCGGCGGTGTTTGTTTCAAAAGCGAAAGTTACATTGCCTGTTGAAGGATTGGGAAAAACTGCCAAAAGCTGCCCGGATGCCTGTAGTTTCGGTTCGATGGTTGTTAACATTGAAACTTTCAGTGCCACATCAGCCGAGAGTGCTGAAATTGGCACAACAAGGCCATTCTCGTCGGCTATCAGGATGATACTGTTATTCAATATTCCATCTACCGTATGGTAAAAATCTACCTGAAAACTTCCCTCATAAAATGGCAATACCACAGAACCGTCAACAGCTTCGGGTAGTTCTGTGTTTGTTCTGTACCAATGCCAGTTGTGCATACGGTTATGCACCCAAACCAGCGCGCGGCTTCCGTTCATCAGCGAAAAACCGCGAATCAACGGAAGATACTGATGGAAAACAATCTCATCCAGTTCGATGATGCTCAGAAAACCACTGCCGGTATTGTCGATTTCTAAACTATGCGTGCCTGCAGGAACTGTAAACTGAACCAGTTGGTTTGGTATAACATCTTGCTCAACAACTATCTGACCATCAATTTTCACCTGTAGCACCCCACTGTTTATCTGCTGTCCCAAGCGTATGTCAACTATTGATGGTGCTGACCATTTTCCGTGGAACACGGGTGGGTTCCTGAGCCCTGAAAAAACAGATGACGGGCCAAACAACAGTGTTCCCAGGCTGTCAGGAGCCGGGGTCAATACACCTGTAGCCGAAAGTTCAAAAGTATTCGACGGAGCCTTTTGATTCAGCTCATCATATTTCGGTACCACCAGAAAATCTGTCTTGTTGTCTGTTTCCGAATGCAGCTGAACCGGCTGAAAATCCATGCCTGAGATTTTCTCCTCTTCCATGAACCTGCTGATGCCAGTAAAGCGATAATAAAGCCCGAGTTCATGAATATAGGCATCCCAGAACCAGGGCACCACTGCGCCAAACGAACCCGACATGGCTGAGGCCCACAGCCCGTTGTGTATAGCCCATCCGGCAGGATCAAAGGCAATGATGGAGTCCATGATGTAGCCTATTCCATATTCTCCGCCCAGAACCGGTTTTTGATAGGCATCTCGATAAACACCTGTAAGCCTGAACGTTTCTCCCTCCAGATCGGGCCGGTCGCCATAGTAATGAAATTGGGTGAATCCAATATCTGGTTTAGCCCATGCTTCGGGGTTACTTTTTGTCAGGGCGAATCCGATGGAAACAGGGCGCTGAAAAAGATCATACTGCTTCATCGACTCAGCCATCAAACCGGCCCAACCGGCCACCTGCGGCGCAAACTGGCTGTAATCCGGAAAATTGTCGGCTTCAGAAAAAAGCTCCCAGCCAAACAATCGCTGTGAGTAACCCCATCGTGCGTTGATATAGAGCATTCTGTTGCGAAAAGCGTCCATCGCGACCGGATTGGAAAAGAATTCACGCGGCTCGGCACAGGGGCCTCCATTGAGCTGATTGTAAGGGTTTGAACGCCAATCCTCTCCTTCAAATCCTGTGCGCAATTCATCATGGATCGAAAATGCCAGCTGAAGATACAACCCCAGCCTGTCGGCCATACTGAAGACACTGTCAAGCATGAATGCCCTGTCCTGTCTGCCTCCGTAATGTTTCAGCCCTTCTGCCCCCCACTCGATACTATATGACCACGGAACCATCATCAGTTTGGCAAAATTAGCCCCCGAAGCCGACAAGCCTTCCATATACTCGTGCATGCGGTCAACACCCGACTGGTATTCGGCCCAGGCTATGTTTTCACCTATCAGAAAGACCGTATTCCCTTCGCGATCCGACAGATAAAACTGATCATCGTAAAAGGAGGGCAGCGACGACAGGCCTGATGAAATACAGTTAAAAGCAAGTGTCTCACTCGAAGCAGTTCCACTTGCATCAGTAAACATCAGATAAACAGACCACGCTCCCGTTTTGCCCGGACTAAACCTCACTTTCCAGTATGGATCACCCTCAGGAATCAGCTGGCCTTGTTCCTTCATGAAATGCTGGTAATAAAATCCATCCTGAACAAAAACTTCACCGTCAGGAGCCGTGAAAATGCCTTTCAACCAGGCCTGATTGTAATCATAAGGATTTGCAGCTGAACTATTCAGGCGAATTTCCAATTTATACATTCCATAAACTCCGATGGTTTCATTCGTTGCTTCCACCGAAATAAATCCGGGCTGCGCCTGCAACATAAGCAGGCTGGGTATCAAATACGATAAAAGCAGTGCGCGCCTCATACAGTGACTAATCGCAGCCAAAACTATACCAAAAAAATGAAGCAGAAAAATGCATAATTTCACTCAAGGATAAAACTCAGGGCAACTGAAGCCGGTGCATTGCTGCAGCACAGGCAAGATCATGTTTTCAGCCCGAGATACTTCATGGCTGACAGTAAAGTAAGAACAAGTGTTTTTTCGATGGTGTTGCCTTGCTCAAACAGCATGACGCAGTCATTTTTCAATTCCGTGTTGTCAAGATTATGGATGTTTGAGGTGAATTGTTTGTGGACAAATGTCCTGATTGCCGCATTGCTCATGTACCAGAAATCATAGGGATTCATGCCGTGTTTCATCCTGCTCCCCGTAAGCCTTCGGGCCGCACTTTTTAATTTATTCGTATAAACACTCATATCTGTTTTCCAGGCAGCATCGGGCCTGAATCCAGTTCTTTCCCACGTATAACGGGCAACATCAGGCCGTTTCTCCCTGATCCAGTCAATATATATACGGCTGTTCACTTTGAGTGAAGGATCGAGACTAAGGCACAAATCGATGAAATCAGGTTCCAGAAAGGGCGAAACAAGGTACATGCCCATGTGTTCTGTAACATATGATCCTGAAACAGTTACGTTAAAAAGGCGGTTATAAATACGGAAGACCTCTTCTGATGACCATTCCTGTGGCTGCACAGCAGGTAGTTTGTGAAGCAGTTTGGATGAAAGTCTTTTTGAATAGTAATCCGGCTTAGCATTGGGTTTCGGCATAAAGCCCCCGAGCACGGCATCGCCAATCTGACCCGTGTGGATCAATGATGTTGCCGGAAAAGGAAGCCGCATTAGTGCATAACGGTAATGAGCCGATGAAACATAAAACACCAACCCTTCATGAATGGCCAGGTTCTCATCAATTTCCAGAACATAATTTCCTTCTTCAAGCGACACGAAAGCATGAGGACAACCCAAATCATCACTGATTTTCTGCGAAATCCTTTGGTCAGCATATCCGGGTTGGGAGAAACAGAAGTTTTTGGTTTTAATACCCATAGCGTTGGCTGCCATCACATTCATCCTCGAATCGAGTCCGCCGCTCAGGGTTGCCACAAACTGACCTGCATGAGCCGCATCACGCTCATATTCAAGCTGTATGTTTCGCCGGAAAAGTTCATCCAAACGGGTTACAGCCTCTTTGCGCGAATGAATGGAAGTGCTTACTGAATTAAAGTCGTGATATCGTGTCACTGAAAGTGTCCCAGCAGACCAGTGCAGTTTTTCGCCGGCAAGCAGCCTGCGTACACCTTGCGCAAGTGTCTGATTTCCTGTCATTCCGCCCATCACAAGCAGGCTATAGGCGGCATCAACATCTAAAATTGGCTTCTGAATAAAAAGTGCAGACAGAGAAAGTAACTCCTTCAGGCTAGGACTTACAATAAAACAATTCTCACTTTGAACATAAAAAACAGCCTTGGTACCTGTCTGGTTCATATAAAAAAAGAGCTCTCCTGAGGCTTTGTCAAACACAAAACCTGTAAACTCACCCCTCAAAACATCAAAAAAACCATCTGAATACCGGTCATATAATGTGTTGAGCAGGTTTATTATCCCACTGACGGCAAACGCTTTCTCCAGTCTCTCAAGGTTAAGAAGGAACCCATCCAGTCCAATGATCAGGGTTTTGGTTTCAAACAATGCCTTGTCATTTCGGAAGGCATCCGACATATGGTGCAGGAAAACATGCGATCTGCCGCTTTGAGGGTTCTTGTAATCGATCCTTACATCGCTTTCGGGCAATTTCTGATTGTGATAATCACAGATAATGGTAAACCCGAACATTGGATGAATCAGTTTTTCGTTGTAAGAAAAGTCGGATTAAATTACTCATCGAGTAAACCACGGCCGGTTTTCAGAATCCTGCCTTCGGCACGAAAATCCTGGATGAGTTTATCTAGTATCC
This sequence comes from Bacteroidales bacterium, assembly GCA_024710405.1. Classification (GTDB taxonomy): domain Bacteria; phylum Bacteroidota; class Bacteroidia; order Bacteroidales; family F082; genus UBA6192. The sequence continues at coordinate 448,061 of JANJUV010000007.1, forward strand.
CGTTTACAAACACTTTGCTTCGGGCTGTGCTGAAATACTTTGAAATATCAATATACTCGTTCAGAGTTACTTTCACCGGAATTGACGGGAAAGTGACCAGTTCGGCAAGGGCCATTTTCAGGATGATCATGTCCATGATGGCGATCCTGTCCTGTTCCCAGTTCTGTGTGGATTTAGCAACCAGATGGCCATATTCTTCGCTGTGCAACACCGTTTCCCGAAACAGTTTTTTAACGAAGTCAAGGTCTTCATTTTCGTCACCTTCATCCGATTTCAACAGCGGAGGCATAGGCGAATCAGCTCCAAAATCATCTTCCATTCCCTTGAAAAATTTCACGATAAGATAGGTAACCAGATGATAGTCATCCACAAAAAAGATGCTTTTCTCTTCGTAGAAAGACTGAAGCAGTTCAAAAATAGTGAGATACTTTTCAGAAACAGTTGCCAGAAACCTGCGTTCGCCTGCAAAGCTAACGTGGTCAGCAGACATAAAACGCTCGTACACATCCGATTCACGGATCAGGTTATAGTACTTACGTACCATGTCCTGTTCCTGGGACCAATTGATTTTGTAGAGATTTTCGAGTTTCCTGAATTCCTTGTTGTTGTCTATACGGCTCAATATGTCGAGTTGGGCGAACCGCATGTTTGGGTTAAGATCTTCGGGAGTGGGAAGGTGTTTTTTACGGCCGTCTTCCAGTCTTCTTTCTGCGAAACGTGAAGTCTCGATCAAAAAACTCAACTGATAGATAAATAGTTCGTAAAGCTTATTGATGCTCAGTAAGAGCTGTTTCTCACCCTGGTCAATCTGGTGGCTGCCCGATTGAAAATAGGCATACAAGGCCTGCAGGACTTTGGTTCGGAGGTGTCGTCTGCTGAGCATAGTCTGTAAATGAACTGATTGTTTTGATACTTTCGCTGCAAAGATACATGATTTAGACGCTGTTTGCGAACACCGGTATATTTATTGACCAAAAAAGGCTGCTTCAGCGGATTGACCTGCCCGTATGCCTGATGCCCCTGAACAGTATGGTGATGTCTTTTAAAACGGCATAGTCGCGCGCATACATCAGGTTAAGGTGACTTAAAGTCTCATCCTCAACAACGGGTTGCACAAATACATCGGCAGGTGTAAGAACTCCCGGCCTGATCAAAGGCAGCTTGCCTTTATGTGTCGGGCCGACTTTGCAGTATCCAACCCATGAGCGATAGCCAAACAACACGCGGAAAATATTGGGAAGGATACCCTGCGGACGATTTGTGATGAATAATAACATTGGAAGCATCAGGAAAAGACTTCCTGAAGCAACAATGTCGAAAAACCGTTTGTTGCGTCTGTTACCTGCCTTGTCAATTGCTTTTATATCTACGGTGTACAGATCTCCTCTGGTATTGATGGAGTTGCTTCCGATAATCGAAAGACTGTCTTCAGGGGCAATTTTATAGTCGATCTGGGTGTGATGCCACTCAACCATTTTGTCGATTATGGTTTGGTGCGACAGGCTTTTGGAACAAAAAATCACCTCGGTGATCTTGTAGATAGTGATAATATCCTTTACCTGATGTATGTTTCCGATGAAACTATCGGAAGTTGGTGTTGCGGCTGTGTGACTTACCAATCCGATGAAATCAGGTTTTATGGCAGTGCTTTGAAGCAACTTCTCGACCCTCAGGGCCTCCTGTTGATCGCCGATAACCAAAAAGCGTTTCTTTTGTGTGGCCCCAAGTTCATATCCTTGTATTCCAAACCAATGTGCAATCAATCTGTTCAGGCTCAATCCGGCAAACAACCATAGTGTTCCCAGTAAGATCAGCGCTCTTGAAAACCGCAGATGCTCCGGCAACAGTGCGTATAACACCAGAATGGCGATACTTCCTGCGGCAATGCCGGTGATGGTTTTGTATATCCTGACCGGCTTGTCGTAACCTCCGCTTAAATATACCGAAAAAAGCCAGATAACCACGTAAGCAGGAATCACAATGGTCACAAGTGTCAGCGGATAATCACCTCCGCTGCGGTAAATGGTGAGTTCGCCCCACACAGCCTTGATCAAAAGCAAGCCTGTGTAGGCCAGCAAGGCATCTGCAAAAGGCAGTGCTGCACGTTTGAAAAACCGCGACAAAATTGCCAGAAATGCCCTGAAATAAATAGCAATATTAATAAGGAAGGTAAAAGTGCGTGCTCTTTTCTGGCTGAAGTGCTTGCGGGCAAAAATGATCATGGCATTGTAGAACACAAACACATAATTGACACTGCTTTTGCGTGTACTTTCGCCTTTGTAGTGAATGATACGTGTTTCAGCGAAATAGTAGTTCTTATAGCCTGCCTGAATTATCCTGTATGACAAGTCAATGTCTTCGCCATACATAAAGAATGCCTCATCGAGCAGGCCTGTTTTGTCGAGCACCGAGCGGCGCATGAGCATAAAAGCACCGGCCAGCACATCAACCTGATGCACCTGATCCTTGTCGAGATAACCCAGATGATATTTTGAGAATCTCTTTGAATGGGGAAATAGACGCGATAATCCAAAAATTTTATAGAAAGCCGTAAGCGGTGTTGGTAGCCCCCTTTTCGACTCGGGCAGAAATTTCCCCTTGCCGTCAACCATTTTTACACCCAATCCGCCGGCATCGGGATGGCTGTCCATAAACGAGATGACCTTGCTGAAGGTGTCATCCTCTACAACGGTGTCGGGGTTCAGAAGCAGGACATACTCGCCTTTCGACACGCGTATTGCCTGATTGTTGGCCTTACTGAAGCCCAGATTCTGTTTGTTATCAATGAGGATAACTTCCGGAAACTTTTCGCGCAACATCTTCAATGAGCCGTCAACGGAATTATTGTCAACCACATAAACTTCTGCCTCAATCCCTTTCACGGCTTTACGCACCGAATAGAGGCACTGTTCAAGGAAATGCTCCACATTGTAATTGACGATAACAACCGAAAGTTTCATGCAGAATCAGGGTGCAAATTTCAGGCTCCAAAGATAAAACAGTTCGGGCCACAATCAGGATAAGGATTAGAGTTTAGCCCGGTATCATGATCGTCTGGTACTGCTTATTTAAACCCGTTTCTGCAAAATAACTCAAATAAAACGCTGTTATTACATCGGTGCGAAAAAGATTCAATGTCAAAATTCCGCTTGATATGCCCCAATTAATCAAAACATCGTCAAACAAATGTCAATTGCCGGTCAGGTTGCATTCTATGGATGCTTTTCAAGAAAACGTTTTCTTAATTTTCATCAGGGCTGTATGTTGGCTGAGGATGTGTTCCGCGACATCAATAGTTTGGTATCTTTGTCCATTGGGTTAACAGCTTTTTCACAGCACAACAACACATCAATTGCCGTCAAGTATTTTTAAAAAGTTCTACAGGGATGAATACCGGATCGGACTCATTTTTGAGCCCGTCAGTCAATTCATTGCCGGGCCTGAGAATCATTTCGGCTGCATCAAGTGGCTCGAAAAACCGTTTAAGAAAAGCCATATGAGTCAGGCTTTTCTGATCGAAGAACCCGGCGGACACCGCCTTGTTTTTACTTATCAGCAATCAGGCAAAAGCATGATTTATTCCGCTGAAGAGAAGTCGGGCTTCGATCTGTACCACCTGGCCCTCGCCAGCGACCACAAACACGGTTTCCCCTCCTGTTTCCGGGATGAAGGCTTGCTCTGGTGCCTGCCTTACACAGCCGGCTACAATGGCATGACACTGTTTGTGTTTGATCCTGAAAGCAGAAAACTGATTCCCGGACACACTCTTCTGGAGGGATATAAAGCATTATACCCGATGATTTTCAAACACAACCAGCTTTGGTGGTTGATATTGTATACCGAACAACAGGGTAATCTAAAAGAGCTGCTGTTTTGGTCTGAAGACCTACGCGGCGAATTCCGGGCGCATCCCTGTAACGACGTCTCCGATGCTGATAACGGCCTCATTCCCGCAGGACAGGTTATTGTTGACAATGGAAGACTTATCCGGCCGATGACTGACTACAGCACAAACAGGCCTGTGTTGGTGCTCCAGGAAATAACCTCCTTGAGCGAGATGGATTTTTCACAGGTGCTGTTCAAAACGATTGTCCCGCCTAAAGATGTCCTCTCCGGCGGAGGCATTGTACACCTTGCCGGCAACGACCACTACACCGTTATATCAACCCGGCAGCCTGTGTTTGATCTCAAGTCTGCTTTTGGCCGTAATCAAGACTGACCAGTTATGTTAATGCGCAGCATATTAAGCACATCCGGCACAAGAATTCTGAACGCCATTGCAGGACTGCTTCTTCTGTGGATCGCAGCCAACGAACTGGGAGCCGAGGCATGGGGTATATCGGGAATCATACTGCTCGACATCAGCCTGATCCTGCTTTTTGTGGATATGATGAGCAGCACACTGGTCTATTTTACCCCCCGTCGCAATCCCGGCTCACTGATGATTGTGTCATACTTCTGGACGCTTTTTGTAACCATGGTTGCTGCGATGATCTTTGCCTTACTGTATCTGTTCGCCCCTACTGTGCTGAACACCCTGGTTCCGAAAGCTTATGCAGGCCACATCCTGATGCTTGTGATACTCAACAGCCTGCACAGCATCCACATGAACATCCTGTTGGGTAAGGGCAAGATGGCTGCATTCAACAGTTTGTTCAGCCTGCAGTTCAGCCTGATGCTCGCTGCTATGGCTGCTTTCGTGTATTGGGCCGGTATCCGCAGCGAAAAAGCGTTTGTATTTGCCCTCTACGTCAGTTATTCCATCCCTGCTTGTGCAGGATTATTCATCATCAAACCGCGTTTCAACAGGCAGCAGGTTTTGGGATTTCGCGCCTTACTTATTGAGATGATGCGTTTTGGCAGTGTGATGCAGCTTAGCGGAGTGTTGCATTTGCTGAACAAAAGGATAAGCTATTTTTTCATCAAAGCTTTTACAGGATATGCAGCCGTCGGTATTTATAACTCGGGTGTGCAGCTAACAGAGGGACTGAGACTTATCGGACAAAGCATCTCACTGGTACAGTATTCAAGGATCAGCAACAGCAACGATACAGAATACGCCAGACTGATCAGCATCAGGCTGCTGAAATTTTCGGTGCTTACCACTACCCTTGCGCTGCTTGTACTGATTGCCATCCCACGTTCGGTGTTCGAACACATCCTGACCAGGGATTTCGGCGACATCACTTTGGTCATTCTGAGCCTTTCACCAGGGGTGATTGCTTTGTCGGCCAACACCATCTTCAGCCATTACTTTTCAGGCACAGGCAAACCGGCCTACAACCTCACAGCTGCCCTAATCGGACTGGGACTCAGTATTCCTTTGCTGCTGCTGTTCATTCCGTTGTGGGGACTGACTGGCGCGGGCATCGGCACTTCGCTGGCCTATTTAGCCACAGTCGTTTATCAATGGTTTATGTTCCGTAAAATGACCAAAACCAAACTCAGGGAAATGCTTCCCGACAGAAACGATTTCAGGGAACTGATGAAGGCTATTAAAATGTTGCGCCATAAATAAGATATGTTTTCCGAAACTGAAAAAAATTAGCCCATCAGCAAACAAGCTTAAAAACAAGGCCAAAATATAATCAGAACAAAAAATCATCAACAGGCACAGCCATTCGCATTACTTTTGTCCTGAATCAAAACAACAACTACCATGAAAAAGAATGTAGGAAGCACCGACAAAATCATCCGCATCATCCTCGGACTGGCCATAGGAGCCGCAGGAGTTTACTTTGGAAGCTGGCTTGGACTGATCGGCATCATCCCGATCGCAACGGCTTTTATGAGTTTTTGTCCGTTATATGCTCCATTTGGACTGAATACCTGCAAGAAAGAGCAGGCTTAGTCTGTCAACGGGCCGGAAAGAAATAGACCAGGGGTTCTTCGAGCAGGGAGCGCCAATTGCCCCATGAATGCCCCTGATTTACTTCAATGTATTCAAGCGGATAGCCTTTTTCCTGCATCACGCTGCGCATCCCCCGTGCCTGATTCTGCGTATCATTGATTACCCCCGTACTCATAAACACTTTCAGGGGCTGCAACGGCTTTGTGGCATATTCCTGAATGATGGCCGGGTCAAAAGCAGGTGAGTGAATGCCGATCAGGCCAAATACATCCGGACGCCTTATTCCCGTAAAGGCCGAATTCCACCCCCCCAGCGAAGTCCCCAGTACAGCACGTTTCTGAGGCGACACATCTGTTTTGAATTCCGCGTCAATTTGTGGCACAAGTTCATCGGACAGAAACCCAACAAAGCGGCTGTTGGCCCTGTATTCGTCCATCCTTCTGTTCTGGGATAAGTTAGAAGGGTTTCGCGGGTCAACAAAAACTGCAATAACAGGGCTTATTTTTCCCTGATGTATTAAATTGTCCAGCACAATCAGCATCGCACCCAGACGATCATCGGCATATTCGTGTCCGTCTGTCACATAAATCACCGGAAGATCCTCCAGCGATTCGTATCCATACGGCAGATAAACCTTATACTGCAGCTGATAGCCCAGACACTCTGCACTGCTCATAATGAGCTTGTTTGCGCTTAGCGATCCCCGGTTTACTCCTTCGGCAAGGACAGTTTCTTTCGGAAACACCCAGTCGGGCATGCGTAGTTCGCTGTTGGGGCCGAAACCGCTGTGCTGAACAAAACGGTTCGAGGGATCGAGTACCCAGTTGTTGTTGATCACCAGCTTGTAATCGAGACGGGCATCGGAAGGAAACTTTTTCCGGAGGACAAAAAAGTCGCTTGTGCCCATCCGCTGGCCTGCCCATCCACTTGATGACGGATTCCATGAATTGAAGTCGCCGGCCCATAACACACTGCCGGCTTGCCCTTTATACATGAACAAAACCGAATCCCCGATGGTAAATGGCACCTGATCGTTGGCTTTCAGGCTGTCCCACAAAGTATTCAATCGCTGTACCCTTTCGGCCGAATCGGCAAGTGCAATCAGATTCACGAATGTCTGCTCAAGATCAGCAATACCCACAAACTGCCTGTAGTCTGACTCAGGCTTTAATGGAGGTTTATTCTCTTCTTTGTGGCACGACACCATAAGCAGCAGCATCAAAAACAAGGAAATATTCATCTTCATAGACAATATGGGTTCTGTGGGGATAATAAATTCAGACTGCTGACAACACAGCTGTCAGTCAATGGATTTCCTGACTTTTTGCGTATAAGTGCGCAATGATGTTTTCAGGTCGGTTCCGTTTTCGGCCATATCATTTTTAATCCAAAGGGCCGCGATGATATGTGTAAGTTGCTCCCCCTCATCCTCTCCCTCTACCTCAACAGAGGGGAGTTGTTCGTCATACAGTTCATTCTCTGCCTGTTGCAGTTGTTCAACGCTGTAACTTTCAACGAGTTTCTTTATTACAGGGATCTTCATACGCTCAGGCTCTTAATCATTTCAATGATTTTTTCTTCTTTAGATGTGGCCTTTCCTTCGGCCAGGTTGCCTTTGCTGAAGGTGGCAAAAAAGGGCAGATTGTCCACTCCGGCCAATTTGCGTGCTTCCTGACTTTCCTCGGCATTCACATCCAGAAAAACAACACCGGCATACTGCGGGTCATCAGCCATGCGCTTGAACTTGGGGGCAAACAACCGACAGGTTCCGCACCAGTCGGCATAGTACTTCACCACCACTTTTTCGTTTGTGGCAATGAGTTCTTTAAAATCGGCATCAGTAGCTTTGATCAGGGGCATAGTGTTCTGTTTTAATTATTTATATTTGTATTTCTGTCCTTTAAAAGCCTCAATCATGCAAAACAATCAATAAGTCGGAAGATCGATTTATTGTTTCATTATGCTTTACAAAAATAGCGTTTTTGTCCTGAATGTTTTACCTGAACGCACTAAGTTTTCATTCCCCGGATTATTGTCCGGCGCGCTTCCCGGATTCCCGGGAGAGGATAATTACCCAAATCATTAATTATTCACTTTCTAAAGAGCGTTGAGATAAGTCAGTGTAAGGAAGTTGTTAGCAAATCTTAAAAACCGGTCTGAACATGCCTCAAAAAAACGGTACTTTTGCACCTATGAGCGACATTGACCTTACCGTAGGCCCCGGAAATTATAACGACGACAGTGTCAGGACACTGGACTGGAAAGAGCATATACGGCTGAGGCCGGGAATGTACATCGGAAAACTGGGAGACGGCACCTCCCATGACGATGGCATCTACGTTCTGCTCAAGGAAATCATCGACAACAGCATCGATGAATTTGTGATGGGCAACGGCAAAGTCATCGAAATCGCTATAGCTGACAATACGGTCTCGGTACGTGACTTCGGAAGAGGTATGCCCCTCGGAAAAGTGATCGATTGTGTGAGTAAAATTAACACAGGCGCGAAATACGACTCCAATGTGTTCAAGAAAGCCGTTGGATTGAATGGTGTTGGCTCAAAAGCCGTCAATGCCATGTCGTCGTTTTTCAAGGTGCAGTCGGTACGCGAAGGGCAAACCAAAATAGTTGAGTATTCGTGCGGCGAACTGTTGCTGGATGAACCCATTATGCCATCAACCGATAAAAACGGTACACACATCACCTTCAGGCCCGACGAAGGTATCTTTGGCAACTACCGCTACCTGCACGAATACGTCGAGGAAATGCTGTGGAACTACGTGTTCCTCAACAACGGGCTCACCATTGTGTTCAACGGACAGAAGTTTCAGGCCAAAAACGGGCTGCTCGACCTGCTCGAACGAAATATGGCCGGGCCCGAGACAATGACCTACCCCATCATCCATATCCGCGAAGAAGATTTTGAATGCGCCTTCACCCACAGCAACAACACCTACAACGAAGAGTATTACTCCTTCGTCAACGGACAGAATACGACTCAGGGCGGAACCCACCAGAACGCTTTCAGGGAAGCTATTGTAAAAACCATCAGAGAGTTTTACAACAAAGACTACGATGTTTCCGACATCAGAAACTCACTGGTGGCTGCCATCAGCATCAAGGTGCAGGAACCCGTGTTTGAATCGCAGACAAAGACCAAACTCGGTTCGCAATACATGGAACCTGAAGGCAGAAGCATCAGGACGTTCATCACTGACATCATCAAGCGCCACCTCGATAACTACCTCCACATGAACCCCGACACAGCCGAAGCGCTGCAAAGGAAGATCATGCAGAGCGAGAAAGAGCGCAAGGAGATGGCCAACATCAAAAAACTGGCCCGCGAAAGCGTTAAAAAAGCCAGTCTGCACAACAAAAAACTGCGCGACTGCCGGATTCACTTTAACACCAACCACGAAAAGCGCCTCGAAACAACGCTGTTCATCACCGAAGGCGACTCAGCATCGGGCAGCATCACCAAAAGCCGCGATGTGCAAACCCAGGCCGTGTTCAGCCTCAAGGGCAAACCCCTCAACTGCTACGGACTGACAAAGAAAATCGTGTACGAAAACGAAGAGTTCAACCTGCTTCAGGCCGCCATAAACATCGACGAATCCATCGAAAACCTCAGATACAACAACATCGTCATTGCTACCGATGCCGATGTTGATGGCATGCACATCCGGCTGCTGCTGCTGACCTTTTTCCTGCAGTTTTATCCCGAACTGGTCAAGGCCGGACATCTGTACATCCTGCAAACCCCTTTGTTCAGGGTCAGAAACAAAAAAGAAACCATCTATTGCTACTCTGAAGAAGAGCGCCAGGGAGCACTCCGCAAACTGGGCGCCAACCCCGAAATCACACGATTCAAAGGATTAGGCGAAATATCACCCGACGAATTCAGATTCTTCATCGGCCCCAGCATGCGCCTCGAACCCGTGATTTTAAAAAGAGACCTCTCGATAAGCGATCTGCTCGAATTCTATATGGGCAAAAACACCCCCGACCGGCAACAGTTCATCATCAATAACCTGCGCTTCGAAGAAGACCTGACGATAGAAAAGTTGATTCAAAATTCCTGATTTGAAGATTCAAGATTCAAGATTTGAAATTCCTGATTTGAAGATTTGAAGATTTGAAGATTTGAAGATTTGAAGATTTGAAGATTTGAAGATTTGAAGATTTGAAGATTGAAGATTCAAAATTCAAGATTTGAAGATTCAAGATTCAAGATTTGAAATTCCTGATTTGAAGATTTGAAGATTTGAAGATTTGAAGATTTGAAGATTTGAAAATTCAATATTCCTGATTTGAAGATTCAAGATTCATGATTCCTCATTCAAAATTCTTAATTCTAGATTCTAAGATTTCTGAATTGAGGATGCCATAATATAATGTGCGAAAAAGAGGCGGCCGGAAATGGCTGTCTTTTTTTTTGACTGAATGTGAAGATTTGTTGGATTTCATAACTTTACGGCAATAACGCTCACGAGCGGAATATCCTTAAAATAATTTGAGCTCAGCAGCAAGTTTTTGGGTATTCATGCAGTTGACAGTCAAAGGAATATGAAAGTATTATTAATCCATAAAAGTTTAATAGCCATGAAAATGAACGTAAGACGGATCGTTTTGACCTTGCTTCCAATGGTCACTTTTCTGTTTTTAACCCTACCAACATCAGCAGGGCAAAATTCGGACTCACTGAGTCTGGCAAAAGAAAGTCAACATTTCGCCTTCTATGCAACCAAAGGTGACCTGGGTGTTTTGGATTCAATAGCCATCATTCTGGAAAATAATTACGACAGAATCACGAATCGCTTAGGGATTCAGATCGAAAACAGAATTAAGGTGAAAGTCTATCCGGATGTAAAGTCTTTTCATGCGGCAATACATCATCCTGATGCACCTGACTGGGTGGTTGGCTCATGCATGGGAGAGGAATTACTGATGGTTTCACCATTAAATCCGGGAAGTGTTCATAACTATAAATCACTTATGCAGGTGGTTGTGCATGAATTTGTACATATTGCCGTGTATTATGCCTGTGGAGACAAAGCCGTTACCGTATTGCCAAAGTGGCTTAACGAAGGGTATGCACAATACGAAGCAGGACAGGTGAATGAACATATTCGTAAAACTGTGGAAGCTAGTTTGCGCGACAAGGAGCCACCAAGCTGGAAACAACTTAATGATGCATCTGCTATGGAATTTGGCCATATGAATGGTTATGGACTTTCTGTGACAATTGTTGAATTCCTTGTGGATACTTATGGAATGGATAAATTGGTTTCGCTGATCAAAGAACCTGAACATATCGAAGCCATTTATGGCATGCCGGAAAACGCCTTGGAAAAGCATTGGGCCCAATACATCAAACACGAAAAGATTGAATAACACCCGCTTGAGCTGCACTTATGCCCTGTTGCCTATGACCAACAATTTGAAACACTGTTTCCCCCAAAAGCATTTGCAAAAAGACAGAAACCAAGCCCGCAAAACGGCTATTGAAGCTAGATGCATACCGTTGGAGTACATGGGAATGAGGTGGATGAAGTGGTGAAAAATATTTTTGAAATTTTTTGCTCCGTGATGTACAGATATTTAGGATTTGGTAAATTTACAGCAAGAATTAAACAATACCTTGAGCAAGCTGAAGGTTTTGAATGTGATACCATCCAAATTGTTTAGCTATGGGAGCTATATGCAAAACAACTTTTTTGCCGAAGAAGCACGGTTATACATCCTTTTTTGGTGGTATAACCCAAGTTTTGAGCGTAAAAGATTGGATTATAAAAGTGTTATGGGCAAAATTAATAGAACTTAGAAATGATTGAATACGAGAAGAAAGACGATTCTTTTGAATTTGAAAAATATATTTGTTTTGTGAAACCAGAACTTTGGAAGAATGAAGCAATGAATCTTTTTTCTTCAGCAAAAGTTTTATTAGAATTTTCAGATTTGCAAAATAATGATTTATTTGATAAGGGAAATAAATTGAATGGAATATTTTCTGATGAAATTGCTAATAGGCCATTTTGGTATTTTAGAGTAATTAGAATGTTGTGGGGATATGGATTTGAAAACATTCTAAAAGGTATTATTATCAAAAATTTAAGTAAAGAAGATTCTACTTTAACAAGCATTCCAATAGATGAAATAAAAACACATGACTTAATAACTTTATTTAACAAGGCAAATATTGATTTAATCGAGGAGCAAGAGTTTTATATTAAAATAATCGAAAAATGTTCAGTTTGGATGGGGCGGTATCCACTACCGATTAAAGCAAAACATATGTATGAACAACGTAAACCTATGAAAACAAGGGAAGAGTTATTCGAGAGGTCAAGGCAATTATATAAAAAGTGGATAAATGGCGAAATTCCTCGCACATTTTGCGAATCTGATGTATTACATGGAGGTATTGGAGCAAAAGAATTTGAGATTATAAATGATTTAATTAAAACAACTAAAGAAAAATTTGAAGAATAAAATTCTGCCCATAACACGCGGTATAAAAAATTGACAGTTCAGTAGCTTATTCAAGAGTTGTAGCCCGCTTCAACTTTCGGGTAACTTGGCAGGAAATCGCCCGATATCATCAACTTTTCATACCGCCAAACCGTTACCACCAAGTCCAAAAAGACAACAAAATAGCAGACAATCTGCTACTTAAAGACAGAAAAATCAAACCCAAACAATGAAAGCCAACGCACAAAACAGCAGATTTGCAAGCCCATGCACGCCAAAGGTTATAGCAAAGGGCTGCTGAAGGGCTGCAATTATGCTTACGCACCCGTCCTAAATTGTTACTTTTGAGAATTAAATTAACGAATAGGAATTAAGACATAATGCAAGGAAAACAACTTAGAAAATTAGAAGCCGAACTATGGAGGGCCGCAGACCAACTCAGAGCAAACAGTAAACTGACTGCTTCAGAATACTCAATGCCTGTATTGGGACTGATATTCTTACGCCACGCCTATAACCGCTTTCAAAAGGTGCGTGTGGAAGTGGAAAAGGAATTGCCGGTGCATCCGCAACGAGGCAGACGTCCTGTAACCAAAAAAGATTTTGAGGAACGCAATGCCATGTTCCTTCCCGAAAAAGCACAGTTTGACTATTTGGTTTCATTACCCGAAAGTGCTGACATTGGCGAAGCCATTGACAACGCAATGAAACTGATTGAGGATGAATACGACAACCTCAAAGGCGTATTGCCCAAGAACTTTTCTATTTTCAGCAAGGACTTATTGCGCGAATTGCTCCGCATTTTCAATAAAGAATTATTGCAGAAAGCCGAAGGCGATTTGTTTGGAAAGATTTATGAATATTTCCTTGGCAAATTTGCAATGACCGGAGCACAGGAAGGCGGAGAGTTTTTTACGCCTATGAGTTTGGTGCAAACCATTGTAAACGTAATTGAACCCGACCACGGCACTGTGTTCGACCCGGCATGCGGAAGCGCAGGAATGTTTGTGCAAACCGGATATTTTATTGAAAGCGAAGGTTTAAAGGTAGCTGATAACGTTACTTTTTTCGGACAAGAAAAAGCAGACATTAATACCAAACTGGCAAAGATGAACTTAACAGTTCACGGACTGGAAGGAAATATACAAGAGGGAAATACTTTTTACGAAGACAAACATAACCTGGTGGGAGGTGCTGACTTTGTGATGGCAAATCCACCATTTAATGTGGATGGAGTGGATAAAGCCAAAGATACCGTAAAGAAAGACCCTCGTTTGATGCTGGACGGCAAAGTAAACTTGCCGAAAAACGACAACGCCAATTATTTGTGGATTCAGTATTTCTATAACTATCTAAAACCAACAGGCAGAGCAGGTTTTGTCATGGCTTCGTCTGCCAGCGATGCTGGGCACAGCGAAAAGGACATCCGGGAAAAGTTGGTGAAAACTGGTGCAGTAGATGTGATGATGGCAATTGGCAACAACTTTTTCTATACCCGTTCATTGCCTTGTACGCTTTGGTTTTTCGACAGAGCAAAAGAACAAGATATTGAAAGAAAAGACAAGGTGTTGATGCTCGATGCCCGAAAAATTTACCGCAAAGTAACCAGTAAAGTAAACGACTTTAGCCCCGAGCAGTTGCAAAACCTCATTTGCATTGTAAACCTGTATAGAGGCAATACCCAAAAATTTGAAAGTACCGTAAAAAGCTATTTGCAAACCTCTGCCGACTTAGCCAAAGAAACAGCCGAAGCAACTACCGAACTGCAAAAGCAATTGCAGAAAGTGTTTAAAAACGTAAGCGACTTTGCAACCAAATACGCCAAAGAAAGCGAAGAAGCCAAAGCCTTTGTTGATGCTCTGAACATAGAAGAAACGGCAAGCATTTACGAGCAGCAAAACAAACTGATTGCAGAAGCGAAAAAAGCAAAACCCGAGATTGAAGTTTTAGAAAGTATTGCCCACTTGTGCAAAGCCTTACGCAAACCACAAGACAAACTCATTAAAGAAATGCTCGATGCTATTAGCACAGCTACCAAAGAATACCAACTAAACAAAAACAAAGACTGGAAAGAGTTGAAATTAAAAGAACAACTCGACGAACTAAAAGACCTACAACAGCAACTTAGTGGCAACCCCGATGAAGAAGAACCGGGTTTATTGCACGAAACCGAATATTTCTACAAGCAAGCCCATTGGCTCACAAGCCGTTTCCCAGAAGGCGTTTATACCGATGTGGAAGGATTGTGCAAAGTAGTAACACAAAAAGAAATTGAAGCAAAAGACTGGAGCCTTAGCCCGGGCAGATATGTCGGTGTGGATACTGCCACCGATGATGATTTTGACTATGAAGAACGCCTTGCCGAAATTCATATTGAATTGGAAGGATTAAACGAAGAAGCAATTGTTTTGGCAAAAACCATTTCTGAAAATTTTAAAACGGTGGTGATATGAGTTGGGAGAAATTAAAACTTGAAGAAATTGGACTAATAACTTCTGGCGGAACCCCTTCAACAGGAAATCCAGCTTATTGGAATGGAGAAATTCCTTGGATAACTCCGAAAGACTTATCAAATTTTGAGAATAGATATATTGAGAATGGAGAAAGAAATATTACAGACGAGGGATTAAAAAATTCATCTGCTAAATTAGTTAAAGAAAAATCTGTTTTACTTTCTTCAAGAGCTCCAATTGGTTATTTAGCTATTGCTCAAAATGATTTAACGACTAATCAGGGGTTTAAAAATATAACGCCAAATGAAAAATGCGATTATTTATATCTGTTTTATTGCTTAAAAAATAATGTTGAATATTTAAAAAGTCTTGGAATTGGGGCAACCTATCCAGAGTTATCTTCTTCAAGATTGAAAGAAATACAAATTCCAGTCCCCTCACTCCCCACCCAACGCCGCATCGCCTCCATTTTATCGGCTTATGATGATTTGATAGAGAATAATTTGAAGCGGATAAAGTTGCTGGAAGAGAAGGCGTTTTTGAGGTATAAGCAGATTTTGAAGGAGGAGAAATTAGAAAAGCATATCCTGTCTGATTTTGGAGATATAATTACAGGTAAAACACCTTCCACCACAATTGCTGATTATTTTGGTGATGTTGTTCCATTCATAAAAACTCCTGATATGCACAATCAAATTTTTATTGAGCATACAGACCAAATGTTAAGTGAGCTTGGTGCAAAATCGCAGGAGAAAAAATTCCTTCCACCATTAAGCCTTTGTGTAAGTTGCATTGGAACAGCAGGAGTAGTTGGGATAACTTCTAAACCAAGTCAAACAAATCAACAAATCAATTCAATAGTTTTTTACGAGCCTAAAAATGTCTATTTCTTTTATGCGTTGATGTCGCAAATGAAAGAGCATCTTGATGCTTTAGGAAGTAATGGTTCGACTTTTACAAACGTGAATAAAAATAAGTTTGAGAATATGGAAGTCTTTGTTCCAAATCAAAAAACATTAAATGATTTTGCTGAAGAATTTGAGGCTCCTTTTAAACTAATTCTAACGCTACAAAAGCAAAACACCAAACTCCGAGAGGCACGGGATATTTTATTACCTAAACTGATGAACGGACAAATAGAAGTATAAATGCTTGATGGAGAAGGAAATAAACGGCAATTTTGAAATAATTAACTTAAAAGTGAAACGAAAACTTGCATAATTCAGTTATAAGTGAATACATTTGCACTCGAAATATTTGACGATCAAGGGCAGGTTTGCACCTTCTACACCGTAAGGTGGGAAGAGGCAGGCCTTTCGGAAACCGATAAGTTTTTTCAAAAATTCAGATACGATGAACAGTTCAAACATTCATTACGAGAACTTGCAAGCTTTCTTGAAGTGGTCATTGGAGATGAATATGGAGCCTTGGAAGATTTCTTCAGGTTTGAGAATACTGCACAAGCTCTTCCCCCTTCGGGCACTCACAAAGTGGAAGACCTTTACATCAATTTCGGAAATTTTCCCCTTCGCCTATATTGTTTGCGCATATCAGAAACTTTGGTGGTGCTCTTTAACGGAGGCGAGAAAACAGCCGATAACGCACAGGGAGGAAAAACAAGTATGGCATTTCAGGAAGCTCAAAATTTTGCCAAACGCATATTAGATGCATTGAGAGAAAAAGATATTTACATTTCCGCTGACCAAAGAACATTTCGTTATTACAATGACAGTGATGAAATAATAATTTAAAAGACAAAAATGAGAAGCAAGATCTTTCAAGAAATATTAGACGAAACCCCTGAAGATGTAGAAATCTTCGTGAGGCTTTATGCTGACCTAGTGGTTCGTATCAATCAGCTATTGCGTGAAAAAAACATCAGCAAAAAAGAACTCGCAGAAAAGATGGACAAAAAACCATCTGAAATTTCCAAATGGCTGAGCGGTGAGCACAATTTCACCTTGCGTTCACTGGCAAAATTATCGGCTGAACTGGGAGAGCCATTAATGGAAGTGCCGAAGAAAAAAGCACAGACAGCATTTGTAGAGGATGGCTTTATATGCAGGGTGCACACCTTTGTGAGTTACACAAAGCTCGACACAAAAACGAGTGGAAAGGTTTGGCAATTTGCCGAAGAAACAGAACCCTATAATGAATTGAGCAATGCAGGATAAAAATGTTTTCGACCCGGAAAAGATTGCTTTGATTGATTTCAAAATGATTAAGGGGCAGGTGGACACACCTGAAAATTTTGACATTAGCAAAGTTGTCGGACACCAATTGGACAACTCCTTACAATTGGGCTTTAACCTTGACGATAAATTGGCTAAGGCTGATTTCACTGTTAGCATAAAAACCGACAGCAAAGGTGAAAATGAAAGCGAAGCAACAGGAAATTTTCATTTGATATTTATTTACCGCATAGAAAATTTAGAAGAGCTTGCTACACCGGAAAAAAACAAGCGTTTGAATATACATCCGGGATTGGGAAATGCACTTTCATCTGTAACCTATTCCACATCCAGAGGCATCCTTTTAACCCGATTACAAGGCACGGCATTGCAAAACTTTGTGTTGCCCATTATCAACCCGAACAATTTGCTTCACAATAAGTAAAAATGGATGACTTGGGAATACTCAGAAGATAATTTAATAGAAAAAACAGCCATTGATTTATTTTTGAATCAGTTGGGTTGGGATACGCTATTGGCATACAATAAAGAAGGCTTTGGTGAAGGCAGCACCTTGGGCAGATTGAACAAAAAAGAAGTAGTGCTAAAGAAGATATTCTTTGAAAAAATAAAGGAGTTCAATCCAGGCTTACCACAAAAAGCATATGACGAAGCATACGAAAAACTGATTGAAGAAAGCATTACCAAGTCATTAGCTGAAATTAATTTTGAGAAACATCAGTTATTACGAAACGGCATTCCTGTTGACTTTATCAACGAGAAAGGCGAACAGGTCAAGAATAAAACGTTAAAGATTTTCGATTTTGACAATGCGGACAACAACAACTTTTTAGCTGTTCGCCAATTATGGATTCAGGGCAAAAGCAATCGTGAACGCAGACCCGATATTATTGGCTTTGTAAATGGCATTCCGCTATTGTTCATAGAACTGAAAGCAGCCCACCGCAAATTAGAAAACGCCTACAACGATAATTTCACCGACTACAAAGATGTAATTCCAAAACTCTTTTATTACAATGCATTTGTACTATTGAGTAACGGCATTGAAAGCCGCATTGGTAGCGTTACAGGTAAGTATCAGCACTTCCACGAGTGGAAACGCATCACAGAGGAAGACGAAGGCATAGTTGCCTTGGATAGAATAATTGTTGGGGTTTGCGAGAAAAAACGCTTTTTGGATTTATTTGAGAACTTCATTCTGTTTGACAACTCTTTGGGCAAAGTTATAAAACTAATTGCCCGAAATCATCAGTTTATTGGCGTTAACAAAGCCATTGAAAACATTCAGCATAAAGAGCAACTCTACAAACTGGGCAAAATCAGTTTAGAGGAAAAGCAAAAACTCGGAGTGTTTTGGCATACACAAGGAAGCGGAAAATCCTACTCAATGGTTTTCTTCAGCCAAAAAATTCACCACAAATTTACGGGCAGTCATACTTTCTTAATTGTAACCGACCGCAACGAATTAGACACACAGATTTACGGCACGTTTAGCGGAGTGGGCGCAGTGCCCCAGGTAAAAGCAGGAATAAAAGAATCATTGAAAGCCAACAGCGGAAAGCATTTGAAAGAATTGCTCAGTTCAGAGCATCGCTATTTGTTTACACTTATTCACAAATTCAACTTTGAAGAAGAAATCACCAAACGGGAAAATATTATTGTAATTTCAGACGAAGCACACCGTACACAGGGCGGAAATTTAGCAATGAATTTGCGTAATGCTTTGCCAAATGCTTCATTTATAGGTTTCACAGGAACACCGCTGTTCAAAGACGATGAAATTACCAAGCGGATTTTTGGTGATTATGTATCCCGTTACGATTTCAAACGAAGTGTAGATGATGGTGCAACCGTTCCACTATACTACGAAAACAGAGGCGAATACTTAGGGTTGAAAAATCCTGTTATCAATGACCAAATACGAGCCATAATAGATGCCGAAAGCGAAGATTTAGACAGCGACCAACGCAGCAGAGTTGAACAACTTTTTGCAAGAGAATATCCCATACTTACAGCAAAAAAGAGATTAGATGCCATTGCCAAAGATACCGTTTGGCATTTCTGCAACCGTGGCTACAAAGGCAAAGGAATGTTTATCGCCTTGGATAAAATCACGGCCGTAACAATGTTTGACTTGATTTCCGAGCACTGGAGAAAGTATGTGGAGCAATTAGAAAAGGAAGTTTCCAAAGGAAAATATGGCGATCAGGAACTATTAGAAAAAAGCCGAGAACTTAGATGGATTAAGGAAACCGAAATTTGTGTTGTGGTAAGTCCAGAGCAAAACGAAATTAAGAAATTTAAGGAGTGGGATTTGGACATAGAGCCACATCGTACGAAAATGAACAAAGAAGATCTTGAAGAAAGATTCAAAAAAGATGAAGATCCATTCCGCTTTGTGATAGTTTGTGCCATGTGGATAACAGGTTTCGATGTGCCATCACTTTCAACATTATATATAGACAAGCCTTTGAAATCTCATACGTTGATGCAAGCCATTGCAAGAGCCAACCGAATAAGTGAAGGCAAAAACAATGGTTTAATTGTGGATTATATTGAAACTTATACTGCTTTGTTGGATGCTTTGGCTATTTACGGTTCTGGCGGTGATGAAGGAGGAAACGGTGATGGCGAAAAGCCCGAACCACCAGTAAAACCAAAGGAAGAACTTATCAAGCAATTAGAAGAGACATTAGAGGCGACAGAAACATTTTTGCAAGACGAAGTAAATTTTGATTTGCAGGAATTAATCAAAGCAGATGGGTTACACAAATTAGCTGCAATGGAAAAAGCAGTAAATGCAGTTTACACCAATGATGAAACCAAACGTAAATTTCAAATTTTAGCAAGAGAGGTTTTTAAGAAATACAAAGCTCTGCAACCCGACAAAATATTAAATCAGTTTGCACCAAGAAAAAATGCAATAGATGTAATTTACACAGCTATTGAGGACAATATCGAAAGTGCAGATGTTGCTGCCATTATGAGGAAAATTCAAAACGTGGTGGATGAATCAATCGAAAACATGATTGCTGAGCCAGCCCTCAACGAAGAAAAAATTATTGATCTAAGCGGATTGAATTTTGATATTTTGCAACAGTTGTTTTTAAAAACAAAAAATCAAAACTCTGTTGTACAGTCACTTAAAGACAGAATAGAAAAGCAATTGAAAATGATGGTCGAAAGAAATCCATTAACGGTTGATTATTACAAGCGCTACCATGAAATCATTGAAGAATACAACCGAGGAAAAGACGAGGCTGTAATAAAAGAAACTTTCAGAAAACTTTTTGAACTCGTTAATTCTTATTCAAAGGAAGAAGCCGATACAAGACGGGAAGGTTTGACAGATGAACAGAAAGCAATTTTCGATATTCTTAGACAAGGTAAAAAACTTGAAGAAAAGGAAAAGAAAGAGATAAAGAAAATTTCGATTAAGCTACTTGAAGAATTGAAAAAAGATAAATTAAGAGTTGACCAATGGGCTGATAAATCGGTAACGGCAGCAGCAGTTTTTAACAAGGTGAGTAAAACTTTATTTGAGACTTTGCCCTACCCGACTTATCAAACAGACGACATTGACTTAAGAACAAACTTAGTTTATGAGCATTTAAAACATCAGTACTTTGGAGGAGGAATGAGTATTTATGGAAAATACTAGCATCTTCTGGTAAATGCGATTTTTCTATTCAATTTGAAAGATAATTCAAATGAAAGCTCATCTTATTTTCCACCACGCTTTCTTTTTGGCAGAATACCTGAATCCGGGCAATTCAACCGAACTCCAGAAGCACAGCGGCGAGGACCATAAAACAACTTTCTTTTGTTCGTATTGCGGCTTTTCCCTGACTGATTTTCTTTCGATGATATTGATACGGACATCGTTGCTCAATGTTGCCTCCTCTTCATCGGGTTTCTGATCATACTTCAGTGTATGCATCAGATCAGGGTAAATAGACAAAATCTTCTTGAATTCTTTATCATTCATATCGATGTTGTCACCGGGCTGGATGTATTTCAGGCAAATCTTAAGGAATTTATAGTGCGTGATCAACCCACAATTTGGCATTCGTATGAAAGTGCCGTTTTCATTATAAAACGCGATTAATTGATCTACTGTCGTTATGCCGGCAGTTTTACAGCAGTTTAACATTCTTTCAGTTACTTCCTCCTTTTCGCGTAGATTCTCCAGCCTGATCCCGGGTTTATGCAGTTTCATGGTAAAGTTTCAATAAAACTTAAAGTGTTTGAAAATAGTCTCTTATTTTACGTGCCATCAGGTTTCTGCGCATCCGAATAAACTCATCGTAAGGAATGTTTTCCCCATGCAGCAGACTTCCAGGTATACAATTCATATTGAAGTTTTCTAGCATTTCATCGTAATTATCAATCCCTCCAAATTTCTTTTCACCCCCATTCGCCTGTTCCGCAAGCATGTTAAAATAAACTTCTGGTGGCTTATTTCCGATTGCTATATTGATCTCACTTTGGGTAATGACAAAATTGCCAATTTGATTGTAGCGTCCCTTTGACAGGTTCAACTCTGTTTTCAAATAATGACGGGGGTAAATATGGTGCACGTCACCACGATTCAGCACCAGGTCGCGGACCGTAATATCCCGCGAAAGGAAACCTTTATCACCAAGTTTTACCTGTGCAGCTTTAAAGACAAGAAAGTAGGGACTGTTGATGGAGGAGGTTTCCATAAGTTGAGGCAGGAGACTTTCCCAATAGCTATCAGAAAAACGTGCATTGATCAACGTATTGGTGTAGTTTTCGAGCCCTTGCGTATTAATATGGCGTATGTCAGCGTCAAATGCAGTTTCAGGGTTTCCTGAGTATTGTCCGGTGATTACCGACATTACATACCATCGCCTGACAAGGCGCTCAATATTACTGGCCGGCATCTCTTCGGCTCTTCCTAATAGGTAGATAATATAGGCAAAATTTACTGCATTCTGTCCGCCGATGAGGTCGCTTGTTACAAAACCGGCAGAACGGAGTATCATGATTAACCTTTCGAAATTGGTTTTACTCATGAAATTGTTAATTCCGTTTCGTAGACGACCGAAGGAAGATTCGGCAATTTCTTCCTCAAACTGGCGCGTTTCAAAATTTCTACCTGAAAGCAATGCTACAAGATCCTGCAGTTTGCCCCTGCGGAATTCGGATGTGAATGCAACCCTGAGCATATCTGTATATCTTGGATCGTAGATATCATCGTTGGCATCCTTGAGCCATTCCATTTTACGGAAATAAGGTCCGGATGCAAAACCGGAATCGGCTTCCTTTATCTTATGATAAAACTCGGGAGCAATAGCCAGGTGGCAAAAATAATCGATGGCTTTACGAAGTTCGTTTCCGCCATAAGTTTCATTGGCAGCGATTTTTGACATAGCAAAATCAGCTTGTGAAAGTTCGGCGCCCGCCGAATTGACACGAATAAATATCTCTGTTACTGTTTCAATATCAAGATCTTCAGCCAAATCAATTACCCCTACAAGATTATATATTATCCTTTTAAGTCTTTCAAGCACGAGTGCAATCTGGTTTTTGTCAGCTTCAGGATTAGAATTAGAATAACTATTTGAAAGGCTTATCAGGCTTGCATCGGGTTTGAAAATATCGGCAACATCATAAATCCATCGGGCGTCCTTTAAAATTGCAGGATTTGCTACTTCGAATCTCTCTTCCAAGGGATTAAATGAAATCCGAATCCTCACAGTCTCGTAGTCTTTAGTAAGCACCTGCATACCAAGTAAAGCAGCCATAAGTGCTGTTACACGTTGCTGGCCGTCAATAAGAATTCGTCTGCCTGCTGAAATAGTCCCGTCTTTCAATCTGACATTAGGATTGCGCCAGGCAATCAGATAGCCAATAGGATAACCCTGATAGAGAGAATCGAGCAGATTTCTGACTTTCGTGGCATCCCACACAAATGGACGTTGGATTTCGGGTATAGCAATTTCACGGGTTTTCACCCACGCAAGCAATGTTTCTATTGCATGAGGTGTAACCGAATAGCGTTGTGTACTCATAATTGGTATGTTCTAAAGACTTTATAATCAATGTTGGTTGTCAATTTGTCTGCATTCACTAGAATAGAACTATGTAATCTTTATATCAAAGCAGGTCCAAAGTCGCTTTTTGATACTGCTGGTTATATCAATATCAGAAATATGCTGAAACTTGCGGTGAAATTCATTTTCAAAGGATCTCTTTGCAAACCTAAGTGTAACTTTGAGGTGGTTGTTCTCCTCTGCTAAATGGGCAACATCGCGCAAAGTATCATAATAAGCCCTTTGTGATATACGCCCTCCCAAATAAGGGAACCCATTCTTAGCTTCAATATAACCATTAGTTTTTGTTTGCTTGGACAACCTTTCCTGAAAATCTTTAATGTTTGTTGGTATCGCGGATAAGTTTAGTTTTATGCGGTGCTTTGGAATAACTTCACTATTCAAATAAGATGTATCCTTACAGATATTGATGTATTCTGCAAAATAAGGAAAGTCAAAATTCTCTTGTTGGATTGTAAGCGTTATTAATCTAGGAGGTGTAAAATGTTGTTCTTCATCAAATTCGACGATTCTTGTCCCAACTATTGGGTGGTCAACAATCAACCCATCAATCTTACTTGCAAGATTAGTATCTCCAAAATTGAAGTCACTCTCGAGCTGCTCTGCGATCCTCTTTAGAATTTGCTCAACTTTTCCATTAAATGATAGCTTTCGGTAATCACTGTATAGCTCAATCAGTTCTTTATCAACAGGATTACCAATGCCTTTTGACTGTATGTAATCTATACCGATTACTTCTGATAATAGTCTGAAGAACCTTTGTTCGTCGCTCTCATCTTTGATAGATTGTGTATTTGCCGGTTTTGTATTTTCATACTCTGCTAAAACAAAGCTAACAGACTTTTTCTTACTAACATTATCAAGGTCAACATCATTGATACGATACCCATTCTTGTCATATAAACCCACTCCCATCAAAACAGCGCATGCTGGTGAGTTAACATAACCCGTGATATAATTCCTAACAATAATGGTGTTTATAAAACTTTCATTTTCATACACGTCAAAAAGTTCATTTATGGAAATGGATATTTCATTACCTGAACTTTCGCGTTTTAATATGACTGTATTGTTTCTAACACGTATTGATTTGTAATTTGCTCTACCTGTTTTACTTGGGATTTCATCTAAAGCGTTTAAAAGAATTTTCAAATCAGAGACAGCAAGTTTTCTTTCCATAGGCAATTTTATTGGTGCTTAAAAAATGAGTTATTGTCTTCGGGACAAATTAATCAAAGTAAAATCTCCATCCACAAAGCCTTCGGTAAAGATCTTCATGGCATTGAACAGGGTGCTTTTTCCGCTGCTGTTGGCGCCGGTGAGTACGTTGAGCTTGTTCAGTTCAAACCATGTTCCTTTTCGGATGGCTTTGAAGTTCTCGACATAAAATGCGGTAATGGCAAATTTATTCTCCATACATGCCTGAGTTGTGTAAAGGTGTATATTGGGTTTTACTTGATTTCATTAAAACTTCTATTCATTTGATATTGAATTGTTTTACCTTCTCATGATTTTGTTTGCTTTTGCGTAACAATATTGGTGTCATAAGTTTTGGTTGCTACGGTTTTTGGCTGATCGCCCACCAGATTTTGGTTCGGGTAAAGTTAGGAAAATAATTAATTTGATAAACACAAAAAAAATGATGAAGCTGCATTTTATAGCAGGTGCATACTCCATATTTCAATTCCTCTTGTACTGTTCTATCCCTGCGAAAAGACAAATATGATTCAGGCATACCTTAAGTGCCCAATACAGTACTTCACATGCTAACTCCCCCCGCAACACTTGCTCTGCCTTTGTGGAGGGAATGCACTACTTAAAAAAATTAACCTTGTATGTATCCTGCGGTGGGTGGGGTTTTGCGGGGCTTTGGGGGAGGATTTCTTACCTTCGTGCGTACGATTTTTCTTGACAAAAAAATAAATGGCGCGTACATTTGTCGCACCATTTATAATTAACCAAAAGGCTACTTAAGACTGGTTAGCAGCCCTGGAGTATTTAACAGTTGACAATCTGTCGCGAAACTCCTTCCCTGGCCGGAAGATCAGATTCGTCCCGATGATGTTGGAACTGCTAAATGTTTCAGGGCTGTCTGCACCCTCACTGCTGAGTGTCAGCCTGAAGCTGCCAAACTCGCCGAGTTGCACACTTTTGCCTTCGGCCAGCAGTTCAGGAACGGCCTGCAACAGCCCTTCGATTACCGCTGTGGTTTCAACGATGCCCAACATGCTTTCGCGGCTGATGCGCTTAGCTAATGAGCGAACGTCCACCTCGCCCTGAGGTGCTTTGTTTGCGTAGTATTTACGCGGCGCCTGCAAATCCTGAGGATTCACCTTTGGCACCAAATTATACAATATGTTAGTCATATAGGTAAAATATTAGATAACAAAAAAATTAATTCTAAGGGACTTAGCTGCGTCCCGGGCAGTGGCTCCCCTACCGCCTGGCGGCTGGCTTGCCGGTCTGGGTCAACACATGGGTTTCCTCCTTTCTATTGTTAAGTTATACATAAGCACAATGGATTAATATTTGTAATCTTGTTCTGTAACTTAAGTGTACAAATTTACAAAGTCATTTCCAATGTTCTTCTGCGTTTTTGTCAACGGAGGCTTGTTGATAAGCTATCTAATGCAGTGCTGTAGCGGATTACAATGACTTTTTGAAATCTATGTTGATAAATACTAATGTCATTTTCGACTTTGGCACGTTTCTTATATGCGGTTTTTTAAAAGTCCGGACCCTTATGATCATAAAAACTTATTGGGCAGAAACTTGCCTGAGGCGTTTGTCTTATTATATTTAATTATTATTCCGTCCATGCTGCCATTTAAAAAAGGTATAAAAAGACCCTTATTCTGGACAGGAATGCATAGGTGCGGAAGTCCTGAAAAAAAGCAACGGTAGTACGGCGAAAAAGTAACGGTCGAAATTTTTTTTTCACCGCAGAAACCGATCGGTTTCACCGCAGAAACTGACCAAAAGTAACGGTCGTTTTTTGGGGTTTTGTATATGACTGTTTAGCAATGCTTTAGAAAGTACATTTTTTGGCGCAGAAGGGCTTTAAGGTTTAAAATGGGGGCTTTTGACCCGCATTGTCAGTGGGGCAGGTTTATTTGTTTGTTGAATTTTTTTATTTGTTTATTGTTGAGGGGATAATTTGTGAGGTGTGATTTGTATAATAACTTTAGGATTGGAAATAGTATTTTGATGAAGCTTTTGGTAAAGGTGGTTTCGACTCCGCTCAACCACCATCGACTCCGCTCAACCACCATCGACTCCGCTCAACCACCATCGGCTCCGCTCAACCACCATTTAAGTGAATCACAATTATAAGTATTTGTACTCAGAATCAGTCAATCCGGTGGTTGAGCGGAGTCGAAACCACCGGTAGAATCGTGCTGAAACCACCGGAGTAGCCAGTTCAATTAGCAACACACAGCCCAGATCAAAAATCGCTGATCGTCAATCTTCGATCTTAAATAAATGGAATTCAATGATTTTGGATTGCCGATTTCAGATATCTGATTTTTGATCTGGCTGAATCCCTGAGTAAACGCTTCCTGCCAACGACCTTAGCCTGAAAGGTTGAAACCAAACCGACATTCACCCCAACCCGAAACACGCAACCCGATTAAGTTTGAAGGTTTGGAGGTTTGGAGGTTTGGAGGTTTGAAAGGAAACTGTATTAGCTGATTTTTAGTATCGTCTCCTAACCAGTAACTAGTAACCAGTAACCAGTAACCAGTAACCAGCAACCAGAAACCAGAAACCCGAAACCTGCACGCTGAGCGAAGTCGAAGCGCGCAACTCACTCCTCCATCCTTACAGCATGAAATGCCTGACCCAGATGAGCGATGATGTCAGTTGCAATCAATGATTCATGACTTTGGTTGTCGAGGGCGAAATCTCCTGCCAGGCCATGTAAGTACACACCGGTGGCTGCGGCTTCAAACGGACTGTAATGCTGTGCCAAAAGCCCTGTGATGATACCGGTGAGCACATCGCCGCTTCCGGCAGTAGCCATACCCGGATTGCCTGTGGTGTTAAACCAGCAGTTGCCTTCAGGTGTCGAAATACAGGTATGTGCCCCTTTAAACACCACATAAACCTGAAAACGAACGGAGAACTCCCTTTGCATAGTGACACGTTCAAAGCTGTCTCTCCAGCCACCTGCCAACCTTTCGAACTCGCGCGGGTGCGGCGTCAGTATGGTTCCTTTGGGCAGAAAGGATAGCCATGTTTTGTTCTCCGAAAGCAGGTTGAGGGCATCAGCATCGAGCACCAGAGGCTGTTTGGATTCCTGAATGAGCAAACGTATCACCTTGGCCGTTTTTTCGTCCATGCCGATTCCAGGACCGGCTGCCACAGCATTGAAAGGCCCCAGATGCGGCAGTCTGCTCACGATGGATTCATCAGGGTCGGGGCTGAGCATGGCTTCCGGCACGGCCACCTGAAGGGGCATGGCTGAGGACTGTGGGGTGTGCACATGCAGCAGGCCGGTTCCGCTGCGCAGGCAGGCTAATGCTGACAGAACAGCAGCGCCGCTCTTACCCTTTGAACCTGCAAGGATAAGTGAATGTCCAAAAGTGCCCTTGTGCGAGAACTTCTGTCTGTTGCGCAGTATCTGCCGGATGTCGTGCCTTGTAACGAAATGATTACTTACCGACACATCCCTCAGGTACTCGGGATGCAAGCCAATCGGCAGCACTTCCCACTGGCCAATGTATAGTTCATTCTCCGGAAGAAAAAACGACAGTTTGGGTGTTTCAAAACTGAGGGTGTAGTCGGCACGGATGACGTTTTTCTTCTTTAATTCGGTAGGTCTGTCGGCAAACAAACCCGACGGCATATCCACCGACACAATGACGGCACCGGAATCGTTGATGTGTTCAATAAGTCCGGCCACGAATCCGGTAACCGGCTTGTTCAGCCCTGAGCCAAACAAACAATCGACCACCAGATGGTTTTGTTCGATTACGGGAAATACTGTTTCGGGGCTTATATCGGTTATGGTGGCATATCTGATGTCGCGCAGCCGGTCGAGATTGGCATTAAAATCCGCACTGCCGGTCGGACCGTACCACACTACATGTGTCATTACCTGAAAACCATTGCTGATCAACAGGCGGGCCAATGCAAGTCCGTCGCCGCCGTTGTTGCCCATACCGCAGAAGATCTGCACCGTCTGCTCAGGTTTCAGTCTTTTTTCAAACCAGGCTAGCAGTGCGGTGGCCGCACGTTCCATCAGGTCGATGGAGGCCACAGGTTCGTTCTCTATGGTAAAACGGTCGGCTTCCCTGATCTGATCAATGGATAGAACTTTCATGACATTTTGTTTTCAACAAAGATAGGAAAACGTGAAGCCAAACACAAAAAAAAACCGGCATTGCTGCCGGCTTGCTGTATATGTTTGTTTAAGAACTCAAACTCCGTGGTTAAAAAGTTTAATAGCTTGGTATATAAATGTGTGCGTTGTCCGGATTGTTGTACCAGCTTGTATTGACACTGCCACCTGATTCGGCCCAGTCGCGGAACTGAGGATATGCCATCAGAATTGATTTCTTTTCGAATGGCACTTTAAATTCTGATGCAATAAACTCAATGGCCCAGGGATGGTTATTTTCGGTGCGGTAAAACGCATCCTGTCCCGTTCTGGGAAAAGCAAAACCCGAATTAACATCCCAGTTCCATGTAAGTGGCGACTGGTCATCGATGGTTCCAAAAAGGTTCATGTCAGCATGGCTTGTGGGAGGAGCACCGAAGGTACGCACCTGCCAGTCAGTGTTGTCTGAACGGAACAGATAAACCAAAATTTCAAGATGCTGTAAGGTTCCTGTGGGGATGGTAAACTCGTAACTTATAGACTGCGGGGCACCGTCAGGGCCGAGGCCGCCGGTGTTTGAATACGGAACGCTTTGCCAGTCGCGCACATTGTTGAACAACCGAACTGCATTGGCTACATCAGGGTCGGCGGCAACGCCGTTTCCGCTGAAGCTTACCGAATTCGCAAAATAACTCAGCTGGCTGTGGTTGTTGTTGGCTTTGAAAAACTCCATGCCGACACCGCTCTCGATGGAAGCGCCCACGGCCATAACGGTTGTTTCTACCGTGCCACTGATGATAAAGTTTTGTGCATTGCGGTTAAAAGTCACCCTGTTGGCCAACACCATATCGTTGAAGTCATAATCGCCCCTGCTGGGCCACAGGTCTTCGAATATCTGGAAATAGTAGTTATTGCCACCGGGATAGCTGGACGAGGAGCCACCGCCATCACCACCGCTGCCGCTTTGCACGGCACATACTCCGCTTCCGGTATTGCTGCTCACATCGGCTACATTGGTTCCGCTCATGACGATATCATCCAGAAATCCCCTGCTGTTGCCACCATTGCCGTAAAAAATCCATTTCACCTGATACGTTCCGCTGAATGTTACAGGAACGGAAACGGTCTGGCTCAAATTGCCATTGCTGTAGGTGTAATTGTAAATCATTGTCTCGGTAAGGTCAGGATAACTTATTATCTTCACGTCCAGGAACTTGGAATTTCCTGAAAAGTTACTGATCTTGTGTTTGAAATCTATGGTTCCTGTGCCGTTAAACTCAACCCATGGAGAGATCAGGTCGTGGGTATTGGTGAGGCTCGACATCTGTCCGGTGCGCATGGAAAACTGCCCGGTTATCGGTGAAGCGCCAACGATATTGGTGCTGAAAAACTGCCAGCAAAGCGCCTGTTCTGCGTTGCGGCTTCCGGATTCAAAATTCTGGGTCACCTGTGAGTTGGATTGTTTGAAGGCAGCACTCATCTCAGCATTTGCCGGGCTGCTATGGGGTTTAGCTGCCGGATAGGAAACAGCATAAGCTTTTGCAGCATCATTTGGGAAGTCATCAAAAGCGTCAGCCACACCATCGCCATCACTGTCGGCACCGAAGGATTTCAGCTGCTGATAAGAAATATCAAAGGCCAGAAAAGCGGCATCGGGTTCGATGTCGTAGGAGCGGTTGGCACCCGGACTGTACACCCGAACCATGCCCGTCTCTGCCGGAAGCCTGAAGAAAAACTCAGCTGAACCGTCAATTACGGTCAGGCGATCGAGTCGGGCACCTGAGGCATCGAGCAGGTCGAGCGGCGAACCATCCAACTTATCGGTTTTCATGCCATCCACAATAACATCAACTTTAAGCGTATAGCTATTGATTGCAGACCAGTTGAAACTTTCAGGGATGTTCAGTTTCTCGAATTCAGGTTGAACATCCGGATTTCCGTTCTCCTTGCGGCAACCTGCTGACAGGAGAACGATGATCAGAAAAATAAAAAGAATACTGTTTTGTTGCGGTAATCTCATGGTAATACACGTTTTTTAAATAATAGATTCAAAGGTCATGCCAGTTTAGCTTGAAAATCACAACAAATTGTATAACAATTATTTATAAAATAAGAACAATTATAATTTGTCTAATTATGAAACTAAATTCCAAAATTAAGAAAATATTAGCTGAATTGGATTAACCAAAAAACAACAAACCTACGAATGTGTTATATGCTATTTTTGCACAAAAAGTTTCAGCAAAAACAACATACATGAAAAAGAGAAAGAAGGAGCGCTTGTTTTTGGAAGGTTTACCTGTGGTGGATGCCGGTTCCGAAGGGATGGCGGTTGCCAGGCAGGGAGAGAAAATTGTATTTGTTCCTTATGCCGCTCCCGGAGATGTTGTTGATGTTGAAATATATAAGGTAAAGCGCAGGTATATGGAGGGCCGTATCCAAAAGATAAGCCATCATTCCGACCAGCGTGTTTCACCTTCCTGCCGTCATTTTGGCACCTGTGGCGGTTGCCGTTGGCAGCATCTTGATTACAACTGGCAACTTCATTACAAGGAAAAACAGGTAAAAGACAACCTGCAGCGTCTGGCCGGACTTGAAACATTTCCTTTGCGGCCAATTATAGGGTCTGACAAACAATTCTGGTACCGCAACAAACTCGAATTCACCTTCTCTAACCGCAAATGGCTGACTGCCCCTCTGCCGGTCTTATCTTCCGAAGCGCCCGCGATGAACGGACTTGGTTTTCACCTTCCGGGCATGTTCGACCGCATACTCGACATTGAAGAATGCCTGCTTCAGGAACACCCGTCGAATCAAATCCGACTGTTTATCAGAGACTGGGCATTAAGCCGCAAACTCACCTTCTACGACACACGCAACCACACCGGACTCATGCGTAACCTCATCATCAGGAACAATACCGACGGAGATATCATGGCCATCGTGGTGACAGCCGAAGAAGACGAAATGCTTAACGGGGAACTTTTCCCTCAGCTCATGGACAGTTTCCCGCAGATTCTTTCACTGGTGCATGTGGTCAATCCCAAAAAAAATGATTCGATCAGCGATCTGGAATTCAGGGTTGTTCGCGGACAAGAATTTCTGACCGAAAGAATGAAATCGCCGGTTGCGGGAAAACCCGACCTGAAATTCCGGATAGGCCCGCTTTCGTTCTACCAGACCAACCCGCAACAAGCGGAGGTGCTTTACCGTCAGGCCTTTGACCTTGCCGGTTTCACCGGCGATGAACGTGTTTATGACCTGTACACCGGCACCGGCACCATTGCCTGCTACATCGCACGCTCTGTTAAGGAAGTTATTGGCATCGAATATGTTGAAGCTGCTGTAGCCGATGCGCGTATCAATTCTTCCGAAAACAACCTGAACAATGTCAGGTTCTTTGCCGGCGATATGGCCGCACTGCTGAATGAAGAATTCGTGAAACAGCAAGGCAAGCCAGATGTAGTGATTACAGACCCCCCGCGTTCAGGCATGCATCCGAAAGTCGTAGAACAACTGATCAATATCGGCCCTGAGAAAATTGTTTATGTCAGCTGCAACCCGGCAACACAGGCCCGCGATCTGTTGGTATTAAAGGAACACTATGAGTTAATGGCCGTGCAGCCGATGGATATGTTCCCCCAGACGCATCATGTGGAAAATATTGTGTTGCTGCATAAACGAATATCTGACTGAGGCATCTGAATCACTAGAAACCGTTTCTATGAAAAGGCTGATTACCCTGTTTCTGATGATGTGTTCCGTACACTTCGTTCAGTCACAAAACTATTATTTCCCTCCCATTGACAATGAGCAGTGGGAAACTGTTTCTCCTTCCGATCTGGGCTGGTGCACCGAAAACATCGACTCTCTGTATCATTTTCTGGAAGCAGAAAACACCAAAGCCTTCATACTGCTCAAAGACGGCCGTATTGCACTGGAAAGGTATTTTGGCACATTCACGGCCGATAGCGTCTGGTATTGGGCCTCTGCCGGAAAAACACTAACGGCATTCACAACGGGCATTGCACAAAGAGAAGGATTCCTGACGCTTGATGACACAGTGCAGGATTACTTAGGCTCAGGCTGGACAAGCTGCACAGCTGAAATGGAACAACAAATCACTGTCAGGCACCAACTTACCATGACAACCGCTCTTGACGATGGCGTAGCGGACACTGATTGCACCCTCCCCTCCTGCCTCAGCTGCCTTGACGAAGCGGGCAACCGATGGGCCTACCACAACGCCCCTTACACCCTTCTCGAATCTGTACTTTCCAACGCCACAGGATTGAGCCTGAATGCCTATGTAAACAGCCGTATCAGCCAGAAAACAGGAATAAACGGAGTTTATGTCAGTCTGGGCTACAACAAGGTCTTTTTCAGCAAAGCACGCAGCATGGCGCGATTCGGGCTACTGGTGCTCAATGGCGGAACATGGGACACTACACAAGTACTCGGCGACAGCCTGTACTTTGAATCTATGGTTAACACATCCAATCCGTATAACTTATCCTATGGTTACCTTTGGTGGCTCAACGGAAAAGAATCATTCATGCTGCCATACAGCCGGCTTGTTTTTCCGGGAATGATGTTCGCGCAGGCACCTGCTGATGTTATAGCTGCCCTGGGCAAAAACGGGCAAATCATTAACATCTCTGCATCCAGGGGATTGGTTTTCATTCGCATGGGGCTTCCTCCTTCCGAAAATGGAGTGATCACTCCACTGTTCAGCAACGAAATATGGAAGCGACTTAATGATATTTTATGCGAACCAACGGGTTTTTCGGACATGAATCAAAACAAACTGTTTTCGCTTGCACAGAATCCGGTTTCGGATGTGCTCAGCATTCAAATGAATGACAACGAAAACCTCCTTATGACCATCAGTGATCTGTCAGGCAACACTTTGTATGTTGGAAATAAGACTGAAATTGATGTTTCAGCCTTCGCGAACGGATTGTATTTCATAAGTGTACAAACCCAAAAAGGAAGCCAGATCCTTAAATTTGTCATATCCGACTAGCCTGCGGCCTGCTCAGAAATCGGCAACATGACATGCCGTATCAGGACATCATTAACTGTTCAGGAACGGGTTTCTAAAAATCTAAACGCAGGAACTTTTGTTGTTATTTATCCAATAAATAATATTTCTATTTTCGCTGTAACTTTTTGCACCGTTTCACTGTCATTCAGAATCAAAAACCCAATCCCACAACAATGAAAAGAAACCTCATCACACTTCTGATCGTTTTTTCTGCTTTTGCAGGCTTTTCCCAAAACAGCCAATGGTATTCCACCTCAGCAGGTGAAATAGTGTTTTCGTTTGCCAGCATTGACAATAAAGGCAATGAAAGTGGCAACATCATGCGGTTTTCGCCTGTATTCAACTTCCAGAACCTGCTGAATTATGATGCCAGTCAACATCTTGGGTTCTTCACAGGTCTCAACATCCGAAATGTTGGATTTATTTATGACGTGCCCAATTCAGATACCAGGAAAAAGTTTAGGAGTTACAATTTAGGAATCCCGGTTGGATTGAAGCTGGGCAATATGCAAGGCAACTTTCTCTATGGCGGGTTCGAGATTGAATTTCCGTTCAACTACAAGGAAAAGACCTTCGTAAACGAAAAAAAGACCGACAAATTTAATGTTTGGTTCAGCAAGAGGCAGCCTGCTTATTACCAAACCGTTATGCTGGGCATTCAATTCAAAAACGGCACCAATATTAAATTTAAGTATTATCTGACCGGTTTTTTCAACAAGAATTTCACGGAAACCATCAACAATGTTCAGGTGAAACCTTATGAAGATTTCGATGCCAATGTTTTCTATGTTTCGCTGAATTACAACCTGTTCAAAAATGACAAGTTCAATAATCCGGTGAAAGTAAAAAACGTATCTGAGGTTTACTGAATCAGCTTTTTGCCAGTATCAGTTCTTTCAGATGGCCAATATCGGCCGACAGAGCAGGGAAAATGATCTGCGCCTGGCTGTAATAGATATTTCGCTGCCGGAGCTGTTCTTTGATAAAGCCCGGAAGTTCTTCCGTGGACTTACCGGCAATCAGCGGACGCTTTTTACGCGATTGCTGCAAACGGCTCAGCAGGGTTTCAGCGGGAAGTTTCAGATAAACCGTGATGCCGTTGTGGTTCATCCAATACATATTATCATAAAAACATGGTGTACCGCCCCCGCATGAGATCACTGCATTGTTCAGGCTGATGGTTTCTTTCAGCAGCTGACTTTCGAGCTGTCTGAAATTTTGCTGGCCATATTTATAAAAAAAATCCGAAACAGTGATTTTGTACCTTTCCTCGAACATCTCATCGAGATCAACCCTGCTATAGCCCAATGCTCTGGCAAGTTTGCCCGAAATGGTACTTTTGCCCGAAGCCATATATCCTATCAGGTAAATGCGCATAGTCAGTTGAACAGGAGATGCAAAATTAGGAACAATCGGTTAATGCCGAAGGAAAAGCCGTTGTCAGGAAAAATCTCAGCCGATAATTTGCCGGTCTCTGACCTCAGGCATTTTTCCGGCCGAGTGCCCTATGACAGGCAGCAACGATATCAGGGGTGTTGAGGCCATAGGCCACCAGTAATTCTTCTGGTTTTCCGCTTTGACCGAATTGGTCGTTTACGGCAACCATTTCGACAGGTGCCGGCATTCTTCGGGCCAGCAACTGTGCGATGCTGTCGCCCAGTCCTCCATTCATCTGATGCTCTTCGGCAGTAACCACACACCTTGTTTTGGCAACCGATTCGAGTATAGCCTCTTCATCCAAAGGTTTGATGGTATGAATATTAATCAACTCAGCATCTACACCCTGTTGTCTGAGTATTTCCACAGCTTCAACAGCTTTCCACACCAGATGGCCTGTGGCAAAAACGGAAACATCCTTTCCCGGTTTGATCATGAGGGCTTTTCCGATGACAAAAGGAGTGTCGGCCGGAATGAAATTAGGTACCTTAGGTCGTCCGAATCTCAGATAAACAGGCCCCTGACGTTTGGCTATTGCGATTGTGGCTGCTTTGGTCTGGTTGTAGTCACAGGGATTAATCACTGTCATGCCCGGAAGCATTTTCATCAGTCCGATGTCTTCGAGGATCTGATGCGTGGCTCCATCCTCTCCAAGAGTCAGGCCGGCATGTGACGCACAGATTTTCACGTTTTTCATGGAGTAAGCGACAGATTGCCGGATCTGGTCATAAACCCTTCCGGTGGAGAAATTCGCAAAAGTTCCGGTAAATGGAATGAAACCGGCAGTAGCCAATCCGGCTGCCATGCCAATCATATTGGCTTCGGAAATGCCTGTTTGAAAGAATCGTTCGGGAAATGCATTTTGAAAAGCATCCAGTTTCAGTGATCCGGTGAGGTCGGCACACAAGGCCACTACTTCGGGCATGCTGCGGCCAAGTTCGAGCATTCCGTCGCCAAAGCCCGATCGGGTATCCTGATGGTTTATGATCTTTAATTCCATAGCTTTAGAGTTTCACTTTTATACTTTTGCCCGAGGTAATGGTAAAACTGATTTCTCTGGTGTAGGCCACCTTTCGGGCACGGGCAGCCCTGTAGATGACTCTGTAGTTTCCGGGAAGAAGCACCAGCGATTCGGTCGTGACTGATTCGCTGTCAAGACTATATATCCACACCAACGAACCATTGTGCTCAACAAAGAGATCGCCGAAAACAGGATGGCGTCGCTGCATCACCAACACCCCTGGTTGGGGAACAGTGATATTTTTTACCTGATTTTCTTCCAGCACAACACCTTCAAACATGAGTCGCGGGAGGCTCAATACCTCAATATCATAACATCCGGCCAAAAATTCTTCAGACTGTTCGGCCTGCACCACATGAATGATTTCATCGCTCCCACATCGTTTAACCAAACCGTACAACTCGCGGCCAAAAGGCATCGAGCCCGCAGCCGAAAGCTTAATCTTTCCCTGCACTACCGGAACCACTAATGTATTGTGCTGCTTCTCCAGTAGTTTAATATTATCCAAATGCAGCGAGGGTCTTGTGTGCAATTCAAGCCTGTAGGTCGGGTGATGGTCAAGATACAGGGTATCGGCAACACCTGATGAAGTGAGTGTATGCACAAAGCTTGACAAATTTGTATTATCCGGTTGTTCATAGAAAGTCATGGCAATGTCGGTCACACGCGGCACATTATTTCCGTCTGTGAGTTCAACAGTAAGCGTAGTCAGGTCTTTCGAAACTTGCTTCAGTGCCAGGTTAAGTGCTTTAGCAAAATGGTCAGCATCGTCGGCATCAAAATAGGTTCCGATGCAGTCCAACTCGCCGCTCATTCCGGTACCCAGCCCGATAACAAAGGGTTTCATGATGATTCCGGCGGCCTGAAGGTCACGCGAAACGGCACATGGGTCTCCGCCACATTCTTCAAGTCCGTCAGTGATCAGAATAATCATGTTTCGGCTGTCGGTGAGGCCTGCAAAATCTTTGGCTGCTTCGCCCAGAGAGTAAGCTATAGGAGTCGTTCCTTTGGGTGTGAGGTTTCTTAATACCGACTTTATACGGAAATGATTGTTTTTGGCAAAAGGAACCTCCAGCTTTGAGTCGGTACATTTGCCCGGAGGATAGGGAAACTGATGACCATAAAGCCTCAATGCAAGTTCCGTATCTGGTACCTGCTGCAAACTGTCAACAACCCTGATCAGCAAAGTTTTAGCCAACTCCATTTTTGATTTGCCCTCCCACTTGCCCCACATGCTCTGGGATGCGTCGAAAACAAAGAGAATCCGTTTAAGTTCCTTTTTCTCCGCAAGGTTCTGAGCCTGAAGTTGAGCCGAAACCAATAAAAATACCAGTAATAAAAGTGGGAAAACAAAACAATGAGTGAATCGAACCGAAAACCCTGCCCGGAAGATCATACGATTTGCACTACTTTGATATCTCGGTCCGATCATATACCTAATAGTCACCCAAAGTTTCCTGCAGCTGAGCCAGTGCCACTGCTGCTTGCTCATCGTTGGGTGCTACACCGTGCCATTTGTGCGTGCCCATCATAAAATCAACACCCATACCCATTTCGGTTTTCATCAGCAGCAATTGCGGCATTCCTTTACCGGCACCTGCACGGGCTGCCCGCAAAGTATCAACCACTTCTTCCATGCTGTTTCCGTTGAAGGGGATCACCTTCCACCCAAATGCCTCATATTTTGCCTTCAGATCGCCCAGCGGCATCACCTCTTCCAGGGGGCCGTCAATCTGTTTGCCATTCCAGTCTACTATGCCAATCAGCCTGTCGAGTTTTTTACCTGAAGCATAGAGCGCTGCTTCCCAAATCTGCCCTTCCTGCTGCTCACCGTCGCCCATCAAAACAAAAACAAGGGATTGATCATGTTGTAGTTTCTTAGCTTCGGCTATACCACAGCCTGCTGAAAGTCCCTGGCCCAGAGACCCCGAAGCCATACGAACTCCCGGAAGACCTTCGAGTGTTGCCGGATGGCCTTGCAGGCGCGAATGCATCTTCCTGAATGTCGACAACTCACTGACCGGGAAATAACCCGACCTTGCCAGCACACTATAAAAAACAGGACTTATGTGTCCGTTAGACAACAGGAAAACGTCCTCTCCTTTGGCCTCCATGCTGAAAGCAGTCGGCTTATGCCGTAACTCACTAAAAAACAAGGCGGTCATAAAATCAGCACATCCAAGTGAACCTCCGGGATGCCCCGATTGACAGGAGTGAACCATGCGGATAATATCGCGGCGCACCTGGCTGGCAATCCGTTTTAGTTCGGCTATTTCGGTCATAATCATTGTTTATGTCTGATTATCAATAACTAAATCAGTAAAACCTCAAGTGGCAAATGTACTGAAAGTATGGGCAATCAACTTAACCTTTTATTAACACTTTATCAAGAATCACCCAGGCGAACAAAAGCAATTAGATGATTTTGAAACACATAAGCTTTGCTGCATTCCTGATAATTAGCTGTTATCGACGGGAGCAGCATCAGCCACAGCAGGATAATTGCTATTTTTGGGCCTGTTTCGGATCAAGAATTTCACTGATGAACCCAACATACATGCCTGAGTTTCTATTTAGAAGGTTAATGCTGATTGCTTCTTTTTCAATTATTTGCCTGTCAACAGGCATTACCCAAAACCTGTGGGTGGAGGAAACAGAGCGTGAGAAAAATTGGGTGGATTCGGTTTATGCAAGTCTAAGCCTCGAAGAACGAATTGCCCAGCTGATGATGGTACGTGCCAACCAACCCGGACAACCATATGACAGCCGGATGGAAACCTGGATCAGAAACCACAATATTGGCGGTGTAACATTTTTTAAAGGCAAAGCCGGTGAGCAACTCATACAGACCAACCGCTGGCAGCAAATTGCCAAAACTCCGCTGCTTGTTTCCATCGACGCCGAATGGGGACTGGCCATGCGCATTGAATCTACTGTTCAGTATCCGCTTCAAATGGCACTCGGTGCTGTAGCCGACAACAACCTGATTTACGAAATGGGACGGCAGATTGGCGAGCAATGTGCAAGAATGGGCATTCACATGAATTTTGCCCCGGTGGTGGATGTCAACAACAATCCGGCAAACCCTGTGATAGGATTGCGGGCCTTTGGCGAAAACCCCGATATGGTATCGGAAAAAGGCTGGGCTTATGCCAGTGGCCTGCAGGATCAGGGAATTATTACCACAGCCAAGCATTACCCGGGTCATGGTGATACCCAAACTGATTCGCACTATACACTTCCGGTTGTTGACCACGATCCCGAACATCTTTCAAAAGTTGAACTTAAACCGTTCAACCATCTCATTAATAAGGGCGTTTCCGGTATCATGGTAGCACACGTCAATTTCCCTGCATTTGAACCCAAAATAGACATTGCCGCTTCCCTCTCCAAAAATGTTGTTACAGGATTACTCAGGGAACAATCAGGATTTAACGGGCTGATAGTAACAGATGGTCTTGATATGAAAGGTGTAACTGATTACCATCCATCAGGTGCGATAGAATTACTTGCCCTGATGGCCGGTAACGACATACTTCTATTGCCTGCCAATGTAACACTTGCCATCAGAACTATTGCAGATGCTGCACTGAATGACCCCTTAGTTTCGGCACGTGTTGAAGAAAGTTGCCGCAAGGTGCTGCAGTATAAGTTCAGGGCAGGTCTGCACACATACCGGCCTGCTTTCACCGAAAACCTGAATAGGGATTTGAACAAAAAAGAATACAAAGAACTGGCATACAAGCTCTTCGAAGAATCAATGACACTTTTGATCAACCATGATGAAACAATTCCTTTTGCTAACAGCCAGACTCAAAAAGTTGCAACCCTTTCGGTAGGAGGCAACCGCAGCACCGGCTTTCAAAATGCACTGGCTGAATTGGGGCTCAGAGCCGATCACTTCAGTATTCCGCGCAATCCTTCAGCCGAGCAAATTGAAAAAATCAAAAAAGATCTTGATCCCTATCATCATATTGTCGTTAGTATTCAAAACACCAACATACTTGCCCAGAAAAAGTATGGAATTGATCATCTGATTATTCAATTTATAAACGAACTCACCCGAACCAAAAATATTAGTCTTGTTTTATTTGCCTCCGCCTATGCTGCGGATTATTTTCAACCGAATAAAGGACTCAAAAGTTTATTGGTTGCCTGGCAGGACAATCCGATGGCCGAAAAGGCCGCAGCTAATGTATTGATGGGAAAGGCTCCGTCAAAGGGTACCTTGCCCGTTTCGGTCGGCCAGAACTGGAAAGAAGGCTTCGGTCTGCGGTCTGCGGCATTTCAGTCAATACCTGCAGTTAAGCCAGAAATTAACATTAATCCGGCATCCGGGAACAACAACCCCTTCGGTTATGAGAAAACAGCATCCGTAAATCAGTCAATACTGTCACGAATTGATTCGGTTGTTGTTGATGCCATTGAACGGAAAGCCTTCCCGGGCTGTCAGATTGCAGCTATGAAGGACGGTAAAATGATCTACCTGAAGAGCTTTGGCTTCCACACCTATGACAAAACAAGACCAGTGAATGATTCTGATCTGTTTGATGTGGCTTCGTTAACCAAAATACTGGCTTCGACACTTGCTGTTATGAAACTGAACGAACAAGGCAAACTGAAACTTGAAGACCCCCTGGGAAAATTTTTTCCTTTTATGGCCGGATCGGATAAAAGTAGAATTACCATTTCGGAAATCCTGACCCATCAGTCAGGCTTCTCGGATTGGATTCCGTTTTATGAAAAACTAATAAGCACAGGCAGGCCTGACACGCTGGTTTTATCCGAAAATATCTCTGTCACACATCCTTTCCGGGTCGCAGAAAACCTTTATGTGCACAGGGACTACCACAACCGTATATTTGACACCATTGTTCGTACACCCCTGAAGAAAAAGGAATACCGCTATTCAGACCTTGGCATGTATTTCGTGCCGCAAATTATAGAGCAACTGACAAATCAGGCCTTCGACCAGTATCTTGAACAACAGTTTTATCGTCCTATGGGACTGAAAACAACCACTTTTCAGCCGCTGAACCGTTTTCCGAAAGAAAGGATCGTGCCTACAGAATTTGATACGGTTTTCAGAAAGCAACTTATTCATGGTGATGTGCACGATCAGGGTGCCGCATTGATGGGTGGTATTTCGGGACATGCCGGATTGTTTTCCAACGCCGCTGATGTGGCCCGCATCATGCAGATGCTGCTGGATAAAGGTGTTGCTGACAGCCTCAGGTACTTCACTGAACAAACAGTTGAGGTTTTCACCAGAGTTCGCTATCCGAACAACAACAACCGAAGGGCGCTGGGATTTGATAAAATTCCCCTGAAAAGCACCGAAAAAAACCGTATGCCAGCCAAAAAAGCCTCCGCAGCCAGTTTCGGACACTCGGGCTTTACGGGCACTTTTGCATGGGCCGACCCCGTTAACAAACTGGTGTTTGTGTTTCTGTCGAACCGTATCCATCCCGACAGCAAGAATACGACTATCTCAAAGCTAAGTATCAGAACCAAAATTCACGAAATCCTCTACGAGGCCACACAATAAAATGCAACAGCATCACACAAACAGGACAAAAGAAAGCAGAAATCTGTTCATCACGGTTTTCCTGAACTTCATCATAGCAACAGCCGAACTCATCGGAGGCATCTTCTCCAACAGTTTAGCACTTATATCAGATGCCATCCACAATTTCAGCGATGGGGTTGCCATGCTGATCACTTACATTACGGTGAAAATCAGCAAAAAGCAAAGCACGCCTCAAAAAACTTTCGGATATAAAAGAATTCAAATTCTGGCGGCACTGTTTAACGCTGTCACCCTCATTGCCATCTGCCTGTTTCTGATCTACGAATCCTACGACCGCTTTGTCAATCCTCAGGAAGTAAAAAGTCTGCCAATGTTGCTGGTGGCCTCCATCGGACTGATAGCTAACCTCGCCGGCGTGATCTTACTCAAGGATTTCAAATCGGGCAACATCAACATAAAAGCAGCTTACCTCCACCTGATCGGCGACACACTTTCGAGCGTGGCTGTAATCGTGGGCGGAATACTCATTTATTTTTACAACATTCACTGGATCGATCCCTTCATCACTGTGCTGATCAGCCTCTACATCATCCGCGAAACATATAAGGTGATTGCCGAAACCTACAACATTCTGATGCAGGCCACCCCTGCATGGCTTGATCTTCAGGAAGTCGAAAAGCGTTTGTGCGCCATCGAAGGTGTTAAAGGAGTCCATCATGTGCATGCATGGAGCCTCACCGACCACGAAGTACATTTTGAAGGACATCTTGAACTCGAACAAGATATTAAAGTAAGCGAAGCCCAATTGATCTGCTGTGAAGCAACCATTATCCTCAGCAAGGAATTCGGCATCGGTCACAGCACACTGCAAGTTGAAAATAATTTATGTTCCACTCAAAACCTCATTGCCAATAGCAATGATTGTCAAACACCTTAATTATACATGAAAAATAAAAAATCACTGTCTGTATTGTTGTGGGTCGCATCAGTGATCCTGATGGCTGCACTGGCCATTTATCAGCGTGCCACCGGACCGACTTACCCTGTGCGGGGCAAAGTAAACCTGGAGGGAACCAACTTTAAGTTCAAGCTTCTCAGAAGCTACAACACCGGCACCGATGCTCCGTTTGAGATGGATGTGCCTGATGGAACAACAGCTTTGTACCGCTACAAAAGATTCAAAAGCTTCGATGAATGGACTTCGGTCGAAATCGAAGCCGTTGACGGCAAAATAAGAGCCAATATTCCCGAGCAACCGGCAGCCGGTAAAGTCGAATATCAGATCGCACTGATACACAAGGGCATTTCGTATCCTTTGACCGATGAGCCGGTAATTATCAGGTTTAAAGGCCCTGTTCCGGCTTTTGTGCTCATCCCGCATGTGTTTTTCATGTTTTTCGCTATGGTGTTCAGTATCCGCACAGGTTTCGAAGCCCTGCTGGTCAGACGAAAAACCTATGTTTTAACAGGAATCACCCTGCTGCTGCTTACAGTGGGCGGACTTATCCTCGGCCCGATTGTGCAGAAATATGCCTTTGATGCCTACTGGACGGGCTGGCCATGGGGGCACGACCTCACCGACAACAAAACACTGGCTGCCTTCATATTCTGGCTGATCGCCTGGCTGGTGCTCCGCAAAAAGAAGGAAAACATACTGTGGCCGGTTATCGCTACCATCGTCATGCTTGCCGTGTACCTGATTCCGCATAGTGTGATGGGCTCCGAAATTGACCACACCAAAACTGAGGCTCCCAAAACCGAAGTCAGCCAATGAACATCGTCATCTTAGTCGTCACCATAGCTGTTTCCTTAGCCTGTTTCTACAATGCTGATTTGTTTAACAGGTTAAAATTCAACGCCTGGCTGATCAAAGAAAGAAAACAGACATACAGATTTCTATCCTACGGCCTGGTACACGCCGGGTGGATGCATCTGGCCATCAATATGTTTGTGCTGTATTCCTTTGGGAACCATGTTGAAGCCGCTTACAAAATGATTTTTGGCCCGGCTAAAGGTCTGCTCAACTACGGAATGTTGTATGTGGGCGGAATTATATTTGCCACTTTACTGGATTTCGGGAAACAAAAAAACAATCCCTACTACGATGCTGTGGGTGCCTCTGGTGCCGTTGCCGCTGTGCTGTTTTCGAGCATCATCCTGATGCCCACCAGCAGCCTGTTTGTATTTCCCATCCCGGTGCCTATCCCTGCATGGCTGTTCGGCATCCTCTACATTGCCTATTCCTACTGGATGGGCAAAAAAGGCAACGACAACATCGGACATAATGCCCACCTGCTTGGTGCTGTCTATGGAATCTTGTTTACCATCATTATGAAACCGTCGCTGCTGGGGTTGTTTCTGAAGAATCTGGGGATCTAGGTTCTTGTTGCGGGTTACTAGTTACTAGTTACTAG
Source organism: Bacteroidales bacterium (assembly GCA_024710405.1). Lineage (GTDB taxonomy): Bacteria > Bacteroidota > Bacteroidia > Bacteroidales > F082 > UBA6192. Next base: position 491,880 of record JANJUV010000007.1, read on the forward strand.
TTACTAGTTACTGGTTAGGAAAAGATACTAAAAACAGCTAATACAGTTTCCTTTCAAACCTCCAAACCTTCAAACTTAATCGGGTTTCGGGTTTCGGGTTGCGGGTTGGGGTGAATGTCGGTTTGGTTTCTCCTTTCTGATCGGGGTCGTTGTTGGGAAGCTGCCAAATGATGTTTTAGTTTACACCTAACCAAGAAACAAGTACCAAGCGATGCCCTATGCCCGTCGAAGGGAGTTTATCGAAGGGAATCCACGATAGAACCATTCTAAATTACTCATCAATAAAGATTTTTCAGTTGACTTCCATTTTCCTCAAAAACCAATTATTCATATCTTTAGGCCTTAATTCATTGAAAGATGAAGAGCAATTTATGTCGTTACCTCAAATGTGCTTCACCATGAAAGCCAATCTTAAACTACAGCAGGATTCAACTAAGGGGAATCCATCCCGTGCTTTGTTGCTTCTTGGTATTTCCTTGGTGTCTGTGTCATCGGTTTTTGCGCAACAACAACTAGGACAAGGTGTTTCGGACTTCAACGAAAAACCCCTCGAAACCATCACCCTCCAACCCGGCACCATCAACTGGGTTTCATTCCCACGACTGGAACGCCAGAGCGATGGAACTGTGGATTCTGAATTCTTTTTTGAATCTACCATACCTGACCCCTCAAATTTTTTCGAAGCCAGACACAATGAAGGAGGTGTGATAATTGACAAAACATACAGCGAAGGTGATTGGTCAGGCGACCTTGATCTTGTCAGGTCATCATTAGGTTATAAAATCAGAACCAATCATAATAGTCAGGCTTATATCCCGATGACCGGCACTGTGCTGGCTCCGAATACTGACGTCAGCATCAACCCCTTTTACGAAAACTGGCTGGGCTATTTCCTGTATAAGTCCCAAAGCCCCTTTGATGCCTTCCCCGATGAGGTGCAGTCGAAGCTGCAATCCATGAAGGGTAAATACTGGTCGTGCATCAAAAAGAACATGAGCCCGACCAAATCAAACATCGTCCAGGGATGGCTCTGTGCCTGCAACCAGATCGGCGGCATATGGCTGAACTATGGCGATATGGTAGCAGTTTACCCCGAAGAACGCGAAGAGTTCAGCTTTCAGTGGCAGCAAGTCCCGGGGCAAAAGACAGAAAGCACCTACCAGCCTCCTGAATACTTCAGCTTTACGGAAGGTTATGACTACACCTCGCTGTTTATTGAGCCTGACAGCAGTGGCACAATACAGGAAATCGGTGCATTTGCCGGCGACAGCTGCATTGGCGCAGCCGTGGTCAACCCCGGCGACAGTATTGTGCTGGTGCGGGCTTTTGTGCCTCCCGGCAGCCAGGATAGCATCACCCTGCAGTTGTACGATGGAATGAAATCGGGCAACAGGGTGGTCAGACAGTATTATGTTACGACACCCGGTCAGGAGGAGCCACACTATCGAAGCATCAAAACACGGGAGCGTAAGCCCTGGTACCTGATCAGTCTTAAAGACAAACCTGATGAAAGTATTGAAGTACCCATCGGCCTTTCCTTCATAACCTACCCCAACCCGGCAGGAGACCAGATCAGCCTCAGGGTAACCGCACCCGAAGCAAGCGCACCGGGCAGTCTGCTGCTGCTCGATATGCAGGGCCGCATCGTGGCCATGCATTCCACAGGGCCTTTGAGCAAGGGCGACAACCTGATGAGTTTTTCCCTGAAAACCTCCGGTGCTCCTTTACCCTCAGGCTTGTACCAGCTTGTGTTGCGCAGCGCTCTTGGCACCGCCACACAAAAACTCATCGTTCAATAGTATGAAAAGCGAGCAAAAACTTATCGGGCATATATTTCTTGCCCGTGTGTCGGTCATTTTGTTGGCTTTGATGTTGGTGCTATGTCAGCTGGCAATAGCCGACACCTTGACGGTGAAGCAGGACGGCACAGGCCACTACACCCAGATACAGCAGGCTTTGGACGCTGCCTCGGACAACGATGTGGTGCTGGTGTACCCCGGAACCTATTTTGAAAACATAGTGATGCCTCCGGGCAACCTTGAGTTGTGTGGCACTTATGTGTTGAGTGGCAACAGAACAGACATATACGCCACAGTGGTGGATGGCAACCATAACGGCTCCTGTGTGCAGTTTACACACGATGGATACCAGTATGTTGTCAACGGACTGGTGTTCCAGAACGGGAGCGGGACGCCATTTATTAATATTCCTATTACTAATGGCGGTGGTTTTTATGTAGAAAATTCAGATGTTACTGTATTGAACTGTATCATACAAAACAACTATGCCGCATCTGCAGGTGGGGTATGGATCAGCAATGCATCAGTTTTTTTTAGTGGCAATATCATCAAAAACAACAGAAGTTTTGTAGGCAGGGGTGGCATATTGGTGTTGAATTCATCACAGGTAAGTTTTGACACCATTCAGCTAAACTCTGTATTTAACAACTATGGACCAAGAATCCGCGATTATGGCCAATCTGTCCTGATGCCACCGATCAGGATCAAACTGGATACGGTGACCACAATGAGGGTTAATAATTATTACTACTTTTCTTCATACGATACCAAGGGCTACAACACCTACTTGGTTGAGGTAGAGGGTCAAACAGGCTATTACGGTTATATTGAGCAGGATGTGTATGTATCGCCTCAGGGTGATGATGCCAATTCGGGCATTAGTCCCGATGAACCCCTGAAGTCGTTGAGCATGGCGCTCACACGCATCGTGTCGGACAGCATGATTGAGCGCAGCATACACCTTGCACCGGGCACCTATTCGGCCACGGCCACAGGCGAACTCTTCCCCTTACAGTTCAAGCACAATGTAAGCATCAAAGGGGCAGGCAGCGGGCAAACCACCATTGACCTTGAAGGCAGCGGCAATCTGTCGGGCTTGTTCATCGTTGGCACTTACCGTTTCCGTATGCAAGGGCTTGCCGTCCAAAACGGTGGTTATCCAGAGTTTCCAACTACCGGCTTTTCTGATTTTTATGTGAGCAGCTTAATCGAGTTTAGGGATGTTGTCTTCAGTAATGCCGATATGTATGAAAGAGCATTTGGACCTGAGTTTAAGTCCGTAGATACTGTTATTTTCGACAGTTGCAGGTTTATTGGGAATGTCGGGGGCAGGGGGGTGTTCTTTTATAATTCTCCAACATATAACCCTGTTAAGCCTGTGATCAGGTTCGATATGTATAGTACAGTGTTTTCTGGAAACTCGAATGATGATCAAATTGAGTGGAAAACCTGTCCGCAGGTTGTCATTGACGGCATTGATGCTACTAACTACTTAGCCAGAGCCGATATAGTCAACTGCTTATTCGATAACAATTCTGACAACTTGTATCAAACCGGCATTCAAGGGGTTTGTGTACTGGCTAGCCAATCTACTGTCCATATCGTCAACAGCACCATGACAGAAAACTTTTCACTGGCAGCAAATGGTTCTGCGGTGCTTTCCTACAATCATGGTAATGTAAAAGCAATAAATAGTATATTCCACCAAAACCATCCCAAACAACTTGGTGTTTACGAGAACAATTCTGTTTGGTATGGCCCTGGAACGCTGGAAGTTTCCCATTCAATGGTCACTGATGGTTTGTCGGGCATTGCAAACATTGGCACAGGCAACACCATTGTTTACCACCCCTCCAACATCGACACCGACCCCCTCTTCACCGGATATGGCGATTTCCCTTATTCCCTGTCTGGCCTGTCGCCCTGCATTGATGCCGGCACCCTCGAACTGCCCGAAGGCATCACCCTTCCTTCCACCGACCTTGCCGGCAACCCGCGTGTGTGGGGCGGCAGTGTAGATATGGGGGCATACGAGTTCAACCCGGTAACCATTGGTGAAAGCAGGTTGCAGTCAAAAACACCTGCCCGCCTTGTGGCCGCGCCCAACCCCTTTGTTCATGAACTCGGCCTCACGGTAACGCCAAAAACAGGAGTTCCCGTGCGCATCACTGTGCACAACCTGTTGGGCCGCGAAGTCGCCCGCCTGCTCGATCAGACCGACAACCGCCTGGCCTACACCACTCTGCAATGGAACGGTCGCGGCAGTGCCGGCGAAAACCTCCCCACGGGAGCCTATATCATCAGTTTGGTTGAAGATGGCAAAGAAGTGGAAAGTTTAAGAGTAGTAAAAAGTGAACGGTGAACGGTGAACAGTAACCCGGAACCAGAGATCAGAGATCAGAGACCAGAGACCAGAATTGGCATATGGCAAAGGGCTAAGAGCTAAGGGCTAAGGGCTAACTCAACGCGCAACCCGGAACTCGTAACCCGAAACTCGCAACGCGCAACTCGCAACCCACAACCAGCAACCAGAAACCAGAAACCAGCAACCAGCAACCAGAAACCAGCAACCAGCAACCAGAAACCAGAAACCAGTATTCAGTTCATCTGCGGATCGACAGGAAAGCGCCTCCAGAGTTCATAGTCAGATCCCATGCGTTGCACATAGTTTTGCCACATTTCAGAAGGTTTGGTTTTCATCAGGCTGCCGGCTGTTTCCCGTGACACCAGCCAGGAGTTGCGTTTCAGTTCTCCCTCCAGCTGATTCGCTTCCCAGCCCGAGTAGCCCACATAAAATCTTATTTTAGATGGCTGAAGCTGCCCAAGAATGATCATTTCGCGCACCACTTCCATATCCCCACCCCAGTAGAGACCAGGGAGTATTTCGCTGGATTCGGGTATGTCGTTGCCCACCGTGTGGATGAAAAACAAACTGTCAGTGGCCACCGGACCTCCAAGATAAACAGTCGCTTCAAAGGGAGGAAAATCCTGCACAATTTTATTGAAGCTTGATTCAGCCGGTTTGTTCATGATCAGCCCGAACGACCCTTCCTCATTATGTTCGGCCAGCAAAACCACTGCCCTGCCAAAGTAGTAGTCGCCCATAAAAGGTTCCGAAATCAGAATCCTTCCCTTAGCCGGCTGCAGGCTGTTGGTCCGAATGCGTATCAGCTTGTCGAAATCCATGAAACATCAGGTTTTAACCATTAACTTGTATAATTTATGTTTTCTTACTCAAGTGCACATGATGCCTTTTGGTATCATACGGCACATAAGCGAAATATATATCTTTACACCCGCTAACAAAAATCATACCCTACACTTTGAACCGCACTGATCGTCAGCATATTTTTTTGAAACTGAGAAAAGAATTTCCTATTTTCATCTATCAAAGTTACAGTTTTGTATTTAGCGATAGTCAGCTCGACATCAGATTTAACTTTTCCTTAGCAAATAAATATTTTTTCGAGCCCACACTTTCGATTCCCATCAATGATAACCTGTGCCCTGAACGTGTTGATAAGACAATGCTCGAAAACCTTGTGTTCCACATCGGAATGGTTGAACTCATCAGTTACTGGAAAGCCGCATGTCCGCCTGTTGTTCAAATTTTGCCCCACAGCCTGCATCCGGAGCAGATGCAGTGGTGGAAGAATCTCTACTATCACGGTTTGGGCGAGTTTTTCTATCTGAACGGAATCAGCGCCAATGAAGAAGATTTTATGCAGATAGAATCTAAGGGGGAGAGCCCGCTAGTCACAGGCAATCAGCAACTGGAAGAAAAGTATTTGGTTCCGGTGGGTGGTGGTAAGGATTCGGTGGTCAGCCTCGAGATTCTGCGTAAAGCAGGCATATCCATGATTCCTTTCATCATCAATCCGCGGCCGGCAACAGAAGGTTCGGCCAAACTGGCCGGTTTTGATGCCCGACAGATCATTACCGTACACCGCAGTATCGACCCAGCCCTGCTGAAGCTTAACGATTCCGGTTTCCTGAATGGCCACACGCCTTTCTCTGCGTTGCTTGCTTTTACAACTGCATTGGCGGCCATGCTCAGCGGCTGCCGGCATATTGCCCTCTCCAACGAAAGCAGTGCCAACGAAGCCACTGTTCCGGGCACAACAATCAACCACCAGTACAGCAAATCTATTTCCTTTGAAAACGATTTCAGGGACTATGCCCGGCGGTACATTCATCCTGAACTGAACTATTTCAGCCTGTTACGTCCGCTCAACGAACTTCAGATCGTAAAACTGTTCAGCCGGTTTCCTCAATATTTTGGCACCTTCAAAAGCTGCAATGTGGGTAGCAAGACCGACAGCTGGTGCGGTCATTGCCCAAAATGTCTGTTCACGGCACTCATGCTTTCGCCTTTTGTTTCTCAGCAACAGGCAGAAGATATCTTCGGCAGGAACCTGCTCGCCGATCCTGCTCTCAAACCCCTGCTGTTGGAGCTGAGCGGACAATCTACCGCAAAACCATTTGAATGTGTCGGCACCGTCCACGAGGTTCAGGCTGCAATAAGTCACTTGCGGAAGAACGATCCGGACAAAACTTATGCCCTGCTTCAGGGGATTGAATCAGGAAACGGTCCAGATATTGAAACACTGCTTCAACAGTTTGACAATGAACATAATGTAGAAAACAAATTATTGGACATTATTTCCGCCATGCTTCATGACTGAACTTATATTGCGACACCTGCGCAACAAGCGCATACTGATACTGGGCTTTGGCCGTGAAGGCCGGTCGAGCCTTGGTTTTCTGCTCAGGCATCTTCCGGAAGCTGATATTGGCATCGCCGATCAAAATGCAGTCGACCCGATTGAGTTCAGGCTAAGCAGCAGGCAACACCTGAGTCTGCACACCGGAGCCGCCTACCTCGACAGTGTTCGCTATTACGACCTGATATTGCGATCACCGGGTATCAACCTGAATCTGCTGACACACGTAAAAGACAAGGTACGTTCGCAAACCGACTTATTCCTCGAGGCTTATGCCCCCAGAGTGATAGGCATCACAGGAACCAAAGGAAAAAGCACTACCTCAGTACTGATCCATCATTTGCTGATTGCCGCCGGCGCACATAGTCTGCTCACCGGAAACATCGGCATTCCTTGTTTCGACATACTCGATGATATCGAAGACCACAGCCATATCGTGTTTGAGCTGTCAGCCAACCAGTTGCAGGATGTGAGCCATTCGCCCGGAATTGCCGTTCTGCTGAACATATTCGAAGAGCATCTCGATTATTTTGGGAGCATGGAGCAATACAAAGCAGCAAAACTCAACATCATTCGCTTCGGAAAACAGGACGACACAGCCATCGTACATACGTCATTAGCTTCTGAAACATCCACCCTTGATTCGCATCTGATATTGTTTCCCGGCAGTGCGGTGATTTTACCCGATCCGGACAAATTACAGCTGAAAGGCGCGCACAACCTGATCAATGTTGAGGCAGCACTACTTGCCGTTCAGGAAGCCGGATACGACACCGATGGTTTAGGCAATGCGCTGAAACAGTTCAAAGGATTGGCTCACCGGCTCGAATATCTGGGACAACACAAGGGTATTCATTTTTACAACGATAGTATTGCTACCATTCCTGAGGCCGCCATCGCTGCTGTGTTGGCCCTCGGACGCGTCGATTTCCTGCTGCTTGGAGGTTTCGACAGAGGTATCAGCTATGATGCTCTGGCAGACTTTCTGGCTCGTAATAAAGCGATTCAACCAATGCTCACAGGCGAAGCAGGCAATAGGATCGGACAACTGCTGCATGCACGAAATCACCACGAATTCACGATGTACTTCACACTGGAAGAGGCCGTTGCCTTTGTGAAACATAACGCCAAACCCGGAGATGTTTGTCTGCTGTCGCCCGCTGCAGCCAGTTATGATCAGTTCAGGAATTTCGAACAGCGCGGTGACCTCTTCAGGGCATTGGTAACAGCCTTTTAGCCAACCTGCCAGGTTTCAAATCTGCCTTTATTATTCCTCCGTTTTCTGAGCACTTTTCTTCGATGGGCTTTTGGCCTTTTTAGGAGGCTCAACAACCGGAGGCGCAGGTTTGATGGAAATACTATTCTTCTTTTTTCGTTGACGGGTAACACCTGATGAACCGATCACTATTTTACCTCTCTTGGTTTTTTTGTCTCCTTTTCCCATAACCTATTGTATTAATGATGAATAACAAATAAATAACTTCAATGTCCTTCATTTTAGTTGGGTTTCAGCCGTTGAAAACCGACCGTAAAGATAGAAAAGCCTTTCATAAAACACAAACAACATTATGGTGGGTGCTTTTTGTAATAATTCCGCTCGATAATTTTTATGTTTCTGAGCGAGCGCCTGCACCAATCCATCAAAACAGCATTCCTTTCGGCCTCGTTCAGCTTCCATTCGTTTGCCGATGCGCGAAGGCGTGTTGTGAGGGTAAACAGAATGATTGCTGCTGAAACACTGATATTGAAGCTCTCGGTAAAACCTGCCATGGGAATGGAAACCGTTTCGTCAGCCAGACTAAAAGCAGTTTCTGACAATCCCTGCTTTTCGGTTCCGAACAAAAGTGCTATCGGTTTATCGAGAGTCAGTTCCTGAAGCAATGTAGCGTCAGGTTTTGGGCTGGTGGCAATGATGCGGTATCCCTGTTCCCTGAGCGAATGTATGGCTGTGATGCTGTTGTTTTCGTCTTTGTTGTAGCGGTAAATGCTCAACCATTTTGAACTTCCAAGCACAATGTCGGGGTGCACTTCAAAACGATAGCGGTTTTCGATGATGTGCACATCCTGCACACCGGTCAGTTCGCAGGTGCGCAGCACGGCACTTGCATTCTGTGATTGATATATATCTTCGAGCACTATGGTAATGTAGCGGGTTCTCAGGTCAAGCACCTCAGCAAAACGTTTGAGGCGTTCGCCGGTGATCATCTCCTTCAGGAAATTAAGGTAGTTCTCGTCAGCAATAGGTTTTGGGGCAGCCATGCCACAAATTTACGAAAACAAAAAAAAATGAATCTACATTCCGGGAGGCATAATCCCTTCAGTGGGCGCGGTTCCCATCTGGATGATCTCTATCAGTCCGGCAGGTCGGTAGTCAACAGGCGGCACGAACAAGTCGGCACGGATGTCCATATTGCGGAAACTTTCCACGTGAGTAACACTCTCACCAATTGAGGTTGGCAAGACCGATTTAACAACAAATCCCCCATGCACCAGGTTTGTGAACACGTCGCTTTCACGGTAAGCCGAAACGACTGTTGGCCTTGTAAGCTCACGCGTCATCGTTTTCATTGCCTTCTGATCCACCTTACTGAAAGGGTCAATATCGCGTGTGATCCACACTTTCTCGTACAACACCGAATCCACGAATACCTCAAAGCATCGTGCCAAAGTGCCGGCAATAGTGTCTGTTAGTCCGGCTTCCCTTATGCTGATACCGGAGATCAGGGTCGATTGCATTGAGTCGGAAGCCATTAATTGCAACATCTTTTCCAATTCTTTGCGCTGAACCTCACGCTCATGTGATGGAAGCTGCTCAATTGCTGAGGTGATCTGAACTTCAGCCGTTCGAATCATACCCTCACGGAATTCGGATGGCTTGCCCTTCCAATAAACCATGCGTGTTGGATATACCAGACTCATATCACCGGCTTCCAAATCAAGAATGATCACTGATTCGCTGGTTTCGATGCGCACTTTGTTTCCCTGAATAAAAGTAGTCTGCATCGACATCAGGCCATAGGGATTGGTATTAAGCTCAACAATGACCCATCCTGGTGCGGAAAATACCTGTCCAGGAATTATTACAGCAATGAAAACCACTATTGATACTATTGAACAGCACCTCAAAAAAGCAGCTGTTATTGCGTTAATATTCGTTTTTCCGTTCATTCTGTGGCATTAAGTTGCTCAAAAGTAAAAAAATAGACCCAACAGACGGGTAAAACAGAAAAAAAACTACTTTTGCACCACGAAAAAATCCTCTAAAAGAAATGGTAACAAAAAAAGGGAACGAAAAAGCCGAAGAGCGGCTCGAAGTGGTAGAAGAAGCATTAAGCAAATCAGAACAGTTTATTGAAAAGAACCAGAAGATCATCACGATTGTGGTGGCTGCCATTGCGGTTGTGGTGCTTGGTTATTTTGGTCTGAAAAGGTTTTACATAGAGCCCCGTGAAGCTGACGCACAGGTACAGTTGTTTATGGCTGAAAAATATTTTGAGTCCGATTCCCTGAACAAAGCATTATACGGCGACGGAAACAACCTCGGTTTCCTCGACATCATCAGCGACTATAGCATGACTAAATCGGCCAATCTGTCGCGTTATTATGCCGGAATCTGTTATCTCAGGCAAGGCGATTTCAACGAAGCCATCAAACAACTGAAGAAATTCAAGAGTGATGATTATATCATCGGCAGCATGGCTCTTGGTGCCCTTGGTGATGCCCATGCCGAACTCGATCAGATGGACAAGGCCGCTGATTTTTATATGAAAGCAGCCAACCGCAACCTGAACGAACTTACCACACCCATGTTCCTGTTCAAGGCAGGGCGTGCTTTTGAAGCCACATCCAAATACCAGAAGGCTGTTGATGCCTATGAAAGTATCCGCCGTCAGTATCCTTCAAGCAACGAAGGCCGTGGAATTGACAAGTATATTGCCAGAGCTAAATCGCTTTCGGTCAGATAAAGAATAATAATCCTGCAGGAAACCTGACCATTATGCGGTCAGGTTTTTTTATTTTCGCCATATGATGGAAGCATCCCGACTCAAAATAGTTTTTTTTGGCACGCCTGAGTTTGCATCTGCACAGCTTGAGGCAGTGCTTCAGGCAGGTTTTCAGGTGGTTGCTGTTGTAACTGCTCCTGATAAACCAGCCGGACGCGGACGGCATATGCAGGCATCAGCGGTGAAACTATCAGCACTAAACAATGGCATACAGGTGTTGCAACCCCTCAGCCTCAAGGACGAATTTTTCATCAGCACATTAAGAGGTTTGGCTGCCGATGTGTTTGTGGTGGTGGCGTTCAGGATGTTGCCTGAAATCGTTTGGGCAATGCCCAAAAAAGGCACTTTTAATCTTCATGCCTCACTCCTGCCCGATTACCGGGGTGCAGCGCCCATAAACCGTGCGATCATGAACGGAGAAACCATCTCAGGGCTGACCACCTTTTTTATAGATGCACAGATTGATTCAGGCGCAATCATTTTGCAAAAGAAATTGGAGATTCACGACACTGAAACCGCAGGAACACTTCATGACCGCATGATGCACGAAGGCCGGAGCCTGGTTGTGGAGACACTGAATATGATCGCTGAAGACAGAGCCATCAGCAAACCACAGGAAGTCGCCTCCGGGAATAAAACCCTGCACACAGCACCCAAAATTTTCAGAGACGATTGCCGCATTGATTGGAATTCGCCTCCTCAGACGATTTACAACCACATAAGGGGACTAAGCCCATATCCGGGCGCCTTCACCAGCTTGCAAAGCGCAACGGGCACATCAACCGAACTCAAGATACTGAGCGCGTCACTCATTAAAGAATCCTGCAATGCACCTGCAAGATCATTTTGCTTTCCCGACAAAAACCGTGTGCTGGTTTGTTTGAAAGATTGCAGCCTCGAATTGAATGAAGTGCAGGGCGCCGGTAAAAAACCGATGAAAGCAGCTGATTTTTTCAGAGGGCTTAGGAATGATGGCAGCTGGTACGCGACGTAATTCTGCATTTTTTATCGTAGTTTTTATTGCAGAAAACCGCAAAAACACTGAATTTCTTGCGGGTTTATCAACATTTACAATGTTTTATCAACAAAAATCAGTGAAAAACGCGCCAGCACTTGCAAAAATCTGCTAAAGGCTTATATTTGTACGGTTTTCAACCAATTTTCAAACTTAAATCCAATAAAATGAACAAAGCTGAATTAATCGATGCAATGGCCGCAGGTGCCAATTTGACAAAAGCCGATGCAAAAAAGGCTTTAGATGCTTTCGTAAACGCTACTTCAGGCGCCCTCAAAAAAGGTGACCGTGTTGCTCTGGTTGGTTTCGGATCTTTCTCTGTTTCGAAACGCGCTGCCAGAAAAGGCCGTAACCCACAAACAGGTAAAGAGATCAACATCTCTGCCAAAAAGGTGGTAAAATTTAAAGCAGGTGCCGAATTAACCAAAAAGGTGAAATAGCAGTTTACTTTCATTACCTTATGAAAAGCTCTTGATTATTCATGAGCTTTTTTTTTTGCACTGGTCTGAAAAGCATTATCGGACAAAATGATCACAAACCCACAGCCCGATAACCATTCACAGACAAGATAAACCTGTAGGGAAGTAATGCATCTGTGCCTGCATAATTAATTCCAACCCTTCGGGCGACTGTTATTGCGTAACCCTCTGCCAGAGGTGTTCGGGCAGTGATGCGGATACGTTTACCACACAAAGGTTCTGCGTTAAATCCTTTATCTATTCCCAGTGATTTGCAAACCTTGCCTGGGCCGTTTGACAGCAATGGAATGGTGTTGTCTGAATGGCTCATCCGCTGTTTTATAGTGTGTATTCCAAACATCGGAACTATTCCGCGCACGAGAATTGCATGTGGCATACCTTCGGGGGCAGTGACGATGTTAAACATATGGTGCATACCATAACACAGATAAACATATGCAATACCACCTGCCCGAAACATTACTTCAGTGCGGTTCGTAAACCGCCCTCCGAAGGCATGCGATGCCTTGTCGGTAACCCCTTCATAGGCTTCTGTTTCCACGATCATTCCACCGGTAACAGCCCCATCAACTTCGGTAAACACACAACAACCCAATAATGCTTCCGCCTGCATAACCACATTTGTTGACTGGTAGAAGTCATAAGTTAAAAGCGGGAGATCAGATCCTATTTCCATCAGAAGAACATACCGAGTTGCTGATTCAGTCTTAACCGGTCGTCCTCGTCACGGCGGATAACCTGATTGTCGATCATCCAACGTATGGCCGACAGCACTTTCTCTTCCGAATATCCATCAATAAGTTTGACTGCCTCAAAAAGAGGCATTGGACGTTCGGCAAGCTGGCTTTTAAGCTGAAAGCTAATGTGTTCATATTCAATGTCCGTAATGGATAATGCATTCCGTTTTGCACACACATCACAAGTACCACAACGACGCGTTTGGGCCTCACCGAAATAGCGAAGCAGCTGTATGCTCCGGCACAGATCGCGGTTGTTGATGAAATCGATAACAGCCTGCACCCTGATTCCGGCTGATTTCTTCCGGCTGGCATAGTTTTGTGGCGACAGGGTTATACTGGATGAATCAAGTCGTTCGTACAGAAAAACAATCTGTGGCTTTTCCTTTCTGGGGTTATAAGCCAGAAAACCCAGTTTTTGCAAATGATTCAGGTACTGAATTACCCGGGAAACATCCATGGCTGTTTTACGTGCAATTTCCTCTTCATTGATAACAACAAAATCAGTGAAAACACCCGGATATGACCTAAGCAGGTATTTAATAAAATTGTCGTAAACGGGTTGTTCAACCTGATAACGATAGAGGTCTTCCCTTCCAGATGTGAACATAAGACGTGAAGGCGTATTCATTCCTTCTGAAAGGGTCAATATTCCTTCTTTCTCGAGCAGTTTAAACGCATTATAGACTTCAATAGCCTGAAAGCCATAATTTTTTGAAAACTGTACCAGATCAAAATCATAACTTTGATCCTTTCCACTGCCGACAGGTATGCTCAGGAAGTTCCCCAGTGCCTTGTACATCTCCCTGATGCTATTTAATTCAGGATAGGAAGATTCGAGATTTGATTTGAGTTGCTGCACATCATTATCATTGCAAATGAGGTAGGCACGTGCTTCGAGCCCATCGCGTCCGCCACGGCCTGCTTCCTGAAAGTAGGCTTCCAGGCTGTCGGGCAGATCAAGGTGCAGTACAAGTCGCACGTCAGGTTTGTCGATGCCCATACCGAATGCGTTGGTTGCCACCATAACGCGGTGCTCTACACGCATCCAGCCCGCCTGACGTTGGTCGCGTAACTTTGCATCCAATCCGGCATGATAAAAAGTTGCCGAAATGCCCCTTGAGGCCAAATAATCAGCTATTTCTCTGGTCCTTTTTCTGTTGCGCACATAAACGATAGCGCTTCCTTTGGTTAGTGAACTCAGCAACCTCAGCAATGATCCATACTTATCGGGCTGATAAACTACATTGTATGTCAGGTTTTTACGCTCGTAAGACGTCTGAAAAACCTGACGGCTGCGAAAAGCGAGCTGCGTCATGATGTCGTCAACAACCTGAGGTGTGGCAGTGGCGGTGAGTGCCATCACAGGCACTGATGAAAGATAAGGACGGAGCTCAGCGATGCGCAGGTATGGTGGTCGGAAATCATAGCCCCATTGTGAAATACAATGTGATTCATCCACAGCAAGCAGGCAGACTTTCATCCTGCTCACCGACTCAAGAAATCGTTCAGTGACCAGCCGTTCGGGTGAGACATAAAGAAATTTCAAACGACCGAAAACAGCCTGATTATACACAAGCTCCTGCTCCTGAAAGTGCATTCCGCTGTACAAGGCTGCAGCAGGTATCCCGATTTTTTTCAAGTGCTGCACCTGATCCTTCATCAGTGCGATGAGCGGCGTAACCACCAGGCAAAGTCCCTCCATAACCATTGCCGGCACCTGAAAACACACTGATTTGCCTCCGCCGGTCGGCAGCAATGCTAAACAATCCTGACCGGAGACAGCAGCATCTACGATCTCCTCCTGCATCGGCCTGAAAGCAGGATAGCCCCAATATTTAAGAAGTACTGCTCTGGATTCCTTGCTCATATTAATCAGCCAGTTTGTTGGGCCGGAACCGCCGTTGCCGTTTCAGGGTCAGGTTGATTCCAGCAGTTTTTTGATAAGTGAGGCAAGCTCTGTTTTACTCACCGGCTTGCTTATCCATCCCTGACAGCCGGCGTTAAGCGCTGTTTCTTCTTCATGTTCACCGGCAAAGGCAGTCTGCGCTATCACAGGAAGCTGAGGGGCAAAGGACTTTATGATTCTGACTGCTTCATAACCGTCCATCTCAGGCATGATGATGTCCATAAGCACCAAACTTATGGATGGGTTGTTGCGGCAAATCCGAACGGCTTCGTTTCCATTGCGGCCCCAGAGCAATAGTGCTCCGGTATCGCGAAAAACTGCCTTTAAAAACAGAAAGTTAGCCTCGACATCGTCCACAATCAAAAAAGTCTTGTCAGACCAGTCATACATAATACGCCCGTAACTGACTGTCAGAAAATTGTTTCGCTGCAAAGAAAGATTTGCCGGCAAGGTAAAATAAAAGGTTGTGCCTTTTCCGGGTTCAGAATCAAACCATATTGTTCCGCCCAGCAGCTCAACAAGATGATGGGTAATGGCAAGCCCAAGTCCTGTGCCGTCGAGGTTGCGTTTGTAAGTTGTGTCCACCTGACCGAAACGCTGGAATATAACATTGCTCTTTTCCTTTTCGATGCCTATGCCTGTGTCTTTAACGAAAAACTGCACCTGTTCGTTGTGCATCTCAGTATAGCCAAATTCGATGAAACCTTCATCTACAAACTTCAACGCATTGGTAAGGAGGTTCATCATGATTTGCCTGAATCTGAAAGGGTCGGTCAACAAAAAGAAATCCCCGTCATAAGCATTATGCACCCTGAGGTCAATATGGGTCTTGCTGCGCTTCACCTTTTCGTTTTCGTAATTCACCTTCAGTTCGTTCATGATGGCATTGACTTCGGCAGGCGATTGTGTAACCTTCAGTTGCCCGGCCTCTATCTTGGAAATATCAATGATATCATCAATGAGCTGCAGCAGAGTGCGACCGGCTGAACTGATCAGCGTCAGAAAGTATGCTTTTTCCTTGTTGCTTGTATCATCATCGAGGATCAACTCCGAAAAGCCGATGATGGAGTTAAGAGGCGTGCGGATTTCGTGCGACATATTGGCCAGAAAAGCAGATTTGAGTTTGTCAGCTTCTTCGGCTTTGCGACGGGCTTCTGTGAGTTCTTTCTCAGCCTGCAATCGACTACTGATATCGCGTACAATCACGAAGCAGCCATCCGCATCGGGGCGCCCCATTACCACATCGAGTTCGACCGAAATCGTGCTGCCATCTTTTCTCCTCAGAGATGCCATTAATCTGTACGGATTATTGCTTGTTGCTAGTTGTTCGGGATCAGGACACAGCAAAACAGCAGGCTCTGCATTTGCGGCTGTATTGTGAGTTAACAGATCTTCCAGCTTCATTCGTTTAAGCTCTGTCCGGCTGTAAGACAGAAGGGAACAGGCTTTCTCATTGACCTCGAGGAGCCTGTGGTTCTGATCGATATACAACACTCCATTATGGCTCTTCGAGAAAAGGCTTTCATAGTCAACGCCTTCCGGATCTGTAACCTGCCGGCTGGCCAATTGTTGCTGATGGCGAAGCAAAGCTGATAACAAAGCAATAGCTTCGCCGTCTCGGGCAGCCAGCGGAGTATCATCAGGTGTGAAGAGGCACAAGGCCGATCTCACAGAATCTGATGATCTTGAAAGTGGAAATAGATAAGCATACGGATATCCGTGAATCGGCCACTCCACGTCATCATTCTTATTACCGGCCCATTCAACAGCATCAAGTCTGACAAACCCTTGTTGTGCGCGGCCAGGCATGGCAAGTCCGAATGCTTTGAGCTTCCCCAAATCATAACTATCTTCTTCGGAGGAAGCAAAACCTTTGTAAATCTCAACGTCACCGGATGATTCAACCTCGAAGACACAGATGCATGCCCCATGCCTGAGCATCTTTCCTGCTGCTGCGCAAATCAAAGCAATGTTTTGTCTGGCATCAACAGTAAACCCTTCTGCAAGACGGGCTATATGACCAAGAATGTTGGGATGAAAAATCGATACAGAGGTTTTGTCCATAACCAAAATGATATTTGGCAATTTGGCTGTAAAGGTAATAAAATTAGAAGCCAAAGCAATGTTTCGTGTCGTTGGTGGACAAACAGAAAAATTCAAACCCACCCAAATCAGTGTTTATTATCTTTGTGGTTTATTAACTCTTATGCTATTGATGATTCTCAGCTTTATCGAAATACATCTGATTGATGTGCTCGACATACTTTTGGTGGCCGGACTGCTCTATGGTTTGTATTACCTGTTACGTGGTACTGTGGCTATTAATATTTTTCTGGGAATTGTATCCATTTTCTTGATATGGAGACTGGTAAGCCTTTTTGGCATGGAGTTGCTTGGTGAGATACTTGGCGCCTTTGTCAGTGTTGGATTCATTGCGTTGATCATCATTTTCCAGCCTGAGATCAGGCAGTTTTTGCTGGCATTAGGCACTCCGAGGTTTATCAGAAAACACCGCAGACGCTTCTCAATCCTGGGTTTGCGATTCAACGAAACAGAAGAGTTCGATACCGGCCCTATCGTGCGTGCATGCATCTCCATGGCCGAAAAAAACACAGGGGCCCTCATCGTTATCACAAGGCAAAACAGTCTGTTCCAGTATGTCTCAACCGGAGTAGAACTGGATGCAGGCATCAGCCAACCGCTCATTGAAAACATTTTCTTCAAAAACAGTCCACTACACGATGGCGCTATGATCATTCATGACAACCGCATCAAAGCTGCGGGCTGCATCCTGCCGGTAACCAAAAAACTCGACCTGCCGGGCAGGCCGGGACTGCGGCACAGGGCTGCACTTGGCATCACCGAACAAAGCGACGCCATCGGCATCGTAATCTCCGAAGAACGAGGCAGTATCAGCGTGACCATTGATGGTGATCTCCAAACTATGCGCGATGGCGATGCCTTGGCTGCTTTCCTCAAAGCTGAATTACTTCCGGCTGAATAAATCGGTAATGTAGCTATCGCCTTTTCACTCTTTCTTAAATTAACAAGCAGCCAAAACATAAAATAGTGTTTGTTGTTTGATTCCTAAAAGAGAATTATTATCTTTGGAAAAATTTTCTTCAATGAAGATTACTGAGATCACTCAATGGCTTACTGACAAAAAACTGAAAGTTACCCCACAAAGGGTAGCCATTCTTGAAGCCATCATCTGCCTGAACAACCATCCCACAGCCGATGCAATAGTGGAATACATCCGCGACAAAAACCCCAATATCGCTGTGGCAACTGTGTATAAAGTACTGGATGTACTTGTGGAAAACGGGCTTATACACAAGGTTAAAACCGAAATCGGACTGATGCGTTATGAAGCTGCCTCAGAAAATCACCACCACATTTACTGTTCGGACTCAGATCGAATTGATGACTATTTTGATGAGGAATTGAATCAATTGCTCGACAGCTATTTCAGGAATAAAAGGATTCCCGGCTTTGACATAGAAAACATCAAATTACAGATAATTGGCAAATACAACACTAACCATTAAAAATCAATACTATGGAACACAATTCAGAATCACAGGGCAAATGCCCTGTAACCGGTATGATCGGGAAACACCGGGCTGCTACTGGAGGAACCAAAAACCGCGACTGGTGGCCTAACCAGCTAAAGCTGAATACACTCAGGCAACATTCGTCAAAATCAGATCCGATGGGCGAAGCTTTTGACTATGCTAAGGAGTTCAAAAGCCTTGATCTGACTGCTTTGAAGAAAGACCTCCATAAGCTGATGACCGATTCGCAGGAGTGGTGGCCGGCTGATTTTGGTCATTATGGACCTTTGTTTATCCGCATGGCATGGCACAGTGCCGGCACCTACCGCACTGGTGACGGACGCGGAGGTGCAGGCGGCGGTCAGCAACGTTTTGCCCCGCTTAACAGCTGGCCCGACAACGTGAACCTCGACAAAGCCCGTCGCTTGCTTTGGCCCATCAAACAGAAGTACGGAAAGAAAATATCCTGGGCCGACCTGATGATCTTAGCCGGAAATGTGGCCCTCGAATCCATGGGCTTCAAAACCTTCGGTTTTGCCGGTGGCAGGGCCGATGTATGGGAACCTGAAGAAGATATGTATTGGGGCTCGGAAACCAAATGGCTCGACAACGATGCACGCACCCTCGAACTGAGCGAAACGGATAATCCGCTTGCTGCAGTGCAGATGGGACTCATTTATGTGAATCCTGAAGGCCCGGGTGGCAATCCCGATCCACTGGCTGCTGCCACCGACATCAGAAACACATTTGCCCGTATGGGAATGAACGATGAGGAAACTGTGGCTTTGATTGCCGGCGGACATACCTTTGGGAAAGCCCACGGAGCAGGCGATGCCGCCCACCTTGGAGCAGAACCCGAAGCAGCTGCCATCGAAGCACAAGGCCTCGGATGGAACAATAGTTTTGGCAGCGGAAAAGCCGGCGACACCATAACCAGCGGAATCGAGGTTACCTGGACACAGACACCTGCGAAATGGAGCTACTATTTCTTCGAAAACCTGTTCAAGTATGAATGGGAACTCACCAAAAGCCCTGCCGGAGCCTATCAGTGGGTGGCCAAAAATGCTGATAAGGTGATTCCTGATGCCCATGATAAGGCAAAAAAACACCTGCCCACTATGCTTACCACCGACCTTTCGCTGCGTTTTGATCCGGCTTATGAGAAAATCTCAAGACGCTTCTACG
This sequence comes from Bacteroidales bacterium, assembly GCA_024710405.1. GTDB lineage: Bacteria > Bacteroidota > Bacteroidia > Bacteroidales > F082 > UBA6192. Next base: position 511,286 of record JANJUV010000007.1, read on the forward strand.
AATATCCGCTTGAGTTTGCCGATGCGTTTGCCCGGGCATGGTTCAAGCTCACACACCGCGATATGGGACCACGTTCACGCTACTTAGGCCCTGAAGTTCCGGCTGAAATACTCACCTGGCAAGATCCTATTCCGATTGTTGACCACCCTCTGGTGGACGACAAAGATGTTCAGTCGCTTAAAGCAATGCTGCTGCAATCAGGATTAAGCATTTCGCAACTTGTGTCCACAGCATGGGCATCAGCCTCCACATTCAGAGGTTCGGACAAGCGCGGCGGAGCCAACGGAGCAAGAATCAGACTCGCACCCCAGAAATTCTGGCAGGTAAACAATCCCGCTCAACTGGCAAAAGTCCTCGAAAAGCTGGAAAATATTCAGCAGGAGTTCAACAATAGCCAGAAAAACGGCAAAAAAATTTCCCTTGCCGACCTAATTGTACTTGGAGGCACAGCTGCCATTGAAGCAGCAGCTGGTAAAGCAGGCATCAAATTAAGCGTGCCTTTCACCCCGGGCCGCATGGACGCCTCACAGGAACAAACAGACGTAGAATCATTTGCATGGCTGGAGCCTGCTGCCGACGGATTCAGGAACTATGTCAAAGCAAAGTACAAAATGCCAACAGAAGAACTGCTTGTGGACAAAGCCCAGTTGCTAACCCTCACTGCACCAGAAATGACTGTGCTTTTAGGTGGAATGCGTGTGCTTAACACCAATTTCGACAACTCAGCCCATGGTGTATTGACTCATCAGCCCGAAACTCTAAGTCAGGATTTCTTTGTCAACCTGCTCGATATGAACACCGAATGGAAACCGGCTGACGAAAACCATGAGGTATTCAACGGTTACAATCGCAAAACAGGCGATAAGAAATGGACCGCCACACGTGCCGACCTTATTTTCGGTTCCAACTCCGAGTTAAGGGCTATAGCCGAAGTATATGCTTCAGTGGATGCAAAAGAAAAATTTGTGCATGACTTCGCTAAAACATGGGTAAAAGTGATGAACCTCGACAGGTTTGATCTGGAGCAGTAATGGCAGTTGAACAGCCCATTGTTTTTAACCGGTTGATTGCTCCAAAAAGAAAAAAAACGGGCACTTAAGGTCAAAAAACATAAGTGAATACTCCGATTCTGTGTGAATCGAAAAACGTTTCAGGCAGACATGATCTCTGAAAATACATCAGATATTTATGTCTGTCTTTTTTTGACTCCTTGAATTCCATCATTGTTGTTTTGATCGTTGATTGCATTGATTCAGCTGTCCGCAGCTCTTTGAATCATCATCTGAAAAAATTGCTCTTTTTAATGGAAGCAAAATCCTATCTTTGCCCAAGAGGATAAATCCGTTGAATGAATATAACCATTGAAAACATCCTTCTTATCGGTTCTTTACTGCTGTTCATCAGCATTGTTGCCGGCAAAACATCTTATAAGTTCGGTGTACCCACATTGCTCCTGTTTCTGGCCATTGGTATGTTGGCCGGGTCAGAAGGTATCGGAAGAATTCAATTCAACAACCCTCAGGTTGCACAGTTTATCGGGATTGTTTCGCTAAATTTCATTTTGTTTTCAGGCGGTCTCGACACCAACTGGACTTCGGTTAAACCTATTGTCTGGCAGGGCGTTACATTGTCAACCTTAGGTGTACTGTTCACAACAATAACACTTGGCCTGTTTGTATTTTTCATCACCGATTTCACCATCTACGAAAGTTTACTTCTTGGCTCTATTGTTTCTTCGACCGATGCTGCTGCTGTCTTTTCAATATTACGGTCAAAAAGTCTGGCCTTGAAAAAGAACATCAGGCCTACTCTGGAACTTGAAAGCGGCAGCAACGACCCCATGGCCTATGTGTTGACCATTGCTTTTCTAACTCTGGTGGTCAATCAGGATCAAAGTTTTGTTTCCATATTACCGCTGTTTTTCAGCCAGATGATCATCGGTGCCCTTGCGGGTTATTTGTTCGGAAGATTGAGTAAACTAATCATTAACAATATTAAACTCGACTTTGAAGGGCTCTACCCTGTCCTGGTCATTGCTTTGATGTTCGTTACTTTTGCAGCAACAGATTTCTTTAAAGGAAATGGGTTTCTGGCAATTTATATCTGCGCAGTATATCTTGGCAACCAAGATCTTATCCATAAGAAAACAATATTCAAAATGTATGATGGCCTTGCATGGCTGATGCAGATTGTTTTGTTCCTGACACTTGGCTTACTTGTATTTCCCTCACAGGTAGTTCCATTTATTGGTATTGGCCTGCTAATTTCCCTTTTTCTAATTTTAGTTGCCAGACCTATTGGTGTGTTTTTAAGTCTTAGCTTCTTTAAAATGACCAACAGAAGGCGATTGTATATCTCCTGGGTTGGACTTCGCGGGGCAGTTCCTATTGTGTTTGCCACCTATCCACTGCTTGCCGGTATTCAGAAAGCTGATATCATCTTCAATATAGTTTTCTTTATATCCGTCACATCCGTACTGATTCAGGGTACTACCCTATCTGTTGTTGCACGTTGGCTGCATGTGGCTTTACCTGAAAAGGTTAAACCTATTTCCGAAACTGAAAAAATCATCCTCGACCTCCCAAAATCAACTCTGCGCGAGTTGATCATAGCATCCGGATCGCAGGCAGCCGACAAACGTATTGTTGACCTCAATTTTCCCCGATCAGCTTTTATTGTCATGATCAAAAGAAACGATGCCTTTATCAGACCCGGCGGATCGACCGTGCTGCAGGCCAACGACAAGTTGATGGTGATAGCCGACAATCAGGATGATTTTCTAAAAGTAGAAAAATGTCTGAACGACAGTCAGGTTATTGAAGATCAATTAAAATTGTAAAGTAACTCATCTGCGCCCATGGGTAAATCTGAGTATTTCCTTATAGATCAGGTGACATTATTCTCGACTAACTTCAAAACATCATGAAAAATCAATATAACCTTAGTCCGCAGGAACAACACGAATTGTTCAGTTTGCTGAAACTCCGTTTCGAAACCAGTATGCAGCGGCATCCCAACACATCATGGGAGCAGGTACTTAACAGAATCAGCAATAATCCCGATAAACTTTACACCTTACAGCAGATGGAACGTTCGGGGGGCGAGCCGGATTTGGTAATGCTAGATAGTAATCCGGGTGATTTCATCTTTTGCGATTGCAGTCGCGAAAGCCCCAAAGGCCGCCGAAGTTTGTGTTACGACCCCGAAGCACTCGCCGCCCGAAAGCAGAACAAACCCACGGGTAGCGCTATGGGTATGGCACGGGAAATGGGGGTGTCGCTTCTGACCGAAAATCAGTACATTTCGCTACAACAATTGGGTGATTTTGACACCAGAACAAGCAGCTGGCTCGAAACCCCCGCTGACATCCGGATTCATGGTGGGGCAATTTTTGGCGACAGGCGTTATGGAAGAGTATTTGTGTATCACAATGGATCGGAATCATACTACGCAGTAAGAGGTTTCAGGGCATGTCTCCTGTTTTAATACATATTGTACAAACTGATTAAAAGCGGGTATTCCATTAATCGGCTTGCACCCGCCCCGATAAGCATAAACACGATTCTTTTCTCCTGCGGGTAATAATTGTTCTACCCTCAACTTACTCCAGCGAACCAATTACCCTTCTTTTTTAAAACATCTATTTTTGTACTCCTTATACCAAAAAATGAAAACCATTAAGAGACTCGAAGGCAAGATTGCCCTGATCACCGGAGCAGCAAGAGGCATTGGTGCTGCAACAGCGGAGTTGTTTCACAAAGAAGGAGCATTGGTTATCCTCTCAGACATAAACGATGATGAAGGGCAAAAGAAAAGTGATCAATTGGGCAACAGGTCTGATTACCTTCATCTCGATGTACGGTACGAGTATTCATGGAGACAAGCCGAAAAATACCTGAAATCACGTTTCGGCCGCTTGGACGTTCTGGTCAACAATGCCGGCATCACCGGATTTACAGAGTCAACAGGTCCATGGGATGCTGAATTTTCTGATCTTGAATCATGGGAAGAGGTGCATCGCGTAAATGCCACCGGAGTGATGCTGGGCTGCCGGATGGCCATAACACTGATGAAAGAGTACGGCGGGAGCATTGTCAACATATCATCAAGAAGCGGCGTTGTGGGAATACCGGGTGCCGTTGCCTATGCATCGAGTAAGGCCTCGGTGCGCAACCACAGCAAAAGTGTTGCGCTTTATTGCGCCGAAAAGGGATACAAAATCCGTTGTAACAGCGTGCACCCAGCAGCCATCATGACACCCATGTGGGATGCCATGTTAGGTGAAGGTGAGCAACGACAGAAAATTATCCATGAAATTGAAGCCGGAATACCTTTAGGGCATTTTGGCGAAGCCGAAGATGTAGCCTACGGCATACTTTACCTCGCCTGTGATGAAAGCAAATACGTTACAGGTATTGAACTGACTATCGACGGAGGAATACTTGCCGGAAGCGAAGCACGACCGGGTCGCTGACTAATCCATAAACGGCCAAAAATACCAATCTAAAGTTTGTCGGCACGTTCCTGCGCCTTGCGTATGATTTCGGTACTCTGGTTCCGGGCCTGAATCAAAACAGCATCGGCTTTCTTATCAGCCTCGGCTACAATCCGGGCTGCTGAATCATCACCTTCTTTCCGTACTTTTTTCGCTGCTTCTTTGGCAGCCATCTCGGCAACCATTCCCTTCTTTTTTCCTTCAACAATAAGATTATCCGCCTGTTTGCCGGCCTCTGATCTGGTTTTGGCGGCAATTGTTGCTGCTTCACTACGGATTTTAGCAGCCGAAGCCTCCGCCTGTTTCATCAACTCATCAGCCTGTTTGCGTGCATCTTCCAATATTTTGGCAGCTTCTTCCTTTACCTGCTTTTTCAACTCCTCTTTCTGTTTTTCAATTTCTTTGCGGGCCATATCCTCAAGACCGGCTCTCAGGTCAGAAGCAAAATTTTTATAATCAAGCTCGATGCGCGGATTTTGTGCCGTTCCTGTAAGTTTGGCTTTCACCTGAACCGAACTTCCCGGATTGACCGAAAAACCGGCTTTGCCGCTTTCCTTTGCCAATTTGTCGATGCCAGAAGCAACCTGCCCTCCCAGCATCTGAAACGGAACCTTAAACAATAGATCATACTCAATGTTCTGATCAAAGTCAATCCATCCGCCAACGGTAACATCAGAACCGGCATATTTCACCTGAAAAGGTTTCTGATACACCCTTCCGTTCAAAAACTCAAATGCCAGTTTTATGGCATCTGTTTTCAAACGACTGAAACTTTCATTGCCTAATGCAGAAGCCAGTGACGTCATCGAATTACTGGAAGCAACAGTCAACTGACTGGTATTAAGCGATCCTCCTCCTGCCAGTGAGCTGAACACCGGATTCATGCTCTGATCCAGCAAACCTGTTATGCTGAAAGTTGTGGACATACTACCTGTAGATTTTTCAGCAATAGGGGCGGCTTTACTAAACAATCCGATCGTACGGTAAGCCGTTGGAATATCGATTCCAGCCAATTCCATATCGAAACCAATCAGTGCCTTTGTGTTATCAGTTCCGTCAAAAGAACCCTTCAGGTTAATACGGCCTCCCATTAAATTTGCCTTAAGCGGGTCGAATACTATTCGCTTATCTTTATAGGTCAGACGCGTTTCAACATTTCCCAGATCATAGTTATCATATAACAACCTGCCTATTTTTCCGTCGAAAGCAAAGTCTATCCTTTCCGGTAATTCCGGAAGGGACATTCCTGAGTCAGCAGATGCAGCAATAGCGGTGTCAGTTGGCATAGAAGACAATAACTGATTCACATCCAGCATATCAGAGCTCATAAAAAACCTTCCGGTCAGTGTGCCATCACCAAGATAATAGGGAAGATAGTTTTCAACAGTTCCATTCAGATTCAGATCACTGCTGCCGATACAGGCACTGAAACGCTGCATAGCCATTGCTGCCGGTGAAAAACTGAAATGTGCGTCATTAATCATTACAGGTAAGGCAAACATATTGCTATAATATATAAATTCAGTAAGTTGCAATACTCCTCTGGCATCAATGCGGTCAAAAAGATTGTTCTTTGCATCAGAAAGTCGGGCATTAATCTTTAGGTCACTTGCAATAATCCCCGTCAATTTTTCTCCCTGCTCCAGTGGGATAGCGTTCTTCAGGCTATTCAGATCGATGGTGCCTTTGAAGGTGGCATCTATATCAGGGTCGCTGACAGGTGTTTTCAGCACTAATGATGATTCGAAGGGATTCCCTCCCAATACGAAATCAAAATTTCTGACGCGTACAATGGTTGCGTCAGGATCGCCGTTTTCGCTGGCAGCACTTCCATTGATGGCAATGTTTGTAATTTGGACTGGCAGGTCGGGATACGAAATGCTGCCATTGTTAACCTGAAGATTAATACCATATCCGGGTATTTGTTGTTCGTTGTAAATCCCTTTCACAAATCCGCTAAGCGAAAAATCTCCTGCTGCAGTCAGCTGTTCAAATTCTTCGGCAAACATAGCCGATACTATTGAAAGAAGGCTTTTGAAACTGTTGTCAGGTGCATCAAAGGTCAGTTGAATATTGATGTCATCAGTAGGCATCTGAACGCTTCCTTCAAACTGTAACCGTAACTCATTCAGACTTAAAACTGCATTGCTGAAGCTGTATAAACTCTGTTCAAGATTGGTTTGCAGACCAAGTTGCAAGCCTGTTCTCACCTTACTTAAATACGTGACACCATCATACACCATTGTCAGTTCGTCGCTCAGGAAACCGGCCTCCAGACTGGCTTCATTGGCTGTGAAATCGCCGCTGACTTTAGCATCCAACCCATTGATTGAAGCCAATATACCAAGGCTTTGGTCGTCATAAATGAGTTTAGAGTCAGTCAGCACAAATTGTTTTAATTTAATGCTCAAAGCGCTTTGAGAGGCCTGCGACTCTTCTTGTACAGCCGACTCCGATTCTGGTAATGCAATATCCCAGTTGACTTCGCCTGATTTGAGCGCAATCATGCTCAGAGACAAATCATTCAGGGCAATACGTTCGATAACATAAGGCCCACCGCTGATCACGCTCATAAGATCAATCGTCAACCCAAGCGAATGCACAGAAACGAGTGTGTCTCCTTCAAAATTACCTTTATTGATCACTGACAATTTGTTGATCCTGAAGTTGAAATCAGGAAAACTGCGAAACAGGCTTAAACTTGCACTCCGAAAATCAACTGTTGCGTTCAGCTGCTTGTTAATCTCTGTTTTGACCAATCCTGAAATCTTATTTTTGAATATGAATGGTGTAATTATCAGAATAAGTAGCAATGCTAAAAAGCTGATCAGTAAAACTTTAATGAACTTTTTCATATTTTAGGAGTTTTATTCTCATTTATACGCTCTGAAACGAAGCAGATGATCAAAAAGTACGAGGGCAGCCATAGCTTCGACAATCGGAACAGCCCTTGGAACTACACATACATCGTGTCTTCCACCGGGGTTGATGGTGGTTTCTTCACCCTTCATACTGATTGTTTTTTGTTCCTTCATCAGTGTAGCCACAGGTTTGAATGCCACCCGGAATTTTACCGGTTGACCGTTTGAAATGCCGCCCTGAATACCACCCGAATGGTTTGAGTCTGTAATGACTTTATCTCCATCGAGCACAAAAATGTCATTATGTTCCGACCCTTTCATGCGCACTCCGGCAAAACCGCTACCATATTCAAAACCTTTAACCGCATTAATACTGAGCATTGCTTTGCCCAGATCGGCATGCAGTTTGTCAAACACAGGTTCGCCTAATCCGGGCATCAGGCCATCAATCCGGCAGCTGACCACTCCACCCAGAGTATCGCCTTCAGCTGCCGTCCTCCGAATCAGTCTTATCATATTTTCAGAGGCTTCGCGATCAGGACAACGAACATAAGAAGCTTCAATATCAGCCATTCCGAATCCGCTTTCAATAGTTGTTTCAATATCGCCAACCGTACTCACCCATGCCATGATCGATATTCCTTCGTTCATCAGAAATTGCCGTGCAATGGCGCCTGCTACCACGCGGGCAACAGTTTCTCGTGCTGAAGAACGCCCTCCTCCCCTGTGGTCGCGAATACCAAATTTCTGTTGATACACATAATCAGCATGAGATGGCCTATACACCTCCTTCAGATGATCATAGTCCGAAGACTTTTGATCCCTGTTTCGCACAAGAAAACCAATGGGAGTTCCGGTTGTTCGGCCATCGATAAGCCCTGAAAGAAACTCAACCTTATCTTGTTCTTGTCGTTGTGAACTCAGGTCTGATTGTCCTGGCCTGCGGCGACCCAATTCACGCTGAATCATTTCAATGTCAAGCATTAGGCCGGCCGGACAGCCATCTACGATGCCGCCAATAGCTGCACCATGAGATTCACCGAAAGAGGTAAGCCTGTACAACAACCCAAAACTGTTCGATGCCATTAGTGATTCGTATTATAGTGCAAAATAAATACTATTTTCTACAATTTAGTCAGACACAATTTTTATAAAAACACCCGTTATGGTGTTATTCCGAATAAAGATAAACCTATTTTTGTAAAATCGCATAAAAAGAGGAAATGAACAAACTGCTTCTGCTTTTCTTCTGCCTTATTTTCTTAGACTTACATGCCCAGCGCTTACATAATGAAGAAGTTGGCCTAATTATGTCAGGAAAAGAAAATGAAAAAATGAGGGTAATGTTGATCACACATATTAATGATTCACTTTTGCTTCGGAAAAGAGCAAAACGAATCGGGAAAGTGGATGAGACAGTTCACTTGCTCGCAAAGAGAATGCTTGCGACAGTGCAGCATTCCGACCACAAAGGCGTCGGCATTGCTGCTCCGCAGGTTGGTATCAGTCGCAGGTTGATTCTGGTTCAGCGTTTTGACAAGGAAGAGCGGCCTTTTGAGACGATGATCAATCCTGTGGTCGTAAAAATGTCAGACAGCTTATGCGATCGGACCGAAGGATGCCTCTCTATCCCGGTGATCAGACAAAACGTAAACAGGCCCTGCAGCATCAGGGTCAGGTATAAGACACCGGAAGGTAAAAAAGTAATGGAAGAAATTCACGGATTCACCGCCCGCATAGTACAGCACGAAGTTGATCACCTTAATGGAATTCTGTTTACGGATTATTAATGCATTATTGCTCCGCATGTGAACATCCTCTTTCTTAACAAAACGCAGGACAACAAAACCACAAAAGCATGAAAAGGCACTCTGGTCCGCTCATGACGGGCATATTCTCTTTAGTCATTCTCCTTTCTTTTTATTCATGCAATAAGGAATCAGTGACTAATGAACCCTCAACCAACACGATTTCGGACACGTTTAAGAGTTATTGCATTTTCGACACTACAAGTTACTGGGTTTATCGTGATTTTAACCAGCAGCTCACAGATACGGTTATGGTGCGCGGACACAGGACTGAGCAACGATTGCAGGTTTTGCCTGATCAGATAACATCGTATCGTTATGAAGCCATATTATTTGATTTTGAAAGTGGACACATGGGCCTGGAGAAAGCAGAGATCATTGCAAGCCAGAAACAATCAACCGGAGATACTCTTTATGAGCGTTACAGATTGTATTTTTCAAATGGTCGTTACTATACCATACTTGCTCCTGAATTTCCGTTAAACGAAATACAACTCTTTGGTGAACAGGAAGGAAGCTACACGAATATTGCCTTTTATAACCAATTTACACTCAACGGAACTAGTTATCAGGATGTGTACAGATCTTCGGTAAAAGACTACTTCAACGGCCCCGACACCTTAAGAATGGAATTCTGGCTGGCCCGGAACATTGGTATGATTTGGTTTACAGCAAAAAACACACAGACAAACATAGCCTGGTCACTGACGACATCAGAGGTGCATAATGGAATATAATTGATGATAGATCACAACAGAAACGGACTTAAGGCACGTCAACATTTTATCTTCTTAAAGCTCAGTCATTACATTATCTGATCAACACCAGAATTCAAGGATCATCGGATAAAACCTGTGGGGATTTGAAATTCATTTAAGCAAGTTGTTGTGAAATGAGAGTGGTGAAGATATCATTGTTCGTGTTCGGTTTTTGGCATTTTCATCAGGGAAAAGTACAGAAGAAAGGAATTATGAGTAATCTTTCTCTTTTCCTTTTGTCTTGATACAAAAGGAACAAAAGATCAAGCCTGCGCGAATCCCCCGCCCACTCTGCCGGCTTGCTGAAAACACACCCCACCTGGTTTATCTGTTGAGCCGAATTCAATCCAATATGCATAAAAAAAACCGACCAAAACGGAAATTTCAGCCGGCTTTTTAATGAATCTCTTCAAACTCTTAGTCTCTGAGAATTTTAAGCTTTGACTCAAGTACTTTGAGATCGGTTTTGGCCTTATTGATTTTTTTCTCATACTCGGCCTTCATGATGTCGGCATTTTTGCTGCTGGCAAAGAAGCCAATGTTGTTTTCCCACAGGTTGATTTCATCACGCAGCTTGGTGATCTTGGCATTCAGATTAAACCTTTCGCGCCTGATCCTGTCCTGAGATTCGGGCTCTTCTCTTATGCCTTCAATCATACCCTTATACTCGGCTGTTGACATTTCCATCTCGGTCACTTTCATTTTCTCAAAAAGTGCATCAACAGCTTTACGGTATTGGGTTTGAAGCTGGTCTTTGACCTTCATGGGAACATGTCCGATACTCATCCACTGGCGCTGAAAACTTTTAAGAGCCTCAAGATTGGCACTTCGGTCTTTAGATATTTCAAAGGCCTGAATGTTATTGATCAGTTCTTTCTTGGCATTCAGGTTGTCGGATTCAACATCCCTTATGCTGCCAAAAAACTCTGACTTGCGCGAAAAGAAGTCGTCACATGCCGACCTGAATCTTTTCCACACCCGTTCCGAATTCTTTTTCGGCACAGGGCCTATACTCTTCCATTCTTCCTGCAGTTTTTTGAACTGGTCGGTTGTTTTACGCCATTCGGTACTGTCTTTCAATGCCTCAGCCTGAGCACACAGATCTAGCTTGCGGTTATAGTTTTCGAGCTGCTGGTCTTTGATGCGGCTGTAGAATTCTTTCTTATTGTCGAAAAACACATCCATTGAAGCTTTAAAGCGGCTCCACACCTCGTCGTTGAGTTTCTTTGGCGCCTGACCAACAGAACGCCATATCTTGAACAGCTCAGTCACCTTATCTGTTTTGGCGTTCCAATCTCCAATATTCTCGCCACTTTCAGCTGCTATTTCCTCCATTTTCTCACAAAGTGCGAGCTTGGCTTCATGATTGTGCATCTGCTCTTCCTGCAAGCGGTTGTAATGCTCGCGACGAACCTGATTGATCTTGTCAGTGGCGTTTTTGAAACGTTCCCAAATCTCATCCTTCTTATCCTGAGGCACCGGACCAATTTCCTTCCAATCATCGTGCAGTTTCTGCAGCATCTTGAATGACTTGATGATTGAAGCCTCCAGCAGCAACTCTTCTGCCTTTTCGCACAGCTCAATCTTAGCTTCAAGGTTTTTCTTCAGGTCTAGGTCGCGCAATTCTTTATTGATCTTTACCTTATCAAAGAATTTCTCGACCAGAAAATGGTAATTATTCCACAGGTTGGTAATTTCACCGGCAGGAACCTGACCGATACTCTTCCATTTGTCCTGCAATATCTTGAACTCGTCATAAGTTTTTTTCAAAGTCTCCTCTGAAGAAATAAGCGCTTTGAGTTCCTCAAGTAGGGCAAATTTTTCTTTGAGGTTTTCGCTTTTGCGGCGCTCCAGAATTTCATTGAAATGCGCCTTGTTGTCCTTATATTGATTGAAAGCAGCTTTAAACCTGACCTCCAGCGGATCGTCTGAATGAACATAATCATCTTTACTGTGTCCTTCGGCCAGAAAAACTTCAAGTTCGTTATCAATGTCTTCTTTGTTCAGCTTCAGAAACCTGACCTTGATGGCAGCCACCTTGTTCTTGATGGCTGTAACATCATTATTTTGTACTGTTTCCTCGAGTAATTCAACGAGCTGAAGCTTATTCATGCCCTCAAAATCGAATGATGCATGTTCGGACTCATCTTCCTCATCATGTTCAGATTCATCGGAAAGGTGAGTTTCATCCATCATACTCAGGGCAATGGCTTGTTCTTCACTATTGATCATTGCCGGAGCATAATCATCTGCAACAGCCTCAATCATGGGTTGGTCGGGATTGATCATTTGGCTGATCAGCCCGGCTTCAGCCTGTGAAACAACAACTTCTATTACACCGGCTGCCGGTTCGGCAACTGGTTTTGATGGTTCATTTTCAACCAATTGACTTGGCTGGATCATGGTAAGAATCATCTGCTTTTCAGCGTCGCTTACAACCGGCCCTACCGGGGCAACGGTTTCATTTAGGTTTTCATTCATAATAGTTGTGTTTTCGGTAGTAACCACTGCTACTACAGCATTCTCCTCCTGAACAGCAGACTGCTCAGGATTCTGATTAAGCTGGGTATCAATATTCATGTATATTTATTTAGCGTTGTCAACCAGGCCGCAACAAGCAGCCCCATGACGCGGGTTCGTTATAAGGACTGCAAAAATAGGAATATTTTGCATGAACAAACTTCGTGCTTCAAAATGATTCTCACTTTTTTGCACCTTCCGCGACCATAAGTTATCAAATACACGACATGTTTAGACCGATGACATTACTTCACCTTATTCTTCCTCTTCAATTTCAGCAGAATGATCGTATTCATTCGTTTTACAACCATCAGCAACCGGCTCTTTCAGCATAGCGGCAGCCCTGGCGATCATGTGGCTGGCAACAGGTGTTGTCAGAAAAATGAACAAGATGAGGGTAAAGCATCCTAGAAAAATTCTTAAGGTAGGCATCACCAAAACAAGCCCTGCCGAAATCAGTAAAATGGATAATGAAGATGCTTTGGTGATGGCATGCATCCTCATAAAAACATCGGGAAGCCTGATCACACCAATAGCGGCAACAAGCATAAACAGAGAACCTGCAGAAATAAAGATTGCAGCAATAAAATCACTCATGGTTAATCTGTTTTTTTAGGTATCGGGCAAATGAAACCGTGCCCATAAAAGCAATCAGTGCAATAACAAGTGCAATATTCAGATATACTGTCTCACCGGTTTGAAGAATGACTACCAGAACAAAACCTATTGTTGCTGAGGCAGCCAGATCAAGCACAATAATCCTGTCGGGCAGGCCTGGCCCTGCTATCAGTCGGTACATTACAGCCCCTAAGGTAAGCGAAAGGCATACATAAGCAAAGTATATGGCAATGTGCAATGCCATCGGACCATAGTTTTCCATTACTCAAATATTGCTTTAATTCGTTGTTCAAACTTAATTTTCAAATCCCTTTTAAACCGGTCAACATCCTCAAGATACATCGTATGAACATAAATAAAACGTTTATCGGGTGATAAGTCAAGCGAAAGACTGCCGGGTGTCATTGACAAAAGGTTAATAAATGCAAGCAAAGCAAGATCAGATTTCAATTCGATCTCAATCTTGACAATACCATGGTTGTACGCCTGCCGTCGTCTGAAAATATCCCTTGCAAGCATTATGCTGGAAACAAAAAGTTCACGGACATAAAAGATAAGAAATGAGGTTATCAGTAATATCCGGCGAAAAAAACCGACAAATCGTTTCTGAAAATATCTACTCATGGAAATACTGCTTTAATGTATGATTCGACATCCATAAGCTGTGCAGCTGCACGGCTGAAATATCCGAATAAACTTCCGGCAAATACTCCAGGCAGCAACATCAGCAAAACAATAGCAACTGTGGCAGCCACAGGCAGAAGATTCACTTTCACCGGTTGATGGCTCAGAACCGTATGTTCAGCGGGTTTCTTCCAGTACACTTCATTCCATATCTTCACCATGGAGAATAAGGTGAAGATACTAACTACCAGCGCCGTAATGGTAATTGCCCAATCTTCACTCTCAAATCCGGCCAGGATCAAAAACAGCTTTCCGAAAAAACCTGAAGTAGGAGGAAGACCTGCAAGTGAAAGAGCAGGAAGAAAAAACAACAAGGCAAACAATGGTTTATCCTTGTACACCCAACCGGAATCTTTCAGTTCATATGTTCCCCTCAGTTTGTAAACCAATCCGGCAGCCATGAATGCAGCTGTTTTCGAAAACATATTATGCACAACAAAAAATACTGCCCCGGCCAGACTGTTGATGGTAAATATCCCCAGACCCATGATCATGTATCCTATCTGACTGATAATATGAAAGGAAAGAATTTTTCGGAAATCAAAAGAAGATGCTGCCATGAGCACTCCAAAGATCATAGTGGCTGCGGCCATCCAAAGTATGATTTCTTTCCACGCAAAACCATCATGGTCAACGTACAAACTATAAAAACGAATTATTGTATAAACTCCTACCTTGGTTAATGTTGCAGAGAAGAAAGCAGTTATGGCAATCGGAGGTGTGGGATATGATGCCGGAAGCCAGAAAAAGAACGGGAAAACAGCTGCTTTGATTCCAAACGCAATGAAAAACAGCATCAGATAACTATTCATAAGCTCTGAAACATCTTGCTGCTGAATCATCATGGCAAGCTGGGCCATATTCAGCGTTCCTGTTTTGGAATAAACCAACCCAATTGTTGAGACCAAAAAAACCGAACCGATAAGATTGAGCACAACATATTTTACAGCGCCTCGCAATTGTTGTTTTTCGGCCCCATGAGTGATCAGAACAAATGAAGCCATAATCATCACTTCAAACCACACATACAAATTGAACAGATCACCTGTAACGAGGGCTCCGTTAACTCCGGCAAAAAGTCCCTGAACCAGGATAAAAAAACCTGCTTTCTTACGCGCAGCATCCACAAAACCAATGGCGTACATCATCACAAGCCATCCCACAACAGCGACTGCCAACAGCATAATCGCCGAAAACTGATCTGCTATAAGTGTAATTCCAAACGGAGCCGGCCAACCTGAAGCCTGATATGTCAAATATCCTTTTAATTGAAGTGTAGTTAGTAAAGACAAGGCATTTATTACCAACACAGTCATTGAGATCATGCTGATAATGTACTGTGCTATTAGCCATCTTCTGGTTGCAATCAGCAACACAATAGCTGACAGAGGGATTATAACCGGGATCAGAACAGTCATTTCTTCTCCATTTGGGCAAGTTCATCAAGGTCAACTGAACCTGTCTCCTTGTAGAACCTGTATATGAGTACCAAAGAAAATGCAGTTACGCCCAAACTAATGACTAATGCAGTCAGAACCAAAGCCTGAGGCAATGGGTCGGCAACCGGTAACGAAGCGTCTGAACCGACTTCATCAACAAAAGGTGGCGATCCGCGCAGGAAACCTCCGGTAGAAAAAAGCAGAAGATTTGTAGCGTGGCTCAGAAAAATAATGCCGAGTACCAATTTAACGATACTCCGGCGCAGAAACATGTAAACGCTTGCTCCGTACAAAAAACCAATAATCAATGCAATGAATACTTCCATACTATTCTTCCATAATTGCATACATAATTGATGTGATCATCCCCGTCACCAGCAGATAAACGCCTGCATCGAAGAGCAAAGGTGTTCCCAGTTTTATTGCAGAGCCCCATGGCAGCTCAATCTCAGTCCATACGCCTTGCATGAATAAACCAACACCACTGAATGGTGCAAAAAGTCCGCTGATCAGGGCGAAAAAGAGCCCTAAGCCCATAAAACTTACAGGTTTTATTGTTCTGGATTTGCGTGCTTTTTCAACACCTACAGCCATAGCATACAACACAAAACCCATTCCGGCCATGATTCCTCCGATAAATCCACCTCCGGGTTCATTATGGCCGCGATACAAAACGATCAGACTCAAAACCAAAAGAATTGGCCTCAGTTGAACAGCTGCAATTTTGAAAATTTCCGATGCCATAACTTATTTAGGTTCAGTTTTCAACTTCAACAGTGCATAAATACCAAAAGCAGCAAGTAAAAGCACTGTAATCTCACCGAGGGTGTCCAATGCTCTGAAATCGACCAGTATAACGTTTACAACGTTTTTACCATACGCAAGCAAATAACTGTTTTCCACAAAATATTCAGAAATCTTTGTCTCGGGATTCGTAAAACTTCTGAACGCAAGAAATGCCATTAATAGTCCGAATACAGATGCAATGACAACATCGCGCTGCCTGCTTCGTAAATCTGAAAAATCAAGGTATCTGGGCAGGTGAAAAACAACAATTGTTCCCAGCACAACCATCATTGTTTCAACCATAATCATGGTTATCGCCAGGTCAATGCCACTGTATTCAATAAAAATGAGGCCAATTCCCAAGCCGGTCAAGCCAATGGAAATGAGGGCGACAAGCCTTGACTTTGCCAAAAGTGTGGTTATTGTGGAAACCACTATCAATGTTCCAAAAACCAATACTGTAAATGTTGGAGCCTGCAAATTTTGCGCCAATTCTGCCTTTGGCTTCCAACCATAGAATGTTAAAGCAATTAGAACAGAAGCAACAACGAAAATGGTCATCAGGTAGAAACGATGGTATCCGTGCTGAACAATCGCAGTTTTTCGCGAAGTGAGATACATAAACCCATCTATAAGTCCAAAAAAACCATCTGAGAAACGGGCTTTGAAGTACTTCAGATTGGCATAGGAAACCAATGCGGTAACTCTCGCTTTGAATATATACATCAATACTCCGGCGACAATAGTCAGAAAACTGAGCAATAGTATATCATTGAAACCATGCCACAATTTTAGCTTCATTGCTTCAGAGCCAGGCAAAATATGTATCATGGCAGGATTGAGCAGGCTGTCGGTCAGCCTTCCGGGCAAAAGACCAAGAAGTAAACTGATAATGACGAGAATAGCAGGTCCTGTCAGCAAAGATATATCGGGCTCCTTAGGCTGCTTTTCAAACATGGGTTTACCCAGAAATACATCAAGTGCAATACGTGCTGAAGCGAACAAAATAAAGGCATTAGATAAGAACCCGAGTAGAAGAATAATCCCTGCCGCACTCGGCGCATTGATTCCTGCTTCATAAATAAGTTCCTTGCTGATAAACCCAAGCATGGGCGGAATACCTGACATGGACAACAAAGCCAGCAATGATATAGCCGATGCAACAGGCATATATCTGTATAGTCCGCCAACTTCATCGATCATACGTGTACCTGTCTTTTTCTCGATGTTGCCGGCCATCATAAACAAAGTGGCTTTGTAAAAGGCATGAACCAGCAGAAAGACTAACATAGCATTGACGGCGAAGTCTGTGGAACTTCCAATAAGCATTACCAGCGTGCCCAATGCACTCACGGTAGTGTAGGCCAGCACTTTTTTCAGGTCGTTCTGTGTGATGCTCATCCAGGCACCTACAAACATAGTGAACACACCAAAAAGCGAAAGTGAATACACCCACCATTCAGATGACATCATAAGCGGGTTAAGCCGTGCAAGCAGGTAAATCCCGGCTTTCACCATAGTGGCTGAATGCAGGTATGCACTTACGGGCGAAGGCGCCTGCATGGCTCCGGGAAGCCAGAAATGAAAGGGAAATATGGCCGACTTGGTAAACGCACCAATAAGCACCAGAATCATAACCGGTAACAATAATGGACTTGAGGCAAGCAGTTCAGGATTACCGATTATGGTGGCAAGTTCAAAGGTTCCGTAAACTTTATAAAGCAGAATAAACCCGGCAAGCAACGCCAGTCCTCCGAGGCCTGTAATCAGCAAGGCCTGAAGGGCTGCCTGGCGCGCCTCGGGCCTTTCGTGCTTAAAACCAATAAGTAAAAAAGAACTCAGGCTTGTAAACTCCCAAAAGACAAACAGCGTAAGCAGGTCAGCAGCAAGCACAAGACCCAGCATCGAAGCCATAAAAAAAACAAGATAACCAAAAAAACGACTTGTTTTATCGTATGAACGCATGTAGTATCCGGCATAGATCAGAATAAGAGATCCTATTCCCGTAACGAGCAAAGCGAAAATCTGGCTCAGACCATCAAGTCGCAGACTGAAAATCAAGCCCAGCTCCGGAATCCAGCTATATTCTTCAGTGCTGTAATAACCACCTGAAACCTGAGGAATTTTAACCGCCAGAAGAATAAAAACAATAAAAGGAACGACTGACAGAAGCCAACCCGAGAATCTCCTGCTGAAAGTGTTGATCAAAGGAGCCAGCAGCGACAAAACAAATAAACCAAGCAATAGTGTCAGAAGCATACTCAAATTAACATTTAATTGTCGGTTTTGGTTCAACTAGTTTTTGATTGCGCTGAAACCTTCACGGGCACAAATATAATCAAGACGCCTGACATTCTTCGGTCAACGAACCGGTCTATTCAAACATTGATCGGTTGAAGATAATATATCCGATATTCAGGTTAAGCTTCCACTTTTCATCAGTACGCTCAAGATATGATGCTGACAAACTCACAGGACCTAGCGGAGAATTATAAATCAATGCACCCGACACAATATAGGCAGGATTTGGAAAAACTGGCCCCCATGAAGGTTGCTGGTTGGGGCCTGGATTACTCAACTGCCTGTAAGGCTGAAACAAATAGCCTTCAATCCTGGCTTCAAGTGATCGACTAAAAGAATACACGGTCTTCATACCTCCGGCCAGATAGGCATTTGACCGGTAACTCGAAAGATACAATGCAGCCATCTCAGGAAGAGGTTCAAACGAAGGAAATGAGAGTTGTGAAGCTGTGAAGTTATCTTTCAATGGTTGGTTTGAATACAATGCTTCTACCAAAAATCCAAAACTGAAATTCCCAGATCTTAGAAAAAAATTATCATAAACACCCTTAATTACGTAATATCCATATTTTCGTTCTACTTCAGAAATCTGCTGAAAAGTGTTTGTCAGGTAATTTTGTTCGCTGCCTTCATAATACCTGAAATACAAACCGAAAAGCGCTCCGGCACTGGCATATTGCTTTCGGTTAAGTGAGTTAATTTCGAACTGAACATGTGGATGGACAAAAGCAAATTCGGTCTGATCAGCAGTATCAAGTCGCGAAAAAGTATTGTCCTGATAATAGTTCAAACTCCGGCCAACACCTGACAGACCGAAACTGATCTTACCGTATTTTCCAAATTGATGCCCCATGTTGAGATCCAAAAAACGTTCGTCAACAATTAAAAATGAAGGACTTGGATCTTCAAAGAAGTAATTGGCATTGCGAAAGAAATCTTTCCGCGAAAGATTGCCGGTCAAAGACATAAAAAAAGGAAGCTGACCAGGGAAATCGATACGTGCCGATGCCTGAATTGATGAATAAAAACGACCGTAATACCCATTGACACCAATTCGCGATCCAAATTTTCCAAGATGCTTGTAGTTAACCCCCACAAATGCCTGATTCAATGCAGTGGATGATACATTTCCACCGAATGAACCCACCCATTTCTCCGTAAGCCTTGTATTCAGCAAGAGTACCACACAACCGGCTGCATCATAAGTTATCTCAGGATAAATATAACTGATCTTATCATCAGCGAGCAGTAAAAAATACCTGTCGCGGATATCATCAAGATGAAGCCTTTTGTTACCAGGGTTTATTTTGTTGAGAATATATCTGGCCTGATCCTTATTTACACCTGTAACATGAATTGTATCAATTATCAGTTCAGGGTTACCGGAACGAAACTTTTGTCTGGCTGATGAAAGGGAATCGGGATCAATCCTTCGTTTTGTCAGTTCCCGAATTTCCGGCATTGCCCTGATCGCTGCACTGTAGCCACTATCCACAAATACCTCAGCAGGCCCGAAGTCGAGCAATCCGGTATAGCCTACCTTTGACTCGATCATTACACCTTTGTCCTGAGGAATAGTGTAATCTGTTCTCCTCACGAGCATATTTTGTATCTGTGAGATAACATCTGCCTCATTTGCAGGGGGATAGTTGCCAGCTGCTTTGCTACCGATGATCAAGTCAGGATTAAACTCGGATATTGCGGTCTCAACCGGAAAATTGTCGATCATTCCTCCGTCAAAAAGCAAACGGTTATTTACACGAACAGGGCGCACATAGAAGGGGAATGTAGTGGAAGCCCTGACAGCTGAATTCAGGCGGCCTGAAGATAATGTGATCAGTATCGAAGAATCTATGTCGGTGGCAACACAGCGGAAAGGAATCATCAGCCGGTTAAAATCTTCATTACTGTGTAGGGAAGCCTGCGACAACAACTCCATGAGCGCAAAATCCATCAGGAACGGTGGTACAATATTGGTCGGCAAAAACTGTTGATAGCCTCCAGACAAAGGCTCTAGTGGAATATGGGTCCAGCTTGCATCAGAATCATAAGCCTGACTGTAGAAAAACCGCTCCTCAATATTTCCTGTTGCCCAATCTCTGAATTTATTACTCGTTACCAGTTTTTCAATCTCTGCAGGTGAATAACCGGCTGCATAAAGCGCCCCTACAAATGCACCCATTGAGTTTCCAACAACATAATCAATCGGGATTTTGTATTCTTCCAGTGCTTTTAACACACCAACATGGCTGAGCCCCTTTGCTCCACCGCCGCTCAGGACAAGCGCTACCTTCTGTCCGTAAACCTGCGTAACGAAAAAAGACAGTAAAACCGCAAAAAGTATAGCGACTCTCATTAACTTCAAGAAATATGAATAATTGCTTTGAGGCAAAACAAAAGTAACTAAATAACGGATATCAGTAAATGTTAAAATTACAGGCCTTAAATCCTGTACCATAGAAAATTAAGCATTCTTTTTGGCCTTCATTCAATGACATTCAGATTTACTAAAAAAATGAACACCTATAACTCATATGTTATTACACCATATTCAGTGCCTGATCAAGGTCGGCAATAATGTCCTCCGCATTTTCGATCCCTACAGACAACCTGACTAATTCATCGGATATACCTGCTGCATGCTTTGCTTCAGAACTTAGTTTAGAATGAGTCATACTGGCCGGATGCTGAATCAATGTTTCGATTCCACCGAGCGAAACAGCCAAAAGCGCAAGTTTCATGTTATTCATGAGCACTTTGCCCTCTTCGAGCCCGCCTTTTAACCCAAAACTGATCATGGTTCCCGGCCCTTTCATTTGTCTGAGCCCGAGTTCATATTGTGGGTGTGATGGCAACCCGGGATAAATCACCCAAGCTATCTTTGGATGTTTTTCGAGATATAAAGCTACTTTCATGGCATTCTCCTGTGCCCTGTCGATTCTGATTCCCAATGTCTTCAAACCTCTTCTGGTTAACCAGGCCTGATGAGGATCCATATTACATCCAATGTTTACCATTACACTGCGTAATTGCTGGTAATGCTCTTTTTTGGCCGCAACTACCATTCCAGCAACGATATCTGCATGTCCGTTGATAAACTTGGTCATGGAATGCATGACCATATCTGCACCCAATTCGAGGGGCTTCTGCAGATAAGGGCTGCAGAAAGTATTATCAACACATAATGGAATGTTGATTTCATGCGCTATTTGGGCAATAGCCTTTATATCAGTAATCCCGATAGTTGGATTAGCCGGAGTTTCAAGAAACAAAAGTGAGGTTTCAGGTCTGATGGCATTGCGCACTTGCTCGGGATCAGTAGCATCTATGAAAGATGATGTAACTCCAAATTTTGGATAAAGACTTTCTATGATAGCCCGCGAAGGCCCATACAAAGAATTGTGCGCCACCAGATGTTTGCCTGCTGCCAGAAAAGCAAGGTAAACCACATTAACGGCCGCCATGCCTGAACTGGTGGCAATACCACCGTAACCGCCTTCGAGCCGGGCTACGGCATCTTCGAGTTCACCAATGGTAGGGTTGCCAATGCGGGTATAAATGTAACCGCTATCCGTCCCCTGAAAGCACTTCGCTCCGTGATCAGCACTTTCAAATTTAAAAGTCGAGGTTTGATAAATCGGGCTGACTGCACCTCCCAATTCATCATGGAATTTGCCGGCATGAACTGCCAGTGAATCAAATCCCAAATTGTCATCATGTTGCATAATAATCTCCTTTCACAGAACATAAAAGCTCCGTAAATAATTAAATACCGGTACTTTATAAAGTTTCAAAATTACCTAGAAAGGCCAGAAGTTGTTGTCGTTCCAAACCTGCTCTTTAAGGTCTTCATTGAGGCGGTGCAGGAGGTGGTGGTGTCCTTTCTCCCAATCAGCCAGCATCTGATACATCGCCTTTTCATTGGGATCAGTGGCTTCAGCAGCCCTGTTTGAATAAACCTCAATTGCCCTGTTTTCAAAATCTATGGCAGCACTGATTGCAGCAGCCTCAAAACCGGCTGCAGAGATCTCTTTTTTGACCTTTTCAGATAAAATCATCACTGCTTCAGTGTCATCAACATCATGATGCTCCTCATTCTTCAGGAACTCGTGATTCTTTTCGTAATGAGCAAACTGCTTTGAAAGAAAGGCAACATGGGCATCTTCCTCTTCTGCCATCATTTCGAATATCTTCCGGGCAGAGGCACTTTCGGTTTGCCTGGCTACCTGCGTGTAAAAAGCTTTACCTCTGCGCTCCAGAAGAATAGCAGTTTTCAGGATGTCGGTTGCTGACTTTTTGGCTTCCATATCTAAGGGTATTGTTTAATTGCAACAAAAATAAGGTTTTTCAACCAGACAATCGCCCATTTCTTTTCGATATTTCGCCCGTAAATCCGGAAAATGCATTCAATAAACAATCGGTATATAATCCCATCTGCAAGGAATAGCCCCAAAGAAGCTAATTCTGAATTGATGCGGACACCATTCTAACCAAGCCAAAAAAGGTTACCTTTGTTTTAGAATAGCATAAAAAGATGAATTCCACATCTACTGCACATCAAATCCTGTCCGGATTATTTGAAGAACACACCGGAACAAAACCTCTTCAAATCCAGCCAATAACAGGTTCTGGCTCACAGCGGAAATACTACAGACTGTCAGGCAAAGGATTTAGTTATGTGGGAACGGTAAGCAGCAATATTGCTGAAAACGAATCTTTTTTCCATGTTGCATCGGTTTTTGAGAAAAACGGCATTCCGGTGCCTGAGATCATCAGTATTTCAAAAGACAGACAAGCTTATCTGCAGTCTGACCTTGGCAATGTCAGCCTGCTCGACCTTGTTGAACGATCGTGGCTGCAAGGCTCATTTCACCCCAGCTTACTGGATTTTTACCGAGAGGCTATTGAGAAACTATTGCAAATTCAGTTCGTGGCAGGTAAAAAGATCAACTTTTCCAAATGTTATCCCGAAGACAGATTCAGTGTAATGAGTATTCGTGAAGACCTCAATTATTTCCGGTATTACTTCCTGAAACTGCATAACATCGATTTTAATGAAAGCAGACTAAACAAATTGTTTGACCGGTTTGCTCGTAATATTAATTCCAGAGGAAATGCCGCATTCATGTACCGTGATTTTCAGGCCAGAAATATCATGGTTCATATGGGCAAACTATGTTTTATAGATTTTCAGGGAGGAAGAAAAGGACCAGCCCTCTACGACCTTGCTTCTTTGCTTTATCAGGCTAAGGCCAGAATTCCGGATAATTTCCGTCGTTTGCTGTCAGACCATTATCTTAATCTTGCAGCTACAAATGGCATGATCTCAAGAGATGAAGCCGACGAACAATATAATATGCTTGTGTATCTTAGGCTGATGCAGGTATTAGGGGCATATG
This sequence comes from Bacteroidales bacterium, assembly GCA_024710405.1. Lineage (GTDB taxonomy): Bacteria > Bacteroidota > Bacteroidia > Bacteroidales > F082 > UBA6192. Next base: position 534,955 of record JANJUV010000007.1, read on the forward strand.
GCTTCAGGGGGTTGATCCAGAAAAAAAGCCACTTCATTGAAAGCATTCCTTATACGCTTGACGAGCTTAAGAAGCTGCTGATCAGAACTCCTCTAAATATTGAATTCGACGAACTGAATCAATTGCTACAACAAACTGCTTCTGTTCAAGACCAATATATAAAACCCGCAGGCGCAAGAAACAACAGCCTGATAGTCAGAGTAAACAGTTTTTCATACAGGAAAGGCGGAATACCTGATGACGAGTCAGGAAACGGCGGCGGATTTGTTTTTGACTGCCGGCCGCTTCCGAATCCCGGTCGCGACATTCGCTTCAAAAGCCTCACCGGACTGGATGAAGAAGTTAAGAATCTGCTCGGTAGCAACCAAGAAGTCGTGCAATACCTCACGAATGTTTATGCTTTACTCGAGCAAACATTGATCAACTACTCGGAAAGAAACTTCTCTGACCTGATGATTTCATTTGGCTGCACCGGCGGACAGCACCGCTCGGTTTTCTGTGCCGAACAAACTGCCTTGTTCCTTCAAAAGAAATTCCCTGACATTGAAATCATTGTACGTCACCCGGAGCTGAAAGACCTCTACTTTAACAAACTATAATATCACAATAAACAACCAAAACAGCATCCGATGTCAAAAAAACGTTGTGAGAAAGAGACAGAGAAAAAAGCCAAAAAAAAGGATCTGGGATTCAAATGCACCAAATGCGGAGCCAGGTCAGAAGTAGAAAAACAGCTATGCAAACCGGCGAAACGCAAATAAACCCAGCACAGATAACTGCTTTTATTCCTGCAGCCGGATTTGGCACCAGGCTGGGAAACCTGACTCAACAGCGGCCAAAAGCACTCGCCGAAATCAACGGAAAACCCCTGATAAAACATGTTATTGATAAATTAACGGGCTTGGGCATCACCAAATTCATTGTTAATGTGCATCATTTCGCCGGAATGATCACAAACTACCTCCAGAACAAGGAATTTGCCGACCTTGAAATCACCATCTCTGACGAAAGCTGCCGACTAATGGATACCGGCGGAGGAATAATCAAGGCTTCAAAACTGATTGGTAATGAATGCCGCTGTTTGATTGTGCACAATGTCGATATTCTGACCGATATAAACCTGTCGGAAGCAATCGCACAACATTATTCAAATAATAACGATGTAACACTGCTGATCAGTGACCGGAATACGGCCAGAAAACTGGTTTTTGACCAAAAAATGGCCTTGCGCGGCTGGAAAAACCTTATCAAAGGAGAACAACTGCCGATCAGTGCTGACCTATCTGATTGTGAGCATTTATATGCCTTCACCGGCGTTCATCTGCTCAATCCTGAATTGACTGGCAAATTACCGGATGAAATAATTCCGCTGACCAAACTATACCTTTCCCTGACAGCAACAAACAGAATTGAAGGTTATCTATGCCGGCCATCATTTTGGTTTGATCTGGGAAAACCCGACGATATTATTGCCGCACAACACTTTTTAAACAGCTCAGAATATATATATGATTGATTTCCTGCAACGTGTTGCTGAATTCACAATCAATAACACACCGTATCAACCACATGAAACAATTATAGTTCTACCCAACAAAAGAGCCTGTCTTTTTTTGCGTAATCACCTTACTGTCTTGATGAAACCCGGTCAATGGCTTCCTGCAATACATACCATCGAAGAAGCCATTGAACTATGGACGGGAAAACAAATAGCTGACCGGCTCGCATTAAAATTACTCCTGATACAGATATTCATTGAACAACAGGAAAAAACCGGCCATGACCTGAAAGCATTTATTGCGCGGGCCGATGAAATGCTGAACGATTTTGAAGATATTGACCAGCAATTGGTTGATGCAAACGATCTTTTTCAATACCTTAGTGAGGCAAAAGCATTGGAACTATGGCATCCTGATGGATCCCCACTGACCGAAGCTGAACGCAAATATCTTGATATTTACCAATCACTTTCAGCCTACTACAACATTTTCAAAGCAAAATTGTGCGACGGTGTCTCAGGATATAAAGGTTTGCTGACCAGAATACTTGCCGAAGATGACACCTTCAACTGGTTTACTAAAAAACCCCACCTCTACTGCATCTTTGCCGGCTTTAATGCGCTTACACGAGCCGAACAGACTGTATTTGCCAATCTCACAAAACATGGAAAAGCTGAGCTTCTTTGGGATCTCGATTCATACTATATGGAACCAAACCGCTTTCAGCCTGGTCAGGCGGGATTGTTTCTGAGAAGATTAAGAGAAATGCACCCACAAATGGTCAGAAACTGGGTTGGCAGTGCACTCCTTGAAATGCCAAAAAAAGTCGACATTTTGTCTGTTCCTGGTAATGTGTCACAAGCAAAGGCATTGGGACAGTTAATTAATGATTACATTAAAAAAGGACAGCTAAAACCTGAAAGAACTGCAATAGTGCTTGCAGATGAAAAACTTCTGATTCCTGTTTTGCATTCCATTCCGCCTGATTCAGGAAGTTTCAACGTGACAATGGGACTACCGTTCAAACAAAATCCGGTTTATCAGTTGATCGATCATCTCGCTGAACTTGTTGAATCAGCAATAACGGACGATAATAAGTGCTACTTCAGAAGAAAAGCATTGGCAGCATTCTTCGACCTAAGCATATTCAACGGATTTGTGCATCAGAATCAAACTCTGATCGCTATCAGAAATAAGATAAAAACACATTCATCTGCATTGGTTTCTGCACCTGTACTGATTGATTTCACGACAACTTTAGATCTTTCTGATGCAGGCAACAGCATTCTCTTGCTGATGAGCCGGCAAAATGCAGATATTAAAAATACGCAAATCAGGTTTATTCTTGATGTTCTAGCGGTTATTGGAGATCATGTTTATAAATCATTGCAGGGTCCATCAGCGCAGCTGATCATTGCCGGTTTGGCTGTTGCCGAAAAAATGTTGAACAGAATCGAAAAACTGTTTTCTGAGTATCAACATGTGCAGGACATTGTCAGTTTTCATCAACTAATCAGATCACTTTCGTCTTCGCTTAATGTGCCGTTAACGGGAGAACCCATAAAAGGAATACAAATCATGGGTATGCTGGAAACCAGGTCGCTGGATTTTGATCATGTGTTCATCTTATCGGCAAACGAAGGAATTCTACCCCCTGCAATTTTTTCAAATGGCTTTATCAGTCATGACATCCGGATTGCATATGGATTACAAGGCCGCCGCGAACAACAGGCAGTTTCAGCATACCACTTCTTTAGGTTACTTCAGCGGCCCAAACACATATGTCTTCTTTACAATTCAGAGCCGGATGTGCTTGGTGGCGGCGAAAAAAGCAGGTATATTTTGCAAATAGTTAAGGAACTCAGTGTCTTGAATCCGTCAATGGAAATCATTGAGTCACAGATGGGGATAATGGCACACCCACACCAATATGCACAAGAGATACGCATTGAAAAAACTCCAGAGATTATTGAATTACTTGAACTAAAGGCAAAAACTGGCTTCTCTCCTACCAGCCTGTCCAATTTTGTTTCATGTAAACTAAAGTTCTTTCTCAGCGAAATTGCTTCGATCAGAGAGTTCAAAGAACCGGGTTATGATACCGGAATGGAGGTTCTTGGCAATATTGTCCACGAAGCACTCAGGGTTATTTACCACCCATTTGTTCAAAGAAAAATTGAACCTAAAGTGCTCCTTGACAGGAAAAACAACATCAAAAATTATGTGACTGATGCATACACAAATGTGGTCAAACAAACAGTTTCCGGTGAAGGTAAATCGATATTGATTGTTGAGGCTGCACAGCATTATATAAGGCAGTTTATTGATTATGAAATCAAATCATTGAGTGATTCCGATGCCGAATCGTCTATTATCAGTCTTGAAGAAGAATTATCCATGCAACTGAAAACAGTTTCAGGGTTCATAAAAATTAAAGGAACACCTGACCGCATTGAAAAAAGAGGAAACGAGATTCATATAATCGATTATAAAACAGGAAAAATCGATAAGGAAGAATTGAAAATCAGTGATTGGGATGAGTTGATTGAGGACGAGAAAAAGTCGAAAGCATTGCAGCTGGCTATCTATATTTTGTTGTTTTTATCCAATAATGATATTTCTTCAAAAATAACAGTGAAAGGAAAAATACTGGGATTCAGATCAGTTGCCAAAGGATATCAGGTTGCATCATTTCCAACTACACAAAATATAGACAGTAATGAATATATTCGAAACAACATCCTCAATACGGTCAATGCCCTAACCGCAAAAATTTTCGATCCGCAAGAAACCTTTGACCAGACAACTTCCACTGATACGTGCGTTTATTGTCAGTTTCGTAACATGTGCGACAGATAGCCGAAAGGAATGGCTCGAAAGAACTTCAAGTTTGTTATGATTTAATTGCCCAAAGCATCAGAAATATAGAATGGATGTTTTATATTTGCTCCTTATAAAAAGGCTTGCTCCCAAATCAACAACATCATGGACAACTCAACCAGGTTTAATGTACTTATCGTTGACGACCGCCCCGAAAATCTCCTCACCCTGGAAGGCATACTCGAAAGTGAAAACCTGAATATCATTAAAGCGCATTCGGGCAACGAGGCATTGGGCATCATGCTGGAAAACAACATCAGCCTGGTACTGATGGATGTGCAAATGCCCGGAATGGACGGCTTTGAAGTAGCCGAAATTATGAGAAGCAGCGAAAAAACTAAATTCATACCAATTATTTTTATCACTGCAATCTCAAAACAACGACAGCATATTTTCAGGGGATATGAGACCGGAGCCGTGGACTATCTTTACAAACCACTTGACCTTGAGATACTTCAAAGTAAAATAAAAGCATTTATTGATTTTTTTCAGCACAAAAATGCTCTTGAGGAAACAACCCGCAAACTGGCAAAAACCATTGATGAGCTAAATGCAGCCAAGCGAATAGCAGAAGAAGCAACCAATGCAAAAAGTTCATTTCTGGCCACTATGAGTCACGAAATAAGAACGCCTTTGAACGGTATTATCGGGATGGCAGATCTAAGTCTGATGGATGACGAAATAAGTGCAGTACAGAAAGAAAGATTGCTCGACATAAAAGCTTCGGGCGAGTCATTGCTCGAGATCATTAACGAAATACTTGATATTTCGAAAATTGAAGCCGACAAACTGGAACTTGAAGAAATCGAGTTCTCAATCAGAGAACTCATTAAAAAAGTGGTCAACTTGCTTTCTGTTAAAGTCTTTCAGGAAAAACTTGAGTTCACATGCAGAGTATCACCCGAATTGCCCGACATCATTATAGGTGACCCGCTCAGGTTACGGCAGGTGCTGATAAACTTAATTTCCAACGCGATCAAATTTACAGAAGAGGGTACGGTTGCACTCAATGTGAACATGATAGACCATATTGAAGAACAACTGAGCCTTGAATTTGCCGTCGAAGACACAGGAATCGGAATTCCTAAAGAAAAAATCGGAAGACTTTTTGATTCATATACTCAGGCCGAAACATCAATATCCAGAACCCATGGTGGAACCGGTTTGGGACTTAGCATAAGCCAGAGATTAGTGAATCTGATGGGCAGCCAGATCAAAGTTAGCAGCAGCCCTGGCGAGGGTAGCAGGTTTTCGTTCAGACTCAACATGATCACCGGCGAACAAATGGAAACCCCCTGGCAATTAAAACTCACGAAGCCCAATCAGGACTTTCATATACTGGTGATCGATGACCATGAAAAATCAGCAACAAACCTGAGCGAGTTGCTGAAAAGCTGGAACATCAGATGTACTATCGCACATGATTGCGAACAGGCCGTCAAAGCTGTCAAATCAGAAATATTCGATCTGGTGATGATTGATTTTTATCTCCACGAAATGAATGGAGCCGATGCAGCCGAAAAAATAAAAGAACTTCTATCCGGAAAAACACTTCCGGAATTTCTACTACTTTCACCTACGAAGGCAAATATTGATATACTGAAACTTAAAAAGGCAAATCAGTATAATTTTATTTCAAAACCGATCCTGCAAAATGACCTGAAAATGTACCTCGAATCAAAATTCGGTCAACATGCGGTCACGGACAATTCACCTAAAGCTGTCGTATCATCAACTGTAACCAACCAAAAGAACATTTCAATACTTGTCGCTGAGGATCAGATAATCAATCGTAAAATTGTCACTCAGCTACTCGAAAAGAAAGGCTGGTCGGTTAAAGCTGTCGAAAATGGTAAGATTGCCTGCGAAATGGCAACAAGCCAACAATTCGACATTATACTGATGGACGTTCAAATGCCTGAAATGGATGGTTTTGAAGCAACAAGACTCATCCGGAAAGCGGAAGTTAACACAGGGCAGCACACTCCGATAGTTGCCATGACTGCCCACGCAATGAAGGGTGATCGCGAAAAATGCCTGGAAGCCGGCATGGATTTCTACATTACCAAACCGGTCAATCCTAACGAATTGTTTGATACTATTGCCCGTTACGCCTTGAAATAATGCCTATTAGTCAGCTAAAAATTTTATCGGCACACTTATGGATAACCTCGACTATAATACCGCAAGCAGTTGGGACAAAATAAAGCACTCATTCCGCTCTTGGCGGTATATTGGAGTCGGAAAATCGTTGTTGATTTGGTTTTTGGCCATATCAATTGTTCCTCTTGCTTCGATTAGCTTCATCAACTTCCTTAATGCTTACCATGGACTCACTGTACTCGCCGAAAAGTCTCTGCACTCAACATCCTTGCTCAGAGTAGAAAATATACAGTCATATTTTCAGGAAATTGTTGATTTCCTCGAACTAAACAGCAAACAAAATGAGGACGCTGAATTTCTCCAGAACCTTAAATCAGGCTTTGAGCAAAACAACTTCGATTTTAACAAATTTAAAAACAGTGCTGAATACACCAGACTAACCCAAAAACACCAAGATGAGTTTAAGAATATAAGCAGGCGAAGCGGATATCATGATATTTATTTCATTGATAAAGAGGGCAATATTTTATTTAGCATAAAGCAAGAAGCTGATTTGGGTCAAAACCTCTTTACTTCAGAACTCAATCAAACCCGCTTTGCATTAGCGTGCAGGCAAGCACTCGACAACAATAAGATAACGTTCTCCGATCTGGAAAGATATAAACCTTCGCTTAATATGCTTTCCGGTTTTTTTGCACAACCTTTGTTGAATCAGCAGAATGAAATAATCGGACTCATTGCTCTTCAGATTAATACAGAAAGGTTTAACAGGATTATTCACCAGAGTGCCGGATATGGCGAAACGGGTCAGGCATACCTGATCGGACAAGACCTGATGTTGCGATCTCCTCTTAGGTTCGGGCAGGATAGTGAGGTACTGGAGAAAATGGCCGACAACCAGAAAGCACGTGACTGGGTTTTTTATCTGCAGCACAGGGAAAACCTGCCCTTTCTGAAAAAGCATGAACTGGAAGAAGAAAAGGTTTCCAGTTATGACTCGGATAACCAAAACAAATACGTGCTTGGTATATATAGAAACCTGACTGAACTTGAAAAACTTGGAGTCAACTGGGCACTCATCGAAGAAATAGAACATATCGAAGCCTTTGCCTATGCCCGAAAACTCAGTGATATTGTCAAGATATCCTTTATTGTGACTATAATCGTTGTTTTTTTAATTTCTATTCTGGTAACCCGTTGGTTTGTAAACCCAATCAAGCAACTTTCATCATGGGGCAAACAGGTTGCTGTCGGTCATCTGGACAACAAATACATTAAAGCACCAAACAATGAGGTGGGCGAAATGGTTAATACTTTTAATAAACTTACCGGATCGCTTCAATCATACGCATCAGTTGCCAAATCAATGGCCAGAGGCGATTACAGTGAACAGGTCGAAATAAGAAGTGATGGAGATGTTCTGGGAAAATCCATGAACCAAATGGTCACGAGTTTCCGGCAGGTAGTTGAACAGGCTAATCGTATCGCAAAAGGTGATTATGAACAAACCGTAATTCCACGGAGTGAGCACGACACTTTAGGAATTTCACTTTATGAAATGACCCGTACCCTGCAACACAACCGGCAGCTAAGTATTGAGCAAGACTGGTTGAAAACAGGTCTGAATTCGCTTGGGAGGAACATCAGTCGCGAAAAAAACCTTCAGGAGTTGTCATCATCAGTTATTTCATTCCTTGTCCCATACATGAACGCACAAGTCGGGCTGATGTTTCTGGCCGAACCTGATAAGAACGAGCTTCACCTTAAGGGCCATTTTGCGATTGAAGAAGGTGAGATTAAAAAATTCAAGGTTGTGCCTTACGGGAGTGGACTTACCGGACAAGTAGCACAGGACAGGAAGGTGACTACTCTGAATAATATCGAGACACATCATAAAGTACGCATTGGCAGCGAAATACTTACTACCCGAAGCTACCTCGCCTGTCCTCTGATGTATGAAGATGAACTTATCGGTGTTATCGAACTTGTTTCTCTCTTCGATTTCAATGAACTGCACACCAATTTCATCAAAACAGCAGCAGAAAGCATTGCTGTCGCCTTTGTGACCGCCAAAGCTGATGAAACCGTAAAAAAGCTTCTGAGACAAACACAGGAGCAAGCCAACGAACTTGCAGTACAACAGGAAGAACTCCGGCAAGCCAACGAAGAACTTCAGGAACAAACCCATGCGTTAAGAATATCTGAAGAAAACCTTCAGTCACAGCAGGAAGAACTCAAGGTAACTAACGAAGAACTTGAAGAACGAACACGTGCACTTGAGCTGCAACGCGATGCCATCAACCTCAAAAACAAAGAACTTGAACTGGCCAGAAAAGAAATCGAACAAAAAGCAAAAGACCTTGAGCAAGCTTCCCGGTATAAATCAGAGTTTCTGGCCAACATGTCACACGAACTCCGCACCCCGTTAAACAGCATTCTGGTTCTATCTCAGATTCTAGCCGAAAACCGAAAGAAACATCTGGACAACAAAGAACTGGAATACGCACGAACCATCAACAGTTCAGGATCCGATCTCCTCGACCTGATCAATGAAATACTTGACCTTAGCAAAGTTGAAGCCGGTAAGATTGATCTTTTTATCGAAAGCATGTATTTCGATGATCTTGCCAATTATGTCAGAAAAACTTTTGGTCCACTGGCAGAGAAAAAAGGGCTCGAGCTCTTCGTGAATATTACCAACAGTGTACCTCAGATGATCAGAACGGATGCCCAAAGACTTTACCAGATCATCAAAAACCTTTATTCCAATGCCATCAAGTTCACCCACGATGGCAGCATCACCTTGAATGTATTTAAACCAGATAATCAGGTCAATTTACAATCACGGCTCAACGGAGGTTCAACTGTTGCAATTTCAGTCTCCGACACAGGAATCGGGATTCCGAAAGACAAACTGGATCTTATATTTGAAGCCTTCAGACAGGCTGATGGAACCACCAGCCGAAAATACGGAGGAACTGGACTGGGTTTAAGTATTTCGAAAGGTTTTGCCGAGCTGCTTGGCGGTGAAATACAGGTTGAAAGCGAAGTGGGAAAAGGAACTACATTCACTTTGTTTCTTCCTGAAGAAGCACAAACAAAAGCAAATGAACAGCCAATTCAGTCTGCAATAACTGAAAACGAGAACAAACCTTCCGATGCACCTGATGTTGCTGAAATCAATCAGATGAATGAGCAGGTAACAATCCCGTCAAGGCCAGAAAAGTCAAATGATGACCGCGACTCCATCACTGTTGGTGATAAAACGCTCCTTGTGATTGAAGATGATCAGAATTTCAGCAGATTATTGTATGATCTTGCTCATGAACACCGCTACAAATGCCTTATTGCCAATGATGGTGAATCAGGATTGCATCTTGCAGACTATTATCAGCCCCACGCAATAATACTCGACATCGGATTACCCGGAATTGATGGTTATGAAGTGATTAACCGTTTAAAAAATAGCCAGCGGACCCGCCATATCCCCGTGCATATCATTTCAGCTGCCGACAAATCACTTGACTCACTTAAACTCGGTGCAATAGGATATCTGAACAAGCCGGTCACTCAACAATCACTGGAACAGGCATTCAGCAAAATTGACAATATTGTCAATAAACCTCTGAGAACTTTGCTTATCATTGAAGATGATGCTGTTACAAGAAAAAGCATAGAGAACCTGATGACTGACGACAGCATACGTATTGTTTCAGTGGGCAGTGCCGAGTCAGCGCTTCAATTACTCGAAAATGAAGCATTTGATTGCATTATTCTCGACCTGGGTTTGGTCGACATGAGCGGGTTTGAGTTTCTTGACATTATTAAGAACCAGGAAAAATTCCATGACATTCCAGTAGTTGTTTACACATCGAAAGAACTCAACAAAGATGAAGATCTGAAACTGCAACAATATGCCGAAAGCATCATCATGAAAGGTGCAAGGTCCTTTGAACGTCTATTGTCCGAAACTACCCTCTTTCTACATCAGATCGAATCGGAGCTGCCTGAAAAAAAACAAAAAATGCTGCGTAAAATACACGGTCGTGAAGATATCCTTGAAGGAAAGACCGTCCTGATAGTTGATGACGATATGCGTAATGTTTTCGCACTAAACAGTTTGCTCGAAAGCTATAAAATTAAAACCATCAACGCCCGTAATGGTGTGGAAGGAATTAAAAAATTAAAGGAGACACCAGCAGTCGATCTGATACTTATGGATGTAATGATGCCCGAGATGGACGGTTATGAAGCAATGAGGATCATCAGGAAAGAAAGTGCTTATGCACGCCTGCCGATTATTGCACTAACTGCAAAGGCCATGAAAGATGACAGAGAAAAATGTATGGCTGCCGGTGCAAGCGAATATCTCGCAAAACCGGTCGAAAGTGCCAAACTTATATCCTTGCTGAGGGTATGGTTGTACAAGTAATTCAGTAATAATTAAATGGAGACACCATTAAATAAAGACTACAATGCGACAAACCTTACGCAGAACATTGAAATAGAGCTGTTGATTGAAGCCATCTACAAGCGGTATGGTTACGACTTCCGCAATTATAATAAAGCACACCTGAAACGCAGAATTCTCTTCAGAACAGCAGCCTTAGGCCTTAATAGTATTTCAGAACTGCAGCACAAGGTATTACACGAAAATGATTTTTTCGACCTGATCCTCAAAGACTTTTCCATAAATGTAACTGAGATGTTCCGCGATCCTGGTTTCTATGCCACCTTGCGCAGAGAGGTGCTCCCAATGCTACGGACATATCCATACGTTAAAATATGGCTTGCAGGCTGTTCAACCGGCGAAGAAGTCTATTCATTCGCAATTATGATCAAAGAAGAAGGCTTGTATGAACGCACCCAAATATATGCTACTGACTTCAACCCTATCTCACTCGAAACTGCACGGAAAGGAATTTACCCTATCTCGAGGATTAAAGATTATACAGCCAATTATCAGATGTCGGAAGGCAAACAGTCATTTTCTGATTATTATGTAGCTCATTACGAATCGGTTATTTTTAATCAAGACCTGAGAAAAAACGTCGTATTTGCCGAGCATAACCTTGTAACCGATAGTGTTTTTGCAGAGGTTCATATGGTGATCTGCCGTAATGTGCTCATTTACTTTAACAAAGATTTGCAAAATAAAGTGGTACGTTTGTTCTCTGAAAGCTTGGTGAAAGGCGGATTTCTCGGGTTGGGCAGCAAAGAAAATCTCATGTTCACTGATGTGGTTGAACAGTTTACTGTTGTCGATGGCAAAGAAAAAATCTACAAAAAGAAAATAATCTGAAAAAATGGACTTTGAAGCTGTTGTGATAGGCTCATCAGCAGGAGGTTTAAAAGCGCTTAAAACAATAATCCTTGGGCTCGACAAAACCTTCAGTATTCCCATTATTGTAGTGCAACATATGAGTCCGCATTCAGATAGTTTCATGTCGCGCTATTTCAATCAACTTTCTCATCTGCAGGTGAAAGAGGCTGATGAGAGAGAACCTGTGCGTCCATCACACATGTATCTGGCGCCTCCCAATTACCATCTGTTGGTCGAAGAAGACAAAACACTAAGCCTTTCCGTCGAAGAAAAAGTGAATTACGCACGGCCCTCGATAGATGTCTTATTTGAATCGGCCGCATTTGCCTGGGGAAGCAGACTCATTGGTATTGTGCTTACAGGAGCCAATAACGACGGAGCAACTGGTCTGAAAAAAATTACTCAAGCCGGTGGTCTTGCAATCATTCAATCACCCGAAACTGCCGAAGTGCCGATCATGCCTATATCGGCCATCGATAATTGCCCTGACGCGATCGTTTTGAAACTGGAAGATATTCCACTGTTTTTAAATAAATTGTAGAATCTCTACCTTTTCTGAAGTTTCAGGTCAATCATCACAGGCAAATGATCGCTGAACCCGCCAATATACTTTGGCCCCTGATAGGTTCTGTACAGCATTCGCCCCAAATGACGATCATCTTCAGTCATCAAAAAATCAGCGGCAAAAATCCGCTGACTATCCTGAACAAAAACTAATCTGTCGCTGCTGTCAAACAATGCTCTGGAAATGATAATATGATCAAATATCTGCCAGTTCTGCATATGCTTGATTGTCCCCTGAAATCCCAACAAATCAGGGTTTGTAAAAAGATGTATCAAATCTGATGAATATTCCTGCTTCTCAGGGCTTGATGCACGAAGAACTTTGTTAATACTTATGTCATCGGGGGTGTCATTAAAGTCTCCCATAATAACGATTTTGGGATTTTTCAGCACTTGATTCAATGAGTCAACATGGCTACGCAAAACCCTTGCAGCCAGGCTCCTTTTGGCGTCTGAAGCAAGAACGCCACCATAACGTGAAGGCCAGTGATTAATGAATACATGCAAGGTGTCAACCGATCCGGCTTCAAAAGAAACATAGAGAATATCACGTGTGACAAAGGTTGTGTCCGAGGGATCAGACAACTTGATCGCACGACTATTGATCAGGCTGAGGTGTTCAAGTCGGTAGATCAGTCCAACATCAATACCTCTTCTGTCATCCGATTCAAAATGTACTATTCTGTAGTTAAATCTCTTTAATGGTGTAGCCATAACAAGATCAAGCATAACATCTTCATTCTCCACCTCGCAAACACCAAGCACATCAGGAGGCGAACCCTCTCCCATGGCCAGAATGGTTTTGAATAGATTGGCTCTTTTCTGGAAATACCGGCTCAATGTCCAGCCCTGTGCACCTTCAGGAGTAAAATCGTTGTATGATCTTGCAGAATCAATTTTTGTGTCGAAAAAATTTTCCAGATTATAGAATGCCAGTCGTATCTTTGTGTCCCTCTCTTGTCCGAGTAAAGAGTTAACCGGCAAGAGCCCCACAGCGACAATGACAAACAACAATATAAAAAGACGAATGCCAAAAAGATGTTTCATATGAATTAAATAGAACTGTGAAGTATTTTGTCAAAGATAAAAATTAGTGGTTCAGTTTTTGTTATGTTTGCGATATCTTTTGTTAAAATTGAAACAGTCAAAAAAAAAAGCCCTATTACATAAGTAATTATTATCATGATATTTATAAGCATAATATAAGGTAAACATAAACAAATTTAGTACGATTTAAGCAGATTTTGTTACTAATGGTTGAGAAGAAAAGTTTATTCAGTTCAGATGACATTGTTAAAGGCATTATCAGCAACGACCGAAAAACACTTAATTACGTCTACAAGGCCTATTTCAGCAAGGTTAGCAGATTCGTACAAGAGTGTTATGGAACACGTGAAGATGCCTGGGATGTTTTTCAGGAAGGGATTCTAAGTTTGATTGATGCAGTCAAGAAAGATGGGTTTGAACTGAGACAAAGCTTCGGGACGTTCTTTGTAACAATCTGCAAACATATATGGCTGATTCAACTGCGAAACCGTGGACAGGTTGATGTCACACGTCTCGACCATATAGACATACCACAAAACGATGAAGATGAACTGGCTGTTAATTACAGGCAAAACGCTCAATTGAGGATTTTTAACAGACATTTCAGGAAACTCGATCTGGAATGCAAAAAGTTGATTCGCTCAACCATGAAGAACCTTAGTGGTAAGGAAATGGCCGAACGCCTGAATATATCATCCAGAGAAAACGTCTACAAGAAACGCCGCTTGTGTTTGGAGAAACTCTTTAATATGATCATCAATGATCCTGAGTTTAACAAAATAAATGATTATGAAGCATTTTGATCTATTTTACAAATTTGTTCACGGTGAACTGGAAGAAAGCGAATTGTGGGAATTCCGCAAAAAACTATCATCCGATCCCGTCATGGCGAGTGAATTTGAACAATTCAATCAGATCATCCAATCAAACAAGCAAGTGGGTAAACTTGAAGTGCTCGATACGCTGAATGCTATACATCAGCAGAATGAGCAACCTGTCCTCAGAAAATTGTTTATCGGATACTACAAAGTTGCAGCTGCTGCTGCGATTATTCTGCTTTCTGCTGCTGCTTTCTGGTTTGTTCAATCCAAAAACAGTGATGCAAACAGCCAACTCTATGCTGCGTATTTTACACACGAAAATTCTATGTTCACCGTGCGTTCAACCATCTCGAACCTGGAACAACCCGTTATTCAGGGAATACAATACTATGAGTTGAAGGATTACAACGCAGCAGTTGAGATGTTCGAAAAAGCCCCTGCAAACCTCCTCGCCAAACTTTATGGAGGACTTTCCTATATGGAACTTGAAGATTTTGACAAAGCAAAGCAATTATTCCAACAGATCATCCAACATAATGACAACCTTTTCATTGATCAGTCAGAGTGGTATCTTGGGTTGTGTCAATTGAAAACGAATAACTTAGATGAAGCTAAATTGATTTTTGAAAAAATTTCAAAAGACAACAGTATCTACAAAACCAAGGCCCAAAAACTCCTGACGGAGATGTAAAACTAGAACAAGTTACCAGTTAAACCAATCATTATGACGACTGCCATCAGGAGCTGGCAGTCGTCCTTTTTTTTAGAATGAACACTCCTGTTATCAGGATGACCAGTAACAGTATGCCGGCGTAAACAAAATTTTTATAGTCTCTTTCGCTGGCTTCAAGAGAGATCGGATCAGGATTGCCGATCAAAACATATGACGACCAGAAATAAGGGTGCGCCTTTAACCTGTTGGACCCTTCCAGAAAATCAAGCTTGGCCTTCCGCAGAGCTTCATCCTTACCCAAACCTTCCCGGAGATAGAAATAAAATCGCTCCATGAGCCTCGATCCGCTTTCATCATGCACCTCCCAGGTCGTCATCACAATAGAAGGCACTCCCGCGTATACAAAACCCCGTGACAAACTCATAATTCCTTCACCCTGTCGCAGGCTACCACTACCAGTATTACAGGCAGAAAGCACAACAAGACGTGCATTTAGCCTGAGGTTGTATAACTCATAGGTACTTAGCGAGTAACTATCCAGACTATCAGGCAAAGGGTGAAAAACCAAGCGGGAATACAAGGGATTGTTATCGCTTATCTGTGTATGCATGGCCAAATGAAGCACATCAAAATCATTGGCCATCGAAACAAAATTAAGTTTGCTTGCCCGCTCTCCTTTTAGTTCCTTTCCATCTACTATGGAAAGAACATGCTTCGACTCAAGTCGTGCATAGGGCAATGGTACAAGATCCTGTCTGACTTCATCATCTGCAACTGATTGCTGCTGTTGATAGCGTATATCCGAATAATCAGGAACAAAAGTAAGTACGCGACCTTTATGAATACTGTCCTTATCATTCTGCTCCATATACCTCAATGTTGCTGAATAGATATACGACACACTATTGGTTTTCAACAGATAAGGAAGTGTCGTATAATCCAGGTTCAGACTTGTATCCGGCAGTTCTGTAATCAATACTTCAAAAGGTATATAACCAAGGATACCGTCCGGTATGACCATAATATGCTTCTCTTCAGTTAATTGATCCACAGGCCCGATTAAAAAATCATAAAGTTCATGGGATAATTCGGCAAATCGTCGGTACTCAGTGCCGGTGAGATTGGAGAAATCAGGCTTAAGATAATTAAGGAGTTCATTAACTGATGTTTCCGGATCTTTAATCCCTTCAAGTCTGCGAAATAGCTTTTCTTTGTTTGTCAGGGCAATAAGAAAGACCGTACTGTCATAGATAGAATAATCGAGAAGTATTTGGTTATTACTTAGTTCCTGCTGTACCTTTTGTAACGGAATCAGATTGCTTTGATATTTCAAGCGGAAATAGGACGGATACTGCACTTCTATATGCTCTGTGAGGCTGTCATACATTTTATCGAGTACAAATAGTTTATTCTCAAGATATCCCAACTGAGTATGAGAGGGTTGCTTTTTTAGCTTTTCATTATATATAAGCTTTCTGACAACCGAAATCTCTTCCCTCAGTGAGTTTTCCTTTAATGTCACTTCATTTGGCACCCCTCCAAATTCGAGTGCTTTGTTGTGCCTAATGGATGACAAAAGCACAGCGCCTTTAGATTTCGACGAGAGGTCAAATGCCAGATCAAGGTAGGATTCATCGCCGGTAGCAACATACAGATAATGACAAACCGAAAGAGCCTCTGCCATTCGCCTTCTGTTCTCCTGATTAAGGAGGAGCCTGCTTTCATCGGCTATGGTCATTCCCAGCTTCTCTACAATTTTAAGTCCGGTTAAATAATTACCAAGACTTTTCTTGAGCAATAGTGTGTCAGAATTCGCCTTTGATCTCAAATAGTACAATGCGGCTAAACCAAAGAAAGCTTCCTTAATCCTCACATCAGCATCCAAAAAGGATTGTTCGCTTTCAGGATTAAATCCTTTTGTGGCTTCGAGGAAGATTGATTCGGCAGCCTGATAATCTGATTTCATCGTCAATGCTTTTGCTATCAATACTTTCAAATGATTAATAGAAGTTCTTTGAGCTGAATAATTATTAACCATAATCTTCATCGCGGACTCAAGCATAAGTATAGCCTCATCATGCCTGCTCTGTCTAATATATAGTTCGCCAAGTGATTGAAGTGACACACTTGTTTCTTGATGATTCTCTCCTAAATTACCTCTTGACTCAACAAGCGCATTTAGAAAAAGATTCTCTGCCTCAATCTTATCTCCTAAAGCCTCAATAACTTTAGCCAGATTCCTTAACAAGAAAACCCTTGTCTCTGAATTAATTTTCTGATTGAGGTTTTTTCTAAATAAATCTTCAGCGGCATGGTACTCTCCGACGATGAAATGCATGAATGCAAGATTATTTCGAACCATAACCAAACTTGGATGATTCTCTTCCACCTTATCCTCCAATTCTCTTATAGTGTTCGAATAATACACACGTGCTTTATCATAATCGCCTCTTTGGTAATATGCATTACCAAGATTTATATAAAGGTGTGTCATCGAAATATTCTTACTTCTCAAGTCATGTTTCAATAGGTTCTCGGCTTTCTCATACATTTCAATACTTTCACTTGATTCTCCCACACTTTTTAAAAAATGACCGTAATTAATATAAAACTCACCAAGGTCTCTGTATTTTAATGGGTTCACTTCTTGAATTCGTCTTGAATGATTAAAATTATTAATAGCATCTTCATACCGTCCTAATATTGAGTAAACTATTCCCTTATTCATAAAACTGTCCGAAGCATCTTTCTCAAAAACTCCATGTGTCTCACATATCAGCAGGGAGCTGTCAAAGAAATCTAATGCATGTTTATACTGATTTTGATATAGATAAACAATACCTATAAAGTTGAAAGTTTTAGCATGTATCAATTGGTGCCTTCCAAAGACTCTATTCTTAAGTTCTATTGATTCATGAAAATATCTTAAGGCATCATTATACGAACCTTTGTTTGTCGCAATTTTTCCTTTAAGGTGAAACTTTTCGGCTATTAGTGAACTATCTTTTTTATCCTGAGTTAGATACAGAGAGTCAAAACGAAATATGATTTTCTCAGCTTTCAAAAAATCTGATTGTAAACGATAGAGATCGCCCAACTCAAGCAGAAGTCTGAGATTGGAATCGGCCGGGCCATTACAATCAAGTGCTTCTGTAAAAAAAATGATCGCACTGTCTGTTTTGCCCTCAATGCTGAATTTCTTTCCCAGTCTGTAGCTTTCTTCAAAATTACATTTGTTTTCTTGCCCTACATACCTATCACAGCTGCTCAAATGAAGCAGCACAAAAAAAGAAATCAGAATGATTAAAAGAAAACTTTGTTTCATTGCTCCGAAAATCCTTACGAAATTAGCTATTTCATTGTTTACTGCAAAAAAAAAAGGGAGACCCCTTAAGGCCTCCCCCAACCAACAATTAATTACTGCACTTATCGAACATATAA
This sequence comes from Bacteroidales bacterium, assembly GCA_024710405.1. Taxonomy (GTDB): domain Bacteria; phylum Bacteroidota; class Bacteroidia; order Bacteroidales; family F082; genus UBA6192. The sequence goes on from JANJUV010000007.1 coordinate 553,306, forward strand.
ACTACTCTTCATCACTTGTTTGTCCGCTGTTTGCACAATGAGCCTGTAACTTCCGGGAATATAAGAACCTAGGTCAACAATAATATTATTCGTGCCGGCTGTAACAGAAATACTAAACTGATCAACCAACTGTCCTTGCATATTGAACACAGAAACCAAGGAAGAGCCGGCCTGATCTACTGTAATTTCAAGATTTGTAGTGCCTGAAGCCGGCATTGGGTATAACCTGAGAGATGAACCTTCGCCAGCCGCTATAGAAAGTTTCGGCGCGGTTAATTCCAGATATCCGATCCTTTCACCCGTATTGTCAAGAATGTGGCTTTCCTTACCCAGTCGAAGATTAATATCTCCTGTCACTTGTCCTTTCTTCCTGACAGCTATGGTAGCAAGCACTCCCTCGAACGATCTGTCCGATTTATCATAATTCTGAATCCAACTCATGCGTATTTGGTTATCCACAACAGCATAATGAGCATCTGTGCCAAATGGAACAACTTCAACAATTTCAAGCACCTGTGGATCAAACTCAAACACAAGACCATACCCTGCCAGATCAATAAGCGAGGGCGCTTTGACCGGGAAACTCACAATCTGTCCTGATTGAAGATTGGCTATACCCTCATGTTCTAAAATCATCTCATCGATCAATTCCCTGCCTGTCGGAACCCAGACACCGCCTACATCACCTGTGCTGCTTCCGGCAACATTTCCACCGCCTTCGCGGGAAAATGTGCTTACCTCAACATCAAGAAAAACCCATTCTCCGGCAGGAAATGGCTGGCCGTAGATGAAATAATGGATAACAATGAACAGATAGTCAACCATGTTCACAACACCATTGCCGGTTACGTCAGCCGCCATAAACTCAATCGGTGTAAACTCAATCCATCCAAAGATGTACTGCAAGATAAGCCAGGCATCATAAAGGTCAACTCCTCCGGGATCGATTTCTGTAGTGCTGGAGAGCACATAAGTTCCATCGGGAATATTGGTAAAAGCATAGTACCCGTTATCACCTGTTGTGTAAGTATTGATCAGTGTGCCACCGGTCGTATACAGTCCAACCTGAACATCAGGTATAGGAACCTGAGGGTTATCGCGGTATAAGACATACCCGTCAATCGTGTTTTGCGCAAATACCTGATGGTTAATGACCAACAGCAAGGCAAACATGGATGTCAATAAAATTCTTTTCATGTTGTTAAAGATAATTGTTTGTTAAGATACTTTTCTTTCGAAATACATTTTCCCACACTATAGTAACAAAATCAACGGAAATCGTACTAATCTAATTGAATTTCAAGTTAAACCAATAAATTATAATACTGTTTTTCAACTAATTAAATTTTTCAAAAAAAAAATGAACCTGCATGAAATAATTCATCATGCTATACAGTATTTAATGCTGTTTGGTCCGGTTTCATATTTTTGCACCATGAAAAAAACGTTTCACTTACACTTGTACCGATTTCTTCTGGTTTTGGTTTCAGTTTTGACTCCTTTCCTGAACTTTGGGCAGAATTCAGGTCACAGAATCTCATTTGACCTTAGCGGGCAGAACGATAGCAGCTATATACTTGTACGTCATTATGGAAACAAAATACATCTGGTAGATTCTGCTACGAAAAACTCAGCAGGACTTGTCACTTTTGAAGGAAATGAACATCTACCCGGTGGGGTTTATGTGCTGGCAAACAAGAAAAGAAACAAACTCATTGAATTTATTGTATCCAACAACCAACATTTTTCTATTGAAGCTGATTTTTCAGGTGATGATTTCAGGATCAATGCACCGGATGACGATGTTAACTCGATGTTTTTCAAACAAATATCAATATCAAACAGTACAAACAAGGAACTAAGTGCCTGGAAAACCAAACTGGAAGCAGGTCTAATTAATGAAGACCGCTATGCAAAAATATCAGATTCATTGAATCATATTATTAAGCAATTCAGGACCACAGTAATAGATAGCTTTCCTGATTCGTTTATTTCAATACTTTTCAGGGCTATGAAAGAAACAGATATCCCAGAAGAGATCAAAGGTAATGCTGAAAAATCATACCATTATTTTAAGAACCACTATTGGGATAACTTTCTACTCTCTGATGACCGGTTGCTACGGTCGCCAATTTTCCAACCAAAACTTGATTTTTATTTTGAGCAACTTGTACCCCCCGTCCCTGACTCCGTAATTCATTCAATTGACAGAATAATCAGCCTTACCGGAAACAACGAAGAAGTCAGAGATTACCTGATCTGGCACTTTACATCAGAATACCAGAATTCGACAATAATGGGAATGGACAAGGTGTTTGTGCATATGGCAGATAACTACTTCAGCAAATACTCTGTTGCCAACACTTCACCTTCTGTTCTTGAAAAAATAAAAGAAAGAGCTGATCAGTTGCGTTTGCTTCTGATCGGGAAAACAGCCCCTGACATCTGGTTAATTGACTCAAGCGGCAATTACCGTTCGTTCAGAGAGATTAAGAATGAGTTTACAGTTTTATTGTTTTGGGATCATGAATGCGGCGTATGCAAAAAGGAGATGGATGGTCTGATTAACATTTACAAGAGCGGGACTATCGATATGGAAGTTTTTGCCATTGGCACTAATGGAAAACTCGATGGATGGAAAGATTACCTCATCCGTTATCGGCTTCCGTGGATCAATGTAAATGGAACCCGGAGCCTGAACGCTGACTTTCATCACCTTTATGACATCTATGGAACTCCTGTAATCTATTTGCTCGACAAGGAAAAAAGAATTATTGCCAAAAGAATCAAAGCTGAACAGATTAGTCTAGTAATTGAAAATTATCGGATGAACAATCAAAACCCACTTTTCAGGTGAGCCTGATCACCTCACTTATTCAAAGATTAATCCTTTCATTGTGGTTGGGGATGTTGCCATCATTTACTGTCGGACAGCATGTTGTACCTGTATCAAATAGTTTTAAGGGTACCTGGATAGCAGGAATCCAGACCGGGGTGGCGATTCCTTTTATGGATCTGACTGAGTCAGGGCTTATTCCAAAAAATGATCATAAACATAGCAATCTCAATATGGCCGGAGGTTTGTATCTCGGTGTCGAAATAAACCCCAGCCTGATGATTTCAGGCCAAATATTTATTGCAAGGCTAAACGATCAAAACTTTGACCGTAATCAATATTTTCTTTCCTCTGTTACTGAACTTAATGGTGTGGCAGCATACAATATTCTAAAACTCTTTCTGCCAAATTCTTCAGATCAAAGATTTAAAGTTCATTTACTGGGTGGAGCCGGACTGTGTTTTTATCACTCAGGGGTATACAACCTGTTAACTGATGAAACGCTCATTGAAAGAGGCGCAAATGCTACGTTTGGTTTCACCGGCAAGGTGATGGAAGGAGTCATTATTTCGGGTATCAGCATCAGGTTCAACATCACAAAAAACATAGATATTTTCGCCACCAGTGCACAGAGATGGATGAATGCCGACAATTTTGAATCAGTCAAAGGTGGTTTTGCATTCGATAACTACAACATAAGTTCAATCGGCATACAGGTAAAGCTGAAAAACGAAAAACCCTATCCAATGATCTTTGAAGACTTCCGAAGGAAGATTGAATAAAAAATACCACCCATTTGATAATGGATGGCAATTTCTTGTGGGGCGTACTGGAATCGAACCAGTGACCTCTTGCCTGTCAAGCAAGCGCTCTAAACCAACTGAGCTAACGTCCCGGATAGTAGTGATAAGATGCCGTGACAATCGATTCAGTCGGCAAAAATACAAACTCTTTGCAAGCTGTCAATATTCTCATTTGCGACATTTCAGTATTTTTGACAAAAAAATGCATTATGACAAAACTTAGCTTTGGAATCATTGCCCTTTTTCTTCTGGTACAATACACGAGTAAAGCGCAAGACAAAAAGGAGATCGGACTTAAAGATATCTGGGCAAGTGGTATTTTCATGCCTCAGACGGTGAGAGGAGTCAGCCCGATGAACGACGGAGAGCATTATCTGATGATTGATGATACAGCTCTGAATGCATATCAATACAAAACCGGGAATTTTGCCTTTATGCTTGCAAGCACCAAAGATCTGATTCCTGAAGGATTTGACAGGCCGCTTGATCTATCAGACTATGTTTTGAGCAATGATGAAAAGAAAATTCTGCTTCAACACGACACTGAAAGCATCTACAGGCATTCGACCAAATCCACCTACTATGTCTTCGATGTCGAAAAAAAAACCCTAAAGCAATTATCCACCAACGGCAAACAAAGTCTGGCAGATTTTTCGCCCGATGGAACCAAAATTGCCTTTGTACGAGACAATAATATTTTTGTCGTTGATATACACACCGGATATGAGTCTCAGATAACGTTTGATGGAAAAACAAACGAGATTATAAATGGTACAGCTGACTGGGTATATGAAGAGGAGTTCAGCTTTACCAAGGCATTTTTCTGGTCGCCCGACAGCCGCAAACTGGCATATTACCGTTTTGACGAATCAGACGTTAAAGAGTTTCAGATGGAGATGTTTACCGGACTATACCCTGAATGGTATCGATACAAATATCCGAAAGCAGGTGAAGATAATTCAGTAATCCAAATTAAAATTCATGATCTGAATTCCGGAGAAGCCCTTACCGTAGATTTAGGCCAGGAAACCTATATATATATTCCAAGAATTAAGTGGACACAATCGTCAGGCTTGTTATCCGTTCAAAAGCTAAACCGTCTGCAGAATCATCTTGAACTTTTGCTGGCAAATGCATCAACAGGGGCAACACATACAATCTATGAAGAAAAAAACACTTACTACATCGACATCACTGACCATCTAACCTTTCTGCCTGACGGAAAAAATTTCCTGATTACAAGTGAGAAAGACGGTTATAATCATATATATCTGAACGACCTTGAAGGCAAAACATCCAGGCAACTTACCGTTGGCAACTGGGATGTTACCGAGATGTATGGATATGATCCTAATAACAAACGGGTTTTTTATCAAAGTGCCGAACACTCTCCCCTTGACCGTCATATTTATTCAGTGAGCCTTGATGGAAAGAAAAAACAACTGACAACATTGCCTGGTCAGAACAGAGCTTCATTCAGCAAGACTTATAAATACTTCCTGGGGACAAACACCACAGCCAATACAGCCCCTGTAAGCCAGATTTTCGGCAGCGATGGCAAGTTGCTGCGAACTATTATTGACAATAAGGAGTTCATGAATCGCATCGGCGAATTTGAATTAAGTCCGCTTGAGTTCTTTACCATCAGTGATCCGGCAATTACGCTGCCTTCTGGTGAAGCTGTTCATCTGAATGCATGGAAAATTATGCCTCCAGAATTCGACCCGAAAAAAAAATACCCTGTTCTTATTTATGTGTATGGCGGCCCGGGTTCGCAAACAGTGACCAATTCATGGGGATGGCACAATTACTTTTGGTTTCAGATGCTGGCTCAAAAAGGCATTATTGTGGTGTCTGTTGATAACCGCGGCACTGGCGCAAGAGGCGAGCTTTTCAAAAAGATGACATACAAGGAATTAGGCAAGTACGAAACAGAAGACATGATCACTACTGCCAGGTATTTGTCACATCTAAGCTATGTTGACAGCAAACGCATTGGTATATTTGGATGGAGTTACGGAGGGTATATGTCGTCACTTGCCATTACCAAGGGTGCTGAAGAATTTGCCTCTGCTATTGCCGTAGCACCAGTAACCAGCTGGAGGTATTACGACAACATCTATACCGAAAGGTTTATGCGTAAGCCTCAGGATAATGCTTCAGGTTACGACGACAACTCCCCAATAAATCATGTCAGGAAGCTAAAAGGCAGCTACCTGCTTGTTCATGGCAGCGCCGATGATAATGTACATTATCAGAACACCATGGAACTAATCAATGCTCTTGTAAAGGCAAACAAACAGTTTGAACTGATGATTTATCCCAACCGGAACCACGGAATTTACGGAGGCACCACCAGGTTGCATTTGTATACACTGATGACAGACTTTCTGGAAAGGACACTTCTTGAAAATATAGATTTAGAGGAAAAATAATTTGTCAATTCACGAAAACTGATTAATTTTGCGCCCCGGTTGTAAAGTAACAAGTTATAATAACCAAAAGAAAGAAAGTTAGACAAAATGATTATCATTCCAGTAAAAGAAGGTGAAAGCATCGACCGCGCCTTAAAAAAATACAAAAGAAAGTTTGAAAAGACCGGAGTGGTCAAAGAACTTCGTGAACGTCAGAAATTCACCAAACCTTCTGTTATCCAGCGCGAACAACGTTTAAAAGCCATTTACATCCAGCAACTTCGTCGTCAGGAAGAGTTGTAAGATTCTTTTTTTTGCTGGAAATATTTTGAAAAACTTTGATGTAGGGATAGTTTTTACTAAATTTACATCGAAGTTTGTTTTTTATGGTTATTGACCAATTCCTTCAGTGGGCTATTTCCGAGAAGCGATTTTCGCAACACACAGTTACCTCCTACCGTAATGACCTGACTGCATTTTGCTCGTTTATCATGGATAAATACGAACAAAACGATCTTCTTAAGATAAAAACCCTGATGATCCGTAGTTGGTTAGTCAGCATGAAGGAATCAGGAATGGCAAACAGCAGCATCAACAGGAAGCTGAGCACAATAAAGTCCTTCTATAGTTTCTGTCAACGACATGATTTGATCGACGCTGATCCGGCCGAAAAACTAGTTTCACTGAAGAAAAAGCGTCGTCTGCCATCCTTTGCCCCTCAGGAAACCATGAAAAAGACAGGACAGGAAAACACAGAACAAAGTTTTGAACACATCAGGGACAAACTGGTAATTGACATGCTTTACCAGACCGGCATGCGTCTTTCTGAACTTGTTTCGCTTAAAGAAACAGACATCGATATGAGTCTGAATCAGATTAAAGTGACCGGAAAAGGTAATAAACAGCGAATAATACCGTTTCACAAACAACTGGGTTACGCCATAATTGCATACATGGAAGTTAAACGAAAGACATTCGACCAGCATGAACCCACTTTGATTGTTACAGACAAAGGCCGGAAATCATATGAGAAGTTGATTTACCGTATTGTACACAAATTTCTCAGTGCAGAAACGACCCTGAGCAAAACAAGTCCGCATATATTGAGACATACATTTGCCACACACTTGCTGAATAACGGAGCTAATATATTAGCTATTAAAGAATTACTTGGACACAGCAGTCTTGCCGCCACCCAGGTATATACTCACAATACCATAGATCAGCTAAAGAAAATTCATCAACAAGCGCATCCGAAAGGATCATAAAATAAAGAAGGAGGAAAAAACATGAAAGTAACTATCAACTCTGTACATTTCAAGGCCGACCAAAAACTTGAAGACTTTATCACGAAGAAACTGGAAAAACTTGCTGCAAAAAATGATGATATCATAGGCGCAGAAGTCAACCTTAAACTGGACAATACCGATACACCGATGAACAAAATTACTGAGATCAGGATGTTGCTCAGGGGTAATGATCTATTTGCCAGTAAGCAGAACAAGACGTTCGAAGAAGCAACAGATGCTGTTGTTGATGCATTAAAGAAGCAGGTAGAAAAGCACAAGAACCGCTTCACAAAATAATTTATCATTTGATATACAGCATTTTGACTGCGATTTCAAAAATTATTCATCTTTTTGAATAAAATTCTTTGTCAATTCATTAAAACTATCTATTTTTGCAGACCTTTTTCGTAAGGTATTTGCCTTACGATAAGACGTTCTTTGAAGAAGCCGATGTAGCTCAGCTGGCCAGAGCAGCTGATTTGTAATCAGCTGGTCGGGGGTTCGAATCCCTCCATCGGCTCAATCTGAAATTTAACGGGGAAGTACCAGAGCGGTCAAATGGGGCAGACTGTAAATCTGTTGGCGCAGCCTTCGGAGGTTCGAATCCTTCCTTCCCCACACAAGCGGGAATAGCTCATTTGGTAGAGCGACAGCCTTCCAAGCTGTAGGTGGCCGGTTCGAGCCCGGTTTCCCGCTCCAAAGCCGATGTAGCTCAGTGGTAGAGCGCTTCCTTGGTAAGGAAGAGGTCATGAGTTCAATCCTCATCATTGGCTCAAGTTAATTGATTTATAAACACCTTAATTTAAACAAAGTAGATATGGCTAAAGAAAAATTCGCACGTACCAAGCCACACGTTAACATCGGTACGATTGGTCACGTTGACCATGGCAAAACCACACTAACAGCAGCTATTACGCTCTGCCTGCAAGATAAAGGACTTGCCGAATTCAAATCCTTCGACTCTATTGATGCTGCTCCTGAAGAAAAGGAAAGGGGTATCACCATCAATACAGCTCACGTTGAGTATCAAACAGTAGCACGTCACTATGCACACGTTGACTGTCCCGGCCACGCTGACTATGTTAAGAACATGGTAACAGGTGCGGCTCAGATGGACGGAGCGATCATCGTTGTTGCTGCTACAGACGGTCCCATGCCGCAAACCCGCGAGCACATTCTGCTTGCCCGTCAGGTAGGTGTACCTCGTTTGGTTGTTTTCATGAACAAGGTTGACCTTGTTGATGATGAAGAATTGTTGGAACTGGTAGAAATGGAAATCAGAGATCTTCTTACTTTCTATGGTTTTGATGGCGACAATTCACCTGTAATTCAAGGCTCTGCACTTGGCGGGTTGAATAAAGAGCCCAAATGGGTTGAAAAAATCTATGAACTCATGGATGCCTGTGACAGCTGGATTCCTCTTCCAGAGCGTGATCAGGACAAACCATTCCTGATGCCGATTGAAGACGTTTTCTCAATCACAGGCCGTGGTACAGTTGCAACCGGAAGAATTGAAACAGGTATTATCAATACTGGTGATTCTGTAGATATTATTGGTATGGGTGCTGAGAAACTGAAATCTGTTGTAACAGGAGTTGAGATGTTCAGGAAGATCCTCGACCGTGGTGAAGCTGGTGACAATGCCGGTCTGTTGCTCCGTGGTATCGACAAGGATGAAATCCGCAGGGGAATGGTTATTGCTGCCACTGGCTCAGTAACTCCTCACAAACATTTCAAGGCTGAGGTGTATATTCTGAAGAAAGAAGAAGGCGGACGTCACACACCATTCCATAACAAATATCGTCCACAGTTCTACTTCAGAACAACTGACGTCACCGGTGAGATCGTGCTTCCGGCTGGTGTTGAAATGGTTATGCCTGGCGACAACCTCACCATCGAGGTAAAACTGATTGCAGAGATTGCCATGAACAAGGGACTCCGCTTTGCTATCCGTGAAGGTGGTCGTACGGTAGGTGCCGGTCAGGTTACCGAAATCCTTGACTAATCAGTGATACTGAAATACAAGAGGTTAAAGGTATTCTGAGAAAATCGGGGTACCTTTAACTTACTCTAAATGAAAATTAAGAGTGTTTAAGAAACGGGTGTAGCTCAATTGGTAGAGTAGCGGTCTCCAAAACCGTTGGTTGTGGGTTCAAGTCCTACCACCCGTGCAAATTAAAAAATAAATCCAATGGCAAAGTTAGGAATCATAAACTACGCGAAAGAAAGTTACCAGGAACTGATGCAAAAGGTCTCATGGCCTACCTGGCCTGAACTTCAAAGTAGTGCAATTGTCGTATCCATTGCTTCCCTATTGATCGCACTTGTGGTCTACTTGATGGATAAGTCCTTTGAAACCTTGCTGGAAGCTTTTTACAGGCTGTTCTAGTATATTATGTCATTGTGTTTTATATCGTGTGTTGAATAACTGTCTCAATCTTTTTGCCAGCAATGAGTGAAACGACCGAAAAGAAGTGGTACGTTGTCCGGGCCATCAGTGGTAAAGAAAAAAAGGTAAAAGAATACCTCGAAGCTGAAATTAACAGGCTTGGTCTTCAATCACTTATTTCTCAGGTACTCATCCCGACAGAGAAGGTTTATCAGATTCGTAAAGGGAAAAAAATCAGTAAAGAACGAAATTATTTCCCTGGTTACGTTTTGATTGAAGCTGCTCTGACAGGGGAGATCCCGCACATTATCAAGAATATTCCTAATGTGTTGGGATTTTTAGGCACCAAGGGCGAGCCTGATCCCCTGCGTCCGTCAGAAGTTAACCGGATTCTGGGCAAGGTTGACGAACTCGCCGAAATGGGCGAAGAGGTCAATGTGCCTTTTATCATAGGAGAGACTGTTACTGTTACAGATGGACCTTTTAACAGTTTTACCGGAGTGATTGAAGAGATCAACGAAGAGAAGAAAAAACTCAAGGTTATGGTCAAGATTTTCGGTCGCAAAACTCCGCTTGAACTAAGTTTTATGCAGGTTGAAAAGGAATAGTTAATCAACAGCACATCAATTCTCCTTAAAAACGCTTAAACATTAAGGACTAACATGGCAAAAGAAGTAAGCGCATTAATTAAACTGCAAATCAAAGGAGGAGCCGCAAACCCTTCACCACCAGTGGGACCCGCATTGGGTTCCAAAGGGGTAAACATCATGGAGTTTTGCAAACAATTCAATGCCCGTACGCAAGATATGATGGGAAAAATTGTTCCCGTGATCATCACTGTGTATAAGGACAAATCATTTGAATTTGTTATCAAAGCACCACCTGTTGCCATACAGATCATGGAACTGGCCAGCCTGAAAAAGGGTTCGGCCGAGCCCAACCGTGCCAAGGTCGGCTCCCTTAACTGGGAACAGGTCCGCACCATAGCCGAAAACAAGATGAAAGACTTAAATGCTTTCACCATAGAATCGGCCATGAAAATGGTTGCGGGTACCGCGAGAAGTATGGGTGTAAAGGTTACAGGCGATTCACCTTTTGAAAATAACTAAGGGCAGACGCCTTTGGTTGGTTGCATTTTGTAGAACCAATAAAAATTTGTGAAATGGCAAATACGTCCAAACAAAAAAAAGAGGCACAGGCCAAGTTCGACAAAAGCAAGATTTACTCCTTGACTGAAGCAGTTAATATCGTAAAGCAAATCACATACACCAAGTTTGACGCTTCTGTGGATTTGAATGTACGTTTGGGTGTCGACCCCCGAAAAGCCAACCAGATGGTTCGCGGATCGGTGACCCTCCCCCATGGTACCGGAAAAACCATCAGGGTTCTGGTGCTTTGTACACCGGACAAAGAGCAGGAAGCTAAAGATGCAGGTGCTGATTTTGTCGGATTGGATGAGTACATCCAGAAAATCAAAGACGGCTGGACCGATATTGACGTAGTTATTACAACACCAAATGTAATGCCCAAAGTTGGTGCCCTGGGCCGAATTCTCGGACCCCGAGGCTTAATGCCCAACCCAAAGACCGGGACAGTTACTATGGAAGTTGGAAAAGCTATTCAGGAAGTCAAGGCTGGTAAGATCGACTTTAAAGTTGATAAATATGGTATTGTTCATGCAGGTGTTGCTAAGGTAAGTTTCAGCAGCGATCAGATCGTTGACAACGCAAGGGAACTTCTGGTTACCATCAATAAACTGAAACCTACAGCTGCAAAAGGAACCTATGTGAAAAGTATCTTTATTTCCAGCACAATGAGCCCAGGTGTTCAGATTGATCCAAAATCAGTAACAAACTAAGATTGAAAGGAAGTTATTGACATGAGAAAAGAAGAAAAACAGTTGCTCATTGAGGATATCACGCAACAGCTCAGCAGTTGTTCAAATTTTTACCTGACCGATATCTCAGACCTTAATGCAGAGAAAACAAGCAACCTTCGCAGATTGTGTTTCAACCGGAACATCAAACTCATGGTTGTTAAGAATGCTCTGTTGAAAAAGGCCATGGAACGCTCGGGAAGAGATATGAGTGAACTGTACGTCACCTTAAAAGGAGCCACTTCCATAATGTTTTCGGACAATGGAAATGCTCCCGCAAAGCTGATTAAAGAGTTTCGTAAATCCTCGGATCGTCCGATACTCAAAGGTGCATTCATTGAGGAAGCCTCCTATGTTGGTGATCACCAACTCGACTTCCTCCTCAGCATCAAGTCGAAGAATGAACTCATCGGCGAACTTGTTGGTCTGCTTCAATCACCCATGCGAAACGTTATCGGGTCGCTGCAATCGGGCGGACACAAGATCTCCGGAATTCTGCAAACCCTTTCGGAAAAAGCAGATTAATCCTCAGAATGATTATCATTCACGAGAAAACAGAAATAAAATAATTGTAAATCACCTTTAAAACGTAAATAACATGGCAGATTTGAAAGCTTTGGCAGAACAATTAGTAAACCTCACTGTTAAAGAAGTCAATGAATTGGCTGGAATCCTCAAGAGTGAATATGGTATTGAACCCGCTGCTGCTGCAGCTGTTGTAGCTGCTGCCCCTGCGGGTGGCGATGCTGCTCCGGTTGTTGAAGAGCAAACCGCTTTTGATGTTATCCTGAAGTCAGCCGGCGCATCCAAGCTTGCAGTTGTGAAACTGGTTAAAGAATTGACCAGCCTCGGACTTAAAGAAGCTAAAGAATTGGTAGACGCAGCTCCGAAACCAATCAAAGAAGGCGTAAGCAAAGACGAAGCTAATGCATTGAAATCTCAGCTTGAAGAAGCAGGTGCAGAAGTTGAGGTTAAATAAGAAGATTAAAATTTCTGCAATATATCAGGCAAAATAACCTCTGAGGCATCCACTAAATGCCTCAGAGGTTTCTGCCTGTTTTACTGTTTTGTCCGGTACTTCTTTCACTTACTGATTAATCGCTTGTTAAACCGAGCCTAAAAATTTAAACCCTTGGCTGAAAAATCAATCCAAAGAATCAGTTTCGCATCCACTGAGAATCAATTCGATTACCCGGATTTTCTCGACATCCAACTTCAGTCGTTTCAGGATTTCTTCCAATTGGAAACAAACCCTGAAAATCGTGAGACTGAGGGACTCTACAGGGTGTTTGCAGAAAACTTCCCGATCACGGATGCACGGAATAATTTTGTACTCGAATTTATCGATTACTTTATTGATCCACCCCGCTATTCGATAGAAGAATGTATAGAACGCGGATTAACCTATAGTGTTCCGCTCAAAGCAAAGCTAAAGCTTTATTGTACCGACCCGGAACATGAAGATTTTGAAACCATTGTCCAGGATGTGTATCTTGGGATGATTCCATACATGACTCCGCAGGGCACCTTTGTAATAAACGGAGCCGAACGCGTTGTGGTTTCCCAGTTGCACCGATCACCAGGTGTGTTCTTTGGACAGCATAAACATGCTAACGGGACGCAACTTTATTCGGCACGAATTATCCCGTTCAAAGGTTCGTGGATGGAATTCTCGACCGACATCAATAATGTCATGTATGCCTACATTGACAGAAAGAAAAAATTGCCTGTGACCACTCTGCTCAGGGCTATCGGATTTGAAACAGACAAAGATATCCTTGAAATTTTCAATCTTGCAGAAGAAATTAAGGTTAGTAAAGCCGGATTGAAAAGGGTCATTGGACGAAAGCTTGCCGCAAGAGTGGTACGTTCGTGGATTGAAGATTTTGTGGACGAAGACACAGGTGAAGTGGTTTCGATTGAACGTAACGAAGTTATCATCGAACGCGAAACAGAACTCACGAATGAACATATTGACCAGATTGTGGATTCGGGAATCAAAACCATTCTGATCCACCAGGACGAAGCAAATGCTTCAGATTATTCTATCATTTTTAATACTCTTCAAAAAGATACAGCAAACTCTGAGAAAGAAGCCGTTGAATTCATCTACAGACAGCTGAGAAATGCAGAGCCACCGGATGAAGAAACAGCCCGCGGCATTATCGACAAACTCTTTTTCAGCGATAAACGCTACGATTTGGGAGAAGTCGGGCGTTACAGAATAAACAAGAAACTTAATCTGACTACTCCCGAAGACGTCAAAGTGCTCACCAAAGAAGATATTATTGAGATTATCAAATATCTGATTGAGTTGGCAAACAACAAAACAGAAGTGGACGACATTGACCACCTCAGCAACAGAAGGGTAAGAACCGTTGGTGAACAGCTTTATGCGCAATTTGGTGTTGGTTTGGCCCGTATGGCACGAACCATACGTGAACGCATGAATGTTCGTGACAATGAAGTGTTTACACCCACTGACCTGATTAATGCCAAAACACTGTCTTCAGTAATCAACTCATTCTTTGGCACCAATCAGCTGTCGCAGTTTATGGATCAGACCAACCCACTGTCTGAAGTTACCCACAAACGCAGGGTGAGCGCTTTGGGACCAGGTGGTCTGTCACGCGAACGCGCCGGATTTGAGGTACGCGACGTACATTACACCCACTACGGCAGGTTGTGTACCATCGAAACACCCGAAGGTCCAAATATCGGGCTGATCTCGTCCCTGTGTGTCTATGCTAAGATCAACAAACTTGGATTCATCGAGACACCCTATCGTGAAGTTAAAGAAGGAAAAGTTGATTTTAGCAGTTCACCTGTTTACCTGAGTGCAGAGGAAGAAGAAAACAAGATTATCGCTCAGGCAAGTACTACAACAGATTCCAAAGGCTTGTTTGTTGAAGATCAGGTGAAGGTCAGGTATCTTGCTGATTATCCTATCACTGCGCGCGAAGAAGTTAACCTCATCGACGTTGCACCCAATCAGATTGCTTCCATTGCAGCCTCGCTTATTCCATTCCTTGAACATGATGATGCCAACCGCGCACTCATGGGATCAAACATGATGCGTCAGGCTGTGCCATTGATTAATCCGGAAACTCCTATTGTTGGCACCGGAATTGAGGCTCCTGTAGCAAGAGACTCACGCGTTCTTATCCATGCTGAAGGAAGCGGTGAGGTTTTGTTTGTCGATTCAACCAAAATTACGATTCGTTATAACCGTGCTGATGACGAGAAACTGGTTAGCTTTGATGATGATGTGAAAACATATCAGCTTACAAAGTTTACCCGCACCAATCAGAATACGAGCATCAACCTGAAACCAATCGTTAGAAGAGGACAGAAGGTTAATAAAGGTCAGGTGTTATGTGAAGGGTATGCTACACAGAACGGAGAATTGGCCCTGGGGCGTAACCTGATGGTAGCCTTCATGCCCTGGAAAGGTTATAACTTTGAGGATGCTATTGTTATTTCTGAGAAAATCGTCAAGGAAGATATATTTACTTCTGTTCATATAGAGGAGTTTACTCTCGAAGTTCGCGACACAAAGAGAGGAATTGAGGAACTAACCAATGATATCCCCAATGTAAGTGCTGAAGCAACAAAGGACCTCGACGAAAACGGTCTGATTCGTATCGGAGCCGAAGTGAACGAAGGAGATATTCTGATTGGCAAAATCACACCCAAAGGCGAAAGCGACCCAACACCGGAAGAAAAATTGCTCAGGGCAATCTTTGGAGATAAAGCAGGTGATGTGAAAAATGCCTCACTGAAGGCACCACCGTCGATGAAAGGTATTGTTATTGAGAAAAAACTGTTCTCGCGTGTGATCAAGGACCGAAAATCGAAAGCCAAAGACAAGGATCTTGTAAGCGAACTCGAAGAACAATATAACAAGCAGTTTGCCGCGTTAAAAGGCAAACTCGTTGATAAATTAACTGTTTTGCTCAATAACAAAACTTCGCAGGGAGTAACAAATAACTTCAAAGAAGTAATTATCCCTAAAAAATCGAAGTTTACCCAAAAGATGCTGATGGGTCTTGATTATGCTACCGTAAACCCCAACAAATGGACAACGGATAAAGAGACCAATGATTTGATCAAAGTTGTGATCAACAACTTCAACATTAAGTATAAGGAACTTTACGGGGTGTTTAACCGGAAAAAATTTGTAGCAACAGTTGGCGATGAGCTTCCCAATGGCATTGTACAGATGGCGAAAGTATATGTGGCTAAGAAACGTAAGCTGACTGTCGGTGATAAAATGGCCGGTCGTCACGGAAACAAAGGTATCGTTGCCAGGATTGTTCGCGAAGAAGATATGCCTTTTCTGAATGACGGCACTCCCGTTGATATCGTGCTTAACCCGCTTGGTGTACCTTCGCGTATGAACCTCGGACAGATTTATGAAACAGTATTGGGCTGGGCCGGTGCAAAGCTTGGCCTCAAATTTGCCACACCCATTTTCGACGGTGCAAGTATCGATCAGATCAATGATTATCTGAAGAAAGCCAATCTGCCTGAAAATGGAAGTGTATATCTGTACGACGGAGGCACCGGCGAACGCTTTGATCAGCCTGCCACAGTAGGTTACATTTATATGCTGAAACTTCACCACATGGTTGATGATAAGATGCATGCAAGATCCATCGGACCTTATTCACTCATTACGCAACAACCCCTTGGAGGCAAGGCTCAGTTTGGCGGTCAGCGTTTTGGAGAAATGGAAGTGTGGGCACTTGAAGCGTTTGGTGCAAGCAACATTCTTCAGGAAATACTTACGGTTAAGTCCGACGATGTTGTTGGCCGTGCCAAAGCATATGAAGCCATCGTTAAGGGTGACAACATGCCTGTTCCTGGAATTCCCGAATCTTTCAATGTTCTGGTTCATGAGTTACGCGGCTTAGGTCTCGAGGTCGCCTTTGAATCATAAACAACGAATAAAGAAAATACATTTTTCATCTACGAAATAACTGATCAACAAAAATATGGCTTATAGAAGTGACAGCACAATCAGCAGTGCGTTTTCAAAAATAACACTCAGCCTCGCTTCACCTGAGTCGATTCTGGAAAGATCGAGCGGTGAAGTATTAAAACCCGAAACCATCAACTACAGAACTTACAAACCCGAAATGGGGGGGTTGTTCTGTGAGCGGATTTTCGGGCCTGTAAAAGACTGGGAGTGTCACTGCGGCAAATACAAACGAATCAGGTACAAGGGTATCATATGCGACCGTTGCGGTGTTGAGGTAACAGAAAAGAAGGTGCGCAGGGAACGCATGGGTCATATCCAACTTGTTGTACCTGTGGCACATATATGGTATTTCAGGTCCCTTCCCAATAAAATTGGAGCGTTACTCGGCCTTCCGACCAAAAAGCTTGATGCGATCATATATTATGAGCGTTACGTGGTCATCAATCCCGGAATTAAGAAGAACGATGGTATCAACTATCTTGATTTTATTACCGAAGAAGAATATCTGGATATCATTGACTCCTTGCCGGCAGACAACCAGCATCTTCCTGATGAAGACCCGAATAAGTTTATCGCCAAAATGGGGGCTGAAGCTATTCATGACCTTCTTGCCCGTCTCGACCTCGATGCTGAGTCATTCGACCTGAGACATAAGGCCAATACCGAAACTTCACAGCAACGTAAACAGGAAGCACTTAAGAGGCTTCAGGTATTCGAAGCTTTCAGGGATGCACGCAACAGAGCTGAGAATCGTCCGGAATGGATGATTGTGAAAATTGTACCCGTTATCCCACCAGAGCTACGTCCACTGGTGCCTCTGGATGGCGGACGTTTTGCCACATCCGATCTTAACGATCTCTATCGCAGGGTCATTATCCGTAACAACAGGCTCAAAAGGCTTATTGAAATCAAAGCACCCGATGTGATTATGCGTAACGAAAAGCGCATGTTACAGGAAGCTGTTGACTCATTGTTTGATAATTCAAGGAAATCAAGTGCTGTAAAGACCGAATCAAACAGACCTCTTAAGTCACTGAGTGACAGTTTGAAAGGAAAGCAAGGACGTTTCCGTCAGAACCTGCTTGGTAAACGTGTTGATTATTCAGGACGTTCAGTAATCGTTGTCGGTCCTGAACTCAACCTGAACGAATGTGGTATTCCTAAAGATATGGCGTCCGAACTCTTTAAGCCTTTTATTATTCGTAAGATGCTTGAAAGAGGAATTGTGAAAACAGTAAAATCAGCAAAAAAGATTGTTGACCGGAAAGACCCTGTTGTTTATGACATTCTGGAAAGCATACTTAAAGGTCATCCTGTTTTGCTGAACAGGGCCCCCACCCTGCACAGACTCGGTATTCAAGCCTTCCAGCCTAAACTGGTTGAAGGCAAAGCCATTCAGCTGCACCCACTGGTGTGTACCGCTTTTAATGCCGACTTTGACGGTGACCAGATGGCTGTGCACGTCCCATTAGGACATGCCGCCATACTTGAGGCACAAATTCTGATGCTGGCATCGCATAACATTCTGAATCCTGCCAACGGTGCACCAATCACAGTTCCTTCACAGGACATGGTTCTTGGTCTCTATTATTTGACCAAAGCACGGAAAAGCACTTCGGATAAAGCTGTGAAAGGTGAAGGCAAAAGGTTTTATTCAGCAGAAGAGGTGCTCATTGCTTATAACGAGAAAAAGGTTGATCTGCATGCAGTTATTTTTGTCAAAACAAAAGTGCGTGAAGGTGGTCAACTTATCGTGAAAACAGTCGAAACCACAGTTGGAAGAGTGTTGTTCAACCAGGTAGTACCTGAGAAATACGGGTATATCAACCAGCTGTTGACCAAGAAATCTCTTCGTGACATCATCGGTGACATTGTTAAGTTGCTCGGAACAGCAACTGCATCGAAATTTCTTGATGACATCAAGAATCTTGGCTTCCAGATGGCCTATAGAGGCGGACTGTCGTTCAACCTTGGTAATGTAAAAATTCCTGCAGTTAAGGAAGAACTAATTCAAAATGCCAATGACGAAGTTTCCGAGGTAATCGCCAACTACAACATGGGATTTATTACCAACAATGAGCGTTATAATCAGATCATTGACATCTGGACACATACCAATTCGAGGCTTACCAATACACTGATGCAGCACCTCTCACAGGATGATCAGGGATTTAATCCCGTTTTCATGATGCTCGATTCTGGTGCCCGTGGTTCAAAAGAACAGATCAGGCAATTGTCGGGTATGAGGGGTCTGATGGCAAAACCGCAGAAATCTGGTGCTACAGGTGGCGAAATCATTGAAAACCCGATTCTGTCAAACTTCAAAGAAGGATTGTCGGTTCTCGAGTACTTCATTTCAACACACGGTGCACGTAAAGGTTTGGCCGATACCGCTCTTAAGACGGCAGACGCCGGTTATCTTACACGTCGTCTGGTGGATGTTGCCCAGGATGTTGTCATCACGGAGCAAGACTGCGGTACTTTAAGGGGACTAACCATCAGCGCTTTGAAAAAGAGCGAGGAGGTTGTTGAATCGCTGTATGACAGAATTCTCGGACGTGTTGCCCTGCATGATGTGTACCATCCACAAACAGGAGAACTCATTATAGAAGGCAGCGAAGAAATCACTGAGGACATTGCAGCTGTTATCGAAAACTCTCCGATTGAACAAGTAGAAATAAGGTCGGTGTTAACATGTGAGTCACGTAAAGGCGTGTGCGCAAAGTGTTACGGACGCAATCTGGCATCAGGAAAAATGGTTCAGAAAGGAGAAGCTGTTGGTGTTATTGCGGCTCAATCTATCGGTGAACCAGGAACACAGCTTACCTTGCGTACATTCCACGTCGGTGGTGCTGCTGCCAATATCGCCATCTTGTCGAAAATCGAAGCCAAATATGATGGATTACTCGAAATCGAGGAACTCAGGTCAGTTGAATCAGAAAAGGATGGCAAAAACATTGATATCGTCATAGGTCGTTCGGCCGAAATGAAAATCATTGACAAGAAAACAGGTATAGTGCTTACTTCAGGAAACATACCTTACGGTGCTAACCTGTATTTCCGTAATGGCTCAACAGTGGCCAAAGGCGATCTGATCAGCGATTGGGATCCCTACAATGCAGTGATCTTGTCGGAACATGAAGGCAAGATAGCCTTTGAAAATATTGTAGAAGGACAAACCTATCGTATTGAATCGGACGAACAAACCGGTTATCACGAAAAAGTGATCATTGAAAGTCGTCAGAAAACGAAAAATCCTGCAATCAAAATTCTTGACAAGGACAATGTGGTAATCAAGATGTATGACATTCCAGTAGGTTCGCATATTGTTGTTGACAACGGCGATATGGTTAAAGCAGGCGGAATGCTCGTCAAGATTCCCAGAGCGATTGGCAAATCAGGTGATATTACCGGTGGTCTGCCAAGGGTCACAGAATTATTTGAAGCCCGTAACCCCTCGGAACCGGCAATTGTTTCCGAAATTGATGGCGTTGTTTCTTTTGGCAAGAAACTCAAAAGAGGTAATCGCGAGATCATTGTGACTTCCAAAACCGGTGAAGAAAAGAGTTATCTCATCCCGACCACAAAGCAGATCCTTGCTCAGGAAAATGACTTTGTAAAGGCAGGAACACCGCTGTCGGAAGGCGCCATGACTCCGTCGGATATTCTGGCGATCAAAGGCCCCATGAAGGTACAGGAATATATCGTGAACGAAGTTCAGGAGGTGTACCGTCTGCAAGGTGTTAAGATCAACGACAAGCATTTTGAGGTGATTGTTCGACAAATGATGCGTAAAGTTGAAGTGGAAGATCCGGGAGATACACGATTCCTCGAAGGTGAACTGATTAATAAAATCGATTTTCAGGAGGAAAATGATGAGATCTATGGCAAGAAGATCGTTACTGACCCAGGTGACTCTGAAACCCTGCGCCAGGGACAAATCATCAGCGCCAGAAAATTGCGCGACGAAAATTCGATGCTGAAACGTAAGGATAAAACCCTTGTGGAAGCCCGTGATGCCAAACCAGCAACTGCCTTCCAGGTATTGCAGGGAATCACACGTGCTTCACTTCAGACTAACAGCTTTATCTCCGCAGCATCGTTCCAGGAAACCACCAAAGTACTGACACTGGCTGCCATCAACGCAAAATCTGACGAGCTGAATGGCTTGAAAGAAAATGTTATTGTTGGCCATAAAATTCCTGCAGGAACTGGTCTGAGAGAATATGATGACCTGATTGTAGGTTCGCGCGAAGAATACGAAGCAGTTATGGAAGCCGCTGCCCGTCCGGGTATGAGGCATGATCGCAAATAACATTCATGGATTATGGCAGAGAACAAAAATCAGATCAATATCGAACTCAGCGAGGAAATTTCTGAGGGTATATACAGCAATCTGGCTATTATTACGCATTCACATTCTGAATTTGTGATTGACTTTGTGAAATTGATGCCCGGCGTGCAAAAAGCAAAAGTGAAGTCCAGGATCATATTGACTCCCGAACATGCCAAACGATTGTATAAAGCACTTGCTGATAACCTTAAAAAGTTTGAGTCGGCACATGGTCCGATAAAAGACTCACCCGGCGGTGATGCTATGCCACCATTTACATTAGGTGGGCCGACAGCACAGGCCTGATTCAACGAAAAAGCCACTCTCAAACGAAAGTGGCTTTTTTTTCTTAGATCCCGAACTACCTTACAGGGTAAGGCGGAATTTGCGGAAGTTCAGGATAGTTTTTCATTTCTTCGAGAATGACTTCAATTGCTTTATTCAGTTGATCGTCAATCCCATCATATTCCCTTGCCGGATCATTGTCAATAACAATATCCGGGTCAACCCCATAACCTTCAATAACCCAGTTGCCATTTTCATCGAAAGGAGCAAACTCAGGTTTACGGAGATCAGCTCCATCAATAAATGGTAAGCTACCTCTGATACCAACAACTCCTCCCCATGATCGCATACCGATTGCCTTGCCTAATCCAAGCTTCTTGAACTGATAAGGGAACAAATCACCATCTGAAGCCGAATAACGGTCAAGCAAGATCACTTTTGGCCCCAACATCATGCCACGGGGTTTTGTATCCACACCATTGTTTCTAGACATGCCGTATAACGCAAGCTCGCGCGAGAGACGCTCAATAATCATGGGGGATACATTTCCGCCGCCATTACCACGGTCGTCAATGATCAGAGCCTTTTTGTCCAATTGGGGGTAATAATATTTTACAAACTCATTCAGACCTTCAGGGCCCATATCAGGAATGTGTATATAGCCTACTTGTCCGTTAGTAGCCTTATTTACTTTATCGATATTGCCCTGAACCCAGGTGTAGTAATACAAACCGGATTCGTCAGCGACAGGAACAACGATCACCTTGCGGCTTCCGCTTGATGACGGGCTGGCATTTAGTCCCAGAATAACCTGCTGACCTGCAGTTCCAATGAGTGCTTCATAGATATCGGTCATTGTATTGGTTTCCTTACCATTGACTGAAACAATATAATCACCTTCTCTGGCATCAACACCGCTCATTGTCAAAGGTGAACGAAGTGATTCATTCCAGTTCTCCCCTTTCAGTATTTTATCTATTCTGTAGTAACCTGATTTATCGCGACTCAGTTTTGCACCCAGCAAGCCGGTTTTGATGCGTTCAGGTGCTGCTTTATCCCCGCCATTGACATATGCATGTCCAACATTAAGTTCACCGATAAGTTCACCGATGAGGTAGTTAAGGTCATCGCGGTGGTTAACATATGGAAGTAAAACAGCATATTTTTCATGCTTGGATTTCCAATCAACCCCGTGCATATTAGGTGCATAGAAGAAATCGCGCATTTGCCTCCACGATTCAGTATAGATCTGTTTCCATTCCTCCTTCAGGTTCACCTTAACCTTCATATTTGATAGGTCGGCAGATTCATCAATTTTAATAGTACTTTTGGGAAGGTCAATGACTGAGTATTTACCGTTGGCAGCCAACAACATCTTCTTTTGGTCGGCCGAAATGATGAAGTTGGTATAGTTACCCAGATCCGTCTCTTTCTTCGATTTAAGATCAAAAAACTTCAAGGAAGGTTTAGAACCTCTTGCATTGAAAGCATAATATACACCGCCCTCCACCGGACTTATATTCCAATATGCTCCGGCAGATACGGGTAGCGATACGACCCGGCCAAAGATTCCATCAAAATCGACTTCTACACTCAGCTTCTTCTCTTCTTTTTTGTCTGATTTTGATTCCTTTTTTACCGGTTCTGATTCTGCTGGTTCTGCTACAACAGCTTCATTGTTCTCAGGAGTAAATGGTGAAGGTGTTGTTCTTTTGAGCAATATCATATATACCTTATTCATGTCAATATAGGCGTGGTTCCACTCAGTCCAGCTGTAAACAGGGTTAAAATCACGGGAGGAACTGAAGTAGAGATATTGTCCGGTCGGGTCGAAACGAGCACTGCTTGCGTTATACCATTGGTCTGTTACTGGTTGATTCTCTTTTGTATTAATATTGTATATATGCACACGACTCACAGAAAATGTGTTTTGTTGTGTGTAAACAATCCACCGGCTGTCGGGCGACCAGTCATAAGAGCGTATTTCCCAGCTTTTAGATCGTGCAACTTCCACCGTTTTTCCGGTTTCAACATCCAGATAACTCAATCTGCCCATTTTGTCAGACCAAAGGATCTTTTTGCTGTCGGGCGACCAGACAGGGTTATATTTGTATGAATCACTATTGCTTGTAAGTTGCCTGGCCTCTTTTTCTCCCTTCTGATCAAAGATGAAGATCTCATCCTCTCCGGTTTTATCTGAGACAATGGCTATATATTTTCCGTCGGGACTCCATGCCACATCACGGTCGTGCACGCCTGCCGAAGCTGTCAGGTTACGTGTTATTCCTGTTCTGGCCGGAACTGTAAAAACATCGCCCCTTGCTCCGAACACAATTCTGTTTCCATCAGGTGCTATATCAAATGAGTTAATGAATTTTGAAGCATCAATCATTTTTGCCCGGGCAGCCGGAAAATCTCCTGGTATGCTAATCGGTATTTTTGATGCAAGGCGAGTACGCAGATCAAAATTATAGAGATAACCGGCATTTTCGTAAATGATTGATGAAGTCCCCAGTGAGGGAAACTTGATATCATAATCTGTGTAATTCGTCAGCTTTTCAGTTTGCTTTGTATCCAGATCATACACGAATAAGTTCATGATACGGTCGCGATCCGAAATGAAATAAACCTTATTGCCTTGCCACATCGGAAAAATATCCTGAGCCGGGTGATTTGTCAGGTTTGTTGTTTGTCTGGTTTCAAAATCATGAAACCATACATCATCCGCCATACCACCCTGATAGTATTTCCACGTACGGAATTCTCTGAAAACTCTGTTATAGACCATTTTTTTTCCATCGGGCGAAAAAGAGCACCAACTTCCGTCAGGAAGTGGGAGTTCTTCGGACAAACCACCTTCAATGCCAGCTGCAAATAACTGACCCTTGAAATCATTAAAGGTTTGTTTTCTACTGCGATACACAATATGCTCATTGTCCCGCCAGGCCATAACAATGTTGTTTGGTCCCATTCGGTCCGAAAGATCGTCCCTGTTCAGGGTTGCTGTAAAAGTAAGCCTGCGAGGCTCGCCTCCTGTTGCAGGAATTAAAAACACCTCTGTATTGCCGTCGTATTGACCCGTAAAAGCAATATGTTTGCCATCAGGTGAAAAACGGGCAAACAACTCAAAACCGTCAGGGTCATTGGTGAGTTTAGTCGCTTCACCTCCTGATAATGGTACTGTATACAGATCACCTGCATAACTAAAAACTACCTGATCTCCGTGGATGGCCGGAAACCGCATCAACCTCATCTCATCCTGTGCAAATGCTGTCAAAAGCATCAGAGACAAGCCAATAGAAAGAACAAATTTTCTCATATTTAAAATATTTAATTAGGGTTATTGTATTAACACGCAACAAGATTAATGTCATTGTTTATGTATAGCAAATATGATTCAACCGGTTTTGGGTAGATCGTGCTGAGGGTTCTTGCATAATTCTCAACCTGTATTATGTGCTCTTTTCTTTCCTCACCGGTTTTAAAATCTATCAGAACTACTCTGTCAGCAAACTCAATTACGCGATCAGGACGTAATACTTCGCCATCTGTGGCAATCAATTCCCGTTCGTTATGAACAACAGCTCCGGTTTTAATCGATTCGCTGATTACATCCAATGCAAAAAACTCACCAAGCATTTGTTGCAATTCGGGCATTTCTGATGATGATATTCTTCCATTGAACACATAATGATTCAACACAGGTTCAATCATGTCTTCATTAGGTATTTTTGACAACAACTCATGAATGAGTATTCCTTTGATCCGATTGTTTTGTGACTGGGGTTCTGTTTCTTCATGGCGATTACCAGTTATAAAGATTGAATTTTTAGACCAGTCGTGAGATGTCATTCCGAGTGCTTTAACAAGAGGCCTGGCAGTTTCCGATTTGCGGGGAGGGCCTGTTTCTCCAATGCAATATCTGTTAAACGAATCAGGTTTAAGATTATTTTCCTGAATGTATCCCGTTAACAAGCCGGGCAAGCTGAGTACATCAGACGACGGCAAAACTGATTCGCTGATGATATACAAACGGTCGATAGCTCTGGTAAAAGCCACATATACAAGATTCAACAAATCGAGTTCTGACCGTTTCGTTTCTTCAAGAAAAACAGGCTTCAGAAGCGTTTTATTCAGTTTTTTGCTGCAGGTGATATAAGCACTGCTGATATTGCCAAAAGCCTTGTTGTCAAGGTTGACCCATAAATTTGATTTTGAACAGTTCTTTAGTTTCTCATTCGCAAAAGGAAAAATGACCACTCTGAATTCAAGGCCTTTTGCTTTATGAATTGTCATGATGCGAACTGAATCGGTGGCTTCAGGGATCAGAACAGACAAGCTTTTGGATGTAATTTTCCAATCTTCGACAAGTTCATGAAGTGCACCTTTTGACGATACGGAGAACTCGTGCACGTACTCAAGTAAAAACTGAATATATGGATCGCTCAACTCATCGAATTCAAGCAACCGCAAAACCATTTCGAGCATGTCGTAAAGACTGGAAGAACTAAGATGTGCCAGAGTATCATCATCAAAAGGTTGTAAACCGGCAGCTGCCCCGGCTGTTCGCCTTGATCTGGCTTCGGTAATTATAAAATCAGCCCACATGCATTGCCGGCCTTGCCTGCAATGAGATGTGAAATAGAAAAAATCGTTTCGGGCAACATCATCAGATGGGTTCGCTATCCAACTCATTGCTGCCATTACGGCCTTCACGTGTGGAGAGGAAGACACCAGAAGCGACTCAGCAGAAATGACACTTATATTGTTCTCAAGCAAATATCTAGCCAGCAAACTACCTTCTTCGTTCTTTCTAACAAGTATGGTTATATCACTTTTTGTGTAGCCTTCTTCCACCAAATGCTGGATAAGCTGCAGCGTTCGCAACAGATAAGCTTGCTTCTTATCTGGTTCGTCTGAAGGAAGAAACTGAATTTCAATATATCCGTCTGCATTGTGGACAGATTTTTGTTGCTGGCCGTCATAAACCCTCTGCATATCATGCTCAAGGAACTGCTTGCTAAACTCAAAAAAACTATTGTTAAAGGAAACTATTGTTGCAGATGATCTGAAATTGGTATTCAGGAAGCGCTCATCATAATGATTCATTAAATTTACACCAACATCTTCGATCCAGGGATCATTTTCAGGATTGCTTAGCAATGGTAATCGGACAAACTGCTCCACATCGCCGTTACGCCAACGGTAAATTGCCTGTTTTCCATCGCCGACCAGTAAGTTAAGGTTTCCTATTGCCAGTGAATTATCTATCAAGGGTAAAAAATTGAGCCATTGCATGAATGATGTATCCTGAAATTCATCAATCATAAAATGTTTGTATCTCTCGCCCAGGCGTTCATAAATGTATGGGGCAGTAACACCCGAAACTATATTAGAAATACGCTTATTAAACTCTGATATATGTACGAGGTTATACTCATCCATTATTTCGGTAAGGCTTCTTTGAATCGCTGAGAGTAATGCGACCTTGTAAATCTGAGGCAACAGCATTTTTGCCAGATAGTAAAGACCGGAATGCTCTTCATGATACCCGACTATATCATTGAGTGTGTCATGAAGCATCTGATGATTGGAATTTATAGCAGCTTTTGCAGTGGCAGTTGCTTTGGTCGAAAACCATTTACCCGATTCGAGGTATGCCCCCCATGATTTCAGCTCAAAAGCCTTTTCAACATCACCTTCAATCATTAATTGAAAAAACTTGTTGATACTACGTGGTGATCCGCCTGCCAGATCACTTTCCAGAATCATTTCTGCATCAAAAAAATCGAGTATTATTCTTGCTTGTTTTCTAAGTCGGGTTTCAAAATCATTACAGTAATTCTTTATTCTGTGACGAAACTCCTTAAAATCGGAGTAACTGCAATTTGCCAGATTTCGTGCATGAAGATAACTTTTCTCTTCAAGGAGGTTCATGCCAAATTCTTTTAGCTGCATTTCGATCTGCCAGCTTCTCTCATCCTCCAGTGTATAAACCAGTAAGTCCAATATTGCATGCGTCACTAACTCATCTGACCCGACCCGCGACAAAAGGTTTTCAATGCTTTTGTCAATTAATCTATATGCATTTAGCTCAACATCAAATTGTTGTGGCAGACCAAGATCGAATGTGAAGGTTCTGACAAGCTTATGGACAAAAGAGTCGATGGTGCTGATGGAAAAATCGCCGTAATGGTGCAGCAATTCGGTCAAGGCCGCAGCAGCCCTGTTCTTTACAGTAGCCTTATCAAGTTCCGTTTCGTTACAGAGCTCTTCAAGCAAGGACGAGTATCTGTCAGATTGCATTGGATTAACGGATGCAATACCTTCAAGGGCAGCAATGATCCGTGATTTCATCTCATTGGCAGCCTTGTTCGTAAAAGTCACCCCGAGGATATTCCGGTATGATGAAGGGTTACGAAGCAGGAGGCCTAAATAGGTTCTTACAAGGGTATATGTTTTGCCTGAGCCTGCCGATGATTTATATACAAGCAGTGTCATCAGTCACTGATCATTAGCCTGGACACAAAAACTTTGCTTTTGCTCTGTATCACAAGGGTATACATACCCATGGACAAGCCATAGGGAGTAAGATCAATCCTGAATGGAACATTTTCAGGAAGTTTTTCATTCAGGGGGATCATCAGACAGGATTTTCCTGCCATATCCAAAAGCCTGATTGATATAATTCTATCAGTAATACCTGATAAATCCATGTCAATATAATTATCAGCAGGATTGGGATACACTTTCAAACTATGAAGCTGTATATTGGTCTGACCAATTCCAACATTGATCTCTCTTACTGAATCTATAAATACGATGCTCTCAGTCTGCAGCAGGGTATCGATGGACACCTGCAGTAAAGGAATTCCGAATCCTTGCCCAATCCACTTGTATTCAATATAATTTCTTTGAATGGGGAAACCGATTCCGAGCGAATCAACAAAAATGCTGTCGTATTCACTGACTATTGATTTCAATCGTAATACCTCGAATTCTCCGTAAGGTGATTTCAAAACGCCCCAGCCGTCCACTAGATTAATTCTGTTTCGGTCAACCATCAGATAACCGAGGTCGGGCACAGACACTTCGAGATAGGAATCAACAGTATCCTGAAAACCGACTGTCATCGGGAAACGATACAGTACATCAGGATCGGTGTATTTCAATGGGATAGGCAAACCACTCAACACCAAACCTGTACCAATATCACTATAAGCAGAAGATGTTTTATTAAAGTATTGAAAAGCACTTTCAACTGGCAGTCCAGGTATCAGGCCGGTACCGCTTACCTTTCGAGCAAGATTTGCACTGGTGAGAAAGAACGGCCAGAAAATAATCGGTGTTTGAGTAACTGTCAGGAAAGTGTCTACTTGTTGACCGATATTCTCCAGACCAGTGAAATCCCAGATCAGATTATTCCCTGTTCGGGCAAAATCATAAATACCTCCCGGATTAACCCCATTGCTTGTCCTAATGGTATCTCCACTTACCGGCATATCAGAACTAGAGATAGTTATCTGACAGAACACCTGTGTTAAGCTAAACATACTAAGTAGAAAAAGTGCGCTTATTTTCATATTTTTTATTCTTTTTTGTTTGTCATGGGTAACTTTTTTCGTCTGAAGAGTTCTCCAAAATTATCGAATTCCTGTTTATAAGTGATACCAACACCTTGTGTATAGGGTGCAATTTTCTCAAATGAGTTGCTGTTGTACCATGAATTCACATTTGAGTGATTAAAAGCCTTCAATCTAAACCTGCCGTCTCTGGTTATTAAAAAATTAACATCAATATCACCAACAATATTACTTGCATTCTGTGATTGAACACGGTTACCAATCACACCAAAATTACCGTCAATCGTAATTCTGTCGTTGAACAACTGTGTTGAAAGGGCAACTTCAAGTTCTTCATTTGATATTTTATCACCAGGCTTGTAGTTAAGTCCGATATCAAAGTCTTTACTGATCTGAGATAACCAGTTGCTTAACTGATTCGATAACACATTTAGAGAAGATGAACTCAAGCCGGCCTGATCACCTGAAGAATAGCTGAAACTGCCGAGCACAAGCAATGAAATCATCTGTTGTGTCATCAGGGCTTCATTGGTGGTATCGAGCACGCTGAAGACCATCTGACGCACATTTTCATCGGCATTAGGCAACTGAATGCTGAATTTAATGCTTGGGTTGAACAACTGTTGTGACAGGTGTATAATACAATCAACATTGACTCTGTTTCTGAATGTTGATGTAGAGTCAAGCATCAATCCCAGCGATCCAACGGATGTTTTTACTTTGTACAATCCTCTGATGTCTATTTCGGCATCCATAGGGTCACCTGTCCACGAGATACTGCCACCCTCAAGCAGGTCAAATTTCCGTCTGACCAGATTTTCAAACACAAAATTAAATTGTCCAGATCTAATAATATAATCACCCAACAACGAGAAATCGCCTTTTGAGTTGATACCCATCCGAAGATTGCCATTTCCATTTGCTTCGAGATCACCCATATTGTAGGGTAAAAATATCTTCACACCGGCATCAGGTGTCACCTGTGTTTCCAAATTAAGGCCAAATCTGAGGCCCTCATCCTTGACTACATCTTCAGTAATACCCCCGAAAACGGTATCGCTATGTGAAACAAACACAACATAATCACTGTCCTCTATGGTAGCTGCAGTATTCAATGGAATGAAAATATTGGTACCCTTGTTGGTAACAGCATTAATATTCATGAAAACATCATTAAAAGGGCCTTTAATCTCCATTGCTCCACTCACCCTTGCTGTTCCGTAAAATAGTTCATTCATTGAGTTGTTGGTATTGAGCGCCATGAAATTCTCGGGCTGAATGCGAACATCAAGTCTGAAGTTCTTAAGAAAATCATGCGACAAAGAGCCATTGACAAATGCCTTATTGCTTTGATTATCATACAACACCAATCCATTAAGGTTGATCTCCTTTGGATTAATTTCAAAATCGTGTGACAATGAATAGGCAGTATTAAGATAATCTACAACAAAACCCGTGCGCTTCAAACTTATACGCCCTTTGAGTTCAGGTTTCTCTAAGGTTCCATTAATACTCACTTCACCGGAAGCCAGTCCCTCAACGTTGGACACAATTCCACTCAGGAACGGAGACAAAGTCCTGATTCTGAAATTATCCAGATTCAAACTGAAGGCGAGATTATTTGCTTTGAGCGAAGGATAATAAAATCCCCTAAGATTAAGCATCCTGCCTGCTCCAACATTTCCAATATGAATCAATTGTGCGTTAAGATAAACCGACTCATCCAGACTGCTCCAGCTGCTTACAATGCGGGCATCACCCAGCTGTTCCCGGTTTAAAAACAAGTCATCAATGTGTAGGTTGCTGAAAAATGCAGGACTGTTAGACAGGTTGGCCAATACCAAATCGCCGGTGATAACACCATCTAGATCAAGGCCTGATCCTTGGGTTATCAGGTCGAAATTTGAAAGATCCCAGCTTTTGAAGCCAATCATTAGTGTGTCTTGTTCACTGAATGGCAAATTCCCGTTTACAACAATTCTCTGGTTACCTAAAGTCACTTCAACAGAATCTATATGTGTGTATTGAGGTGTTACTTCTATTCTGTTGCCTGGAGTGATTGACCACACAGAATCGTTAACGACTAAGTCAGCGTGAGTAATTCTGAATTCACCCAGAATTTCTTTTCCTGTTTTGAAAACACCATTAATAAGACCTTTATTTCTGGATATGAGCATTTCATCGTTCCAACCTAATTGAAACTGAATGCTGTCGTTTGACAGCAGTGTTGATAAAACAGGTTTGTTAATACCAAGTGCTGTTGTGTCCCGTTCAGTACTTTCCTTAAAAGTGAGTTCTTTACCTGTAAGCTCTACCATTGCCTGCCAACGGTCAGTGGTGCTTTTCAACAACAGATCGGTCATCTTAACACCTGAAATCCCCAGCAAACTTGCGTTCAGCGTTGTATTGAGAATATGGCTTCTGGAAGTAAAGGTTCCTGAAAAACTCAAATCATTGGAAACAATTAAGGAAGGAAAAAGCAATCTGCGCAAGGTTTCGGTTTCACTGAATTTAAGGAAAACATAAAAATCTTGCTCAAATGGCAATTTAGTGTGGGGTTTCAATTCTTCAAAATGTATATATTCTGATAAAAAATGTTTGAATGATTCCTCTAAATCCTGTATCACATAGGAACCAGCCAGTTCAAAATCAAAAAAATCGCAGTTTATCTGAAGTCTCTTTGGAAATAACTGATCACTAAATGATTTAAATGTAAGTCGGTCCATTGAATACTTGCCCCTGCTGTCGGTATATCTGGTGTTGTTAAGGTTAAACTCACCGCTGAGGTCATCCGGTTTAAGTCCGGTGAAATCTGCCGAAATGCTGGTGGATAGCAACATCGTTTCATCTAAATCGGATAAATTAAGTTTATACAAATCGGCATGTGGTATGTTGACAGTACATTTAAACCGAGGACTATTCTGATTGAAATCTGCGAGTCCGGAGAAGTCAAGCTTTAATTTGCTGTCATCAATAGTAACTTTGCCATCAAAGGTATTTCCGGTATAAACACCACCTAGCATAATGTCTTTAAAATTGTTGTCAAGCAATGTCATTGAACTGATTCTGCCATCAATGCGCGCGTCTATGGTGTTTTGGCTCACACCTTTTCCATCCAGTCTGATGTCAGCATGTAGTGCTGAGGGCGCATAATCACTATTAAACATTCTGGCGAGATCAACATTACGTGCCCTGATCTGTCCCGAGTAGTGAATTCGGGTTGTAGTCAAGTTCTTACGTACAAGCAGGTCGGCAAATATGTTTCCAATACCTGTTCTGATGTTTAGACTCGTAATAAAATCATCATAATATCCTTTAAATCTGCCATCTACAACGATTGTCTGCAAATAACCTATCTGATCAGGCAGCGGAATACGGTTGCCTTCTACCGGAACTGCAAAGGCACCGAGGTCGGCGGCATTTGTGATCAGGTTGTGAAGTTCAAGTGTAATATTGGTCGAGTAAATATCAGGTAGGCCTTTGAGTCTGACATCGGCACTGATTAAGGAATTTGTTCCGAATGAAAGATCAAACTCACGCGCCTCGAAATCAGCAACCGTTCCATTGAATGTTCCTGAAAAAACCAATTGATTATTCATCACAGTGAGTTCTTCAGCAAAATATGAAAGGTCGCTCATCATCAGAGTTGATTTCCTGATCGAGGCTTCCATACGCACTGAATCAATGAAATCGAGGAATGCTGAAGGATGATTATAAACAAAGGCCAAATCTGCATCAATCCTGGAAGTCCCTGATTCAATGATCATACCTTTGGTGCTTATGCCGGTAGGTGTATAAGTCATTCTTGCTGCTTGCATATGATTAAGCACTATTCCCGATGTGTCGCGTGCACTGAGCCTGTTGAGGCGTAGTTGAATGGAATCATCACTGAAAACCAAACCCCCGATATCAAGTATGATGTTACTGATGTTTAAATGGGAATAGTCCATACCCAGCATCCCCGGGTTGTCTTTATTCTGATCCCAATATCGGAAAGAGGCATTTCTTAACCGAAGTGTACCGACTTGAAATTGTGTTTTTGCCTGTGTTTTGTCAATCTCTGTGGAGTCTGACAGAGATTGAAAATAATCTATGATAAACTGCATGTTCAGGTTTTCTTCATCAATGTGTCTGACTAACTGAACGGTTGTATTCTCGAGGGAAACAGATGAAAAGGAAAGATTCCGGAAGATATCTTTGGAGGGTCTGATTTTTAGCTGCCCGGTTGACAACAAGGTATCGCCTTTAAGATCGTAAACCATAAGATCGTTCACTTCGAGCGAAAGCTGCAGATCTATATAAAAACTTTTGATCTTAATGGTTGTGCCAAGTTCGCCGGAGAGATATGTTGTTACCGAACGAACCATAAAGGTTTGAACAAAAGGATCTCTGAGGGCTGTGTACAATCCCACAGGCAAGGCCAGCAGCAGGGCCAGCAGCACAAGAACGATATCCCTCAGCTTATTTTTGATACCTTTGCTCTTTATATTTGATTTATGTGTGCTTATATTCTTGGCATTGAATCGTCCTGTGACGAGACCTCTGCCGCAGTTCTGGATAACACCCGTGTTCTGTCCAACATCATTGCCAATCAACAGGTTCATGAAAAATTTGGCGGTGTTGTACCGGAGCTGGCTTCCCGTGCCCATCAGCAAAACATCATACCCGTTGTCGACAGTGCATTGAAGGAAGCAAATATAGATAAAAAACAACTTAGTGCTGTTGCTTATACACGCGGACCAGGCCTTTTAGGATCGCTTCTGGTTGGATCATCTTTTGCCAAGACTTTTGCTTTGGCACTGGGGATTCCACTGATTGAAACTGACCATATGGAGGCACATATTCTGGCACATTTCCTTACTGATGAAACAGTACGTCCGGTGCCCCGATTTCCATTTTTGTGCCTTACAGTTTCGGGAGGACACACTCAGATCGTGCTGGTCCATAGCCCCTCTGACATGAAAATTATTGGCAAAACCATTGATGATGCTGCCGGTGAAGCATTTGACAAGGCTGCCAAGATTTTAGGATTACCATATCCGGGCGGTCCAATGATCGACAAGCTCGCCAAAGAAGGCAATCCAAATCGTTTCAGTTTTTCGGAACCTGTTGTGCCCGGACTGGATTACAGCTTCAGTGGCCTAAAAACCAGCATCCTGTATTTCATTAGAGACCAACTAAAGCAAGACGAAACATTTATCGAAAAAAACAAAGCCGATTTGTGTGCTTCAATTCAGCTTAGCATCATAAGTATTCTGATGAAAAAGCTGGTGCTTGCCTCCAAACAGACTGGTATCATGCAAATTGCCATTGCCGGAGGTGTATCAGCAAATACTGGACTTCGCAATGCAATTTTGCGAAATAAAGAGGAAATGGGTTGGGATGCATTTATTCCAAAGATTAGCTACACTACCGACAATGCCGCCATGATAGCCGTGTCAGGCTACTTTAAATTTCTGAAAGGTAATTTTGCCGGCCAACACCTTACACCCTACGCCCGTCAAAGCGGCAGATAGGTTCTCAGGGCAAGCAAACAGCATTATTGAATTTACTTTTGCTTTGTGTTCAATGAGGATGACAGAAACTCAATTGCCCCGATTCATTATTCAATCTATCGCTATCTGAGCCCGAAAACCCAGGGCAGTACAAACACCACGAAAACTGTCCAGCCCAAATACAAGGGAACATATGCTGCAATAGTCTGTTCAACTTTTCTGATATCCATCTTCCCAAAAACAACGTTGAAAAGGTCAATCAATACTAAAAGCATGTTGCCGAAAATCAACAGGTTTGAGCCCAGAACAACCGTCCGGTTAGGCGAAAAACCAAACTCGCCCAGTCTGTAAATAATAGCAGATAATGCTACAAGATCAATGATCAGCGTGAGTAAAGCGAGACCTAGAAGGATAAACTCATTGAACCTCTGTCGTCGGGCAACTGATGTTTCGGGGACAGAGAAGATAATGATGGCCATCACACCAAGCAACAGCAGGTTGAATACCAAAAGAAACTCGCGGTCGTTGTATGGATCTTTGCCCGAAAAGATGATGCTTCCGAGGTATATGATCAAGGTGAGTAACACTAAAGGACTGAATACCCTTGCAATTACAGGAGCTATACGGCTCGTTATCAAAGGATACTTCTGCAAAATAAAACTTACCACAATAGGTGCCGAAACCAATCCCCAAATGACAATGTATTCGACATAAAACTTCTCAATATCCACTTCTATGGCCGAAAACAAACCCAAAGTAATTCCTGTCATCAGGCCGCCCGCAATTAGTACTATGGCTCCCATAACCGCCAGATCGCCATTGTGGCGGATATACTCGATCCTTCTTGATTTTGACCCTAGATCAAAGTCTGTAAAAACCAAGCCATAAAGACACCAAAGCATTAAGGGAAGATGAATGTAGGCCAGGGTTATCGAATGACTTTGACTGCCTGCAGGCAGGAAATTGATGTAGACAGCCGAAACCATAAATACCATAGCTGTGAACACAATATGCTTCGTCGTTCGGATTTCTTTCAAGAGAACAGTGTAGAGCGTTAAGCCGAAAAAAACAATAAGCGCGGCGTTTCGCTCATAAAACAAGGTAAACTCTTTGTTGAACCCAAATAATTCCGGCGCCTTTATAAGAACTCCGGCACTGATCGCCGCCAGCAACAACACAAGTATTTCCCAAGTAGAAACATCAGGTGAAAGCGCATTATCATGTTCCGAATCCAGACGTGCTTTCCAGAAAGCTGCCAATGACTGATCCTCCATCTCGGGAAGAACTCTGAGAAAGGCAAGCCGAAATCCCTTCCTGTCAGACCGATACAGGCTTTCTAACCCAACAGGGTCGTTGAAATGATCTCGTATTTTATGTTCCATTGTACTGTGTGCTATAAAGTATAATCTGTCAAAAGTATGCGAAACTGTTGCACGGACTTACCAAGACTCATTTTAAAAAAAACAGATTCTTCTTACTTATTGTTGGGCAAAAGACAACCATATCCGGCAATAAGAATCAGCACCACATCACACGTAACGTCACATCGGGCAAATTCTTATACTTTTACTTTAAGAAGCAGGAAATATCTATCGTATCATTCTTTCTGATCATATGTTTTTAACTTGCTTAACAACTCATAATAGGCAAATTCTGTTTGAAGAAATTGGTTTTCGGCTTCCCTGATGAGATTAGTTTCCAATAAATATTCTATAAAGGTTATATGTCCTGTTCTTAAAAGTTCGAGATTATTCTTCAAAATTCCCGGCTCACCAAGAATTAACTTCATTTGCTCATAGCTGGTTTTAAAGGACATCAATTCATGATACAAAGCTGAAACTTGCACCCTCAATTCACTTTCATGCTGCAACTGACTTGCCTTGCTCCATTCAGCATGCAGTTTCGCATGTGTCAGGTTATTCCTGTTTTGCCAGAGCGGAATGCTGATGCCTGCATGGAAACCCTGTAATTTCTGATCAAGGATGGTTTCTGACTTGTACCCGGCTTCAAAGGAAGGTAATCCACTCATAAACTGATGTTTCACTTCATTTTCGGCTTTTTGGGCTCCTATTTGTACCATTAACAACTCCGGACTATTTTCGGCAAGATTTCCGAGAAGCTCATCCAAAGCAGGAACTTCCCATCCTGAAGGATAATCAAACGTTAAACCTTCTAATAAAATGTTTCCGTTAAGTTGCAGGAGATACAGGGTCTGCACCTCTATTTCAGACCGAATTTTCTGCCCTTCAGTTTGATTACCAAGAGAATAGATTATGGCTTTGTCAAATGCAGGTTTTGTAATTTCGCCCGCTTCGAAACCTTCCCGCATTATAGCAACAAGCTTTTCGGCATCTTTAGATCGTGAGTTCGATAAATCTTCCTGTCTTTTCAGCTGGGCTAATCTGAGCCACGCGACTCTGGCACTATGCATAATTTCTCTCTTTTCTTTTTCAGCCAGTGCCTGCATTTGCCGAAAGTTTAGCTTCTGAACATCTGCTTTTGAGGTATAATACCCCGGCAACTTAAACGACTGAGAAACTTCAAGTTCCTGTTGGTTCCCAATAGCGACAGGATTCCCCCAAAGGTAATTGTAGCTGATTGCCGGATTATCGGGATAAATACCTGTTTTCGCTTTTGTTTCTTCAGCTTCCAGCCATTTATGCAGTGCAATCAGCGCTGGATTGTTCTGCTCAACATTTTGCATAAAACTGTCGAAAGACTGACCGAATCCGACGATTGAAACCGATAGAAAAAGGATTAATTTGATAAACTTTTTCATTTGTTTTCTTCCTTTCTTTTAACCAAATAATAGACTGCAGGGACAATAAACATATTCAGCAATGTTGAACTAAACAGACCGCCAAGAATGACAACCGCCATAGGGCTTTGTATTTCGTTACCAGGTTTGTCGCCTGTCATCACAAGGGGAATTAATGCCAATGCGGCAGTTAAAGCCGTCATTAAGATGGGATTTAGTCTGTCGAGGGAGCCATTAATAATAGCCTTATGTAATGATTCTCCTTCTTCGAGCAATGCATTGTAACGCGACACCAATAAAATGCCGTTGCGGGTTGCAATACCAAACAAAGTAATAAAACCGATGATGGCCGGAATACTCAACATCCCTGAAGTAACCCAGATACTGAATACACCACCTATCAATGCCAGTGGCAGGTTGAGCAAGATAACTGCCGATACAGTCAGGTTGCGGAATTCCATGTATAAAAGCAGGTAAATGATCAGAATGGCCAGTAAAGAAGTATAAAACAGCAATTTGGAGGCTTTTTCCTCGCTTTCGAACTGTCCGCCGTATTCGATGTAATAATTCTCGGGCAGGTTTATATTAGCTGCGACCGAATTCTGAACTTCACTCACCACGCCGCTTAAATCACGTCCCGATACATTGGATGAAACCACTACCTTTCGTTGCACGTTTTCGCGACTGATGGTGTTTGGCCCAGAAGACGAAACTATGTCAGCTACTTCTTTCAAGGCTACTTTATTACCATCATGAGTGTCGATTAAGGTGTTTTTAACAGATTCAATCGAATGCCGGTAGCGATCGTTGTATCGCAAGATCAAATCGAAACTCATGTTTCCTTCGTACACCTCCGATACTTTTTCTCCGGCAAATGCAACATCGATAAACTCAGCAAATTCATTCACCGGAATGCCGTATCGTTTGAGCATCTCACGTTTAGGTTTTATCTGAAGCTGAGGGATTTCGACCTGCTGCTCCACGTTCACATCTACTAATCCATCAATATCAGAAATATTGGATTTTATTTGATTGGCAAGTGAGAACATCTTCTGCAAGTCGGTTCCGAATACCTTGATGGCGATATTTGCCCGGGTGCCGGACAACATATGGTCGATGCGATGCGACAAAGGCTGGCCGATGGTTATATTTATACCACGGATTGTTCCCAATCGGCTTCGTAGTTCTTCAATAAACTCTTCTTTTGATCGGTTTGTTAATGTGTAAGGCACATCGACTTCGGAAGAAAACACGCCTTGAGCATGCTCGTCGAGTTCAGCACGACCGGTGCGGCGAACAACAGTATTGATTTCCTCCATTCCGAGCATCTCATTTTCCAGCATCAGGTTTAATTTATTGCTCTCCTCAAGCGAAATACCGGGAAGACTTACAGTGCTCAAAGTGAGCATTCCTTCGTTAAACTCGGGAAGAAAGCTTCTTCCTAAACTGAAAAGCAAAATCATGGAGGCTATAAATAGTATAGCCGCAGTTCCAATAATGGACTTTTTATAGTTCAATGCGCGTTCCAATACGCTGCCGTATTTGCTGTTTAACCATCTTACCCAGTGGCTTCCTCTCTCATGACCTGACAATTGCTTGTTGCCGGTAAGTAAAAAGCTGCACAACACAGGAGTAAGTGTAAGCGCCACCACCAGAGAGGCAAACAAGGAAACAATGAATGAAATCCCCAGAGGTTTTAACATTCGTCCTTCCATTCCCGAAAGGAAAAACAGAGGTATAAACGCAACGATAATAATAAGCGTTGCATTTAAAATGGACGCACGTATTTCCTTTGAAGCATTAAAAATGACAGTGAGTTTAGCTTCCTGATCTTCTTCAGGTAGCCTGCTATTTTCCTTAAGTCGCTTCAAAACATTATCAACATCAATAATAGCATCATCAACCAGTGATCCAATCGCAATAGCCATACCTCCGAGCGACATGGTGTTGATGGTTAATCCCATTAATTTCAAGACAAGAACCGAAACCAGCAACGACAGAGGTATCGCGATCAATGAAATGATCGTTGTCCGTATATTCATGAGAAACAGTAACAGAACAACCGCTACCAGAACACCACCTTCAATTAAGGCGCGGGTAACATTATCAACGGCCCTGATTATAAAATCAGACTGACGGAAAATATCTGTTCTGATTTTGACATGTTCGGGCAGTGTTTTCTGCAGACTTGCAATGGCATCATCGATTTTTCTGGTCAGAACAAGCGTGTTGGTGTTGGGTTGTTTCAGCACCATCATCACCACAGCAGGTTTGCTGTTCACATATCCCGCCCCGATTTTTGGAGCAGTTCCGGTTTTTATTACTGCAACATCATTGATGGAGACTGGATTGCCATTCTTCATCTTAATCACCGAATTGCCAATATCTTCAGGGTTATTGCTACGGATAACACCACGAATGATGTATTCGTTTCCGAAATCGTTCAGAAAACTACCTGTCGCATTTTGATTCAGGTGTTCGCATGCTTTGAAAAGCTCAGACAAAGTAACACCATAATACCCCATCTTTTCAGGATCGGCCTCAACGATGTATTGTTTATAATCACCCCCCATAACCACCACCTGTGAAACACCGGCAATTGAAAGCAGGCGATTCCGGATTTGCCAGTCAGAAATTGTCCTCAAATCCATTGGTGAAATGGAATCAGATGAAACTGTAATGACCATAATTTCTCCAATGATGGAGGATTGTGGTGCAAGTGCAGGATTGCCTGCGTTTTCGGGCAATCGTTCGGTTACAGCAGAGAGCTTTTCGCTGACTATTTGACGTGCTTTGAAAATATCGGTATCCCATTCAAAATCAACCCAGACGATTGAAATACCCGTTGCCGACGATGAACGGACCCGGCGCACATCCGTTGCCCCGTTAACTGCTGTTTCGATGGGAAATGTTACCAAACGCTCAACTTCTTCGGTTGCCATTCCATGTGCTTCAGTTAAAACCACTACCGATGGAGCAGTAAGGTCTGGAAAAACATCAACCTCCATTTGTGTGGCTACATAGCTGCCTCCCAGTAAAAGGATGAAAGCCGAAAACAACACAAGTAGCCTGTTTTTAAGACTGATATCAATTATATTGTTGATCATGGCCTCTGAATTTAATGGGTGTGTCCGTGAAATGGTAATTCACCTGCCATCGAAGCCAGCTTAATTTGAAATGCCCCCTTGGCAACAATTCGTTCACCTTCCGATAATCCGGAAGTTATCTCTGTCAGAATACCATCATTATTTGCCAATTCAACCTGACGTTTTACGTACGACTCTCCACCTGTCTGAACAAATACAAAATATTGTCCCTGCTCTTCAATAATCGCCGATAACGGAACCACCAATGCCTGCTCTTTTCTTCCCGTTTTAAGGAATGCTTCAAGGAACATACCAGGCATCAGCTTTCCATTGTTTTGCACCGAAAAAGTAACCGGAATGCGGGTTGTGTTCTCGTTCACAAAAGCAGTGTTAGAATTTACTTTCCCGTTGATTTCCCCGAGGGTTATGGTCTCTTTGTAGTCAGCAAAAGAGAAATTCGCATCGAAAATGCCGCTAACCTTTTGGAAGTCTGATTGATTTACATATGCCTCAATAAGCAGTTGGCTTCTGCTACCAAGATGCATGATGACTGAGCTTCTGTCTACAAACTCCCCATTGCTTACATTTATGCTGCTAATGAATCCTTCTATTGGTGCTGTAACTCTTAATCCTTTCTGTGATACCTGATTTGCCAACTGGTAATAACGCATTGAATCCTGCTTATAAAGAGATTCTATGTGCAGGTAATCCTTTTGTGTCACTAGTTTAATCTCTACCAAAGGTTTCGTGCGGTAATAATCGGCTTTGCTTTTTTCAAAGGCAATCTGGGATTCTATCAATTTTGTATTTAAATTATTCTCAATCCCGGAACTGGTAATCACCGCCACCAACTCACCTTTTCTGACCGACTGGCCCAAAACGGCAATCAGGTTGACCTGACCCTCTGTTTGTGCAGATAATGCAAGCGATGATTGGGGCTGTCCTTTTACCCTTGCAGAAGTATGGATAACCGAGTAGAATGGCTGCAGCGTCACATTCTGAGTGGTAAATTCAGTTTTCCATGCCTGTTCCTTCAAATACGCAATCTCGTCTTCTGCTTCACGC
Source organism: Bacteroidales bacterium (assembly GCA_024710405.1). Classification (GTDB taxonomy): domain Bacteria; phylum Bacteroidota; class Bacteroidia; order Bacteroidales; family F082; genus UBA6192. Next base: position 594,502 of record JANJUV010000007.1, read on the forward strand.
TCCTCATTTACATGGGCAGCTTCTTTTGCATTTGCGAATACTCTTATATCTGCAAGTTTAAATCTTGCATCTCCTGAAGAGCTCACCAATTCAAACACCAAAGTAAAAATACCGGCCTCTTTTGGTTGCAAGGCCGGATGAAAAATACCAGGCGATGAAGGCGCTTCAACAATATGTCGGATACTATTGTTGTCATTGGAAATGCTGACTGTAAGTTTACCTTCAGCAACTGGTTTATATTTGCTTAATTGAGTAAAATGTGCGGTAAAGGTGCTCGTTTGTCCAACAATTAAAACCGGAAATTCCACAAAGAGCTCATAATCGTTTGAAAACAGCAAAAAACTTAATTCGCCTGCGTCATGTTCGTGATCGTGGTCATGATCGTGCGTGTGGGATTCTGTGCCGTGTTCATGGCCATGACCATCATTGCTCTGTGAAGGAGCGTTGCACGATGATGCTGTAAAGAACACATAAAGAGCATACACCAAAAGAATCGAAAAATGATGTTTCATAAATTTATTTGTTTTTCCAACGGCTAAATGATGGAAGGGTTAAGAAAAAAAAAGAAGAGTATATAGCTATTTATAAGCTAAATACGGAGGAGGGGGAGCCCGCAAGCCAACAGCCGCGGACTGAAACATTATGGCAGGGATAAAAGGTCGGACTCTTAAAGGACTTGTATCAACCTCCCCGAAAAAGGGGCTTGTAATGTTGTGTTGTGTAAAAATTACGGCAATTAAAGTAAAAAAAACAATGGTTTCTTTTACTTCCTGGTTTCTCAGATAATGATAGTCCTCACCGTTTAAGTGGTGATGAGTTGGAAACTCGTGCTTATGACCAGTACCGTTACCATTTTGGTCTCCTTGCTGATGCCTGCCATCAGGATGGTGACAATGGTCCGGGCCGTGCGAATGTTTGTGATTATTGAAACCTTTAAATGGAAACGAAAAAACCACATCGTGCACATCATGATGTTGGTGGGGAATGGCATCATGTGCCAGGACTATCAGGAAAGACAACAACAGTACAATGGAATACAGCCTTTGTTTCATAGATGCAAATATAGTGCTTATTGAATATAATATCGCTTCAGATTATGATGATTCTATAGCACTCAAAAACATGCCGGAATAAACTCAGACTCCTAAAAGCTCAACACTTTATCGCACATAACGGTCCATTGGGCAAATTCTTTCATATTGCTCAATTTAATTCCATCTATGAAAGGAATCTTATCTACTCCACGTGCCTCCGAACATCCGCCACAGCTTTTGACCTCTCCCCCTTTTTGGATCACGGACTGCAGCATACGCTCGATATTATAAAATCCATTGGGTGTGGTTTGGTTTGGCAATCCACAAAAAACAGCATCGGCTAGCAGGAAAATCTTCACTTCAACCTCTGCACTGTGTTCCTTCTGCAGTGTCATGGCCACTCGTAGTGCATTATAAGCCTTTTCGCTCCCATATGGAGCATCGTTGATGATGATCAGTATTTTTTGCATAAATAATTGATTTGTATTAATTTGAATCGATTAATATCCAATAAATAATCTACTGAGACTTTTGTTTATATCAAACAGACAATCAAAATTAGCTCTAATTTTCCCTTGACTGACTTTTTGGCTGTCAACAAAACCAATCTTTTCAATTTGCCTACTTTTGCATGATTTGGGCCTGTCAAAAGCCACAACAGTAAATAAAACACCAAACAAATACACTGCAAGTCATGAGTATGAGATGGGAAAAAATTTTATCGCTGCAACGATCTGCTTCTTCAGGCACTGAGTTCGACATCCGAAGTCAGTTTCAGCGCGACTACGACCGCATTATTTTTTCCAGTCCATTCAGGCGTCTGCAGAACAAAACCCAGGTTTTTCCGCTCCCCGGCAGTGTGTTTGTGCACAACAGACTCACACACAGCCTCGAGGTGGCGAGCGTGGGACGCTCTCTTGCACGTATGGTAGCGCAGAGTCTGTTGCAGGGTCCCGAAAAAGGAAATCATTTGTTGCACGAAATGGATACGGTGGTTGCAGCGGCTTGCCTCGCCCACGATCTTGGTAATCCGCCATTCGGACATTCAGGCGAAAAAGCCATCAGCAGCTATTTCTCTGAGGGCAACGGTCAAGACCTGAAGTTTAAGGTAAGCGAACACCAATGGGCCGACCTGATAGCCTTCGAAGGCAATGCCAATGCTTTCCGCATCCTTACTCACAGTTTCAACGGACGCCGGCAAGGTGGCTATGCACTAACCTTTGCTACCTTGGCCGCTCTGGTCAAATACCCCTATCCTTCGTATCCTCCGGGAAGAAAGAAATACGGAATGTTTCATTCTGAAATTGCAACGTTCTCCGAAATTGCACGAGCCTGCGGGATTCCCTGCCTTGATGAAGCAAGCGGTCAGTACGCCCGCAGTCCGTTGGTGTACCTCGTTGAAGCTGCCGACGACATCAGCTACCTCGTCATGGACATCGAAGACGCACACAAACTCGGAATTTTAAATACAGACGAAACGGAACAAATGCTGATGGAGTTTCTGCATGCCTCCGGACAAAACGATATGATTGAACGCAAGGAAAGGGTTTATTCCGAAGTTACGGACACCAACGAAAGAATCGCTTATTTAAGAGCCACCGTGATCAACCTGCTGATTCGCGAAGTAAGCAAAATCTTTATGTATCATTATGAGGCTATAATGAATGGCAGCTTCGATACAGCGCTTGTCTCGAAACTCTCCGAGAACATAAAAAGTGCACTGGACAATTGCCGTAAACAATCAGTACAGAAAATTTACAATCATCCCGAAGTGGTGAAGATTGAACTCACAGGTTACAACGTTCTTGGCTGGCTCATGAATGAGTTCAGTGAGGCTGTGCTGAATAGCGGAACAGCTTATAATAACAAACTGCTCAGTCTGATGCCTGATCAGTTCAGACCACAGTCGGATGATGTGTACACACGAATTCAGTCTGTACTCGACTTTGTGTCGGGCATGACAGATCTTTATGCCGTGCAGTTATACAAAGACCTGCGCGGAATAGCGGGTTGAAGCTTACAGCAAATTTATTACAGGACGCTGATGGCCTTATCGTAATCGGGTTCCTGCACGATTTCCGGAACCTGCTCGCTGTACAAAACAGCGCCATCCTCATCAAGAACAACCACCGCCCGTGAATGCAATCCGCGCAGCGGCCCGGTTTCAATAGTAAGTCCGTAGTCTTTGCCAAAACTGCCATCGCGGAAGTCGGAGGCCGAAACCACCTTGTCTAATCCTTCGGTGCTGCAAAAGCGGCTGTGCGCAAACGGAAGGTCTTTCGACACGCACACTACTACAGTGTTCTCTAATCCGGAAGCCAATTGGTTGAACCTGCGCACCGAGGTAGCACATACGGATGTATCGAGACTTGGAAAAATATTCAACACCACGCGTTTGCCTTTGAGTGTGTCGAGCGTTAGCTCGCTCAGGTCGCTTTTAACAAGTGTAAATGCCGGAGCCTTCGTACCTGCCTGAGGCAGTGTGCCCAATGTGTCAATCTGGTTTCCCTTTAAATGAATTTTTGCCATAGTTTCAATAGTGTTTATATGATGTTTAACTAATTTTTAAAGCAATTGTTCAGCCAAAACTGTCGAAACCAATCTTTGCATTCTTACTTTAGCAAAACTTTCCATAACAAGCAATTCGCCTCAATTGAGTGGTTTGTCCCAGTCGAGCAGCCGTTGTTCGCCTTCAAGCTGCCTGATGCCACTTACTTCCTGTGATACTTCAAGCACGCCGCGATAGTTCCCGTCTGCATCACGCACCGCAAAATACTGAATCAGAATGAACTTACCCTTCATCTGTATCCAAAAAGAAGCTTTGCAGCGTTGACCTTTACGGAAACTCTGTACAATTTCTTCCACAACATGCACACTCTCTTTTGGATGGCAATGGTGCACGTCTCTGCCAATAATGGCTTTGCTGCGTGGAAAAATCCGGTGCTCCGGTGTGGAGAAAAACCGAACCTTATCGAACTCGTCCACAAAAGTTATGTCAACCGGCAGGTGATTAAACACGAGCATGATCTGTTCGATGCTCATATATCCGGTGGGCAACTGGACAAAACCATCGCTAAACAAAGGTTCATCTTCAACGGCAGACAGATTTATCTGAGGCTGCACAAAGGGAAAACCGATTGCAACACATTCTGGCAACAGATCATCGAGGGCTTTCATGCCAATCGTTTCGGCAAGGTGCGGAAAAAGTATGTTCTCGTCTCTTAATTTAATTGCATAAATATTGAAATAAACATCCCCGAGTAACCTGTTGATGCGTGCAATATCTGCTGCATCCTGAAGTAAGAGACCATCAAGTTCTTTCAGGTTGCTTCTGATGTCGTCATGGTAGGACCACATCAGCTGCACGCAGCGAAAATCCGGCCAATGTCGCTCAATAAGTGGAAACAGGCAGTTTTCCTTAATGACGTAATATGACTGAAAAAGAGCTACTTTGGACAGAGTTGAATGAATAATGCCGCGCAATTCAGGCGTTAAGCCTGTGTCATTCATCTGACGGATGTGTTCCCGCATGGATTTCAATTCAGCGTCCAGCAAAGCATAGTTGGCTCTGCTGATTCCCGCAAAACTGTTTGGGTCTGCCGAAGGAACAGTAAATCGTTTTATGGTTTTGCTCAAAAGGTTAATAAACTTGTTTACAGCGGTTTTCAGAGGCTGCATCGGCAGTTTGCGCAGCATCAGGCCATGAACTAGATAAATAATGTCGCCCGGAAGGACTGACTCGATGGCCTCTTTGGATACCAGTACCATTTCCCTGGCTTCTTTGCCTTCGTAAATGGCATCAAAAAGCCTTTCGAGCTGTTTGAGGCGTTGCTCCCGATGCTGAGAAATCTCCGACATAAATATTGCTATTCGTAATAATACTTCCTGTAGGCCAGCCACTTGCCTTCACCATCCTTCACCTGAAGTTCACTTACTAAGCCTTTATCATTGTAGGTATATGTGTCGGTACGGCTCAGGCTGCCATCGGCCATCACCTTCCTGATTTCCGCAAAATCACCTGATGAGGTATAGGTGTAAAAATAAGTGAAATCCAATTGGTTGTCCTTATTGAAAACCCTTTTCTCAGTGCGCATACCGGCAGCATCAAACAAATTCTCGGTTCTGATCTTCAGGTTACCTTCGGCGTCAAGCTGCGTAGTTTCCACATTACGGCCGCTTAGCAGATCGGGTTTGTACCTGTACTGAATTGTATACACCAAACTGCCGTTGGGATTCCGCTTGGTTGCAAATACCGATTGCACTTCAGGCTTTTCTTCATACACCATGCTCGCTGTAACTGTGAACGAGGTGCTGTCGTAAGATGTTACTTTTCTGATCAGGCCGTCTTCGGAATATGTCAGCATATTCATCAGCTGTAGGTTTCCGTTGACATCATTATCAGCATCGATGACCAGACTTCCGGCATAGTTATATGTTTGTTTCACAATAGTCTGCAATTCTCCGCCTGTACCAAACATATGAATGACAGAATCCCTGCCTTGCGCATCATAATACCAGAAGGCTACCGGGGACTCACTGGAAGCCGGGATTCCATCGGATATGCCGACACTGAACATCTGACAAATTCTGATTCCTGACTCTTTTAATTTCAGGTGCTGCCGTGCGGCATCCAGCTTTTCGCGCTTTGTTTTAGGAGGCTCAATATGAGCCAGAACAGAAAACGAGAGGGATAAACAAATAGCTAAAAAAATAAAACGTTTCATTTATAAAGTTGATTATTAAACAAATGCAGGCTGTTTTTGGCATCCGTCAACAGCCTGCAAGTTACGATTAAAACTTCATTTGTAGTGCAAAAATCAGGTTACGGCCGGGCGCAACCAGTCCAGAAGAATAGGGCCGGTATCGTCTGTCGGTGATATTCTCGATGCCTCCACTGACCATAAACTGATCGTTGAGCTGATACATCGCCTTGAAATTTAGCGTGTACCATGATGGCGACCAGGGGTTTCCATCAGTGTCAACGGCATACATATAGTCCTTGGAGATTTCTTCCTGAGGCATCTGGTCAAACTTCACTGCTGCACTGTAGTTTGCATAAAGCTCCATACGAAGCTTGTGGTGGCTGAACGAGAACCTGGAAATCCCGAACATGGGGGCAGCATGACGCAGCGGGCTTTTCGAGCCGTCATCGAGTTCCTCTTCTCCCTTTTGCCAGGTAAGGTGCGAATATAACGCAAAGCCGGCACCCAGTTTCAGCTCGGCTCCGGCCTGAAGGCCGTAAACCACAGCTGATGCTGCATTCTGTATCGCCAGCACCCTGCTCAGTTCTCCGGCATACAAAATGCTATCCTGACCGTTGAAGAGAAAATGTCGCCGCACCAAAGCCTGATCGAGCAGGGTGTAGAAGGCGCTTATGTCGATCCTTGCCCTTTCGTCGAAGCTTTTGGCAACACCCAGGTCAATATTATAGGCATACTCCGCTTTCAGGTCGGGATTGGGAACCATCACGGAACCCGGCTCCGAATCAAATAATTTTCCCAGATCGTCAACATTGGGCGCTCTGAATCCGGTGGCGAGGTTTAGACCTATAGTCCATGATCTTACAGGATTGTACACCAATCCGGCACTACCTGTCAATGCGCCCTGATTCAGTTTGGCATTCGTGTATGGGAAAGGGAAATATGTTGTATCGAAATCAGCATTCAGTATAAACTGATTGTAGCGTCCACCGGCACTCAGCAACAGCTTATCGGAAAAACGATGCTGGAAGGTGGCGAATGCAGCCACCGATGCCCACATGGATCGGGGATAACGCGATGCAGCCTGATTCACCAGGCCACTGGCAATATTCTCCTGCCTGCCCTGTGACAATACGTCGTTCCATACACCTTCAATGCCATAAGTGATCAACTGCTTTTCGCTCAGCCTTTTGGTGAAATCGGCATTGAGAGAATAGGCATTAACCTTTTCGTTTGTACGGTTCCTGAGGTTCTTGCCGAAATCCCTGTCGATCCGGCTTTCTTCGGCCAGCTGATGGGCCAGCCTGAGCGTCATGTAATCATACATTCTTCTGTAAGCCTGATGTGTCGCTTCAAGCTTGTTCATCAGCCACAATTGCGGACCGTAGTTCCATTCGGCACTGCGCGGCAGGCTGTTACGATAACGCAACAGCCTGTCGTAGCGTGAATAATCGCCGGTTTCTGAATAGAAAAATGCATATTCAAAGTTCCATGCATCAGTGGGTTGAAACCTGATTTTCTGCATCATACTGATCTGTTCGTAACCACTTGGTTTCTGCACGAGGGGATTATCATTCGTAACCACCCGATCAATGCTGTCTAACCGTTGCACGTATTCCTTCCGCAGGTATTCATCCGGCCCGAAACGCCCCATACGCAGGTCGCCAAAGCGGTTGAAGCTGAAGCTGCTCACCGAGGCCCATTTCCTTCTGCCAATGCCGAGATGCATATGGCTGCTCAAAGAACCGTTTGCTGATGAAAACCGGCTTATGGCCGAACCGTTTACAAGCAAATCATCCGTTTTCGACAATATTGGTTTCAAAGTGGAAAACGCCATGACCCCGCCGATGGCATCGCTGCCATAAATGACCGAACCGGGACCAAACAGAATTTCAGCCGATTCAATGGCAAACGGATCGATCGAAATGATGTTCTGCAGGTTTCCGCTGCGGTAGATAGCATTGTTCATCCGCACTCCATCCACACTGATAAGCAGGCGGTTGGTGGCGAATCCTCGGATCATGGGACTGCCTCCCCCCTGCTGGCTTTTCTGGATAAACACTTCGCCCGAGCCACCAATCAGGTCGGCTGTGGTCTGCGGATTGCTTAAAGCAATATCTGTTTGTCTGATCTTACTGATTTTTAAAGGGATATCGCGGCGTGACTGTGCCCAGCGGTTGGCTGAAACCACAACCTCCCCCAGATTGAATTCGGACGGTTGCATATACACAACAAACTTCTTGCGTTCGAGTGCCTTGTATGAAAGCACTTTTGTTTCGTATCCCAGCATGGTGAAAAAGATGCTGTCGGCTCCCGCAAAGGCCTGCACGGGGGCAAGTCCGCGCATATCCGTAACGGCCGAAGCCTGTGGCTCAGGGCTGCTGATGGCTACAAAGCCAAGGTTCGACAGGCTTTGCCTGTCTTTGACCAGCACCTCCTGAGCTATAATCGCCCGAGCAACAAAAAACAATGTAATAGTTATAATATAATTTCTTCTCATTATTCCAATTTGTTTCAACATACAACAGGGTATCCCGAAATGCGGGAACCCGTAACTAAAGATTTCAGGAATACAAAGAAGATGTCCGGGGAGGAGGGCTTTCAGGATGTTTCACCCATTGCCGGTGCAATGATGCAACACGCCATTGTGGTGTGTCTGACTGCACAAACTGATCAAATTGAAGTTTCGGTAATGGTTTAAAATACAAAACAAAGTTTTTGGCCATGGAATCTAATCCACCAGTATTCTTGTCCTTTTGTCTTTCGTGCATGTCCATAGCCTGTGCCAGTTTCTTCTTCAGGCCGGTTTCTTTTCGGTCGGGATACACAAGATACCAGGTGGATTGTTCTGATTGCTGTTGCTCCACAATATCGTACATCTGCCCGTTGAACACAAATTCTTTAGAATGGATCCTTATAAAACGTTTGTTTGGCTTTTCTTCCATCCAATGCGGGATTTCGAGAAACATCAGCTCATCCCCGACAAAGCCCATCAGGTATTTTTGCTTCACCTCGAGCTTTGCATGCCACTTGAGGGCCTGCAACAAATAAGGGTAGCCGACAGGAATGGAAAGCACCCAGATCAGCGAAACAGAACCTAAAATTGCCCTAAAGTTCATCAGGGCGTAAAAGTAGCGTAAAAGTGAAAATGAGTTGACCGATCTTTATAAAAAAAACAGCCTCCTGCCGGAGGCCGTCTAACCAAAACTATGAATAAAAATGCCGATGGATTATTGGTTTAGAAAATATTGTATTGAAACCTCAGTTGAATCTTGATTCCGGGGTTTAAAAATTCGTCATATTCTTCCTGTGTGTTGTGTGCACGGAAGACAGATTTCTTACTTTGGCTGAGCAGGTTATCAATCTTAATACCTATCTGAGCGCGTTTCGACTTTCCGAACTTTTTACTTGCATTGAAGTTCAGGCTATGAAAAGGCAAAGAATAAATATCGGGTCGGTCAACAATACCCACGATTTGCAGGGTTGGTCCCTGAACGTTATAAAATAGGGCAAGTTCTGTGTCTTTGAAGAATCCGTTCTCAACGCCTTCAAACAAAAATCCGGCATTGATCAGATAGGGTGCCTGCCCGGCCATTTCGCGGTAGTTGTCAACAGTTTCTCCATCACGGGCCCATAATTGGCGCGAGGCAAACTCAGAATCAGTCATTTCGATACGCGAACTGATCACGGACAAATTGGTTACAAAGGTTAGGTATGAGAGATATGGATTGATGAAATTCAGGTTTTTACGTGCTTCGATTTCTACGCCAAACACGCGTCCGTCGCCTACATTTCGGGGCTGAAAAGCATTGACCATCTGTACAAACTGCACAATTTCAATGGGTTTATAAAACTTCTTGTAAAAACCGCTCACCGAGAACATCTGACCCTGATCCTGAAACATTTCCCACCTCAGGTCGAGGTTATGGATGTCGGTGGTTTGCAACTTACCGTCCCAGTATACAACCCCGCTGATGTTGTCCTTATCCTCGAACAAGCCTCCTACAAATATTTTACCGCTGATGGGATCAAAAATTTCAGCATAAGACATTTCCTTGAATGAGGGCCGTGCAATAGTTTTTGCGTAGGCTAGCCTTAGGTTCTGTTTTTCGGTAATACTGTAAATGAGGTTTACCGTAGGGAAGAAATCAAATTGATCAAGTACTTCTTCGTTGTTGAACACTTCCCCTTGCTGGTTTTGTCCGGAATAACGAAGCAGAAAATCTTCCACCCGGATTCCAATGATGCTGCGCATGCGGGCAAATGGGCTGAGCTCCACGGAAGCATATCCGGCAATATTGGTCATGTCGGCGTCAAACTTATTGGAATTGTCGGGCAGGAAGGGAGCTTCGTAAGTGGTTCCCTTGTTTCTGTCTCCGTTCAGCGGCCAAAGATTCTCGGGGAAGAACAGTTCGTTCATATCACCTGTCAGGGGAACATTACGTATATTTAAGTTGAAATTACGCACGATGAAATCCCGCTCTTTGAAAGTGTACCCGCTACCGGCAAGCAGTTTTGCTTTTCGACCCAACACATTGAAATTATGGGTCAGGCCAAGTTGACCATTAAGGTTGTATTCATTCAGCTCGCGCCAGATACGTTCCGGAAAACCGGTTTCTGTACCAATTCTCCAACTGTTCTCACCTCTGATTTCGTAGCGCGTAAAACGGATGTCAGGATCATAAATGCGGGATAAGGTTGGCGAAACTTTCCATTCAATCTCCCATGAGTTTCCGGCGAATACGTGTTTTCCACTCAACAAGGCATTGGTCATCGAGCGTTCGTTGTATTCGAGAATTTGCTGAAAAGCGACAAAGTTGGAACCTTTATCGGAGCCTTCATAGTCAAACACACCGGCTGTTGATTCACCATTCTGAAGGCGAAGCACATTGAGCCTGATCTTGGAAGTTTTGGTTTTGTAGGCCAATCCGAGCATTCCATTTACCATCACATTGCTGATACCTAGATTGCCCACATTATATTCACGTCGTTCGAATCTGGTGCTGTCCTTTTGCGGGTAAATGCCTACCCTGCCGAAATCGGCATCCTTATAGAATTCTGTCTCGCTTTTGTATGAAAGATTCAGGCTGTAACCCCAGCTTGCTTTTGGGCGGTTGATCTGATTTCCGAGACTGTAACCTAAATTGTAGTCGATGAAGTTCTGTTTGTTACTTGCCGCTAATACAGGATTGAAAGACGACAAAATTTCCTTGTACCGCATGGCTTGCTCGCTATTCGGATTTAAAAACACCTCTGTGTACTGCGGGATATCCTCTGTGGCCGGAATCTTTCGTGTTCCATCGTCAAAACCGAGCCAATCAGTAGCTCCTCCTTCATAGGTAAGAAAATCCTTATTAAGATGCATATCAGGATTATATCCGGCACCTAAAGAAATAGTTGAGGTGCGTTGTTCGGGAAAGTCTTTGGTAGCAATATCAATGATCCCTCCGGTGAAGTCGGCCGGCAGTTCGGCAGCGAATGTTTTATAAACGATAATGTTGTCGATGATGTTGGTGGGAAAGATGTCCATCTGCAGGGTGTTGCGGTCAGGGTCGAGACCGGGGATATCCATTCCGTTGAGGATTGTTTTGGTGTAACGGTCGCCTAATCCGCGCACAAACACATACTTTCCTCCTTCGACCGAGACGCCCGGCACACGCTTGATACTTGAGGCAGCATCTGAGTCTCCGATCTTACGGAAATTTGAAGACGAAATTCCGTCGAGCATATTGGCTGCTTTCGCTTTTACAGTCATAAGTGCTGCTTCGGTATTCCTGACGGCTGCTGCAGTTACTACAACCTCTGCCAGTTCAAAGTTGGCTTCTTTCATTTTCAGGTTATCGAGCAGGCTCACCTTTCCGGGTTCTACCTTCAGGCCTTTTATATTTATGGTTTCGTATGAAATGAAGGAAACTCTTAAGTCATAAAGTCCCGGTGCAATAGGAATACTAAACTCACCATCGAAATCGGACATGGCTCCGATGGTTGTGCCTTCCACAAACACGGTGACTCCGGGAAGCGGTTCACCGGTTGCGTCTTCGGTTATGGTTCCCCGTATAACTGATTGCTGAGCAGTAATCTGGAGCGTGAAGAATGAAAAGAACAGTGCAATTATTAACTTCATATGTAGCATGCAGGACTTGATTGATCTGGCTGCAAAGTTCCACTTAATGAACGTTTTTAGCTTTATGCCAAAATTATATCAGTGTTAAGTTATTGTAAATAAAAAGTAAAACAGGATCGTCAAACCCTTGACGATCCTGTTGCGATCACTATGAAAATATTTTATTACATTCCAGCAAGACCACCGGCTTTTGCAGCCCAGGTCCAGCCAAATACGCTAGCGTTTGCACCAACTGTGTTTGCACCGGCAGCAACACTACTTGCATGAGCTGCAGTTCCGTTTTTAAACACGGCAGAAAGTTCAACTTCAGCAGGAAGTGTAACCTGAAGTCCGCTAAATACAAGGTCTCCATTAGCAAAATTAGCAATAGTAGCATCGCCTGAAAGTGAGAAGTCACCACGGCCATCAACAGCAGGACTTGGGAAATCAAAGAAATAGATATTCATGAATTCACCTCTGGCACCTGAACGAAAATCTCCAAGTTCTGAAGCAGGGTTACCTTTTACTGTACCATTCTTCACAATATGTCCGGCCAGCATGGAGCCTTCGGGTCCATCAATTTCAAGAGCATGATCGGTATCATCGCCACATACAACAATGAAGTTATCTAATGTTCCGGACCAGGCCTGATCAGTATCAACTGCATCATCACCAGAATTCCATACAAGTGCATTTGTTACATTTACACTGCCGCCAAACCACTCGATACCATCGTCCTGGTTGGCAACAACTTCAACATTCTCAATAATGGTACCTGAACCAACGCCACCAAGGGTTAATCCGTTGATTTCATTGCCTTCGCCAATGTTGGCGCCTCCATGACGAATGGAGATATAACGAATAACACCTGAGTTGTCAGCATCATTGGTGCCACCATAAAGTCCGTTAGGATCTGACGGAGGAATACCTTCGATCTGTACAGATTCAGCAGCTGCAGAAATACGGGCATTACCCAGAACGAGCAAACCACCCCAAAGGCCGTTTACAGAAGGTTCAAGATTCGGGCTCTCAAACTGGCCAGGCATGATTTCATCGGCAATACTGGTAAATATGATGGGCTTCTCGGCAGTACCATCAGCATTGAGTTTTCCTCCACGGGCAATCAAAAGTGCAGTGGCATTTTCGCCTGTACCTGCTTCTCCTTTAACCACAACACCGGGTTCAATAGTGAGGGTAACTCCTGATACAACAGTAACACGGCTCTGGAGTACATATACTTTACCTGTTTTCCAGGTAACATCTTCTGTAATGTTGCCACTAACATAGAAAATTACCTGCTCCAACACCACACTGATTACTGCAGTGGCTTTGGTAGCCTGAGATTCCTTGTCGGTTACAGTCAGTTCAACAGCACCTGCACCGGCATTGCTGCTGGCGGTGAATGTAACTACAATGGTTCCTGATTTTGAATCAGCTGTTCCGTCGGTTTTGATGGTAGCGGTTCCATTTACTGCGCTTACCGAAGCTGATTTAAAACCGGCCTCAGAAGTAAATGCAAACTCCATATCGACTGATGATCCTGCAACAACTTCTTGAATAGCAGGTGCATTAACCTGTGGAAATGCGAAGGTTTTGTCTTCATCTTTCTTACAGGCAGTGAAAATTGCCAGAGTGGCAACAAACATAAATAATACGATTTTTTTCATGATGATTAGGTTTAGGTGTGAAATTTTGCGCAAAAGTGCCCATTTCCACCCGCAGAAGTATTTAATAAGAGTTTATGATACTGTTAAGTTTACCTTAACCCCTTAAAATATATGATTGATTTTAAGCTACTTACGCAATTAACCTTTTCTTAACGTATTAGTAGTGTTTTGTATATCAATGCTTTAATCAATCAGATTCATACTTCGCATCAGCCATGTGGCATTGCGGCCCGAAGCAATTCCTCTTTTGATTTTGTAATCAAATTTTAATTGATCACCAAGCAAATAGCTCTCAAAGCAATAATTCATGTAGCGATCGGGAAACTCCTGCTCAAGCGCTCCAAGCCTGAGGTCGTGCGTAGCCACTACCGCAAGACAGGGTATATCGCTGATTTTGCGCAACAAAGCATAGGTCCCTGAATATTTGTCATCTGTATTGGTTCCGCGCAGCAACTCATCAAGTAAGATCAGGCTGAAACCAACATTTCTTGCCCTTTCCAAAATATATTTGAGTTGTTTTAACTCGTTCATAAACAAGGAAGTGTTTTCGTGAAGCGAATCGCTCTGCCGCAATGAACTTAACACCACACAAGGCTTCCAGATGAACGCTGATGCACAGACAGGTGCTCCGGCCTGCGCAAGCAACACATTCACTCCCAGCGTTCTTAAATAGGTGCTTTTACCTGCCATATTACTGCCGGTTACCAATTGTACACCATGATTGCGGCACAGTTGCACCGAATTAGCAACACGTGCATCATCAGGAATCAGAGGATGCGCCAGATTATCAGCCATCAGTTTCTCCTCATCTGCCGGTTCAGGAAAAACATACTCTGGATTGTTAAAGGCAAAAACCGCAATACTTGTAATCATTTCCAATCTGCCAAGAGTTTCGAACCACAACGCGACACCGGGACGGTTCTTGTCGCGCCATATTCCATAATGATACAACAAATTGATATCAAGCTGAAAAAGTGCGTTTCCAATGAAATATAACAAAACATTCGATCGCCTGTCGAACCATTCCGAAAGCACACCCAAGCGATGCAATTCCTTAAGGGCACTTTGGGCAATCTGTTGCATCTCAGTCAGAAGCTCACTTTTGAGGTTTAGTTCACAGAATCTCTCGAATACCTTATGTGCCGTTGCAAATGACTGTTTTCTGGCACCTGTATGCTCCTGTATCACTTGTATCCTGCGTGCATAAGACGATGCTATCAGCAGATTCGCAATAGCTGAAAGGACAAAAAGGGAAGGCCCACCACCAAATAAATAAACACCAACTGAAAAAACAAGCACTAACGGAAGTACAATCCTAAGCATAGAAAGCCTCTTCATAATGAATGGAAAATATTGCTCCCAATCGGTCGATTTGAATGAAGCAGCTTGCACCTTAGCAGATTGAAACAATAATGTCATTGATTCAAGCCTGAAACCGTGCTCATCCCTTAAACTTTTCACTGCAACCTGCATGGCTCTGATATGAGCTGCATCTGGTTTTTCGTTCAGCAGGCTTTGAGCAAGCAAATTAGCGCCTTCCTGTGTCGAACACCTGTTTACATAATGAAAGACACTGTTCTTCCCGAACAAATCCAGGTCATCGGCAAACGGTAGTTGCTCCCTGAAGTTATCGCCATTGTCGAATATGGAAGGTTTCCAATCCAGTAATTCCAATTCATTAGTAACAATTCTTAATCGGATACGAACCAAATCAAGCTTGCGAAACAATTTCTGATGCCTGACTATCAACACAATAAAAATCACGAACAGACTGATTGATCCTGCCAGCCATAAATAGTTTCCGCTTGAAGCAAAGAAATAAACCAACGCCAGTGATAGCAGAAAAAACATCAGCCTGAGCCATGAAAACAAGGATACTGTTCCGGCAAGTTTCGTTTCCTCCATTCCCAAACCCTGCTTCAGATTGAGATAATAGGCTTTAACTTCTCCCCGGTTTGCAGGCATGTAGCAATAAGTATTTAAGTGAATAGCTTGTAAGCAAAATTAATCTTTAAGTGCACGGACTAATTACCTTCAATATGTTTTTGAGTTTTTTAACAATATGGCGTACCTTCGCACAAACATGGAAACGGACAGGATAAAATGGAACAGCAGGCATGCTGAGAAGTCAGGACACAATCCGCCGGACATTTACCTTAAAAGGTTTCTGAACGAGCTGGCAGGGCCTACCGTGCTTGATCTGGCGTGTGGAAGAGGCAGAAACGCCTTTTTTCTGGCCGAATCAGGCTTTGAGGTCACAGCTATTGATATCTCAGATACCGGTCTCTTCTCACTTCACCAGGAAAATCTTCATCGCAAGCTTAATATTCAAAGCATACAAGCCGACCTCGACGAAATGCCTGAAATATTGAAACACACAAAGTTTAACTCTGTGGTAATCATTAATTTCAAACCAGCGAAAGTATTTCTACGGGAAATCCACAAACTGGTCGCAGATAATGGCACATTGCTTTGGTGTTCGTTCAATGAACTGAAATCAAGGATTTCTGGTTTTCCTCCCGAAATGGCACTTCAACCGTCGGAGTTTATTTCCTTTTACGGGTTTAAACTAATGGATTACACGCGTTTCACGGACGAAAGCGGTGAAAGGGATGGATACTTTTTCAAAAAAATATCATGAAACCAATAAAAAAGAACGATATGAAAAAAACTCTGTTGCTACATTATTTACTGATCCTTTTCACCTTTGTTAATGCACAATGGAGTGAGAATCCAATGGTGAACAATGTTGTCTGCAATCTTGGCGGCGAACAGGCCATTCCTAAAATTGCCATTGGCCCGACAGGCGACAGCTACATCGGCTATTTCTCCAACGAAAGTGGCAACTACAATGTCAGGCTGCAGCGCATTGATCAGTTAGGAAACATACTTTGGACAGCCAACGGGCTGCTGATCAGCAACAACACGGCCGACACATGGCTTACAGACTGGGACATGACTGTTGATCAAACCAATCATGCAGTGCTCGTTTGGCAGGATATCCGAAACGGGAACAACAATGTGTATGCCTACCGCATTTCGCCGGAGGGAAACTTTGTTTGGGGCGCCAACGGTATCGCACTTTCGAACAACAGCGCTTTCAATGCTGCACCGAAGGTTACCATCACCAATGCAAATAATGCGGTGTTTGCCTGGCAATCGGATAATGTGGTCATTATGCAGAAAGTTAATCCGGCAGGAAGCCTGCAGTGGGGTGCCAACGGAATCACCCTGAGTTCACCAAACCGCTACACCTGGCCACAACTCCTTCCGGCAGGCACTGACGACATCATCCTGAAACTTTTTGACGATAGCGGTCCTGTGAATGCCCCAACACGATATGTTCTGGCCCGAAGGTTTGGTTCCGATGGCAGCCCGGTGTGGTCATCCTACACCACAGTAAGCAACGCAGGTGGCATCTCGGCCTGGACGCAGATATTTTCGTTTATTCCCGATGGAAATGATGGCTTTTATATCGCCTGGCACGATGACCGCGACATGAACATGCGCTCATCGGTGTTCGTGCAGCACGTGAACAATGCCGGACAGGTGCAGTTTACAGCCAATGGTGTTGAGGCAAGCACAGCATCCTCACAAAACCACAGTTATCCTTTTTTGGCTAAACCTCCGGGTTCATCAGATGTATTTGTTTATTGGATGGAACAAACAGGCAATCAGAGTCAATGGGGCATCACGGGACAGAAATTCAACAGCAGCGGAGCAAGGCAATGGACAAATACGGGCATGGTATTCATCCCTGTGTCCACTACTCAGGTATATCCCATTGACGCACGGACATCCCCGACCGACATGGTGGTGTTTTATGAAGAATACTCCAATGTGCTCCTCTCGACCGTGAAGGCCATGAGAATAGCCACTGACGGAAGTTTTGTCTGGAATCCGGCAACGGCTTTTGTCAGTTCGCTTCAATCCGAAAAAGGCGAAGGTGTTGCCACCTCTTTCCACAACAATCAGTGGGTGCTGGCATGGGAAGACAGCAGAAACGGAAATAAAGACATCTATGCCCAGAACATACAACTCGATGCCAGCCTTGGACCCCATAACCCACAGTTTGGGTTTATTGAAGGCACTGTGACCCTCAATGGCGGAGACGGGAATGTGATTCAGACCGTTGTAAGTGCCGGTGAATACACCACAAATCCTAATAGCTCAGGATTCTATTCAATGGAAGTAGAAACCGGAACATACTCTGTGAGTGCAAGTCTTAGCGGATATTATCCCGAAACTGTAAGTGATGTAATTGTTTTAAATGAGGCCACTACCGGTGGAGTTGATTTCGTTCTTGATGCCATTCCAACACATGGATTCATCGAAGGAACCGTCAGTTTGCTCGGTGGTAATGGTGATGTAACTCAGGTTCAAGTGTCAGCAGCCGGTATAACCACTTTTCCCGCTTCCGACGGTTTTTATTCTCTCGAAGTCCCGGTTGGAACATGGGATGTTGAAGCCTCGTTAACAGGATATTACACCACTGTTGAAGCCGGAATAGTAGTCGAACCAGGACTGACCACTTCTGATGTCGATATTGACATGTTTCCTATACCAGCGCCGGGGTTCATTGAAGGCTTTGTGACCCTGCTTGGTGGTGAAGGCACTGTTACAGATGTCGTTGTAAGCAATGGCAGTCAATCGGCAAATCCTGACCAAACAGGCTACTACATTATTGAGTGCCAACCCGGTAACTATGATGTAAGTGCCAGCCTGAACGGATATCAAACACAAACCATCGAAAACGTCGTAGTGGTTGAAGACCAAACAACCTCAGATGTGGACTTTTCACTGACAGCCAACCCTGAAAGCGGCTTCATTAGCGGACATATCACCATAACAGGAGGTTATGCCGATGTAACCCTGACAGCCATCAAAGCAGGGCCCTATATGGCTTATGCTGAAGAAGACGGCAATTACCTGCTCGAAACACCTCCAGGTGTGTATGACGTATTAGCTTTTAATCCATACACCGAATCACAGACAATTTCAGCTGTTGATGTGCTTTCCGGGGACACAACCATGAACATTGACTTCGATCTTCTTGTTGTGCGTACCGACATCATTTGCCGTGCATTTGACAGTGACAATAACCTGCTTAATCAGGTAGCTTTGACTCTACAAAGCACAGACACTACATTGACAGGCGAAATAGTGAACGATTCTCTGGTTTTCTATCATGTGCCATTCGGAAGTTATTCAGGAAATGCTGTTTATGGAGATTATGAGGTGGACCAGGCGTTTCAGATAAACGCAACAAACCATCAGGCTTATTTCATATTTCATATGGTTGGCCTGACAAACAGTTCTTCTTCAGCGGATTTTATTTTGTGGCCTAACCCTGTTTCTGCAGAAGGGCATCTGTTCATTCCTGCTTCTGAGCATGAAATAATATCAATAGAGATTACTCACACAGGTGGATCCAGGATTTTTAACTTCGATCGATTGAGAACTTCAGGAGGGGTTATTTCACTAAGTCTCGATAAGAATGAAATCCTTCCCGGTGTTTATCTGATGACCATAATTACTTCAAACAGCAGAAAAGTGATTAAATTTATTGTTCAGTAATACTGTTAGTTACACTTTGAGCATTAATTTTTTTTCAAAAAATTAAAAAAAAAACACTAAAAACACTTGACAAAAGTTAATCATGGATTTATCTTTGCATCAAAGAAACTAATCGACTTGTTTTGTTTGTTTTTCATAATTGGGCCGCCTCCCCGGCGGCTTTTTTATTTATACAAACTCTGAAAGCCCCTTATTTTATAAAGAAAACAGGATCATGACCTTTGAGTCTGTGATCCTGTAAAATAAATCCAAAGAATGAAAAGCTTACTGATCAGGGCACTTCGTACAGCAACGCATCGTTTCTGTAACCTTGCGTGCTACGGTACCAATCGGGGAAGAGCTGGCCTCCGCTTTCGGCCCAGGCACCAAATTTCAGGTATGCCTGCGTGATATCAACTTTTTCGAGTGGCCACACAAATTCTGAAGGAATATCAATGGCCCAGGGCAGGTTGTTCAAGGTTTTATAGGTGCGGCCTGTCGCCGGTTCGCTGTCATCTTCCCACATCCCAAACCAGGCCGGGTCAACAAGGTCTGTGGCCGGATAGTTGGGCAGGTGCACTTCGTGTCCGCGTTCTTTATTCACGATCAGGAAGGGGTT
>JANJUV010000023.1 GCA_024710405.1 Bacteroidales bacterium
GACCTTTTCGCCATAGGCCAGGTCAGAGCCAACGGTCAGAAATACAAGTCCATCGTATTCAGGTTTTGGAGAAGCATAGCCACGGCATTCATCTCCCACAAAAGCCCCAAGCACATCATATGGATTCTGCGAAACACCATCTTCGTGCATGATTTGGGCAATCACCTGCATATTGAATTGAAAGCCGTTTGCTTCTTCCCACTCAGGACTGCATTGAAAAACAGCCGTCAGGGTGATGTCTTCGGCAGGCATGGTGAACAAAAATTGCGTGTCTTTGGTCAATAAGTTGCCCAGTTCGTCAGACCATTGGTCGAACACAAATCCCTCGGCTGTCGAAGCATTTAAGGTGATTTGGGTTCCGGGCGCATAACTGCCTCCGCCTGTTACTGTACCTCCTTCTTCCGGGGCAACCTCAAGGGTCAGGATAAACTCATCTGCCGGATCAAGGTTTTGGGCAGTCAGTCCGTAAAGTCCGAAAAGAACCATAAAAGCCGCAACAAAACCTGCGCTGAGGAGTTTTTGGGCTATAACAGCCGAATTGTTAATGATATGTCTGCCCGGATTAGTTTTCATGTGATTTGCTGAATTTTGCCGAACCCATTATGATTCCGTCTTTTGAAAGTCTGAGCGCATACAATCCCGGCATAAGTCCTGCAACGGTGATTTCTTCTGTTTCGCTGTGCGACAAAACACTGAACACCACTCGTCCGTGCATATCGGTGATGTCAATCCGGACAGCTTCGTTTTTTACAGCACCTGTGCTTACCCTGATCCTGTCGGTAGCGGGATTTGGGTGGATACTCAAGTCATGTTTATAATGCAAATCTTCAGAACGGGTATCAATGTCAAATTCCACATGGATAGTCTTTTCGCTGCTCAGCATGGTGAATTCGTAGGTTTCGGAAGCCCCCTGGGGAATATCGTTCACATAAACCTCTTTTACCATAAAGCCTTCGTCGGGGATAAAGGTATATAGCATTGATGATCCATGGGAGATCAGTGTGTCACCCTCAGGCACAATTCGTCCGTTGGGACCGGCAGATGCAGAAACCTGGTAAAGAATATCTTCATAACTGAATATAAACGGGTTGTCGGGGGTGCCAATTTCCGACATGCTTACGAACTCAACAATTTCATTGAGGTCAACCACTAAGTTGATGTCTTCGATGTATGCTTTAAAGGTGATGATTTCACCTGTGTGTATGTTTGAACCAATGGTAAGAAACAGCAGTCCGTCATAATCGGGAAAGGGATGCGCGATACCTCTGCATTCGAGGCCTGAAAACGCAGCCACAATATCCGACGGGTTAATACACACACTGCTGTCGGGTCTGATCAGGCGGGCTACCATCTGCATATTGTATTCCAGATTTCCGGTTGGCACCCAGACAGGTGGTCCTGAGTCTGTAAACAAGGCCGTTACGGTAAGGTTGGAGGTTACATCCATGTCAATGCGCGGGTTCTGGTAATTGCCGTCGCTCCATCCTGCGAAAATATAACCGGGGTTTGGGAAGGCATATACAGGAGTTCCATGCCCGCCATGACTTACCTCCTGCAGGGTGTCGCCGGTGAGAAAGCCATTCCCGTCAGTCAGATACCTGAGTTGATAGAAATTGAGTTCAAAATCAGCTTCAATGGTATGGTTTTCAACCACATTCACAAACTGATAAATACTTACCGGGCCAATACTGACTCCATCTACCCGTACGTCTTCGATGGAACTCCCTGTATTGGGGTTAATCAAAAAAGTTGGGCTTGCACCTTCATTGACCACCACTTCACCGGAGGGATTGATGGTTCCGTTGGCATTGGCTGTGGCCAGAATTGTGTAGGTATTCAGGGCAAACTGTGCCACCACCTGTATATTTCCAGTCACGTTGAGATCTGTTCTGGGGTTGTCTGTCACGCCATCGCTCCATTGCACAAAATGGTAACTGATGTATGGCACAGCCAGCACCGGGGTTCCGTTTCCGCCGTGGATTACCGTTTGCAGGGTGTTGCCTGTGAGCGATCCGTTGCCGTCTGATGAATAGGACAGCGTATAGGTTATTACCTGAAAGGTGGCATGGATACTGTGGTTGCTTGTGACGTTGGTGAACAGGTATGAAGTCATCGGCCCCAGATTCTGGTTGTCCACCACCACATTGGCTACTTCATAGCCGGCATTGGGCGTAATGGTGAACAATATATCACCACCTTCTTCCACCTGAGGGGTGCCGGATGGCGATATGCTTCCATTGGGACCCGCGGTTGCCGTGATGGTATATGTATTCAGCCCAAAGATAGCAGTTACGTTGATGTTGTTGCTGACTGCAGTATCGGTTCTTGGGTTATTATAGACCCCGTCGCTCCAACGGATAAACTGAAAGCCTGTGTTCGGAATGGCCGTAACCGGGGTTCCGTCGCCACCATGGACAACAGTTTGTGTGGTTTGGCCGGAAAGCGAGCCGTTAGGGCCGGCAGTATAAGTTAGGGTATAGGTGTTGGCGCTGAGTGTGGTAGAAATAATTCTGTTTTGGGTAACATTAAGATCTGTGCGCGGGTTGGCAGTGATTCCGTCGTCCCATTCGGTGAAGAAATATCCCTGGTCAGGGATCACGGTAACGGGTGTGCCGTTGCCTCCATGAGGCACAAGCTGGTAGGTGTCGCCGGCTATTGATCCGTTTTCCCAGACGATATAGGCGAGGAAGTAGATGGCCGGAGCAAAAGTGACATGTATGGTTTGGTTTTGTGTTACTCCGTTAAACTGATACTGTGTTGGTGTTCCGACGCTAATGCCATTGACAATAACATTCGACACCTGGTATCCTGTTATCGGGCTGAAGGTAAACAATTGGTTTCCTCCCCAGGGTACAGTAACTTCTCCGGAAGGATTGATGGTTCCATTAGTACCTGATGTCGCTGTAATGATGTTATCAGCTATGTTAAAGGTGAAAATCACAGGATTTGAAAGAGTGCCTACCTGACTCCCGCTTATGAACGGTATAGTTTGGTTTAGTGTTACTATGAGGTCATTAGCACCAAGATAGGCCTGAAAACTAATGTTTTCACCAGCCGGAACATTGGATCCTATAGATATAAAAAAAAACTCGGGCAGACTTTCGTCTTTTTGACTGACCCCCCGGCATTGCTGTCCGACGAAACCGGCGATAAGGTCATTTTCGTTCTGTGAAAAAGCGCCTCCCGGAAGTTGCAGTTTGGCAACAATCTGCATGTTGAACTGCATATTGGGCGCAGGAGTCCATGTCGGTGGATCGGCCAGCACGTTTCCGGCGATGACCATAACTAATATTATTGCCCAAAAAACCGTTAATACTCTAATTCTCATAAAGTTAATACCTGAGCACAACACAAGCCTTATCACATGAAGGAATGAAGATGCAACAGGGGCATAAATATATATATAATTGACTATTTGTGACATTTAAACAGGTAAAAAGATATACACGTTTTTTCAACGGAAATAGGTTTGCATTGCTGGTTCTTGCAATCCTGACAAGCATAGTCTGATCTTAGTTCGCAAATTATACAACCTTCATTCATAAATATTTGGAATTCATAGATTTCATAAATCCGATTTTTAATGTTGCTGGCGGGAACGGTGGTTTCGACTCCGCTCAACCACCATCGACTCCGCTCAACCACCATTTTAGTGAGTCGCAGTTATTGGTATTCGTAATTAGAATCAGTTATTCCGGTGGTTGAGCGGAGCCGAAACCACCATCGACCCCGCTCAACCACCTTTTTGCTAATTCAGTAAATTAATTCCGTTCGCAAATACCCTTCCTTCCGGTGGTTGAGCGGAGTCGAAACCACCGGAAAAAGCGTAGCCGAAACCACCGGAGAAGTGGAGATGAAACCATTTAGTAATCCCCAACAAGCCCATTCATATTCATGCAATTTGAATTTGAAACTGCAGAAATTTACTCAGCTGTACTTATGTTTTCTTGTTTGTTAAAGTGAGAAAAATGACTCAGGTTGTTGCATTTAGATAGATGATGTAGTTGGTTTGTGTCCCTGGCAATGAGGGCTTCTTTTTTGGCTCTGCTCCATCCCTGAATTTGTTTTTCGCGATAGAATGCCTGATCAATACGTTGAAATTCTTCAACATACAAAAGTTCCACAGGGGGATGCTTTTTGGTGTAATTAGGGCCTTGTCCACACCAATGTTCATTCATCCGACGTTCGAGATTGTTTGTGCTTCCGGTATAATATAAACCATTAGAGCAAAGTAAAATATACTTATAGCCTTTCATAGAAGCGTCTCTGATTATCTATAATATGAAATGCAATCTAGAATCAAGATAATTGATTCAAAGGTCATTAATTTTATTGAACTTCCATAAAAATATAAGATCATTTTTGATGGGGCTAGCATGAGAAAATCGGTGGTTTCGACTACGCTCAACCACCGTGGAACTCCGTTCAACCACCAGTTTGTTGAATCATTGCTATTTGAATTTGTTTTGTGAATCAGCTATTCCGGTCGTTGAGCGTAGCCGAAACCACCGGAGAAGGCGAATTCATTTTGATAATCAGTTAATCCGATGATTGAGCGGAGTCGAAACCACCGGAAATGCGGAGTCGAAACCACCGTTAAACCACACCGTTCATCCACCGTTGAAAAAAAAACCCGTATCTGAAAAGGTACGGGGTTCTTTTTTCAGGGCAAAACCCTTTATTCTTCCAACTTTTCTGAATTCTTAAAGGCCTGATACACTTTTTTGCCGCCATAAGCTGCGCCCAGTGCCAGCAGTATGCCGATGCCGCTGCCGATGGGAGCGCCGCCGCCGGGTTGGTTATCGCCACTGCCGTGTCCATCGCCCGGAGGGGGAGGAGGTGCCTGCGCCAAAAGTACTGATGATCCTACAACAAAAGTGATGGTAAGTATGGTTTTTACGAGTTGTGTTTTCATGGTATGAGTCTCCTGTTCTTTAGATTATTGTACGATCACTTTGTTGGTTCTGCTTGTCTGTCCGTCGTTGAGGCGCACCACATATACCCCTGCGGGCAGGCTGAGCGGTGTGCTGCTGAGGCCGGTGGTTTGCAGGCTTTGGCTGTGCACTAAGCGACCTGAAATATCCATAACATCCACCTGCACCTTGCCCTGTGCATTCAGCACATATAGGATGTTGTTGCTTACGTAGGCTGCAACGGCTGTGGCGGGGATGGCTTCGTCCACACCCACAGCACCAAAGTGGAGCAGGAAGCGGTTGGGGTCGTCGCCTTCGGTGGAGGTGAAGGAATAGCTGCCTTCCTGTGTCAGGTTGGTTTTGATGTTCAACTTGAGGTCAGTGAGGTAAAGGGTTTTGCCTTCGATGCCTTCAAGCAGTTCGATGACAAACAAATCGCCTGAGTTTTTGGTAAAACCAAAGGGGATAATCATGTCATCGTTGAATTCGGGAATGCTGTACGATGATAGTTTTTTGCCTGACTTAAGGCTGTAGAATCTTGGCCCATAACCTGCCAGATAGCGGCCATCAAGGTAAGCATCAAACTCATTGGATGCCTGAGCATTCAGGATGATGTTGCTGCGTTTAGCAGAACGGTTGTCTGCCTCGCGTGCAACGAGTTTGATTGCGTTTGCGCTTGATGATGAGGATTTATAGAATGGCTGTGCATCATGTGCTTTGGCAGCAGCAGGAATAGTGATAGAACCGGTTGTCCCGGAAGTAAGTTGTACCATAAAGCCATTTCCGGAAGGGATTAAATCATCAGCATTAACGGGAGCATAGTCCTTTCCGGTTCTGTCCCATACCTGTGCAACACCTGAGATGTTCACCAAACTCCAGTCCACTTCACCAACTCCGGTGCCATGCCATCTGATTGCGCTGGGGAATGGGTTGCCAACGAGGTTAAAGCCGGCGTCATTGGGATCGACATATTCTGCCTCAGTTCTGGTAAGGCTGTTGACGGTAACATTAGCACTATTAAGGTCGCCTGTGAACGTTCTGATTGCAGTTTGCTCGTAGGCAGCAATATAACCTTTACCTACTTCGAATGCAGTAATGTTGTTACCAATTATTTTCTGGTTGAGCCAGGTGTTGGTGGCTTCTGACCATGCGTAGAAATCATAGCCATTACCTGCACCTGCGGGTGTCCATGAACCATCGATGTTCTGAGAAGCAACAGGCGAAGAGATCAAATGCCAGCCTTCATCTGCAGAAGCAGGATCATTCCAGTCCGAAACGGCAGTAATCGAACGTTGAACGGTGCCCGGTACAGCTGCTGTGCTGTGAATGAGCGAACCGCCACTTGCAACCACCAGACCTGAAGTGCCGGCATTGTTGGTGAGGGTGCCGGAGACGGATATTGCTTTTCCTTCCCCAACTGTGAGCGTTGCACCTGAATTGATGGTAAGTTTACCGATATTTGCAGGCGTTGCAATGTCGTTATTGACGGTCGGTTGATCTCCTCCCGATGGAATAATTACATTCTGTGTGCTTAAGGGAACTGATCCATATCCCCAGTTACTTGGAGTATTCCAAGAATTGCTGCTTTGATTATTAAGCCATACAACTGGTATAGGGTCAATCGAAAAATTATCAACTGTAATAGTACCAGTACCTTCTGTGAATGCAAACTTTAAGTCAGTCATTGTTTGCGAAGGTGTTAGAACATTTACATCATCAAACAACCTTGTCGAACCAGCCCATATATCCATCTTATCATTAGCTATTGTTTCGTAATGGTTTGATGGTGATAAATAGGTTAATGTAGAACCCGAATTGTTTAATATCCATGTGATATCTTGACTGCCAATAAGATCAGCTGAATTACTAGTGGATAAAATATCTCTAATTTGCCAAGTGCCATTTGTTGCAGTAAGGTTGATGCCAAATCTAGCATATGTTTTTGCATTAGTCTCAGCAGAGTTCGCTGTTCCATACTCACTACCAACTTGAAAAACAGCTGCTGTTGTTTGTTGAACTGTATTACCAGATACAGAAATAGTCAATTTATATTGAAGTGTACTTGGTATTGGACTAAAGTCAGTTGTTCGTGAAAAAGAGCCTGCGTTTTCAGTCCTTGCATAACTTAATGTTTCATTAGCAATTGTTACTGTGGTTCCGGCTCCAGATGAACTGATTGAATTAAACTTGGAGTTGTCAGGAGTAGCTGAAACGTAATCACTCACAGTATTTGAACTACTAAAATCTTGGATTAATAACTGCCCCCACCCCTTTCCGGCGGTGAGCATCAGGGCCAGAAGGCCGATAAAGAATAAATTTTGTTTCATGATCTGTATGGATTTATTGTGTTTAGAAAAAAGCTACAACAGAAAAATTTTTGGAAACCCCAATAAACAACCGGTATGTACATACAACAACCCGGTACGGAGGGTCATGAACTCCGTAAGCTTATGTTTCGCTGCAAATTAAAGATTTATTTGTTAATAAATCCTTATCAAAGCAACAAAATAATAAAAAAAAATTATTCTTTTAAAAAAAAGCAAATAAATTACTTTATCAGTAGGAATTTATGGCTTTCCATATCGCCATTATCAAGCTGAACAACAAGTATGTAGGATCCTGAATTCAGCGAATATATATCAATATATGTTGATTCTTTTATACTTATGCCTTTCTGTACGATCTGGCCATCCATAGTGGTTATAGAATAGGAATATGAAGCAATAGCATCATTGAGTTGCTTCAGGCACAACAGGGAGCTGACCGGGTTTGTCGTTAACGTTAATATTTTATTGGCTGCATAGGTGTCCAGACCGGTTCCAGTGGCAAAGTCCACGTGGATGGTACTGTTCTGCTGCAGGTTAACAAACTCATAACTGCTTAAAAAACCGCCAATGCTTGTTCCGTTGATCTTCACATCAAACACATGGTTGTTATCGTCGGGGGTGAAGGTGTACAGCTGATTACTTCCGTGCACTAATTCAATCGTCCCTGAGGGTTCAATAGTACCGTTCCCGGTTGAGGTGGCCACAATACTGTATATGGCAGGGGGATAAAGGGTTTGTATCGTGAATATAAAAGGTTCATCAAAGGTGCCCACTTCTCCCTGATCGGTGAACGCAAAAGTTTCGTTGAGGTCGGCTATCTGTCCGGTTACTGAATACCAGGCTTTGAAGGTGATGGTTTCGCCTGAAGTGAGGTTCGAGCCAACGGTGAGGAACACCAATCCGTCAACATCGGCAATAGGGGAGGCAAGTCCGCGGCATTCATCACCCACAAAAGCGGCCACCAGATCGGTCTCCACTTCTGAGAATGTGCCATCAATGGCCGTGAGTCTGGCAACAATCTGCATGTTGAATTGCAGGTTTGTCGGAGGTTCCCAATCAGGAGGCGTGGCGTGTGCCTGGTTCGTCAGGATGATCAATATCAACAATAAGCTCAGAAAGGTATATAGTAATGACTTCATAAGATAATGGAAGTGTGATTAATAGCTGTATTAATTATTCAACAATCAATGAAAATGTTTGCTGTGTGCTGGACGAGGCGGTATGCAAACCTGTTACAAGCCAATACACACCTGGCCTGAGCGTTTCCCTTTCAATCAGAAGGGAGTAACTTCCGCTTGTTCCTTTAACCTCTTCCATTTGCCTCACAAGCTGACCCATACTGTTGAACAGCCTGAGGTGAATCCTGCCTGCATCCGAGAGCCGGTAATGCAATGTAGTTTGTGCAACAAAAGGATTAGGAGCGGGGGCTTCGATCCGATTTTCAGCAACACCCACATCCTGCAGCCCTTTTGTCAGTAAGAAAGGGTTGTGCAGAGAACCAGCCTCAGACAGTGGTTTAAAAATAATCGTTTGTTCCATATCAGTTAGTTCATTCTGCTCAGCAGCCCAAAGCTTAAAACTAACCTCTTTGCCTAGTTCGTCTTCGTCGCCTGCGATGTTCATGAAAAACAATTCGTCTTCCGAAACGGGTGCAGCAACTTTGCCCCGCAACCGGCCATCCATGAAGGCCAGAATGCTGTCGTTTTTTCTTGATAATCCTTCAAAATTCAAAGTTCCCATTAGCATCATGGTTGTGGACCAGGGGAGGGAAAGAGATTCTGTTGCCTGCCTGCCAGCTGCAATATTTTTTTGGTCACCGCCGGGATACAATAGTGTATGGTTGTTGGTGAGTTTAATAATGTATCCTTTTCCCGGGCACATTTGTTGCAGGCTTCCCACCCAGTTGGTTCCGGTGTACACGGCAAATTCGTTGTGTCCGATGATGCGGTCGTTGAATTCCGATTCGGGGTCGAGGCCGGCGAGGGCTTCATTCACCGGCAGGCACTGTTGCGGAAGGTATCCGATCCAGGTAAAGCCTGCCCCCAGTTCATAGGGTAAAATGGGAGCCATGGCACCAATCAGCGGCAAACTTTGCGAGGAGCAGAGTCTGATCCGATACATCTGCTCGTTGTCAAACTCCTGCAGTGTACCAATCCATGAATCTTCATAAAACACAGCAAAGGATTGCTGCGCGATGAGGCGGTCGTTGATGCAAGGCTCCAGATCGTAAAAAATGTCATTCACCGCCATACTGTTTTGTATGATATTCATGCTGAACCAGGTGTACCCCTGCTGGAATGTCAGAGTCAGTGGTGTCTCTTCAAAACATTCTACTGTGTAGGGATCATCCAGGCCGCCGATAATAGATTGATTTTCAAATGTAAAATACTGAAATGCCTGACAATCTTCACAAATTCCGTTGTTCCAAATCCGAAGCTCGACCTTTTCGCCATAGGCCAGGTCAGAGCCAACGGTCAGAAATACAAGTCCATCGTATTCAGGTTTTGGAGAAGCATAGCCACGGCATTCATCTCCCACAAAAGCCCCAAGCACATCATATGGATTCTGCGAAACACCATC
>JANJUV010000024.1 GCA_024710405.1 Bacteroidales bacterium
AATGGTGTAGGATGGAATCACTTCGGTAACCCTTACTTTTGATTCGCCTGTGCCTGAATTCCAGCCGTTATCCACCGTTCCGGGATGATAATAAATGCGGCTTGAAGCTGTCACTTGTCCCTGCCCGTTGTAGTTTTCGACTCGGACGAAAAAACAGGGCTCTGTATTGTTTACATTGTTGCACAGGTCGTTGGTTTCACTCACCAGATGGAACTCGCGCCCATAAAACAGGCTAAAGCACTTCACCCTGAAACGGTCTTTGGCCGCATAAGGCAACTGGCTGCCGGGATGCAGTATATCCAGAGTGTCAAACTCAAGTCCGGTAACATAGACCGAATCACGGAAGGTCTGTGGTCCATTGGCAGATTCCATAACCCAATATGTCCCGGGTTTCATGGCAAAAATGCTTTTCAAAGCATCGGGAAGCCATATGTCGTATGTTTCCGGCTCTTCTTTTTCACAGGATGGAAGCAGCACCAGCAGGCCGCTGAAGAAAAGAAACAGGATAAGACGGATGAACTTTTTCATAGAAGGATTTCAAAGGCTTGTACCGACAAAAGTAAAACAAATATAGGTACCATTAGTCATCAATCAGCTGCTGAAAGGAAGTCCCGGGGATTGTCCGATTGCGCACATGAGGTTGTATCAAAGCGGACAACAGCAACATAGGCAATAGTGTTATTATACACATAGGCAAGCAGATAGCGGTTTGGCATGAAAATAGCATCTGATTCATGTTCCAAAAACCTGTATCTGTATGCTGAAGAATTATTTGCTGAGTGCGTTCCGAAACTTTTCAAAGGCAAAGTTTTATTCCTCGCTGAACATCCTGGGCCTGAGTCTGGGGTTCGCAGCGGTAATACTGATCATTCTGTATGTGAAAGACGAGTTCGGCTACGACCGTCACCATGCGCAGCACAAAAATATTTACCGGCTCGAGTCGCATTTCAGCATTGGTGAGATGGACGATCTTTTTGCCATTGCACCCATACCACTTGGGCCGGCGTTCAGGCTCGAGTTTCCTGAGGTGATGGCTATGGCAAGGTTCGGTGAAATCAACGACCTGCATGTGCGTACGGCAAATGCCGAATACTACGAAGATGGTTTTTACTATGCTGATTCAACGGTTTTTGACATTTTTACACATGATTTTGTTGCCGGCAGCCCCCAATCTGCTTTGACGGAGGCAAACACGGTGGTGCTGACGGAAAGCCTCGCCCGGAAATATTTCGGCACAGAAGATCCTTTGGGCAAAATTATTGAAACGGGCATGGGACACAGCCTTGCAGTAACGGCGGTGATCCGCGATCTGCCGGCCAACAGCCATATGCGCTATAAAGCCTTGATTTCGATGGTTTCGGCGGCAAGAGGCAACCTGCAGGAGTTCAATAGTTTCGAGGCAGTCAATTTCTGGAACATTGGTGTGTTCACTTTTGTTTTGCTGCATCCCTCTGCCGAACCCGCTTCGATACTTGACCGCTTTGATGCGTTCTATGACAAATACATGCGTTCGGTTGGCGAGCAGATCAATGCCGGTTTCAGGCCCATGCTCAGGCCCTTGGCCGAAGTACACCTTTATGGCAAACTCAAGGCCGACCTGCCGGCAGGCAACCGAAGTTACCTGTATATATTTATGGCCGTTGCCCTCTTTATCCTGTTGCTGGCCGCCATCAACTATGTGAATATGGCCACAGCCCGTTCGGCCCGGCGTGCCCGGGAGGTGGGCATCCGTAAGGTGGCCGGAGCACACCGCTTGCAGCTGATGTTTCAGTTTATCACCGAATCGGTACTGATGGTATTTATCGCCTTCGTGATTGCCCTGGCGCTGGTGCAAATGTTTATTCCCGAATTTAACCATCTCTCAGGCAAAGAAATTTCCTTTGCTATGGTGATGCATCCACCGTTTTTTGCATCCATTGTAGGGCTGGTATTGTTTGTGGGCTTGCTTTCGGGTGTGTATCCTGCACTTTTTCTGTCGTCGTTCAAACCTGTACATGTGCTGAAAGGCTCGTTTGCATCGGCCGGACAAGGTGCCGGAAGCAAGAGCGGCAGGCTGCGTAAGGTGCTGGTGGTATTTCAGTTCTGGATTGCTTTTGTGCTCATCATTGGCACATTGGTTGTCGGCGATCAGCTCCGTTTCCTCAAAGACAAAGATCTGGGCTTCGACAAAAACCATTTGCTGGTGCTGCAGCTTCAGGATACGGCTTTCCGCAACCGTGCGGAGACCTTCAAGGAAAAACTCTTGCAGCATCCCTCCATCAAAGGGGTGACGAATGCTTCGGGTGTTCCGGGCATGTCGAATGCCATCACGGTGATGCGTCTCGAGTCGGAGCAAGGTTGGGAAGAACAGGCACTCATGTGGACACAAGTCGATTACGACTACCTGAAGGTTATGGGGATCAACCTGATACAGGGAAGGGATTTTGATCGTAGCATGGGTACCGACCGCGAAGAAGCTGCCATTATTAACGAAGCTATGGCCCGAAAATATGGCTGGAGCGATGAGCCACTGGGAAAGAAAATCCATTTCAACTTCGAACTGGATGGGAGTGGTGGCCGTGTGCTGAAAGTGATTGGTGTGGTAAAGGATTTTCATGTGAATTCGTTGCACAATGTCATTGAACCTTACGTCATCATGCTGAAAACAGCCCCACGCTACCTGATGACTGTTCGGGTGGAAGAAAACCGGCTTCCTGAGGCCCTCACACACATCTCCGCAACATGGGATGGCTATTCAGCCGGCAGACCATTTGACTATAAGATACTTTCGGAACAACTCCAGGGCCAATATGAGAGCGAAGAAAAGATCGGACTTATTTTCGGATTGGCTTCTGTACTCACCATTTTCATAGCTTTACTTGGCTTACTGGGACTTTCATCCTTTGTAGCAGAGCAGCGCACACGCGAAATAGGCATCCGAAAGATACTGGGCGCCTCAGTTGCCTCCCTGTTCAGGTTGCTTTATACCGAGTTTGCCCTGCTTATCCTGCTTGCATTTGTTATTTCGGTTCCCTTTGCCTGGTGGAGGCTTGAAGTCTGGCTCGAATCCTCTTTTGTATATCATACCCAACTCAATCCTGTAACCTTCCTGATTGCCGGCTTCTTGGCCGCCTGCGCCGGATTGCTGGCCATCAGCTTTCACCTGATAAAAGTTGTTCATGCCAACCCGGTTAACACAGTCAAATACGAATGATGTTCTGTTTGCTCAGAAACTGAATATACAATTAAACAAGGCTTTTGGAAATATCAATTTTCAAGAGAGTTTGTGGTTAGATTCGTAATCTGTGATTCGTAATCCGTGATGAGTAATTGGTAAAAAAGTTCCCATGTAGTGCAGATTTTTTTAGCGTTTACCTCCAGCCCCTATTGGGGAGTCGCTAAAAATCAGCTTTTGCCGAATCACCAAGTGACACTTCCCCACCAACGCCCACAGCCAAAAACGTGAAACTGAACCAAAATCCATCCCAACCCGCAACCCGCCACTCGGAACACGCAACCAGATCCTAACCAGCAACAAGCAACCAGCAACAAGCAACCAGAAAATCAAATCCTCAACAAATCAACAAAAAACAACCTACTTTTGCTCATGCAACTCAAGGAACCTTCACGAAAGGTATATCTGTACATCACAGCAGTATATCTTATATTGCTTTCCCTCTTATATTTAGTGCCACTTGAAGATTTTTCGTCTGGGAACATTACTTTTCTGGTGCCTTATCTTCATGCCTTGTCCTATCTTGTTTTTGCCTGGCTTGCCCTGGCTGCCCTTGGCCGTTGTCCCTTGCGTTGGCGGTCGGTTGCTCCCTGGGTATTTGTGATCGCGCTGGCCCATGCCTATTGGA
Organism: Bacteroidales bacterium; assembly: GCA_024710405.1. Classification (GTDB taxonomy): domain Bacteria; phylum Bacteroidota; class Bacteroidia; order Bacteroidales; family F082; genus UBA6192. The sequence continues at coordinate 3,843 of JANJUV010000024.1, forward strand.
TGGAGTTTCTACAGGGTGCTTTGCCCGTATCAGGTCGTCATTCGTCCTGGGTTGACCTGGCCGCCTCTGCACTGGGGGCCGTCAGCGGTATCTGGCTGCGCCTGCGTTATGCTTACCATCGGTGTACATGTGGCTTGGCTGTGCACAAAGCAGTTTCCGGCATGGACGCTGCTCCAATGCATTCCTATACAGCTTATGAAGGAATACCCGCCTTGACCACCCACCATCCTGCCTTGCCGGCAATAATTGCGAAGACATTTGGATGGAAGACCATGGAATTGTCGCCCGATGCGCGCTGGAAGCTTTCGCTTGTCTGCACAGGCAAAAGTCTGGTGTCCTTGCCCCATTTCAGCTATGGAGCTTTGTTTACAGCCTACAATAATGATGAGATAGTCGGAATGGCCGAGTCCTATCTGGCCCGCATGCATTTCGACAAAGGATTTTCGGGCATCGAGTGGCGGAAGCCCGCTTCAGGAGATGTTGCCTACCACAAGGTAGCGAGTTGGCTGCGCCTTGAGCCAACAATGGAACTTCAGTTCAGCAGCTTTTCAGGCAACCTTGGCCGTAAGATCAGGAAAGCTTCACGTAACGGGCTGGTAACCGAACAGGGAGGCAGCGAGTTGTTGACGCAGTTTTATTCGGTTTATGCACGGCATATGCGCACCCTGGGATCAGGGGCCTTATCCAGGCGTTTTTTCGAAAATATGTTGAATGATTACACCGATGCTTATGCAGGGATCTTTTTGGTCAGGCTTAACGGAAAAGTTGTTGGAGCAGCCTTTAACCTGTCTTACAAAGGCTTTTATGAAAACGGATGGTTTGCCACACTAAAGCCATATCAAAGACTCTATCCTTCGTATCTGCTTCACAGCGACATGATAGCCCATGCCATCAGTCTGGGTTGCCACACCTACAGTTTTGGCCGCAGCACACCCGGTGGAGGGGTACATCAGTTCAAGCAGCAGTGGAATACCTTTGACGTCCCCTTAAACTGGCTTGTATTTCCTGCCCCAACTGTCCATCTCAGACACCAGAACTGGATCAGAAAAATCTGGAAACTGCTACCCTACCCCCTGGGCAACAAATTCGGCAACTACATCGCTAAATGGATTTATTAGAAACGGTTTTCCCCAATAAATCATCAAATAAGCAAATCACCATTTTTTCAAATCTTCAAATCAACAAACAACAAATGCCAAACCCCGTAGCGAATTCCGGCCAAATAAGGAAGTAAAACAGTGCCATTTGAGGAAATTATACTGTATTTGCCTCCTGGCTCATCCCGAAATTGGTTTACTTTTCTTCTCATAATCCCGTTTTAGGTTTAATTCTACTGTAAACCTATTTCAGGACAAGACACCGGGAGAAACTTTTACAGACTGTTTGGCTTCGACTGCTTTTATCTAAAGATTTCTGATTGCCGATTTCAGATTTTTGATTTTTGACTTGACTGAATCCATGAGTGGTTCAACTTAAAATTTTTGATGTGGCTAGTGGTAATGGTGGTTTCGACTCCGCTCAACCACCATATTAGTGAATCACAATAATTGGTATTCGTACTCAGAATCTGTTAATCCGGCGGTTGAGCGGAGTCGAAACCACCGGTAGAAGAGTGTCGAAACCACCGGAGAAGCAAAGCCAAATCACCAGGAACTTTGTTCAATCATCAGGCACAGTCCTGATCTTCTATCTAAAATCCTTCAATCTTCAATCGTTAATAAATAGAATGATTTAAGACTTTCGATCTCCGATTTTTGATGTGACTGAATCACCAAGTGACATCCTCCCACCAACGTCCGCGGCCAGAAAGGTGAATCTGAACCGAAATCCATCCCAACCCGAAACACGCAACCCGGAACACGCAACCAGATCCCAACCAGCAACAAGCAACCAGAAACAAGCAACCAGAAACAAGTAACTAGAAACAAGTAACTAGAAACCCGCAACCCTCAACGCGCAACGCGCAACAAAAAGAATACATTAACTTACTTACCTGAATGTAAGCCCACAAAAGAAAATTCGTACTTTTGCGCAAACTAACCAGCCCTTATGAAACTGAAGTTCTATGTTCAGGCCTTTGTCACAGGTCGTTTCACCTCATATTTCACTGTTTCTTTCATCACTTTGATGCTGGCGGTGCAGCTGCATGCACAGACGGTTCCTGTGGGGACACCCTTTTTTGAGGATGCCCTCAGGCGGGCACAGCTGATGGGCCGCCTCGACCCGAATGTTTCCTTTACTATTCGCCCTGTTGATCCCCTTCGTGCATTTAAGCTGGACAATCCATTTGGCTCCGATACCCTGCTGTTTCCGCTCGATTCCAACACCTACAGCCGCTACGCCGACCTCAAAGGCAAAGTGACGCTGGCCGGCGGAATCAATCTGAATAAAAATGTTTCGGGCCGCGAAGCCAACTTCCGGCTCACCCTGCTGCCCGTGCTTTTCCACACCCGCTACAACCACCACCATCCCTATGGCTGGTCCGACGGGCCTATGGTGCCTGCCAGGGGCATGCAGGTCTATCTCTCAGGCGGTATATATGCCAAAGCCGGTATTTTTGAGGCACAGCTCAGGCCCGAATACGTGCTGGCCGACAACCGCGAGTTCCAGAATCCACCTTTCCGGCCGGGTTTTATTGATTTGCCCGAACGCATGGGTCAGGCCAATTATGAAAAGGCTTTTCTGGGGCAATCATTCGTGAAGGTTCATCTGGGACCTGTAGCTGCCGGATTGTCCACCGAGAACATATGGTGGGGCCCCGGCCGCAAGAACTCCATCATCATGACGAACAATGCCCCCGGTTTCGGGCATTTTACATTGCATACCAACAAGCCGGTTCTGACGCGCATTGGCTCCTTCGAAGGACAAATGGTGGCCGGCAAACTCCGCCGCTCGGGATTCACCTATCCTTTGCGCTTTGAGCCGGGCGAATGGCCCCCCATTGCCGGAAATGTCATGCCCGACACAGCCAACGGTGACTCAAACTACGGTTATATCAACGCCATGGCAGCGGTGTACCAGCCCAAATGGCTGCCGGGACTGTTCCTCGGAGCCACAAGGGCCATTCAGGTGATAGGAGAACCTTCAAACATTGGTGATTACTTTAAAATAATCTATCTGGAATCCCGCGGCGAGAAAACCGGACAAGGACCTGACCCGGGTGCTATATCACGCAACCAACTAATTTCTCTTTTTGCCCGCTACCTCTTCCCCGAATCCCATGCCGAAATCTACATGGAGGTCGGTCGTGAGGACAACTGGTGGGATTTTGAAGACCTGATCACGCGTGTACAGTACTCTACAGTTTACAATGCCGGATTCAGAAAAATGTATGAACTCTCCGGAAAAGACCGCTGGCTGGAGGTGTCAGGCGAATACACCAAGCTGCAGTCTCCCGTAGCCAATATGGTTCAGCCGCGGGCATCTATATATAGTTTCTACACCCATGGTTCACGTTTCGGTTGGACAAACAGGGGTCAGGTACTGGGCGCAGGCATAGGCCCGGGAAGCAATATGGGCACCGTAGGCCTTGCCTATGGACACGGCTTCAATATGTTTTCCCTGCAGTTCGAACGCATAGCATACAACGAGGACCTTTTCTACAGTGGAATCGACTACCTGAAGCTGGGCGATGGCTCGAATCCCTTCTTCGTTGACGCCAGTAAAAACTTCATCGACTGGAGCTTTATCTTCAACCACCACACCTCTTTTGGCAACCTGATGTTCGGTTATCAGCTGCAACTGCTGCGCACCTACAACTTCCAGTGGAACTACGACCCCTATGGCGGTGCAGGGCCTTTCCGGTTTCCGGGCATCAATGTTTGGTCGCTCAACGGGGAATTGACAATGCTGTATCGCTTCTGAACCCATGAAACAAACTCAGGCACGGCAAAACACTCAGGCACAGATGAACACGCTCCCCACGAAACCCTTCCCCATGCCACAAACAACGCCCATCGCTGCCCCTGAAATCATGATCAGCCCCTACCTGTTCAGCAGAAAGAAACGCAGACTCGATATCCTGTTCACGCTTTTGTTGATGCCCGGCATGCTCATTGTGCTGTCGCTGAGTGCTCTGGGCATACTGATCACAATGGGATTTCCGGTTATATTCGCACAAAACAGGGTTGGCCGAAACGGTACCATTTTCATGATATATAAACTGCGCACACTGAAACGCAAAGCCAGCAACAAAGCCGGCATCACCCATACCAACGGCGACATAACCCCACTGGGCAAACTTATGCGGTTGTTTCGCTTCGACGAACTGCCCCAGATATGGAACATCATACGCGGCGACATGAGCTGGGTAGGCCCGCGACCCGAAGTGCCTTACTATACTAAAAAATACACCGAACTCAATCCCGACTTCAGAAACAGATTGCTGGTGCTGCCCGGGATTACCGGACTGGCACAGCTCAATAATCCCAACGCCACACCCAGCGATAACCCTGCCAAACTTGAATTCGACCTCGAATACATCCGCACCGCTACCCTCGCCCTGGACATAAACATACTCTTCAAAACCTTCTTTTTGCTATGGAAATAATCAGGAAAGTCTTCCTGCTGCTGTGTTTGCTGGTCATCAGCACCACGGCCATGCAGGCTCAGGAACTTTTTTACAGGAAGAACCTGGCAAATATTGATGTGGAAAAACTCACCCAACAGGATATCTACCGCTTTCAGCGCCGGGTGGCCGCCGCCAATATGTCCGAAGCCGATGTGATCACCTACCTGATGGACAAAGGCCTCTCGCGCAACGAGGTGGCTTCGCTGCTGCAAAAAATGGATCAGGAATCACCGCTGCTCTCCCGTCCGGTGGACAAAAAACTGTCGGCACTCCTCGATCAGGAACTCGAGAACGACGACCCGCTGATTCGCCGCATGTACCTCAAAAGCAGCACCCCGCCCGATTCGCTGATCTTCGGCTCCGAACTCTTCGCCAACACCCGTCTCGATTTTGCCCCCACCCTTCAGCTTGCCACACCCGTAAACTATGTCCTTGGTCCCGGTGACCAGGTAAACATCACCCTTTTCGGCAATCAGGAAATCATCACCGACCAGCTCATCAGCCCCAACGGCAAGGTTACCATCCCTTATGCCGGAGTGGTTCAGCTTGCAGGCATCACAGTAGAACAGGCAGAAGAACGCATCCGTAAGATACTCATCAGCCAGGGTTTCGAAACCATGGCTACCGGAGGCACCAAACTCACCCTATCGGTAACCAACTACCGCAGTTTTCCCGTCACGGTAATCGGAGCCAGAAACTCAGGGCAATATGTTGTGCCCTCGGTGGCATCAGCTTTTCATGCCCTTGCTTTGGCCGGAGGACCTTCACCCAGAGGCAGTTACAGATCCATTGAAGTGGTCAGAAAAGGAAAAATCATTCAGCGGATCGACCTCTACAAATTCATCGTCAATGGCGACCGCTCGGCCGATGTGGTGCTCGAAGAAAATGACGTGATCAACATACCGGTCTATGAAAACATCGTGCGGGTGAAAGGCGAGGTGAAAAGACAGGGTTTCTTTGAGTTGCTCGAAGGCGAAACACTCAATACCCTCTTCACATTTGCAGGCGGATTTACGCCTTTTGCCTACCGTGAAAATATTTATGTGGAAAAAGTGGGCACCAACGCCTTCATCACCCGCGACATTTCCAAAGAAGAATTTGATGCCTATCTACCCGATCCGGGCGACGTACTTATGGTGGGTTCCATCTCCGATCGTTTCTACAACAGAGTGGTTATTTCGGGCGCTGTGAACCGTCCGGGAGCCTACGGATGGGACGAAGGACTGATGCTTTCTAACCTGCTGCGACGCTCAGGCGGCATCGAAGAAAGTGCACTCATGAGCCGTGGTTTGGTGTATCGTTATGGCAGGGATCACCAGAGCCATTATCTCAGGTTTGTCCCCGAAGAAGTTGTCAATGGAACATCAGATATTGCCCTCAAAGATGGCGACTCCATCGTGATCGGCGACCGCAGGGCATTGTTCCCTAATGAATTTGTGCAGGTTGTGGGTGAGGTTAACAAGGAAGGCAAAATTGTTTACGGCAGCGGAATGACTGCCCTCGATGCCATATTGCTGGCAGGAGGCATGAAAACTTCGGCCATGACCAGCAAAATTGAAATTGCACGCCGGGTAGATGATTCAGGTGAGGTTCGTCTGGCAAGAATTATTACTGCCGAGTCGGATGCCGGATTGCTGCTCCGCGCCGGCGAAGTCGAACTCATCCCCAATGATATTGTGGTGATCAAACCCGACCCAAACTGGAAAGAACATCAGGTTGTACGACTCGAAGGTGAAGTTCGTTCCCCAGGTTCCTTTGTATTGCTCAGCCGAAACGAACTGCTCAGCTCGGTGCTGCAACGCGCCGGTGGCCTTACCGCCCTGGGTGATGCCAACGGAGTAATCATCATCCGGAGCAAAAGCAATCCCATACTGGACAGAAAAAAAATTATCCTCAGCCTGAAAAACCAGGCCGTCGTTACCCAACGCGATTCGGTGGAGAGCATAAAGGCATTGAGAAACATACAAAACCAAATGCTGGCAAAGGATGAAGAGGATGAACCGAACCTTTTCGGCATCAGCAGAGACATATCTGGCATCAATCCCGGGGAAACTTCAGAAACAGATCGCTCTCTTATTAAAGACACTGAAGACAACAATGAAAAGAAAGAGAAGCAGAAAGAGGAAGTTACCTTCATAGCCGTGAACAACATTGCCGAATTGCTCAAAAAACCCGGTGGAAAGTACGATCTGGCCCTGCTTGACGGAGACCGGATTCTGGTGCTCGAACAGAACAATACCGTCAGCGTGAAAGGGATGGTAAACAACGAGGTTAGCGTAAACTATATGGGTTCAAGTCTGAGAAAATACCTGCGTGAATCGGGGGGAACCACCAAATCTGCACGCAAAAGCGGTATTTTTGTGATCGAGCCTAACGGCAGGGCGCGGATGACGCATAGTTTTCTGGGCATACGCAATTATCCTAAGGTGGTGCCGGGCAGTGCCGTTATCGTGCCTGTAAGGCAACAACGCGACAGAAGGTTCAATGACCCTGCCACTATAGCAGCCATTGCCAGCATCGTTTCTTCGGCAACCGGGGTCTTGTTCCTGATTTCGACCATGAAATAAAAAGCTTTTCTGTAAGCGCTGCTGCAGTCGAGCCTGTTTGTGCCGGTGGGCCGGCACAAATGCAGACCAAATAAAGCTAAAGAGGATGAAAAACAGATTGGATTTCTTCGTCACATGCACATCAACGGTCATTTTTGTGCTGCTGTTGCTCAGCACAAACACGCTTTGCGCGCAGAAAAATCCCGGTTCAATGCCTTATGAATATTCAGGCTGGCTGCGCCACGAAACACTTATGCGACAGCAGAATAATTATGGCACGCACACCGCTGTGAAACCCCTGATGATGCTGACGGTAGATACCCTTTCGAACAGCATAGATACAAACAAAAGCTGGGTGTATCGAAAAGTGTTTCTGGAACATCTGATTGATTTTCAAAGAAAAGCTTATTCGTTTCAGGTCGATCCGCTCTTTGATTTAGGCATAGGCTATGAAACCAAAGAACCCACATCCACCTGGCAAAACACAAGAGGGCTGCGCATCAGTGGAACAATAGGTTCTAAACTGGCTTTTTCCTCCGAACTGTATGAAAACCAGGCACGGACACCCGCTTTTCTGGACAGTTTCATCAGCTCACATCCCATTAAGCCGGTGGTTCCGGGCGAAGGCATCCTGCCCGGACAAGGTATCGTGCGTCCTTTTGGCGACAACAGAGGTTGGGATTACTCGAACGCCACAGCATATATTACCTATGCCCCCATGGAGCAGCTTAACTTTCAGTTTGGACACGGCAGGCACTTTATCGGCCATGGCTACCGTACGGTGTTGCTTTCCGACGCAGCCTATCCTTATCCCTACTTCAGACTTCAGGCCACACTTGGGCCGCTGCAATACACCTGGTGGCTGATGCAGCACAGCGATCCGGGCGAGCAGCCCCTGTCGTATTACCTGAGTTTCAGAAAAAAATATGCCTCCATGGGCTACCTCAACTGGCAGATCAGTCCGAAACTTGAACTGGGAATACTTCAGGCACTTGTTTGGGCAGGCGATGATTCTATTGGCGGCCCCCAGCCTCCTGCATGGCAATACATGAACCCTTTGGTTTTTTTGCATCCCGTACATTATGGAAATGGAAGTGAGGGAAACCTGTTCATCGGACTCAATATGAAATGGAACATCAGCCGCAGACATTTGGTCTATGGCCAGCTGATGTTCGACGAGATCAAGGTGGATGAACTGTTGAAGCAGTCAGGCTCGGCTGCCAACAAATATGCTGCACAGGCGGGTATCAAATGGTTTAATCCCTGGGGGATAAAAGGGTTGGTGCTGCAGACTGAGTTTAACATGGCGCGCCCCTATACGTTCAGCCACATCCGGAGACTATCGGCCTACGGGCATTATCTGCAGCCATTGGGGCATCCTTCGGGAGCAAATTTTGTCGAAGGACTACTGCTGGCCGATTACCGTTTTGGGCGCAGATGGTATGCTTCGGGCAAAGTTGTCTGGATCAGAAAAGGTGTGGATACGGACAACCTGAACTACGGCGGCAATATTTTCAGAAGTTATCTTGAACCCCCCGGAGGTGAAGGTGTTACAGGCATGAGGCTCGGTCAGGGCACAGAACACATCACCCTGCACAGCGAGTTTTCAGTGGGCTACCTACTGAACCGCAAAACCAATATGAAACTGGAAGCCCGTTACATACAACGGCGGCAGGGAATCACCTCCGAACGTCTGTTTACACAGTGGTTTACACTGAGCCTGAGCACCTCACTCAGAAATATTTATTACGACTTCTGAGCAGCTTCAGCGCACAATTTTGCTGCGGATCGTAATCCAGTTGACATTGATGGAAGGAACTTCAAGCTGTATGATGCCTGCCTCGGGCGAAATATAACGGATGGATCGGTTGTTTTGTTGGGTGGGGTCACGGTCGGTTTCCACACGATATACCTGTGTGTAAGTGTTTCCATTAATGGTGTAGGATGGAATCACTTCGGTAACCCTTACTTTTGATTCGCCTGTGCCTGAATTCCAGCCGTTATCCACCGTTCCGGGATGATAATAAATGCGGCTTGAAGCTGTCACTTGTCCCTGCCCGTTGTAGTTTTCGAC
>JANJUV010000015.1 GCA_024710405.1 Bacteroidales bacterium
TACCTGATCAAAACCGACAGCCTGGGCAATGAGCAATGGCGTCGCTTTATAGGGGGGCTTTATAAAGATGATCCTTTATATCTCGCCAACTCGCCCGACAGCACTATAGTAGGGGCTTATGCTTATTCAGACTACAGCCCACCCCCACCATCTTCAAATAGTTACAACAGGATCGCTGTTGTGAAGTATATTCTTCAGGGAGATTTGATTTACGAGAAGATTTATGGTGAAAGTATTTTGCATAGGAGAGTCTCATCCATCACACCGAATAACCAGGGGAGTTTTGTAGTGTCGGGATATAATAAATTTTATCCGCCAGAAGGAGGCAACCAGTATGAAGGTTCATTGCTCAAGGTGGACAACAATGGCGACTTTGTCTGGTACAGGCAATACCGACATACAACTGTTACCGTTTCCGATAATTATCTGGAGGGTGTCACCCATGCGCCTGAGGGTGGTTTTGCCGCTGTAGGTGTAATCTACGGATTCCATCCTGATCCTATAGGTCAGGACGTATGGGTTATCAAAGTGGACAGCATGGGCTGCATCAATTTTGATGATTGCTGGGTGGGTGAGAAAGAACTGCCGCTGCCGCAAAACAAAACGGCCATGCTGCGGGTGCATCCCAACCCGGCAAAGGACAGGATACAGCTTGATTTTGGGTCGGATGAACTACATCTGTCAAAAACACTTCAACTGTTTGATGGCTTTGGACGGCTGCAACGATCCATTGTTCTGACTCCCGGGCAGGTAGAAGCTGATATCAGCGGGCTGCCAGCAGGCATATACCATGGAATGGCCCTGAACCGCGAAAAGCAATTGGGGGTGTTTAAATTCATCGTATATTAAGCTTGTGCTGCAGAATTACTTGATTAAACGGATCATTAAAAGCATAAGTCAATTATCAAATCTGAACCATAGAAGTAATAGCAATTTTATCATCGGGCTACTCATTGTACATCCATTTTGGAAGACCGGTCATTCCAAATACTTCCTATTTTTGCAACCCGAATAACATAGCTGTGCAACAAACGCTGCCTGCTGTTGTTATACTAAAAATCAGTACATGAAAAGAACCACTATATACCTGCCTTTGCTGCTCGGTATTGCCCTTGCTGCGGGCTTTTATTTCGGAAACCATTTCTCGCAACCTGCCGGAAGCGACCGTTCCATCAGGCTGTTGCCACAATCCCCGGGTGGCAAACTCGACAACATCCTCCGCTATATCGAACGTGATTATGTGGATACCGTTGATCCCCGAATGCTCGAAAACCATGCCATCAAAAGCATGCTCGAAGACCTCGACCCCCACAGCCAGTATATCACCGCTGAAGAATTTGACGAAGTGAACGACCCGCTGCTGGGCAGTTTCGAAGGCATCGGCATTTCGTTCAGGATCGAAAAGGATACCATCACCGTTATCAATCCGGTGAAAGGCGGGCCTTCGGAAAAAGTGGGCATTATGGCCGGCGACCGTATTGTGATAATTGACGATTCCCTCGTTGCCGGGGTAAACATCACCAACCGCGATGCCATGCGCAAACTCAAAGGCAAAAGGGGAACTCAGGTGTCCGTGGATGTATACAGACGCGGAGTAACCGGCCTGTCGAAATATGTCATCACCCGCGACATCATCCCAACCTACAGCCTCGATGTGGCCTATATGGCCGGCGAAAAAACCGGCTACATCCGGCTGAACAAGTTTTCGGCCACTACCCATGAGGAGTTTGTCAAGGCAGCCAAAAAACTGAAATCCGAAGGCATGGAAAAACTGATCCTCGACCTCAGAGGCAATGCCGGCGGATACCTGAAAGCCGCTACCGACATTTCGGATGAGTTTCTCGGCGACGGCAAACTGATCGTTTATACTCAGGGCAAAAACCGTCCGCGCTCCTTTGCCTTCGCCAGCCGCAAAGGCTTGCTTGAACAGGAAGAGGTGGTGGTGCTGATTGACGAAGGATCGGCCAGTGCCAGCGAAATTGTGGCCGGTGCACTGCAGGACAACGACCGCGGAACCATCATCGGACGCAGGTCATTCGGCAAAGGCCTGGTGCAGGAACAAATGGCAATGAACGATGGATCGGCTTTAAGACTCACAGTGGCAAGATATTACACGCCAACCGGCAGGTCAATCCAAAAACCCTACGACAAGGATTTTATGAAATACCATCATGAATCCATTGACCGCTATATGAACGGCGAAACCCAAAGTGCCGACAGTGTGCCGGTGGTGGACACCCTGAAATACACTACCCCGGGCGGAAAAACCGTTTACGGAGGCGGTGGCATCATGCCCGATGTGTATGTGCCGCTGACACCCGACTCCAGTCTGGTTTACTTTAACAGACTGGCTAACATGGGGATGATTTTTCAGTTTGCCTTCGACTATTCGGATGCCAACAGGCAAATGCTCAACCGGTTCAAAAACTTCGATGATTTTGACACAAAGTTCAGGGTGAGCGAAAGCATGTTCAACGAACTGGTTGCTTATGCGCAATCAAAAGGTGTCGAGCCCCACCGCGAAAGCCTCGAAAGCAGCCGCAGGCATATAAACACCCTGATGAAAGCCTATATTGCCCGCAATGTGTTTGACGATGCAGGGTTTTACCCGGTGTATCAGCGCATCGACCCCATGATGGACAAAGCCTTTGAAACACTTGGTGTTTCTGTGAAACCAAACAGAGAGTAACACCCAAGCACTGCCGGAATAATTTTTGTCAGCAGGAAATAATTACGCATGAACGGACAAAATCTTCATACCCATACCCTGTATTCAGACGGGAAAGCCAGCCTGCTGCACACGGTTGAAAGAGCCATGGCAACAGGACTGCACACACTGGGCATTTCGGACCACAGCCCGCTTCCGTTCGAAAACTCCTTTGCCCTCAAAGAACATGATGTGGAACAGTATTGTGCCGAAGTAAGGTTGCTGCAACAACTTTTTTTAGATAAAATCAACCTCTGTCTTTCCCTCGAGATTGACTACATACCCGGAATGAGCACCGGATTTGCCGCATGGAAAAAGCGTTGCGGACTTGATTATGTGATTGGCTCCATTCACCTTGTCGGCTCAGATCACGAAGAGCAGCTCTGGTTCACCGATGGGCCGCTGCGCGAGACTTATGATGAGGGGCTGAAGCGTTTTTTCGGTGGCGATATCCGCAGGGCTGTAGGCGCATTTTATGAGCAAACCAACCAAATGATCACCAACGAAACCTTTGATGTGATCGGGCATTTCGACAAGATCAAAATGCACAATCAGAACCGCTATTTCACTGAAGATGAGTTGTGGTACAGGCAGTTGGTACGCGAAACCATTGATTTGATCGCTTCGAGGCATTTGATTGTGGAACTCAACACCAGGGGTGTTTATAAAGGGCGGAGCGATTCTTTTTTCCCCTCAGATTGGATCCTCAGGGAACTCCATGAACGCGGGGTTCCTGTGATCATCAGCTCCGATGCCCACCATCCGGATGAGTTGCAGATGCTGTTTGCTGAAGCTGCAACCGCACTGAAAGCTACGGGTTACAAAGAAACGCTGCGTTTCACCGGAAAAGGCTGGAAAGAAGTTGCTCTGGATTAGAAGAAATGCACTGAACAACTGCATTAGCTTTTCATTCTTTAACTCTGTGTTTTAGCTGTTGCTTGAAATTCCACTGAGAGCCACAAAATTTTGAGTGGGCTTTCATTCTTGCTACTAAGGCACAAAGGCACTAATCAGCACTAAGTATTGATAAACTGAGATATAGCTTTTGTGATTCTTGGTGTCCTGGTGTCTTTGTGGCACAGCTCCGGATAATGCACAATTATAGCAACAGGATTTTCTATTTGTTGTTGAATGTGGTCATGGTTCGTTCAATTCCGGCAACCACAAAACTCAACACCATATCAACAGCCACGTCCACCCGTGGAAGGATGAGTTCTGTTTCGCTGCGGCTCCATTCCCCCAGCACATAATCAACCTGACGGCCTCGCGGAAAATCATCACCAATACCAAACCTCAGGCGCGAAAACTCGTTTGTTCCCAGCGTTTGAATGATGTGCTCCAGGCCATTGTGGCCCGCATCGCCTCCTTTCTTCTTCATCCGGAGTTGTCCGGTTGGCAATGCAATATCGTCCACCAACACCAAGAGATTTTCCATGGGTATGTTTTCCTCCCTGAGCCAGTATTGCAACGCCTTTCCACTCAGGTTCATATAAGTGGTTGGCTTAATGGTGATCAGTTGTTTGCCACGGTGTTTCAGTGCCGCAACCTGTGCGTATCGTTCGGTAGTGAACCTTCCTTCCAGCTTTTGACAGAGCGCATCAGCGATGATAAACCCTATGTTGTGCCTGGTGTTGGCATATTCGGGGCCAATGTTTCCAAGTCCTACGATCAGGTATTTCACTTCACAGATTTTTGCAAATGTACTTCATTCCTGCTTTTGGACAGGTATTCAATATCTAAAGTGAAGTCATAAGGCACAGCTGCTCATTCATGGCAATAAAAAAAGCAGGGTTATTCGCCCTGCTTTTGTATGAGTAAGATTTTACCAGTTCATGCTATTCGCCTGCAACAACCCCACGGGCAGTTTTCACTTCTGCGATAACGGCAGTGGAAAGGTCGAGGAAGCGCAGGTTGTCAAATGCAAGGTCTTTAATCTTGATCGACTGGCCAACATCCAGGTTTGATATGCTTACGTTAAGATAATCCGGCAGATCCTTGATGAGTCCCTTAATCTTCAGTTTGTTGAGTTTCTGGGTCAGTTTTCCTCCCCTGATCACACCGGGTGAAGTTCCTGTGAGTTTAACCGGGATGGAAACAACAATGGGTTTCTCGGGGCTTACTTCATAAAAGTCGGCATGCAAGACTTCGTCGCTCACCGGATGATACTGAATATCTTTCAGAATAGTCAGATAATTTTTCCCATCGATATTGATGTCGATGACAAATGTTTCGGGGGTGAAGATGATGGGTTTGAAGCTGGTGGCATCGGTGCTGAAATGTACCTGATCCTTACCGCCGTAAATCACACAAGGCACCTTGCCTTCGTAACGCTGGGTTTTAGCATCTTTTTTCCCTACGTGCGCCCGCAGCGCACCGCTCAATGATACTGTTTTCATGATTAAATTGAATTAATGAATTATTTGGTGGAGAATTTGAACAATGAACTGATCGATTCGTAGTTTTCAACCCTTCGGATTACTTCTGCGAACAGGTCAGCCGTTGACAATACTTTTATTTTTGAACTTTGTTGCCTCAGGGGAATGGTATCGGTTACCACCACTTCGGTAAATACAGAACGTTCGATTCTGTCGTATGCGGCCCCGGAGAAGATGGGGTGTGTACAGAAAGCCCTGACACTGTTAGCACCGTTATCCATAATAAGTTCTGCTGCCTTGGTTATTGAGCCGGCAGTATCTATGATATCGTCGATCAGGACAACATCCCTGCCTTTCACATCTCCGATAAGTGCCATTTCTTCCACTACATTGGGCTTGGCGCGTTGCTTATAGCAGATGACAAATCCTGTGTCGAGCATTTTAGCATACGAAGCCGCCCTGCGCGTGCCGCCTGTGTCGGGCGATGCCATAGTAAGGTTTTTGAGATTCAGACTCTGGATATAGGGCAGGAAAATGTTCGAGGCATATACATGATCGACCGGAACATCAAAGAATCCCTGAATCTGGTCGGCATGAAGGTCAATAGTGATGATGCGCTGAATCCCGGAAGCGATCATCAGATTGGCGATCAGCTTGGCGGCAATCGTAACTCTGGGTTTATCCTTTCGGTCCTGCCGCGCAAACCCGAAATAGGGAATCACGGCGGTTATCTTTCTGGCCGAGGCCCGGCGTGCTGCGTCAGCAAGCATCATCAGCTCAAACAGGTTGTCGGTGGGGGGGAAAGTGGACTGAATCAAAAAAACATCCCTTCCACGAATATTTTCTTCGTATGAGGGCTGAAACTCACCATCTGAGAAGTCCGTTACCACTGCTTTACCCAAGGTGGTGCCGTAGCTCTCGGCAATCTTCAGTGCAAGGTATTCAGTGGCCCTTCCGGAGAAAATGCTTACAATGGGTTCAGGCATAACTGTTTGGGCTTGTTTTTTATTCGGCTGCAAAAGTAAGAACTTAATCCTGATTGTGAAAAGAATATTTTACAAAAACTTAAAATTGGTCACTAATGGAAGTGTAAAGAAGATTGTGTTACAATTTTGTCGGGCAAACAATTTTGTTAACTTTGCAGCCCATTTGTTCTTTAGATGGCTTGCCCGGATGGCGGAATTGGTAGACGCGCTGGTCTCAAAAACCAGTGAGGTAACACTCGTGCCGGTTCGATCCCGGCTCCGGGTACAAGAAGAGTGCTCCCAGAGCACTCTTTTTTTGTATCTTTCCGAAATGATTTGGGTTTATGTACTTTGGAGTCAAACAGCAGATCGTACCTATGTCGGTCTGACGAGTAATGTCAATCGCAGGTTGGAACAGCACAATGCAGGCCGAAGTTATTCCACCAAAGATTATGTTCCTTATATTCTGTTGTTTAGCGAACCTTTTGCTGACAGAGCTGAGGCTCGTATCAGGGAAAAATACTTAAAATCATCAGCGGGAAGACGGTTTTTACAAAAATTTCTTGTTGGGATGTCATTGAGAAGTAAGTGAGGTAACACTCGTGCCGTTCCGTCTAACCACATACAATTACAAGAAATGATACAATTTCAGGTTATACTTATAAAACCGTCTAACCTCAAAGAATTACCTAAAATAATAAATTATCTGGTTAGCCGGATAAATTCGATCCCGGCTCCGGGTACAAGAAGAGTGCTCCCAGAGCACTCTTTTTTTATATTTTTCCGAAATGATTTGGGTTTATGTACTTTAGAGTCAAACAGCAGATCGTACCTATGTCGGTCTGACGAGTAATGTCAATCGCAGGTTGGTTTAATAAAACAATACAGTCAGACCTGGTTTACCGGCTTTTAATTGGTCAATCTCTTTTTGTCTGATACGGGTTTTATAACATTTAATGTGCTTAATGGAAGGCAGTTGCTCCACAGGACTCAGAGTTCTCAAACGGGTATTGTATACCGAAAGTTCTTCTAAATCCCTCAGTCCAATTATTGCCTTGAGATTCCTGATCTGAGTTCCTGCCACATTGAGTATCCTCAGATTTGATAGTTCTGAGATAGCAGACAGGTCAGTTACCGGATTGTTTTCCATGTTCAGTTCTTCGAGTCTGGTAAGTGATGCAAGCGGCCCTATCTGGCTGATAGGATGGCCGGGAAACTCAAGTCTGCGAAGGTTTTTAAGAGAAGATAGTGCATCGAGCTGCCCCACCATTGTGTTGCGCAATACAAGCGTCTCGAGCAGTACCAATGGCTGCAAAGGTGTAAGGTCATCAAAAGCCATATTATCCGCGATCTGTAACTCGCGCAGGTCGGCAACTCCTTGCAGCTGAAGGTCTGAGGGCTGATCCTGAATGCCAGTTCTGTCCCTGAAAAGTTGTTGCCAGTGTTCCGGGAGACCTTGCCACCATTGTCGTAATGTTTCGGTCTGATACAGCACCACAGTTTCCGGTTGTTTTGTTTTGAATTGTATCAGTTCGGATGTGTTTATTCTGCTTCCGTCAGCCTTCACAAGTTTCAGTCGGGTCATGGCATCAAGTGCCCCAAGCTTTTCTACGCGGGTGTTTTCAATATTAAGAGTTTCGAGCCCAAGTATATTCTGTAAGGGACTGATGTTGCTGATGCGTGTGTTTGAGAGGTCAATTTCCTGGAGCTCACTTAAGTTGATCAATGGGCTGATGTCGTCAATTTCGGTGCTGGCTAGTGACAAGTAGTTGAGGTTTGTGAGTTTACTCAATGGCTGAATGTTTTGAAGATAGCTGTTGCCACGGAGGTCAAGCCGGGTCAGGTTAACGATCTGATGCAGTCCCTCAGGTCCCGGATTGGATGTGATCCCCGTGTTTTCGGCCAATATGGCGCGCCAGTAGATGGGCAACGAAGTCCACCATGCTGAAAGCTCTTCAGTTTCGTAAATAATCAATGTACCAGGTTTGCTGCGCATGAAAGCCAGGGCGTCGCTGCTGCTGACCCGTGTTTTGTCGCAATATACCTTTTTGAGTTGCCCAAGTCCGCTCAATGGACTAAGGTCATTTACTTCAGTATTGCTGAATTGAACAATAGATAATGATGTCAGATTGCGCAAAGCTTCAATACTTTTTAATCGTGTATTGTCCATACTCAGCATTTGCAAACTTATAAGCCCGCTTATCACATCGATATCACTTATCTCTGTATTGCTGATATCCAGTAACCTGAGGCTTTTCATCCCTTCAAGCGGCGACAGTTCTTCAACCAGGGTATTGTTGACACGAAGGGCAAGCAGGGTTTTCATGCCACTAATGGGTTCAAGCGATTTTATGGGTGTGTTGAAACAATAGAGTTTTTCAAGTTGTCGGAAACCCGCTATTGCATCCAGACGGTCCACATCAGTATCAAAACAATATATTTCCCTGATATGCACAGAATACATTATTGGATCGAGCTTGTTTACACGGGTGCCCGAAAGGTATATTGCTTCAAGTTTATTCAAATTACGCAGTGGCGAAATGTCGTTGACCGGTGTATTGGAAAAGTCAATCAGTCTGAGTTCATGCAGCATCGACAATGGTTCAATGTCAGTGAACTGCTGTTTGTAGGAAATGTTTATTTCTGTGATTTTGGTTATATCGCTGATTGCACGGTACACAGGCGCTAAATCGGTTTTTATGGTGTCGGGCATCATCAACGTACGGGTGTCGCTGATGAAAAAAGTGGTGTCGGGTCGCCTACCGAACAGCAAATGATTCATGCTTTGTGGAAGAGTGTCGGTACCCATTACAAAATATTGATCATTACGGGTTACTTTTTTCCATCGTCTGACAACAATACCATCGTAAACAATACTTTCGATGCGGTTCAATGGCAGTGTGTCATAAACAATTACATCCTGTCCCAAAAAATCTTTCCACACCTTGGGCATATTGCTCCACCACAATCTGTATTCTTCTTTCTGATTGAGCTTGGTGGTATAAAAACTTACAATCTTCAGGTCTTTTTTATAAGGATCCAAATTAATCTCTACAAATCGAGGCCGTGAAGCACTGACCGAATCTCCCGAAACAGTTGTGCCCGTTAGATTACGCATGAGCGAAACCCTGAAATATACTTCTCCCGAATCATTTACAAGCTGGTCAACCTGTTGTATGTCGAAAGTAAACTGCACGTTTCTGAAAAAGAAATCCACGTCCTTAAGATAGGCCTGCACATCTTTGTTAAGTGGGGTTTCACGCCCTTCATCAAGATCGTCCTCCACCTGAACTTTGTCATCTCTGAAGATCTTGGAATAGCTTTCGTTAATGATGATTTCTTTTTCCTTAACTGTCGACGCCGGATCGCCCAGAAAGTTAAGTGTTCCCTCAAGGTATTGCACCAGCATGGACGCTTGCCTGCGGTAGTCATCTAATTCGGTCTGACTGAGTGAAGTGTTTTGTGCCCGGCCGGCAACACCAAGAAAAATAATAAAAACAAGAAGAATCAGTGTTGGTCTAAACGTAACCATGGTTCATATAATTTAATAAAGGCAGGTTTTTCTTTATCGGTCATATATACAAGGTTGGTGATGAGCCATCCCGTATTTGTCCCCTTACGGTTCAGGTATGATACTTCAAAATACCAGTCCCTTATCTGAAAGATATGGAATTTCAGATGGTCAACAGACTTGAATTTCATACGCCCCGCTTTTATTTCGGCAAAGAACAAGGTCAGGTAATCGGGTTGAAATTCCTTAGAGGCATAAAAATCAATCACCTGTGCATGGTTGAAAGCCTTGTAAATATTCATGAAATCGAGCTCGTGACTCATCGGGTGCAGGAAATGTTTTTCTCTTTCGGCAAGTTCTCCTTTGGGAAACAATTTGTTGAATTCAGGATAATAAACGTTTGTGAGCACCCATTTTGATCCAAGGTTTTCTTTTTCAATCATCAGGAATAAAATGATGTTCACTTCTCTGCCCTGATGCAGAAAGGTCGCTGCAACCTCAGAGTACCAACGTCCGCCAAGAAACTCAAGGTAGTTGCCTTTTCCTTTACCAACCAGATCTTCAACAAAAAAGTCTTTTAGTGTGCCAGAAGTGCGCTTGTTTTCGTTGTCAAACAGCAAAGGCAGAATGATTCTCCTTTTTTCAGGATTGCGAAATTCGGGGTTTTGCGGGTGGTATTTTTTTCCAAACTGGTCTTCTTCGTTATTAAACCTGCTGAAAAACTGGCTCACCTGTTTGGTCATGGCATACAACTCGGTTTCATCGAGCTCGAAAGCCCCAAGGCTGCGTTGCGGATATCCTCTGGCAGCAAGGCATAGCATGGCAACCAGCAGCAATATGGTAGTGATGGTTGGTGCGTGTGCAATTTTATTTTTCATGCCTGTTTATCAGTAGTTTGCTCAAAATAAGTTTGAAATTTATAGCGCAAAATTAGACTTTTTAAGGGCCTTTTATGGATTGGTTTGCGGGTTAATAAGAATCAAACAAAAAAAGAGGCTGAATCAAAGAAAAGAAAACAGCCTCCTTTAGTCTTCATGATGAATGCTTAGCTTGAGGTTTCTTTCACCCTTATATCGCCCAGCAACACATCCCAGAATCCGATCATACGCCCGCCTATCTGTGTTTCCTTGCGTTTCACATACACTGTGATGTCTTTCTTGGTGGTATCCTGATAAACCAAACCACCTTCCTGATCATATCCGCTGAAGCGTTGGAAGATCGTAATTACGCCCACATAGGTGCCATCGGGCTGACGTTGCAGATCGCTCACATATTCAATCTTGTACCATTCAATTTCAACCCTGTCGTAATTGAGACGCATCAGTCTTTCAAAATAGGTGCGCACCTTGTAATAAAATATATCCGTGCGTGCCAGTGACGATACCCCGATCTCTGCACCTGCCATGAACAGTTCTTCGGCTCTGTCGATAACGCGGTTGGCTTCGCTCCAGGGAGTGTTTTTGTTGCCAATGATGCTCACGTATTTACTCAGGTCACGCACTTTTTCGAGGGCAAGACTGTCAATGGCCTGTTTGCGCTCGGGGCTGAGCTCATCCTGAGCCTTGACAGAAGTTGTCAGTGCCAGGGCAGCAATGATAATGATGATGATATGTTTCATGTTTATAAGTGTTTACCTTTTAATGAGTTCGAGTTCTGTGATTTTTCCGTTGCTGTCATATTTAACCTGTTCGATTCGGTTGTTAAAATTCTTCTGGTCTTTGAGATAATCAAGATACTTGCGAATGGTTGTAGGACGGTCATAGTCATTGAAACCACCTGCCTGACTGATGATGATCAACACAGGCACATCGGGTGTGGCAAATAACTGCAGGGTTTGACTTATTCTGTCGTTGGCTGTGGCAAAGTCGGGCGATGAGGCAACTGACCTGAGCATTCCTTCGAGATTGCCGTATTTGGAGGTTTCCGCTTTCAAACGGGCTTCCTCTTCTGCTCTAAGCCGTTCCTCCTCAGCCTTGCGTTCTGCTTCGGCCCTTTCACGAGCCAGCTTGTCTTCAACCCTGTCGATAAGTTCAAGTACTTCACTGTCGTCCAGATTCCAGTTTTTAATGGTTTTGACCCGCTGTTCCTTTTCTTTGAGCGTCCAGGTTGTTTCGTCGTTAAGTATTGCGTTGAGGTCTTTTTTGGCCTGATCAACTCTGGCTGCATATTCGGCTGCAGCTTTCTCCCGGGCCAGTTTTTTCTTGCTTTTGCAGCCTGTACTTCCTCCCAGCGTTAAAGCTGCAACCAACAGAATGAGAAACATGCTTCTGAAGGTTCGTGTTACGAGATGTTTGTCCATAATACGTATGTTTGTTTAAATGATTATAAACTAATAACTTTGAAACGGCAAAATTAGGGAAATTATTTCCCGTGCCGTCATTTTTTCACCAATTTTGATGCATGATCAGGCACTACAACATTCCAATTTTTATGCCAGAACTGGCGTGTCCGTTCCAATGTGTGTTTTGCGACCAGCATCGGATCTCCGGAATGGAAGATGTGCCTGAAGCACATAAGGTTATACATTTAATAGAGAGGAATCTAAGCACTTTTCCTGATGGCCCCAAAACAGTTGAAATTGCTTTTTTTGGTGGTAATTTCACCGGCCTCCCGGGCAATTTGCAGCTGATTTACCTTGAGATTGCGCAAAAATTTCTGATCAAAGGCTTAGTTCAGGGTATCAGAATAAGTACTCGCCCCGACTATATTGACTTAGAAAAACTGCAACTTTTAAGGAACTATGGCGTTACCACCATTGAGCTTGGGGCTCAGTCACTTGATGCTGAAGTGTTGCGGATGAGCGGACGCGGACATGGTCCGGAAGCTGTTGAAAGGGCTTCGAAGTTGATTCTTCAATATGGATTCAGGTTGGGCTTGCAAATGATGATCGGATTGCCTCATGATACTTTTGAAAAATCTTATGAAACGGCCAAACGGATCATTGAACTTGGAGCACACGAAACCCGTATATATCCTTGTTTGGTGATCAAAGGAACTGCGTTGGAACAGATGTATTTAAGAGGCGATTACAGAGTACTTACACTGGAGCAGGCAGTTGACTGGTCGCTTCGGCTCTGGCAATTGTTCGCAGAAGCAGGAGTTAAGGTTATCAGGCTGGGTCTGCATCCTTCTGAGGGTCTCAACGGCGATGACCTCGTCGCCGGGCCATATCATCCTTCGTTCAAGGAATTAGTGATGACCGCCCTTTGGCGTGATATGTTTGAAAAGCACTCTGTGTGGCCAAAAAGTGATTCAGTGATCATTGAAGTACCTGCAAACGAACTGGGTGTTGCTGTCGGTCATAAAGCATCAAACCGTAACTGGCTCAAAAAAAGTTATCGCGAAGTTGTCTTCAGGGGCAAATACGGTCAAGAACCCCAATCCTTTCTCATAAAACCAAACAACTGATGTTGATCATTGCATCTTCAGATATGCCCCCTGATGCCTGTAAACGTTTGCAACGTGAAGGTGAAGTACTTTGGTTAAACCCACAACCGCAGGTGTATGATTCTATTGCCACTCATCCTGACATTTTCTTTTGCCAGGCAGGTAATTTGCTGGTGGCTTCGCCCGGCATTCCACCCGATTGGAAACAACAACTGGCCTTAAATAATATTCCGGTTGTTTATGGTAGAGAAAACCCATCTGAGGTTTACCCCGGAACGGCCCGTTACAATGCTGTGGTTACAAGCAATATGCTCATCCATAACAAAATTGCTACCGATCCGGTGATTGTTAATGGTACTTTGGGCCTGATTAACATAAATGTTTCTCAGGGATATACTCGATGCAACCTGCTTGCCATGAACAATGACCATTTTATCAGCTCTGACAAGGGAATAAGTGATGCTCTGATTCGCACAGGGGCAACGGTTCTCACTGTAAATCCGAAGGGTATCCTTCTCAAAGGCCAAAAGCATGGGTTTTTCGGCGGAGCATGCGGAATCAGAGACAATGAGTTGTTTGTGTGTGGCAACCTCGACTATTATTCCGATGGAGTTCGTGTGAAGGATTTTGCCTGTGCCTGTGGTTATTCTGTTACCGAATTGTATGATGGTTTGCTTACAGATGTTGGAGGTATTCTTTTTGTGAAAGATTTGGTTCGTTAATTATCTCAATGATCGCAGCCGCAACATACACACTTTACGATTTTGTTTAATTTCGCGCCTCAATCAGAAATCATAAAAATATGTTCAGGACACATACATGTGGTGAATTACGAAGCTCTCATTGCGGAAATACAGTAACCCTCAGCGGATGGGTGCAGCGCGTGCGCGACAAGGGAACGCTTATCTGGATTGATCTTCGCGACCGCTATGGCATCACCCAGTTATTCCTCGAAGAGGGCAAAACCGAACCCGTCCTGATCGACCTGGCCCGAAGCCTGGGTCGCGAATTTGTGATTAGTGCAACGGGTATGGTTACCGAACGCGAATCAAAAAACCCAAATATTCCAACAGGTGAGATCGAGCTCAGGGTCACAGCCATGAAACTGCTCAATGCCTCCAAATTGCCTCCTTTCACCATCGAAGACAAATCCGACGGAGGTGACGAACTGCGCATGAAATACCGCTACCTCGACCTCAGAAGAAACCCCTTGAAACATAACCTCGAACTGAGGCACCGTCTGGCACTGGAAACGCGAAAATACCTCGATGATCAGAAATTTTATGAAATCGAAACACCATACCTGATTAAATCAACACCCGAAGGTGCACGCGATTTTGTGGTTCCTTCACGCATGAATCCCGGTGAGTTTTATGCACTTCCGCAATCACCGCAAACCTTCAAGCAGATTCTGATGGTTGCCGGCTACGACCGATATTTTCAGATCGTACGCTGTTTCCGCGATGAAGACCTCAGGGCCGACCGTCAGCCCGAGTTTACACAAATCGACTGCGAAATGGCTTTCGTAGAGCAGGAAGATGTTCTGAATACGTTTGAAGGTCTGGCCCGTTTCCTTTTCAAACAGGTTAAAGGAATTGAGGTTGGTTCCTTCGGGCGGATGGATTATGCAACTGCAATGAAACGGTATGGCTCCGATAAACCCGACATCAGGTTCGGTATGGAATTTGTCGAAATCAACGAGCAAGCCAAAGGCAAAGGATTTGGTGTTTTTGATGAAGCTGAACTGGTGGTGGGGATCAATGCACAAGGATGCAGTGAGTTTACCCGCAAGCAGTTGGATGCACTTACAGATTTTGTAAAGAAACCTCAAATTGGAGCCAAAGGACTGGTTTATGTTAGATATAACACTGATGGAAGCCTGAAATCATCAGTTGATAAGTTTTATAATGAGCATCAATTAAAAGAAATAGCAGAATGCTTTGGCGCACAGCCCGGTGACCTCATGCTCATCCTGAGTGGAAACACTGACTTAGTACGCAAGCAACTCTGCGAACTGCGCCTTGAACTGGGAAACCAGCTCGGAATGCGCGATCCGCAGGTTTTCAAGCCACTTTGGGTCACCGATTTCCCTTTACTCGAATGGAACGAAGATGCCGGACGTTATTTCGCCATGCATCATCCGTTCACTTCACCCAAAATTGAAGATGTGCATTTGCTTGACTCTGATCCGGGAAAGGTAAGGGCCAATGCTTATGATATGGTTATCAATGGAGTAGAAGTTGGTGGAGGTTCCATAAGGATACACGATCGCGGACTGCAGAAAAGAATGTTCAGCCTGCTTGGTTTCAGTGATGAAGAAGCGCAAAACCAGTTTGGTTTCCTGCTCACCGCCTTCGAATATGGTGCACCTCCGCATGGAGGGATTGCCCTTGGTTTCGACAGACTCACTGCATTGATTGCCGGATATGATTCCATACGCGACTTCATCGCATTCCCTAAGAACAATTCGGGACGCGACACCATGATCGACTCACCTTCGGAAATTGCACAGCATCAGCTGGACGAACTGTTTCTGAAGGTAACTGCCCAAAAAACAGGTCAATAGTTTTTTAAAGACTGTTTTTAGCTGCTTACTGGAGCCTCAGGAATGATGATCCAGCAAACAATATAGGCAAGCAAACCGGCGCCTCCCATTAGGGTAAACACCACCCATAATACCCTTACCAATACCGGATCAATGTTGAAGTATTCGGCCAGGCCGGTGCAAACCCCACCGAGTATTTTGTTGAAACGTGCTCTGAAGAGTCTTTTTGGTTCTGACATGTTATATAAATTATTGGTTATTGCGATACGCTTTCATTAGCTGTTCCGATAATCAGGATACCTGCGATAATTTCTGTTAAGTTGTCGCGGTCAAGGGACTCCAACTCCTTCTTCAGCCTTCTGCGCTTTTCCGCTACACTTAGATCCGATTCAAGTAATGCTTGTATGCCCTTCACCTGGCTTCCTTTCATCTCGTCAAAAATCAAAGACAATATCCGGCTGGCAAGGGTCGCATTTCCGTCATTATTTTCTTTACCGGGTATGCCGAACGATTCGAGCTCTGCTATTGCCAACTCCAAGACAGCCCTTCCTGTTTTTTTAAATCCTGCTTCATAAGATTCATTTCCCGTTGCATCGCGTAAGGACCATGAATTGAATTCGTATTCAAAACTGTTGATTTCACGGGCTTTCGGGTCTTGTTCCCCGAAAATTCGCTGGAGCAGCAAATAGGTCTGCTTTTTCCATATTCTGAGGTCAAAATCCCGGGCATCAAGCAGTAAAGCTTGCTTGCGCAGTAGTTCGATTGCCTGTTCGGTCATGTTTTCCGTGGAATGAGTTATTGGTGTAAAGATACACATTCAACTCACAAAAAACGTCAGATAATCGTAATTTAGCCGAATAAATTATATCGTTGTGATCCCTCCTTACACTGTCGCCAGTATTCTCGAAGCCTCACGCATTGAAGAGGTTGTGAGCGACTTTGTGAATCTGAAACGCAGGGGCAGCAACCTGATTGGTCTTTGTCCGTTTCATCAGGAGAAAACACCTTCGTTTACTGTATCACCATCCAAAGGGATTTTCAAATGCTTTGGTTGTGGCAAAGCGGGCGATTCGGCCCGCTTCATTATGGAGCACGAGCACTATTCCTATCCCGAAGCACTTCGCTATCTGGCGGCAAAATATCAGATAGAAATCGAAGAGCGCGAACAAAGCCCCGAAGAACTTCAGGAGCAGAATGAGCGGGAGCGATTGTTTAACCTGAATTCGTTTGCGCGAGATTATTTCAGTAATTCTCTGTTCGAAACACAGGAGGGAAAAGCTATCGGACTGGGTTATCTCAAGGAACGCGATTTCCGCGAAACGGTTGTCCGTAAGTTTCAGCTTGGTTTCAACCCCGACCACAAAGACGCTTTCAGCAATCACGCACGAAACCAGGGTTATTCTGCCGAAGCTCTCCTGAAAACAGGATTGTCGGTGGGCAGCGAAGATAAACTATATGACCGTTTTCAGGGAAGAGTAATTTTTCCCATTCATAACCTAACGGGAAAAGTTATAGGCTTCGGAGGAAGAATCCTCGTCTCTGACAAGACAAAAGCAAAATATCTGAATTCACCAGAGTCGGATATCTACAACAAAAGCAAATCGCTTTACGGCCTTTATTTCGCCAAAACCGCTATCAGCCGCCTTGATCAATGCCTGCTTGTGGAAGGTTACACCGATGTGATCTCGATGCATCAGGCAGGTATCGAAAATGTGGTCGCCAGTTCGGGTACTTCACTCACTACCGAGCAGATCAGGCTGATCAGACGCTATACAAACAACATAACCATTCTATACGATGGCGATAAGGCCGGTGTAAATGCTTCTCTCAGGGGCATCGACATGATCCTTGAGGAAGGGATGAATGTCCGCGTACTTTTGTTTCCCGAAGGGGACGACCCCGACTCATTCGTCAGAAAGCACCGTAGTTCTGAAGTTGAAGAGTTTATCCGTAAGGAATCAAAAGATTTCATTAGTTTTAAAACAGGCTTATTGCTCGAGGAAGCCGCCGGTGATCCCATCCGCAAGGCAGGTCTGATCAGGGAGATCGTCACCACCATTTCGCTGATTCCCGACCCCATATACCGTACGGTGTATGTGAAAGAGTGCAGCCGTATGCTCGAAGTGGCTGAGGCAACCCTGATGAACGAACTTAACAAACTGCTGCGCAGCAGGTTTCGCAAACAACTTAGTCCTGAAACACCTGTTTTGCCGCAGTCACAGCCTGACCTGCAACCGCAGGAAGTTGCTCCCGAGCAGGAAATCCCGACACTACATCAGGAACGCGAGCTGATCAGGCTGATGCTTATGTTTGGTAATCATGAGGTTATGGTTCCTACGGTGGATGAAGACGGCTTCCCGGCCATCTATCGCCTACCCTTGGCCCATTATATTCTGGATGACCTCAGAAACGATCAGCTCACCTTTATGCATCCTACCAATGTTAAAATATTGGAAATCTATATCGAAGGTCACGATGAAGGTGTCGTTCCGCATGAACAGCATTTTGTCTCCAATCCCGAACCGGATGTGGCGTTGTTGTGCATCGATCTGATAACTGAGCGTTATCAGCTAAGTCAGAACTGGGAAAAACACAAGATTTTTGTCAAAACTGCCACCGACGACCTGAAGCTTCTGGCCGATTCGGCCCTGATTCATTTTAAAAGAAAAATGGTGGACAGTAGCATGGCTGATTTGTTTCAGCAACTAAAAGAGGCGGTGGACCCGAATGATCAGCTGATAATACAAAAAAAGATCAAGGGGTTGAAAGTGATAGACATGAAACTCAGCCAAAAACCCGGTATCGTCATATCTAAGTAGATTTGGCTTGAGGGTTTTAAGGCTCAAGTCCTTTGGGCTATGGTTCACAAATAAGAATATCAATTGGGCACAAAAACAAACCGGGAATCTATTCTGTCGAATGGATTCCCGGCTCACATGCTGCCGTGCCGTAGCACTGCAACCTGTGTCAGGTTAAGTTCAGGCTGACTTTCAGGCATCTTCCGTAGAAGGTTTCTTACTCATCCGGTACTTCACCTCGGCATGGTTTCGCAACTTCTGCCTTCGAAGCTCCAGGCTGTTTCTGATGCTCCTCATTCCGGCGCCATCACCTTGCGGCTGCCACCGTCTGATTCGGAAACACATCAACGAACGCTTTTGCAAGTGCCCTTTTTGCGTTTCTTCATCCAGCCTGCCTTATCGTCACCTGCTGTAACAAAAGTAAGCAAAACTGCACCCCTTTGTCAAGAAAAAAGGCCACTTTTGTATACACACGGTATCAACACAGGTTATGAACAATTGTTGATAAAGCAGATTTATTTCTTTCTCACCAGCATCAACCCATCACGCAGCGGAAGCAAAACCTGTTCCACACGATCGTCTGTGGCAACTATAGTATTGAATTTTCTGATGGATTCTGTTTCCACATCAGCACAACTGCGATCAAGTACTTTCAGGCTCCACAAAACATTGTCGGCCAACAGAAACCCGCCAGGGCGAATTTTGTCGATTATCTTTTCATAATACAATGAATAGTTCTCCTTGTCGGCATCCAGAAATACAAGGTCGAAAGTATCCTTTAAACCGATGATAATCTCTGATGCATTGCCATGAATTACCTGTATTTTCTGCTCCAGTCCGGCTTCCTGAAAGAGTTGGGTTAACGGCTCGATAAGTTCGGCATTCTGTTCAATAGTGATCAGGCAGCCGCCTGCTTTAAGCCCTCTCGCAAGCGAAACGGCACCATAACCTGTGAAAGTGCCTATTTCTAGAATCTTGTCGGGCCTGATCATCAGACTTATCATTTCGAGAAACTTACCCAAAACATGACCCGAGATCATGCGCGGATAAAGGGTAGTAAGGTAAGTGCGCCTTTCCAACTCACGCAACAAAGGTGTGGCTGGCGTTGTATGTGCACTAATGTAGTGCTCAAGTTCAGGGGAGATCATTGAAACTCGCTGTAAAAACCTGTTTGTACGTCTTGAAGATTCTCAGGAACAACAATCCTGATATTTTTTGTCTCAAAGGGTATTTCTTTCCGGTTTATTTCCAGCAAACCCGGGTAAAGCACAATGAAACCGATTTCATCCTTGCCGACACTTTCAAAATACATGTCGATCAAAGTCTTTCCGTTAGGCGCGGTGTTGCTGAAAAACAGAGGCTGCTCGGCATAAAGAAACATTCCTTGTCTGTCGCGGAGTGCCACATGCATCCAGCAATGGTTAAGCTGCTCTGATGTATTGTTTTGCAGTTCAAACACAATCCGGGTGCTTTGCATATATTGACTGAAATTCTTAATCGACAGGGTGTAAGGACTGTCAAGCGGGCGATATTCAGTTTCGATTGTCGGCTGAAAGTACCAGGTTGTGTCCGCGGTTGAATCGGATTGCGCTTTGGAAACAGGCAAAACCTGAGCCTGAAGTGTATTCAGCATATGTGCGGACAAAGTGAAACAAATCAACAGTAGGAGATTTCTCATGCGCCAAAAATATAACTTGTTGCATTACCTCGATTTGTTTAATTGTTTTTTTCTGAGGCAAAGGTCAGGCTGCATAAACGTGAAGGGTCAAAAACAACGGCAGCAGCTTCCTGCAGATCATCGGGGCTGATGCGGTTGATTTTTTCAATGAGCAGAGCCATATCATCAACTGTTTCTGAGGTCAGGTGGGCGCGGGCAATGGCAAGGGCTTCCGACATGCCTGATTCAAAACTGATGGCAAGCTGTCCGGTAAGCTGTTTTTTGGCTCTTTCCAACTGGATACCGCTCAGGGGTTGACGGATGAGTTTCATTAACTCTTTCATGGTCAAGTCCCGGGTTTTGTTGAGCGAGCGGGGGTCGGTGCCGAAATAAACCACAAAAATGCCGGTGTCTGAATATGATGTATAATGGGATTCGATCGAATAGCAAAAGCCGAACTTCTCACGAATATTGAGGTTCAGTTTCGAATTCAATCCGGGTCCTCCAAGAATATTGTTGAGCAGAATCATGGCATGCCTGAGCGGGTGTTTCTGATGAAATGCTGTGTTTCCTATGGTGCAGTGACTTAGGTAACCTTTTTTTAAAACATGTTCATGAAGCGGTTTGTATGCATGAAAGCTTGCTCTTATGGCAGTCTTTTTTGTGCTTTTGATCTTTCCGAAGAAACTCTCGGCCGAAGTAATGAATTTTTTGAAGCTTACAGGTCCTACAAGACTGATCACCATTTCAGATGTGCTGTAGTTCCGGCTGATGAACCTGAAAATTTCTTTTCTGTTCATTTGGCTAAGATGTTCGGGTGTTCCCAGGATATTTCGTCCGATGGGATGGCCGCGAAAAACAAGGTTTTCAAACTCATCGAAGATTTCATCTGAAGGATTGTCGCGGTAAGAATTTATTTCGTCGAGGATAACCGCTTTTTCCTTTTCAATTTCATTGGCCGGAAAAGTCGAGTTAAAAGCCAGATCAGAGAACAGCTCAAGCACTCTGTTCAGGTGCTGGGGTAAAAATGAGGCGTGAATACAGGTTTCTTCCTTGGTAGTGTATGCGTTAAGGTCGCCTCCCACATGTTCGAGGCGGTTTAGGATATGATACGATTTTCTTTTGGCTGTGCCTTTAAAGATCATGTGTTCAATCAGGTGTGCCAGGCCATTTTCGTGCTCCAGTTCATCACGCGAACCAGTGTTTACCATGAATGCGCAGTGTGCAACAAGGTTATTTGATTGCCTGCTTATCAGTCTTATTCCATTCGACAGGCGGTAGTAATTGTAGGACATCTGTGTGTTTGGGTGGTTATTTCATGGAGGCAGGATAACGCTTGTCCGTGTAAATCCAATACAACGGCTGCCAGCGTTCAATGCCCTGAGAATCAAATCTGCGTGCCACAGGTGCAATTCCCAGTACTTTTTTTGTGATCTGCATGGATTTGGGGTCGTAATACCATTCTTCTAAAAACCGGATGCGAAGCACGTCCGCTTCTTCTATATGATGTACCACCAGGGTATCGTAATACTCATAAGGAGCCTCCTGATGCTGCAGGCGGTATAGCATCGTATCATGCAAAATATAGCCAACCTGTTTGGGATCCAACGGATTGTTAAAATAATCATGGGTTTGAACCTCGCCTTTCAGTGCTTTTTCAATCAGGTTTCTGACCAATTTTTCCCTGGCTGGTCCCTCGAGGTTTTGAATCCACCAATCGTAATCGGGCGAAGGACTCTTTATGGTTACATCATACTGAATCCGTTCGGTGATCAACTGCGGTTTCTCGCCGCATGACACCATCAGCATGCCTGCGGCCAACAGCAAAAATAATCGGGCCATCATTGTTTTCATGGTATGTAAATATGGCACAAAACTATAAAACAATCAGGGATATTGCTGCACTTTCGATAACTTTGCGCCTGATGGCGAACTTTTGCAAAACAATCGAAAAGATAAGCAACACAACCCTGTTGCTTGATGAAGAACGCTGCAGGGCAAATATCCGCTTAATGGTGCAACGGGCTGAAGTTGCAGGCGTGCTGTTCAGGCCACATTTCAAAACACATCAGTCGGGTCTGGTGGGCGAGTGGTTCAGGGATGAAGGGGTCAGTTGTATCTCAGTTTCATCCCTCAGGATGGCAGCCTATTTCGCTGAATATGGCTGGGACGACATCACAATTGCTTTTCCGGTCAACATTCGCGAGCTGGACGCCATTAAAAAGCTCACGATGCGCATCAGGCTTAATCTGCTGGTCGAATCACAAGAAGTTGTAAATCAACTTGATCGCGAAGGTATCGAATCCGGTATTTTCATCAAAATCGATACAGGAGCAGGCCGCACAGGTATTCCTGTCGGGCAGCATGATGAAATCTGCCGTCTTGCCGAAACGATTAACAAAACCCAAACACTTAAACTGCAAGGCCTGCTTGCACATGGTGGAAACACCTATTGGGCAAAAGGAGCTGAAGCAATCAGAAAGATCGCTGCTGATGCTGCGCTTTCAATGGACATGGCAAGGAAAAGAATCGGCAATGAATTACTGATCCTTAGTTGGGGTGATACACCTTCGTGCTCGATGATGAATGACAATCCGGGATTTGATGAATGGCGGCCGGGCAACTTTGTGTTTTATGATGTGATGCAGTACCACATTGGCTCGTGCATGCTGAGTGATATTGCTGTGGCACTTGCATGTCCGGTGGTGGCTGTGCACCACTCACGAAGGCAGGCAGTGATTCATGGAGGTGCTGTGCATCTATCAAAAGACTGTATCAGGGCCGAAAATGATTTTGAACTTTTTGGTTATGTTGTTGAATTCACCGATTCGGGCTGGGGAAGTCCCGTGCCTGGGGCATGGCTTGGGTCGGTTTCGCAGGAACATGGAATAGTAAACCTTCCGGAAGATATGTGTCTTAGGCTGAAACCCGGTCAGTTGATCGGAATTCTTCCCGTTCATTCTTGCCTGACAGTTGATGCAATGAAAGAGATGACCACCCTGAACGGCTATCCTGTTCATTGTTTGAAATAGGCGAGGAGTTGAGTGAGCTGTTGGCCTTCGGGCATTGTCGGTTATTCCCAATTAATCATTAATCTGATTCAGTCAGCGAATTCATGTGTAAACAATTCATTACCTTTGTGAAATATTTAACAATAAGACTATATCTATGAATCTTAATGATAAAATATTGTTTATCAATAATATAGAATTATTCAAAGGATTAAATGCGGCAGAAATAGAATTGATTGCTGCTGAAGCACAGCTGAGGATCATCAGGCAGGGTGAACATTTATTCAGGGAGAATGAAGCACGGCGTGAGATTTTTCTGATCGCTGATGGAAAGGTGGAACTGTATAAAACCTCTGCTTTTGGTGATGAACAAAGAATAACCTTCTTTGGAAGGTTTGATTTTCTGGGCGAAGGATCTCTGATGGAGGACTCTCCCCATTCCACTTCGGCCAGAGCTGCGGAAGACAGCACTATCCTTTCCCTGAACAAAGAGCTTTTCAGGGCTTCGGGATCTATTGCGCTTGTTATTTTGTCTAATATCACCAAGGTGGTTTCGCGCCGAATGCGCTATGCCAACGCAAAAGCCATGAACCTTACTGCACAGTACGAGTCGGGCAAAACAAGGCTTGAACATGACCTGTTGGGTGACAGGGAGGTGCCTTACGAGTATTATTATGGTATTCAGACCCTCAGGGCGCTGGAGAATTTCAATATCAGCGGAATTACACTGAGTTTTTTCCCGGATTTCATTAATGCGCTGGCAATGGTGAAGATGGCTGCGGCAAAAGCCAATCACGAACTGGGCCAACTGCCCGACAACCTCACCGATGCTATTGTTAAAGCATGTCAGGAAATCATCGACAACCGGTTTCATTCGCATTTTGTGGTGGATATGATACAGGGCGGCGCCGGAACTTCCACGAATATGAATGCGAACGAAGTGATTGCTAACCGGGCACTGGAGATACTCGGACACGAAAGAGGCGAATATGCTTATTGTCACCCGAATAATCACGTAAATCTTTCACAGTCAACAAACGATGCTTATCCGACAGCCATCAAGATCGCCCTGATCAAAGCCAACGAAAAGCTGGTGAATGTGTTGCAGGAACTTATTCAATCCTTGCACAAGAAAGGAAAAGAGTTTTCCCACATAATCAAAATGGGCCGCACTCAGTTGCAGGATGCAGTGCCGATGACGCTGGGCCAGACCTTTGAAGCTTTTGCGGTTACCCTTGAAGAGGAGGTGCAGCAACTGAACCGCACTGCGGCTTTATTTGCTGAGGTAAACATGGGTGGAACGGCCATTGGCACGGGCATCAATGCCGATCCCAAATACAGCGATAAAGTGATTCCTTATCTTCGGATGATTACGGGTATGGATATCAGACTGGCGCGCAACCTGGTTGAAGCTACACAGGATACAGGCGATTTTGTTTCATATTCGGGTTCGCTCAAGAGGCTTGCCGTGAAGCTTTCTAAAATGTCGAACGACCTGAGGCTATTGTCTTCCGGCCCAAGAGCAGGATTCAACGAAATCAATCTGCCGCCCATGCAGCCGGGTTCTACCATTATGCCCGGAAAGGTTAATCCCGTTATTCCGGAGGTGGTCAACCAGATAGCGTTTAAGGTTATCGGAAACGATCTCACAGTAGCTTTGGCCGCGGAAGCCGGACAACTCGAACTCAATGTCATGGAACCTGTGATCGTGCAAAGCCTGTTCGAATCAATGGAGATGCTTAAGAACGGCATGAAAGTGCTAAAGAACAGGTGTGTCACCGGTATTACTGCCAATGAGGAACACTGCCGCGGGATGGTGCAGCGTTCCATTGGGCTGGTCACTGCACTGAATCCGTTTATCGGTTATGATGCATCCACACAGATCGCTAAAGAGGCTCTGGAAACAGGACGAAGCGTTTACGAATTGGTTCTCGAAAAAGAACTGCTTACCCGTGAACAGCTCGACAGGATACTCGATCCTCGAAACATGATTAATTAGGTATTCAATGGAACAACTTGAGCTTATTTTCCGGCGCAGAAGCATTCGCCGTTATACTGCAGCAATGCCTGATAAGCATACAATTAAACTATTATTGAAAGCAGGCATGGCAGCACCTTCGGCAAACAATATCAGGCCATGGCACTTTTACGTATTGCGCAATCGCGAACGCATCAATGCATTGCGTGAATTTCACCCGCATGCCAGTATGACGGCTCAATCACCACTGGTGGTTGTGATATGCGGCGATCTGCAGCGGCAACCACATCCGGGTTATATTGTTCAGGATTGTTCGGCAGCAACACAGAATATCTTGCTTGCCGCAACTGCACTGGGTCTGGGTGGAGTCTGGCTGGGGCTTTATCCCCGCGAAGCGCGTATGGAAGGCATCAGTAAATTGCTTAATCTTCCTGAACATATGATGCCGGTGAGCATGGTGGCTTTGGGTTTTCCCGATGAAAATAAACCACCACATGATGAATGGTATCCCGCACAGGTTCATGAGGAAGGTTTTTAATAAAGGGTTTTTTACCTGATAACAGGCTTCATATCAAGATTCTGGCCTTCCTTTAGTATTACTCCTTTATTTTTACGTCCATCTATGAGAATAATCAGATCGCTCTTGAATCTGATGTGCCTTACATAATGATCTTCGTAAACAATTTCCTGTTTTGAAAGGTATTCAAGATCATAGAAACCATCGTGAATGAAAGGGTTAATGGTAAAATATCCGACTCCGAATGAGGTAAGGTTCTGAAAGAAATGAGTGCCCTGACTCGGGTCAATACGGTAGTTATCAAGCCCCGACTCCACAATAATGCGGGCGGCTGAAATCTGAGGCCACTTCACAGGTATGCCAAGCCATGGATCGCTCGAACCCCAACGGCCTGGTCCCACCAGAATGTAGTTTTTGTCAATTTCCAGAAAGCCTTTGTTAATGTGACCAACAATTTCGGCTATTTCTCTTGTTTTGGAGGGATCAAAATGCTCCGGTCGGACATAGACAAAGTCGTGTATGCCCCTGATAATGCCATTGCCTAATGCATGATCGGTGGTGATGATTGCCTTTTCGTGCGTAATGGATTCAATGTCGAAATCAACCGAATCGGTACTGCTCACAATCGGCCTGATCTGCAGCACATAGAATACCTGATGCACATCCTTTGGCTTGTTGAGTTCTATGGCAAATTCAATTTCAATGGGTTTGCCCATTTCAAGCTGCCCGATCTCGAGCACATCTTCAACTATTTTTGCCAGCGGAAAAGTGTTGTGCTTTAATATGTTGGAAAAAGTAACAATTTTCTTGCCGTCTTCATGGAAACCATCTCGAAGAATGTCGTTCTGAAAGTCGTAGGTGGAACATACAAATTTTATAGCACCGTCTTTTTCGGCTTCGGTGAGCCGCAGGTGCAGCAGGTTGGCAGCATCGTCAACATTGGGCTGAAAACTGGCCGGATCGAGGTTTAGGGCAAAAAAATGTTTTTGGGTTTCGCGGAGTGCCATATCGGGCGAACTGGTCTGAAGTATTTTTTGCGGGTATTTTGGCGAAAACCTTAGAGAGAGGCCGCCATCAACGATATACTTTCCAAGCCCGAGCGCAATAGTTGCGATTCCGTCTTCAGGTTTTTCGGGCGGTATCGGATAAAAATTGATGGAGCGTGCTACGCCTGAGCAGGCCGGATAATATCTTGTTCCATATGATTTGCCACACACTTCCTGCATCACTATTGCCATTTTTTCTTCGTCAATCATGTTTTTGGTGGCCATCATATAGGCTTTGCTGTCTTTGTAAAACGCTGATGCATAAACACTTTTAATGGCATTGCTTAACATTTTGATCATCATGCGTTCGTCATTTTCCACTACCGGAATCATGTAAGTGCTGTATATTCCGGCAAAAGGTTGATAGTGACTGTCCTCGAGCAGGCTCGATGAACGCACTGCCAGTGGATTTTTGATGACCGAAATAAGGGTGTAGAGGTCTTCATGGATGCGAAAGGGTAGCCTTGCCTCAATAAAGTATTTAAGGATTTCTTCGTCGCTGATGTCGTCCGAAAGGGCAATTTCATAGAGGTTGTTCTCTTCCATGAAATCGTCGAAGACATCGGTGCACAAGACTACAGTACGCGGAATGGCAATGGTGACTTTCGGAAATTTATCGTGCAGTTTGTTACGTTTAATCAGCGAATCCAGAAAGGCAAGTCCGCGTGCTTTTCCCCCTATTGAACCATCGCCTATTCGGGTAAAAGAAAGGTATTCGTCAAAACTTTCGCGGTTAAATTCAGCAATAACACCACGAGCTTTATTGAGCCTGAATTGAGCAATAGCGTCAAAAACAAATCTTTTTATTTCGTCGCAATCCTGGAAGTCTTCAGGTGCGAATGATTTGAACAGGTCGGCCAAAGGAAACAATGCTCTGGCGCGTAGCCATTTTGAAAGGTGGTTTCGTTCGATGTGGTATTGCAGTGATTCGTTGGGAACCTGAAATATTTTCTCCTGCAGGGTTTTCAGATCTGAAGCACGCAACACTTCGTGGCCTGATTCCGGATCTTTGAACACAAAATCGCCAAATGCAAAAAACTCACGAATGAAATTGCGCAGCTCAAGTGACAAGGTTTTGGAGTTTTTGTTGATGAAGCCAACCTTAATCTGTTTTGCAATTTCTTCGTTATACACATCGGACGACTGCAACAGCATAGGCATGTACTTGTCGTTTTTTTTCACCACCTGACACAGTCTGATGCCTGCCTGAGGATCGATGACCCCGTCGCGTTCATAGGATATGTCGGAAATAATGCCAAGCAGGTTTTGCTTGTACTTTTTATAAAGACTGATGGCTTCTTCGTAATTCGTGGCCATGAGGATTTTAGGGCGACCGCGCATCCGGAGCATCTTTTGATGCTCGTTGAGCCCTTCGGTCATGAATGATTTCGATTGTTTGAAAATGATCTTGTAAATGTTGGGCAAATAACTGCTGTAGAACCTGATCGAATCTTCTACCAGAAGAATGCATTGTACACCTATGTCGCGGATGTCGTGGTCGGCGTTCATTTTGTCCTCAATCAGCTTGATGATGGCCAGCAAAATGTCGGCATTGCCCAGCCAGTTGAACACATAATCAACAGCTTTAAGCTCCTTTCGGTCGATCTTGAGATTGAGCTCGCGCGAGAAAGGCGTCAGCACAACAATAGGAATCGAAGGATAAG
The DNA here is from genome assembly GCA_024710405.1 of Bacteroidales bacterium. GTDB lineage: Bacteria > Bacteroidota > Bacteroidia > Bacteroidales > F082 > UBA6192. The sequence goes on from JANJUV010000015.1 coordinate 28,162, forward strand.
CTGATTTCAGCTCTTCGGCCAGATGATAGGTTTCCTTGTCCTCGGCACTAAGCATCATAATGATCAGGTCGATCTTTTCATCTGTCAGATAATCATACGCTTCCTTTTTTGAGGTTGCCAGCAGGAATCCGGGCGGATAACGCAGATTGAGGGAAACATATTCGTTAAATATCTGTTCGTCGATCCTTCCGTCATCCTCAAGCATGAACGCATCATACACCGATGAGATGAGCAACACATGATAGATGCGTCGTTTCATCAAACTGGTAAATGAAGTGTCGTTGAAATTGAATTTTCGGATTTGCGGATCTAATCGATTCAGTGGCATAGACAGCTAAGTTATTTTTCAACAGTCTGAAGGGCTGTAATTTGCCCAGCATTAAACGGAAACATCCAACCGGTGCGCGTTGCAGCGGAAAGACTTTCATGCAATGTTAATAATTTTATTTGGATTGAGTTTATATTAGGGCACTCTGTTAAAAATTAACATTGAAACACTTGCGAAATAATCATTATTTGTTTACGTTTGCTTCATGATTGGTTAATATTAAACTCAGGCTGCCATGATCGCTTTAATTGTAGTTTCAACACTGGTAATCCTTGGTTTGGGGGCTCTGATACACGCCATCATTCACGCACCGCTCATTGATGACAGGGGCGACAACTGGCCGGCAGTCTGAAACACAGGCTGCGCAACCCCTCAGGGAAAAAAAAGACCGGATTTGCTTGTTTCCGGTCTTTTTTTTTCATTTCAGATGCACTGACAATTTCCGATGCCCTGACCCTGAAGTTCGGGCGGATTGCCACACACCCCGCAACTATCTTCATCATGGTGATTGTGATGGTGGTCGTGTCCACTGCTGCCACCACAACAGCCCTGATCAGGAGTGCCACAGCCGCAACCGGAAACAACCGGATGAAGTTCTTCGTAGGTGGCTTCCCTAACTGCCATTACTTTGCCAGAAGTGTACAGGCTTTTTCCTGCCAACGGGTGATTGAAATCCATTGTCACCTTTTCGCCGGATACCGAAATGACCTTACCGTTAAACGGATTTCCTTCGCTGTCCATCATCGGAATCACTTTGCCTGTTTCGAGCATGCCGGGTTTCACCTCGCCATTGACGGCAAAAGCCGACATTGGCAAATCCATCACCATGCCCGGATTGTATTCGCCGAATGTTTCAGAGGGCTCAATCACAAATTCGAACGAATCGCCGGCTTTAAGGCCCATTAACCGTTGCTCAAAGGCTCCGAGCAAACGCCCGGTGCCAAACACCATTTTGCGGGGATTATCATGGCCGGCTTCTTCAAGCAACTCGCCATGCTGGTCATTAACCCTTATGTTGTAAACCAAAACCCCTGTTTTATGTGTACTTAATTCCATATTACTGTTATTTTCTGAAGTTTTCAAGACTGCAAAAATAACACTATTGAATTATTTAGAACGATTTCAAATAATTATATCCTGAAAAACATCTGTCAGGATATACGCATCGCCTATTGATTCAGCCCGATTGAATATTGATTTGTTTATTTTATGTCAGGTTTCAAATGCATTATTTTCAACCCGCTGATGGCTCGAAATACGGTTCCACATGTACCCCAACATGAGTGTCCATGCCAAACCTTTGCCTGAGCGATACTTCCACCGCTGTGGCAATATTGTGCGAGACCTCTACGCTCAGCGACTTTTCCACTTTGATATGAACTTCTATGGCAAGTGATTTGCCCACATATCGTGACTTGAGGTTGTGGAAATACATTACGCCGGCAGTAGCTGAAATGATGTTTTCGATCTCTTCTCTCACTTTTACCGGGGGTGCTGCTTCAAGCAGTTGTCTGATGCTTGGTCCCCCGAGCTGCCATGCAATTTTGAAAATAAAGATACTGATTACCATCCCGGCTAATGGATCAAGGATGCGCCAGGTTTCTCCAAGCATAATGGCACCGGCAATACCAATGGTAGTGCCTATTGAGGACAGGGCATCCGAGCGGTGGTGCCATGCGTTTGCAATAATAGCTGTGCTTTGAATCTTTTTGCCTTCGGCAATGGTATAGCGAAACAGCAATTCCTTCACCAGCATCGACACCAGGGCTGCAATCAGGGCAACAAATCCGGGTTTGGGCAACAACTTGCCTTGTAAAGCGGCTGCCACCGAAAGTAAACCATTGAATAATATTCCTCCGGCGACCAGGGCCAGGGCAAAACTCACAATCATGGTGGCAAAAGTTTCATACTTGCCATGGCCGTAATGATGTGTCTGGTCGCGTTCCTTAAAGGCAATCCTTACGGAAAAAAGCACAATCACATCTGTAACAAGATCAGACATGGAATGCAGGCCATCGGCCAGCATAGCACTGCTTCTACCTGCTATACCGGCTAATATCTTTGATGCACTCAGCACCAGATTAATCAGCATTCCGGCAAGTGTAACCCGATGGGCTTTTTGCGCCATGGAAACATCACTCATCATGCAAATTTACATGATAAAGCCATAAAATCTGCAGGTTTTTCAAACTGCAATTCTAAGTCAATTAGCTAATTCGTTCGGCAGAAAGACAAAAGTTGCGCTTTAATGGACTATTTTTGCAAAAAAATCCGGATGGCAGGTTCTAATTTTGTTGATCACGTAAAGGTGTTGTGCCGGTCGGGTAAAGGTGGTGCCGGTTCGGCCCATTTCAGACGGGAGAAGTTTGTTCCCAAAGGAGGTCCCGATGGAGGCGACGGAGGCAGGGGAGGCCATGTGATTATGAGGGGCAATGCCCAGATGTGGACATTACTGCATCTGCGCTATACCAAACACCTGTATGCCGAGAACGGGGAATCGGGCGGAAGACAGCAAAGCACAGGAGCCAGTGGAAAAGATATTGTGATCGAAGTGCCACTCGGAACCATTGCCACCCACGCTGACACAGGTGAATTAATCGGCGAAATATCCGAACACGGCCAAACAGTCATGCTGCTTAAAGGGGGAAGGGGCGGACAGGGGAATGTGCATTTTAAAACATCAACCAATCAGGCTCCGCGCTACGCCCAACCTGGCGAAGAAGGTGAAGAATTTTATGTGGTGCTCGAACTGAAACTGCTGGCTGATGTGGGATTGGTCGGGTTTCCCAATGCAGGCAAATCAACTTTGCTGTCCGTGGTTTCGGCGGCCAAACCCGAAATCGGCGATTATCCCTTTACTACTCTGGTGCCCAATCTGGGAATTGTGGAGTATTATGATTTCAAATCCTTCATAATGGCTGATATTCCGGGTATCATTGAAGGTGCTTCTGAAGGAAAAGGACTGGGAATAAGGTTCCTGCGGCATATCGAACGAAACTCGGTGCTTTTGTTTCTTATTCCGGCCGATGCCGACGACATCAAAAGACAGTACAATATTCTGCTGAATGAATTGGAGGCCTACAACCCCGAATTGCTCGACAAAGAACGGTTGCTGGCCATCAGCAAAAGCGACCTCCTCGACGTGGAACTCAAGAAAATGATTAAGAAAACACTGCCCAAACTTCCGCATGTGTTCATCAGCTCATTCACCGGAGAAGGTATTAATGAATTGAAAGACCTGTTGTGGCTCAAGTTGAATAATGAATAAAGCTTTTCGTTTTCGCACTGCAGTTATTGGTTGCGGTGATTATCTTTGTGCCTGACTAACCCTTTATTTCCATGAATCGATACACAAAGCCGTTTATCCTCCTTTGTTTTCTGATCCCGGTTTTACTTCCGGCACAGGACACAACTCTGTTCGACAACCTTGCCCTGAGCCGCAACAAAGGTGTCAGGCAACTGCTCGACCTCCGGTTCAGAGGCGGAAGCGGTGAGTTTGAGAAAATACTCCTCAGTAAAGTGTCATTTACACCCGAAGCCCGCAAAAACTGTCTGAACAGTGTGGTGATACTTTCGTTTACAGTGGACTGCAACAACAACATGAGCGAACTCAAACTCAGGAATGCCCCATATTTTGGTATCAACGAGCAACTGACTGCTTTTTATGAATCCATAGTCGGACATTGGAACAGCTGTAATGATGAGCGTTACACGCGCTTCGAAATACCGGTTCAGTTTCTGATTGAGGGCACCGAAACCAGCGGACGCGGATTTATTGTCGTCGAAGAAAAAAATCCCGGCTACAAATGTAAAAGTGATCAGTATTATCTGGAAAATATCGAAAAGCTCAGGAAGAAGGGAAAGTTTAAAAAGGCACTGGAAATGACCGACATACTGATCAAGCGCGACCCCCACAACCAGGAGTATTTTGAATTGAAAAAGTCGCTTTTCGACAATACGGATGAAAACTGAGCACTATGTTGGAAACCTTACTTCAACTCGACAGGCAGTTGTTTTTGTTCATTAACGGACTACATCATCCGCTGCTCGATCCGGTCATGGTTTTTATTTCGGGAAAACTGAGCTGGCTGCCATTGTACGTTTTTCTGCTTTTTTTGATTGTCCGACAGTTTAAATGGCAGGCTGTCCTTGTGATGATCTTTGTAGCTGTGTTGATTAGTCTTTCGGATCAGGCCTCGGTGAAGGCATTTAAGTTTGTTTTCGAACGACCGAGACCCTGTCATGAGGCCGATTTGCAGCCGCTGATCCATCTGGCGGCAGGCAGGTGTGGTGGTGCATTCGGTTTTGTTTCGTCACATGCTGCAAACAGTTTTGCACTCGCCACTTTCATCTGGCTTCTGCTGCGTCAGCACTTCCATTGGGTTTCATACCTCATGTTTTCCTATGCCGTCGTGGTTTCATACAGTCGTGTGTACCTCGGGGTGCATTATCCGGGCGACATTATAGGCGGGGCTTTGCTTGGAATGGCATCAGGCTGGCTGGTTTATGCCGTTTATCAGTTGTGGAACCGCCGGATTTGCAGGCAGTCGTGTTGATTGTCAAAGAAAATTGATGTACACAGCCGAGTTGCGGGCCATGCCGCACAATGATGCCGCATTACCCTGGTTTATGGCGATTTCAAGAAAACCGTGTGAACCAAAAAGAGCGACAAGCTCCGGTACGTCAACCTCACGGTATTGCGTGTGCAGTTCTTTGATCCTGTAAGCATTGAAATATATTTCAAATGGTCTGTTTTTAGAGACTTGCTTATACAGTTTATGCGAAATGTTGGTAATAAGGTTGCCGTACGAATCCACATACAACACCAGTCCTTTAATACTAGTATCACTTACGGTGGGCTGGAAAAGCATACGACTGTTGATCTGGCTGCGTCTTCCTCCCAGATCGTCCATCTGACCTCCCCGCATGATGTGAATGGCAACCTTCACAAATCTGTCTTTGGTGCTGAAGGTAAACAGGTCGCTGTCCTGCGGCACTTCTATTTCAACAATCTCAGTTGGGGTATTATCAAATATCATCGAAAAAACGCCGTTGTCACATCCAATGAAATAGTGGTTGTTGTGGTGTATGACCACATGCGGTGTTTCGATGGATTCTTCGGTGTTCACGCCAATGATATGTATGCTCCCTTCAGGGAAGTTGCGATAACAGTTGCGCAGTGTAAAAGCCGCCGCCGAGAGGTCATACTGCGGAATGTGATGTGAAATGTCGATAATGGATGCTCCGGGCAGCATGGAAAGTATGCTTCCTTTAACAGCCGCCAGATAATAATCCGAAGTGCCCCAGTCGGTAGTTAAGGTGATTATTCCCATGTGCTTATCTCAGTATGTGCACAAATCCCAGATTTGTTCATCAGTTTACGGCTTTGGTTTTCAAAAGCAACCCGGTTCAAAAAATGTATCAGTTTCACATCAACAAGTTCTGTTTTTGGGGAATTCGGTTTGCCTCGTAAACAGCTTTCTTTTACCCAAAAAATTCACTTATTTTTGTCCGGTCAAAATTACGAAATCGCATCGAAGTTGGTTGACCAACAGAAAGAAATTTGCCAATTATTCGTATTGCAGCGAAAGCAATGAATTTTTATGAGTGAACAAATCATACAGATTGACCAGGTAAGCCCGCTGGATATCTACGGCCCCAACGACCTGTACCTCGAACATATAAAATCGCTGTTTCCGAAACTCAAACTGATTGCACGGGGTAATTTCCTGAAAGTTACGGGAGAGAAAGAAGAAGTGGACTTTTTCGTGCGCAGGTTCGAGTTGATTATGGTGCATTGCGAACGGTTTGGAAAAATTACGGACAGCATTATCAACCAGATATTGTCGCCTGACAATGATCGTGATACCCCCATCAGCAAAGCCGAGGCCGATGTGCTTGTGTATGGCCCGGGCGGACATTCTGTACGTGCCATAACAGCCAACCAGAAAGCAATGGTGAGCAGTATCTCGGCCAACGACATGGTTTTTGCCATAGGGCCTGCCGGAACAGGCAAAACCTATACTGCGGTTGCTCTGGCGGTACGGGCTCTAAAAAACCGCGAGGTGAAGCGAATCATACTTACCCGTCCGGCTGTTGAAGCCGGCGAGAATCTCGGCTTTCTGCCCGGCGACATGAAAGAGAAACTTGATCCTTACCTTCAACCCCTCTACGATGCCTTAAGGGACATGCTTCCGACACAGAAACTGCTCGGTTATCTCGAAGACGGAACCATCGAAGTAGCCCCGCTTGCATTTATGCGCGGTCGCACCCTTGATCAGGCATTTGCCATCCTTGATGAAGCTCAGAATGCCACCCGCAGCCAACTGAAAATGTTCCTCACACGTATGGGAAAATCTGCAAAATTCATCATCACGGGCGACATTACCCAGATTGACCTGCCTGCCCGGCAGCCCTCGGGCCTGCTGCAGGCACGCGAGGTGCTCAAAGATATCGAAGGGATTGATTTTATCTATCTTGACGAAAGGGACGTAGTCCGTCATAAATTGGTAACCAGGATCATTCAGGCATACAAGAAAGAACAGGAACGAATTAAACCCGAATCAAATAACGAACCCCAATCCCAATCATCATGACCCATGCCATTGTAAAAACCGATTTCAGTTTCCCTGGCCTAAAAAGTGTGTACAAAGGGAAAGTACGCGATGTGTATAACATTAACGACAGCCTGCTGATTATGGTGGCTTCCGACCGTATTTCGGCATTTGATGTTGTCCTGCCCAAAGGAATACCCTACAAGGGTCAGGTGCTCAATCAGATAGCATCTAAATTCCTGGATGCGACAAGCGATATAGTACCCAACTGGAAACTCGCCAGCCCCGATCCTATGGTAACCATCGGACATTATTGCAAGCCTTTTCCGGTGGAGATGATTATTCGCGGATTCCTTACCGGAAGTTCATGGCGTACCTATAAAAGCGGTGCACGCAGCATCTGTGGCGTATCCGTTCCCGATGGCATGAAAGAACACCAGCGTTTCCCGGAGCCGATCATTACCCCTACAACAAAGGCCGAGACAGGACATGATGAAGACATCACGCGCGAAGAAATCATCAGCAGCGGGCTTGTGTCGGAACAGGATTATGCCTTGCTCGAACAATATACCCTGCAACTGTTCGAAAGGGGAAGCCGGATTGCCGCTGAGCACGGACTGATACTCGTGGATACCAAATATGAGTTTGGAAAGGTTGGCGACACCATTTACCTGATTGATGAAATACACACCCCTGACTCGTCCCGTTATTTTTATGCCGATGAGTATGAGGAACGCTTTGCGAAGGGCGAACAACAAAAACAGCTCTCAAAAGAGTTTGTGCGCGAATGGCTCATGGACAACGGATTTCAGGGAAAAGAGGGGCAGCAGGTTCCCGAAATGACTGATGCATTCGTCCACAGTGTATCCGAACGGTATATTGAGCTTTTTGAACAGGTAACGGGCGAAACGTTTGTGCGGGCAAATGCAGATGATGTGCTGGGCCGTATCGAGAAGAACATCAATGATTTTCTGGCATCATACCAGAAATAGTATCTAAGCGATTTGTGTGAACCCTGCAAACCTGATTGCCACACGAACGATTTCTTTAAGTGAAAGAAGCAGGCACGGATTACCCGGCTTCGCCTCATGAGATCGCTTCGCTAAGTTATTCGGCTTTGCCTCATGAGAGATCGCTTCGCTAAGTTACCCGGCTTCGCCTCGTGAGATGATTTTGCTGATTTGCAAATTCGCGCCAGTAATAGGAGATTACGTGTTCAGCAATTACGATTCCATTAGAAAAAAATCTTTTTAACCATCATCACAAACTTACTCCTGCCTGTTAATCTTCTTTTTCTTTCTGCCCGCCTGACTCATTTTCTTTTTTCAAGCGTTTTGCCTCTTTCAATGCACTGCTGATGATCCATTCCAACTGGCCGTTGGTGCTGCGGAAATCATCCGCAGCCCATTTCTCAACGGCTTCCAGAAGCGAAGGATCAATTCGGAGTGCAAAGGATTTTTTCTGAGGCATCGGTTGAGGGTATTATTTATGAATATGTTTCTATGCAGGTATCATTACGAAGTTGTTGCGACTCATCATCGTTCGAAGCATGAATACCATAAGCACCGTCAAAAGAAGATGCTGTCCGTGTGCTTTTAACCTGGGGCTGAATGTAAGTTCATAATCGGTTGAGAACGATCTCCACCTGAAGCGCGAAACGATGCTACCCAAAACAAATTTGTCTTTGTCGGCCAGTTCATAGTGGTCTTTCCAGACACTTTTTTTCCGAAAAGTGTAGGTTGCTTTATTACCGGTTTCCAGTGTTTCCAGCACAACATTGCCGGTCCAGGTAGTACGCAGACTTACGATTGATTTTGTTCCTTTTCTGACTTCAAAACCTGATTTCCAAAAACCAAGAGTTTCAATCCGGTATTGGTTGCCATCGGCCAGACTGATTCCTGCCTTTTCTGACCAGCGCGAGTCGTAAATCAGGCTGGCCACTTCAACATTGCCTTCAGTGAACAGGATTGTTTTTTTGTCTTTCTGAAACACTTTCATGGCAGTTGTAATTATTGGTGCAGGGTTCCGGTGTTGATTACCGGACTTGCGTCCTTGTCAGAACATAAAACCACCATAAGGTTGCTCACCATGGCTGCTTTCTTTTCTTCGTCCAGATCAACCAGTTTTTTCTCAGAAAGTTGTTCCAGAGCCATTTCAACCATGCTGACAGCTCCTTCCACAATTTTGACCCTTGCGGCAATGATAGCTGTGGCCTGTTGCCTTCTGAGCATCGCATTGGCAATCTCAGACGAGTAAGCCAGGTAGCTGATACGTGCTTCGATAACTTCAATTCCAGCCATTTGCAACCGTTCCGAAAGTTCGGCTTCAAGTGCCTGATTTACCTCTTCGCCACCAGCCCTCAGGGTGATTTCGGTTTGCTCGTCATCGAAGTTGTCGTAAGGATAATGACCGGCCAGTTTACGTATGGCTGCTTCGCTCTGGATCTCAACATAATTCACATAATCATCCACTTCAAAGGCTGCCCTGAATGTGTCGCGAACCTTCCACACCAGCACAATCCCAATCATGATCGGGTTGCCGATCTTGTCATTTACCTTGATCGGCTCCGAATTGAGGTTGCGGGCACGCAGCGAGATTTTCTTCTTCACCAGAAATGGATTCACCCAGAAGAATCCGTTCTGACGTACCGTTCCTTTGTAGTCTCCGAACAAAACCAACACTGCCGATTCGTTCGGATTGATAACCAGAAATCCGGCCGTAAATACCAGGACAACAGCAAAAACTACAATAGCTGTTACCAGCAACCAGGTTAAGCGATGGTCGTTGAAAGTAATTGCAACGTATGCAAACAGACCTGTTACAACCAGTAAAACCGCCAGCATAATGTACCCCGACATCGGGCGGATAAATTTCTCTTGTAAATTCTTTTCCATTTTGATATTAAATTGATATCACAAAGATACTACATAACCCAATCGTTTGTCAAGAGATTTTATATTAATTTTTCATGAATTGATGAATTTTTAAGATTGTTTCGGCAAAGTATTGATTATCAGGGTCAGTGATTGTCCCTGAAATGAGAAAAGAAATTTCAATGGAAATCGGGTCAGCTTCAGAAAAGCAACACCTTTAGCCTGTTGTCGGGCCTGATCTGCCAGCCTTGTTCTTGTTTGTGCAGCACGCCTTTTTGCAACAGGGTGAGCCTGCTGCCGGTTCCTTTCAGGCTTTGGATGTCGCATACAGGTCTGAGCAGTTCATCCATATTTTCGATGGCCAGCGAAGTACATGCGGTATTGTCGGTGAGCAGCACACAACTTGCCATATCACCCGAAACGGGGTCAACAATGATTTTATATAGTGATTTGTTGCTTCGCAGCGATCCGGCATCTTCAGGTTTGAAAAAGCCTCCGGTTTCCGGCTTTTCGAAGTAGTACACACCTTCTTCAACCGAACCGGTGTAGCTGATTGCTTCAACAGTTGCAGAGGTTTCAACAGCCTTTAATACCAAAGTTTCATGCGTTTCTTCAACAGTTACTTCTTTTTGTTCCCTAACCTGCTCCAGAATCGGTTCTGCGGTTTTATCGGGCTCATTACCTGCAACTTCAATGGCTACATCAACAGTTACCGGCTCCGTTGTTTCACCAGCTGTTTCCGGGTTCATGTCTTCCGAAGGCACAATGGAAGTATCTTTTTCATATTCAGTAACAGGTGTTGTTTCAGCAACAGTTTCTGGTTCAGATGGTATGGTTTTTCCGCCCTCATGTTCTTCCTCAACCGGTGAGGTATCTTCGGTTTCTGCTGAATCTGCAGTGAAGTTATCTGCTGTTATGCTTTGAGATTCTGTATTTTCTTCTGTTGTTGAATCGCTCAGAACATCTTCGGTTTCTGTTTCGGGAATCAAGGAGTCCGGATAAGCTGCTGGCAGTTCTGAACCATCTGTTGCACCTTTATTGTATTCTTCATGTTTCTGTAATTCATCCTCATCAACATCGGGCTGAGGTTCTGCAACAACTTCATTGTCGGCCAGAACCGGTGTTTCAACAATAAAATGTACCGGTTCAGGGATGGAATATTCAGTAATTGATTTAATAACTTTTTTTTCAGTTGCTTCTTCGACGTTTTCTTCTGCATCCATAAGTTCCAACCCGTGTTCCGAAGCCAGTTCGTCGAGCAGGTTGATAAACCTGTTTAAATGCTTTTCGTTGCTATTGATGCGTTCGGTGAGCTCGGCCAGCAGCATGTGCACTCCTTTTTTAAAGGCTTCCTGATGTGCCTGTGCAGCCTTAACATCTTCATTTAACTTATTCACCCTGAAGATGATGGATTCAAGTTCGTCGGCCAGCTTTGCAGGAACAGTAGCATCTGCCTTGCTTGCTCCGGTTTGCGATTGTTGATCGAGCGTTACATCCTCAGTTTTTAATGTAGGTGGCAGAGGCGCATGTGTTGACATTTCCTCAATAACTTTCTGCAAGCGGAATACTTTATATTCCAACTGTTTGTGAACCGTATCAGCATGTTCATAGATTTTTTGCTCAAGCTGCACAAACCTGATCCGGTTGTTGTGCCGGTGGATAAGCACAATGGCAACCACCAATATGATGCTGAATGCGAATGCAATCAGTATCCAGACTACAGCTGAAATCCCGAACAGGGATTCGAATAAAAGGAGCATACCAGGTAAACAATTCAAAAATGCACTTCAAAGATATTGCATTTGTGGTATAGTCAACAGAAACAGACATTTTTTATATAAAAATGCTTGTTTAAGTACATTTTTTTACTGTTCTGCCTGCAGATTTATAAAGGATATGCTGAAAGCATTTAAGCATTTCAGTAATACCTTTTGATAATTGATTTCGGCAATATTTACGAGAAAGTTCACTTCCATTCGCTTCATAAGTTTGAATTGTTGTAAGAATACGATTTCAAACTGTGTGAAACAAACGTTTTGGTTTTAACCGCAAAGGACGCGGAGATATTAACCGCAGAGGACACGGAGATAACATCAATATAGTCAGCATATTGGAAGGCAGTTGACCTTTGCGGCCTTTACGGTCTTTCTTTGCGGCCTTTGCGGTAAAACATGATTTACATTAACCCCGGTTCCTGTTTCGATTAACCTTCTATCATCACTTTTAATGTAGACATCATCAGGTTTTTCCGCAGAACCTGAATTGCATTAAGTTATCAATGAAATGATTGTTTGTATGAAGGGTTTCAGGAGTTCAGACGTGTTACTTTCAGAAATCCAGACTGGTGAGCAGATGCTGCAGTTCGGCGGCTTTTTCAGTATTGTTTTGTGAATTGTAGGCATCGATAAGTCCGTTGACCATTCGGCGGATCATGGTGAGGTTGGTGCATGGTTTAAAGTAGCTTTCACTCGGTTCAAGGTTCATCTGTTTGATGTACAGGTTGATTTCGTTACGTGTAAACACGGCTCCTTTGTTGAAAGGATTCAGATAGAACAGAACTTCTTCTTCGGGTTCGTGGTGGTGCTCATCCACGTAAGCAAGAATAAAATGCTTCGGAAGATCAACACCATACACGGGTATTTTGAGACTTTGTGCGATCATCACATAAAGCATTCCCAGCGAAAGCGAATTGCCTTTGCGGTTGTCGAGCAGGTTTTTCAGGTAAAAATTTTCCGATGAATGAATGTTGCTGGTGTTGCCTCCGAATTTGTTGATATCAAACAACACATGGTTGACCACTTTCACCTTTTCGAGAGCTGTGAGGTTGTTGTTGAGTTCGAGCCAAACTTCCTGTGCGATTCTTCCCACTTCGCGGGTAACTTTTTCCAGGTCAAGGTCGGGATACTGGAATCGGGTAACCAGCATAAATCCTTTGAGCAGGTCGTTGTTGCCAAATTTACCCCAATTGCTTAGTTCCGAATAGAGGTGTTCCTGCTGAATGTCGTGAATAATGCTGATAAGTCGCTGCTGGAGGAAATCGTCGAGGGTATTTTCCCATGCTGCTTCGAGCTCAGGAAGTGCCTCAACACCATAGTCGATGATGCGCCTCGAAACCTGTGCATACATCACTACATCCGGTTCATCTACCAGACTAATCAGTGCACGCAATTCATTCAGGTCTTTCATAGCCATCATTTGATGATAAATTTACCACAAATTCAATGCCTAAACAACCATTTGGCAAACAAAGTTTAATGTTACCGGCGGTTTTTTGGTCAGGATAAATGGAAACTGACTGGAGGGTCTTCTATTCTGACATCATTGGCAGAGAAAGTCTGGTGTTTGGATGATAAGAAACAAATCAGAACAGCTTAGATAGAGCAAGATATTCAAAAGAAGAATTCATGTGCCGGATAAAATGAACCTTAAGATTAGTGCCTGCCAGAATGTCTGTTTTCACACTCCTACACAGTCCGAAACACTGATTTTATTCTTTTGTTTGGCTTTCCTGTTCGTATATGGCAACGCCGTCAATTGCCAGTTGCCTGATGGTTGTGTCTGCCATAAACAGGCTTATGTGCCAAATGTAGCCGAAGTGCGCGCTGATTTCACTTTCCAGACTCACCGCAGCGAGGCTGTCGAGCCCGAAAGAAGTGATAGGTTTGTCCACATCGATCTCCTCTTTTGGTATATGTAGTTTTTGGTTGACCCATTGCACCAGCCATGCTTCGAGGTTTTCGTGTGTGATGGTTTCGGCCGGCACGTTGATGTTTTCAATCCTACTTTCCTTTTCCCAAATGGCAATGGATTGAAGTTCGCCTGTAAGGTAGCCATATTTGGCCACCCTGCGCTGAATCTTCCCTGATGAAGTCAATGGTACGCTGCCCGGTCTGAGCAGCACAATGGCATACACCGAAAGTTCGAATTCTTCGGCAATAGTCTGTCGGATGGCAGAAAATATCTCTGATTCAGGCAGGTTATGCATACTGCTTCGTTCCACTTCCTGAGCTATGACAAGTTGTTCTTCGCCTCTAACGAGAACCGGAAAGGCTGCACCGGCATTTTTTCTCAGGGCCGGATGGGCTTCTTGTACAGCAAACTCAATATCGGTTGGGTAGAAGTTAACACCCCGGAAGATAAGCAGATCCTTGATGCGGCCGGTGATATAAAGTTCGTTTCCATCAAGAAATCCCAGATCGCCCGATCTGAAATATTTCACCGTTCCTTCGCCTTTGATCTGCGCGCCGAAGGTGCGGAGGTTTTCTTCTGGTCTGCCCCAGTATCCCTGAGTTACACCGCTTCCGCTGATCCAGATTTCGCCTGTTTGATGATCAGGCACAGCTTCATAGGTTTCGGGGTGAACGATCCTTACTATTGTGTCGAGCCAGGTGTGGCCGCATCCGGTAAGTGTGACGGCATCGGGATGGTGTTCATCCACTTTTTCGATCTTACCCTGCGCCAGGGATTTACTGTTGATGGTAACAAAGCGCAACGGACTGAGTTTGTTTCCTCCTGTCACGATCAACACTGTTTCGGCCATACCGTAGCAGGGGTATAACTGCTCGGGTCTGGCACCTGCTGCTGCAAAAAAGGATGCAAAATCCTGCATGGTTTTGGCCCGTACCGGCTCTGCTCCGCAAAAAAATGTTTCCATACTGCTCAGGTCGAGTTGTTCAATCTCAGCTTCAGGAACTTTGTTGATGCAATGATCGAAGCCGAAGTTGGGTCCGCCGGCGGTGGTAACCTTGTATTTTGTTATGGCTTTCAGCCATTTGAGCGGATCCTGCAGAAACGCGACCGGTGGCATGGTGATACTGAGTGCTCCAATGTAAGGTGCCTGCATGATCGTTCCGATCAAACCCATGTCGTGGTATATGGGTAGCCAGTTCATGCCAATGGTTTGTTTGCTGAAACCAAAGGACTGCCTGATGTATTCAGAGTTGTAGAGAATCTGATAATGGGTGATCATGACTCCTTTGGGTTCACCGGTCGAGCCCGAGGTGTATTGCAGCAGTGCGAGTTCCTGTCCGTTGATGTAAGGGTCGATCCAGGTTGACGGTTCACTTTTAACAGCATCTTCGTAACAAATCCAATTGATTGTACGGGATGCGAAATCTGAAGCAAAATTTCGCTCTATGTCCCTGAGCACCTGCTGCGTGGTGAGGCAGACCGAAACCCCTGCATTCTCAACAATACTGAAAACACGATAGGAGGATCGGTTGCGTCGGGGCGGATAGGCCGGAACAGCTACCATGCCTGCGTAGAAACACGCAAATAATGACACAATGTATGGAATTCCCGGTGGAAAGAAAAGAACAACCCTGTCGCCTTTTTGACCTGTCTGCTGCAAACTGACGGCGACACGGCGAGCCATGACATCGAGCTGGCTGAAACTGAGTGATTCACCTTCGTCAGTACCTTCAGGCAAAAACCTGAACACCACATGATCAGGGGTTTCCGCTGCTCTGGACATAATTACATCTACCATGCTTGCAACATTTCTGAGCAGCGGATCAGGATGGTGTGTCAGGAAATCGTAGGTGTTGTTATGTAAATTATGCTCGTTCATGATATGCACGTGTAGTTGATTTTGTTGTGGCCGGCAAAGATACCTTAATTACGCAAACCGTATTTCCAACCATTATATTCCATCCAATCATACAGGTTTATGTGAGTTTTTTATGAAAAAATGTACTTTCGCAAACTTATATTGTTTCAGATACGATGAAAATTCCTTTCAACAAACCCTGGTTTGCAGGGCACGAAATACAACATATCGTTAATGCTGCCTATTCCGGACATATATCCGGAAACGGGCCCTATACACGCAAGTGCCACAGTTTGTTTGAGGAGCGCTATGGGATAAAGAAGTGTTTTCTGACCACTTCATGTACTGATGCATTTGAAATGGCATGTCTGCTCATCGGCTTCAAACCGGGTGATGAGGTGATTATGCCCAGTTTTACTTTTGTTTCCACGGCCAATCCGTTTCTGCTTCGGGGCGCCTCCATCAGGTTTGCCGATTCCACTGCCGCTCACCCGAACATTGATGTGGATGCTATGGAAGCCCTGATTACGCCTGCAACAAAAGCCATAGTAGTGGTGCATTATGCAGGAGTGGCCGTTGACATGGATGCGGTAATGCATCTGGCGGCAAAGCATGAACTTGTAGTCATTGAGGATGCCGCTCATGCCATAGAATCGACGTATAAAGGAAAACCGCTCGGAAGTATCGGGCATTTCGGCATGTTTTCGTTTCACGAAACCAAAAACATCAGTACCGGGGAAGGAGGAATGCTCGCCATAAACGATCCGAAATACATCCGCAGGGCTGAAATCATCTGGGAGAAAGGGACCGACAGGGCAGCATTTTTCCGTGGGGAAACCGACAAATACGGTTGGGTAGATATCGGGTCTTCATTTCTGCCTTCAGATATAACAGCCGGAGTGCTATACGGGCAGATGCAGCAGGCAGATGAAATACAAAAAAAGCGCATCGAGATCTGGAACCGCTACTATCACAACCTGAAACCGCTTGCCGATCAGGGTTTTTTTGAACTGCCCCGCATACCTGATTATGCTGTGAATAATGGCCACATGTTTTATCTGCTGATGCCTGATGAGCAGGGACGCAATGAGATGATAGACTATTTGAATGCCAACATGGTGCAGTCTGTTTTTCATTATCTGCCGCTGCACAGAAGCAAGTTTTTTACCCCTTTGCATGATGGCAGGGCTTTACCGAACGCTGACAGATTTGCTGCAACACTGCTCAGGCTGCCTTTCTTTTATGAACTGCCGCTCACGATTGTGGATATGATCTGTGAGAGAATCGGAAGGTTTTGTGCTGCAAAAAATAGCTAGAATCAGCTTTTTAACGAAGCAGGCCTAATGTCAGATAAACAGGTTGTTCCGTAAGTAGCCCATAATTTTTTCAGTGGCTCCTGTCTGAGCGGAAACATAATTTTTACAAACAGATGAGCATGTTTTACGATACGTTTCATCGCGCATCAGTTTTTTCGCTGTATGAATCAATTCCGTCTCATTGTGCACCGCAAAAGCCCCTCCAAGCCTGATCAAATCAACAGCTTCTGAAAATTTTTGGTATTTCGGTCCGAAAATAACCGGACATCCAAAAGTCACGGGTTCCTGTATGTTGTGGATGGATTGTCCAAAGCCGCCGCCGATATAAACAAAGGCGGCATATTGGTACAGTTGGGATAATATTCCTATGCTGTCAATTATCAGGACTTTGCATGGCTGTTCGGGATCGAAGCGGCTGTAGAACTGATGTTGTACAGGTATTGATCTGGACAATTCTGATAAATGTGCTGCACCAACATCATGCGGTGCAAGAATCATTGCCCAGTTTTCGGTGAGTTCGATAAGCAGAGACGAGAGTAACTGCTCATCGGGCGGCCAGGTGCTTCCTGCGATGATGAGTTTTCGGTTTCCCTTAAACTGAACAATATCAGGAAAATGACGGGCGGTCGTGGCCAGCTTCGCTACTCTGTCAAAACGTGTATCGCCTGTCTCAGTTGCCTGAGTGATGCCATTGTTGTGCAGCAGTTGTGTTGATTCTTTATCCTGAACAAAAAAATGAGTTACCCTTCCAAGTTGCTTCCTGAACCAGAAACCGTAGAAACTGAAAAAGTGCTGAGATGGTCTGAACCGGGCCGAAATGAAGTACAAGGGTATTCCCTCGTCGTGCAGCACTTTTATATAGTTGAACCAAAATTCATATTTGATAAAAAAGGCTGCTTTTGGCCTGAACTGCTGAACAAAAGCACGTGCATGGGCAGGGGTGTCGGCAGGAAGGTAGGCTACACAATCGGCGTGTTCATAGTTTTTACGGACTTCAAAACCCGAAGGAGAGAAGAAAGTCAATAAAACCTGATATTCGGGATGTTGTTGTTTGACGGCTTCGATCAGCGGACGGCCTTGTTCAAATTCGCCCAGTGATGAAGCATGAAACCACAGCCAGTTATCCGATCTGTTTGCCGCCTGACGCAAATAGCCGGCCTGATTTTGTCGGCCCGAAACCCATTGTGCCGCCTTGGGATTGAACCTTGCCGACAACATAGCTCCCAGGCCATACAATCGGATGAACAGGTTATAAATCAGTCGCATGAATATCAGTAATAATAAAATTTCTGCGGACTTCGCTGATAGGTGGGTATATACCAGTTCAGTCTGATGCCGAAATACGTATCGCTGTAGCGGTTGTTATCCTTTGCCCTGATGCTGAAATCATAGTCGCGAAGGCTTTTCGTCCGGGCATGTACGACTTCGAACGCAGCACTGAAATTGAGGATTCTTGAATTGCTCATAATCATGTACCCTGCCTCGGCACCCAATGCTAAACCACCGCGGAGTTTATCGTAACCTTTTGCGTAATCACCCTGAAGCTGAGGGGCAGACCCAAACTGTGTTTCAATGCGGATGTGGTGGGCGAGATAACCGATGCTGGCCATCACGATAAAGCCAGAGTTGGGATTGGGTCCAAAGGCCGGAAAAAGTTTTCCGGTGGTATATCTGAGGTGAAACCCACGTTCGAACAGAGCCAGACTGGTATTTAGGCCGTCGCCGTCAATAACCTCACCTTCACTCGTGCTGATCATTGACAACAGTTCGGCCCTGTTCTTCACCTGATCACCGAAAAGGTAACTGCCGGCTATGCCATTGATCCAGTTTTTGTCCGACTTATACATAATGCCGCCGCCAATTGTAGAATTAACGCCAAAATATTGAGTCAAATCTCCGGATGGAAACTGTAAAGAATAGGCAGCATGAAACATAAATGTGGACACGGTGCTGTCCGAAATGCTCCGCTGAGCCTGAAGTTGCTGCACAAAAGCTACAATAAACAGAAGCAGAAACCTTTTAACTGACATAGCGGTTCGTTTGCTGCAAAGGTAAACAGTCTGCCAATATACCTGTAGTTATATTCTGAAAATTCAGATGAAGCCAGCGCTTATTTGATTGTAGAATTTGATATTGTGAAATTATTATCAATACTTTTGCGGCAAATTTTATAAATCCATTAATGATGAAGCAAGTCCCCATGGTTGACCTCGTCGGCCAATACAAAAAGATTAAACCCGAAGTTGACAGCGCGATTTCCGAGATTCTTTCCAATGCCAGTTTTATCAACGGACCGGCTGTGAAGCAGTTTCAGACAAGTCTCGAGAAATATCTTGGCATCAAACATGTGATTCCTTGTGCCAACGGTACTGATGCGCTTCAGGTAGCCATGATGGCGCTGAACCTTCAGCCGGGCGACGAAGTCATAACAACATCTTTCACTTTCATTGCAACGGCCGAAGTGATTGCTTTGCTCAGGCTCACTCCGGTACTGGTGGATGTTGATCCCGAGACCTTCAATATCGATCCGGAGGCCATTGAAAGAGCCATTACGCCGCGGACAAAAGCAATTGTGCCAGTGCATCTTTTTGGTCAGAGTGCCGACATGGATGCCATTATGGAAATAGCCGGCAAACACAATCTTTTTGTTATTGAGGACAATGCCCAGGCCATTGGTGCTGATTACACCTCAAAGGACGGAAGTGTGCGCAAAGCAGGAACTATTGGCCATATCGGCTGCACGAGCTTTTTCCCCTCGAAAAACCTGGGTTGTTATGGTGACGGCGGGGCGATATTCACCAACGATGACGAGCTCGCTGCCCAGTTAAGGGTAGTAGTCAACCACGGAATGGCGGTTAGGTATTATCACGACTATGTAGGTGTGAATTCAAGACTCGACAGCATTCAGGCTGCTATACTTGATATAAAACTCAGACACCTGGATGAGTATGCTGAAGCACGCAGATATGCTGCCAATTTCTACAATAGGGAGTTTGCCAAAAGCGACAAACTGAAAACGCCTGTTACGGCTCCGTTCACCACACATGTATTCCACCAATATACTCTGGTAACGCACTGCATCAACCGGCAGAAACTCATGGATCACCTCCAGTCGAAAGGCATCTCGAGTGCCATATATTATCCGGTGCCGCTGCACCTGCAAAAGGCCTACATCGATCCCCGCTATAAAAGAGGCGATTTTCCGGTTACGGAAAACCTCAGTAAGACAGTTATTTCGCTGCCCATCCACACCGAGTTTGACGATGAAACCCTTGAATACGTAGCTTCCTCGGTGCTTGAATTTGTGCAGAATCAATAATCAGCCTTGGGAATTTATCCGGAAAGTCAAATGTTTTTCGGATATAATATATTGATAATCAACCCGGATATGACCTTATGCCGGGTTTTTTTTGTGTATTTTCAAAATGATTTTCAGCATATAAAAACCTGCTGACGAATAAATCAGTATTTTGCAGCCTGAATAGTGAACCGGAATAATATAAAAATAATGAGCGAGGACATAAATTATTTTGCGCACGAAACCGCTGTTGTTGACGAAGGCTGTCAGATCGGCGAAGGAACGAAAATCTGGCATTTCAGCCATATTATGAGCAACTGTATTATTGGCGAACGCTGCAACATCGGACAAAATGTGGTAGTTTCGCCAGGTGTGGTGCTGGGTAAGAATTGTAAGGTTCAGAATAATGTGAGCATCTACACAGGTGTTATTTGTGAAGACGATGTTTTTCTTGGACCGTCAATGGTGTTTACCAATGTGATCAATCCACGGAGCGGCGTGAACCGAAGGGGTGAATATATGCGCACTGTTGTGAGGAAAGGCGCCAGCATCGGAGCCAATGCTACAATTGTCTGCGGACACGACATTGGCGAATTTGCATTCATCGGAGCCGGTGCGGTGGTCACTAAGGAAGTACCGGCTTATGCACTTGTGGTCGGAAACCCGGCCCGACAAACAGGCTGGATGAGTGAATTCGGTCACAGACTGCGTTTTGGCGATGACAACAAAGCCATGTGCCCTGAAAGTGGCGAAACATATATCCTCGAAAACAACAGGGTTAGGAAACTGGTTTAATTACTCATGGAAACAGCTACTTATTGGTTCTGTTTCCATTGAACAGATTATTTCTGAGATAGTTTTGTGTCAGGGAAACGACTTTTTATTCATTTGAAAATAAAAGAAAGCATATTTTGGAAATTTGTATGTTTTACTACTTAATTCCCTATTTTTGAACATCAAAACAGCATTATGAAAATACTGGTCACAGGTGGTACCGGCTACATTGGCTCACACACCGTTGTTGAATTGCAGCAACAAGGATTCACCACAGTTATCGTTGATAATCTTTCTAACTCACAAGCAGGCGTAATTGATTCCATTGAAGCCATCACCGGCATCAGGCCGGTGTTTGAACAATTCGATCTGGTTGACCGTGAGCGCACTGCAGATTTTTTTAGCCGTCATGCCGACCTGAAGGGTATCATTCATTTTGCTGCCTACAAAGCCGTTGGCGAATCGGTCGAAAAGCCTCTGATGTATTACCGCAACAATCTGGTATCGTTGATGAACATACTTGAAGGCATGATGCTGAACAACATTCCCAACCTTGTGTTTTCGAGTTCCTGCACGGTGTATGGTCAACCCGATGAGTTGCCTGTTTCGGAACTGGCCCCTATAAAGAAGGCCGAATCACCATATGGCAACACAAAACAGATTTCCGAAGAAGTTATTTCCGACACCATTCGTTCATCAAAGCTGAATGCCATCGCATTGAGGTATTTCAATCCTATTGGTGCACACGACTCAGCTCTGATCGGCGAGTTGCCACTTGGCGTACCAAATAACCTGGTGCCTTTTATCACACAGACCGCCATCGGACTCAGGCAGCAACTGAGTGTTTTTGGCGATGATTATAACACGCCCGACGGTACTGCGATCAGGGATTATATCCATGTGGTTGATCTCGCACAGGCGCATGTTGTTGCCATAAAGCGTATGATCGGACAGCAAATGAAGAAACCCTTCGAGGTATTCAACCTGGGTACCGGTAACGGATACTCGGTGTTGGAGGTTATCCGTTCGTTCGAAAGGGTTTCGGGCGAGAAACTCAATTACCGCATCGTTGGTCGCAGAGCTGGGGATGTGGAACAGGTTTGGGCCAACCCGGCTTTTTCAAACAATGAACTGGGATGGAAAGCCTTAAAATCACTCGATGAAATGACAGCATCGGCCTGGAAATGGGAAAAGGCTTACAGGAGCCGTCAATGAGCATAAATAGCGTTCATGGAATTGTTGCAAACCAAGATATCCAGTTAAAACACAAAATTATGAGAAGAATTTTAATCACAGGAGGCGCAGGATTTATAGGCTCGCATGTTGTTCGGCTTTTTGTAAACAAGTATCCGCAACACGATATCTATAACCTCGATAAACTAACCTACGCCGGAAACCTGGCCAACCTCAGAGATGTTGAAAACCTGCCCAATTATCATTTTCTGAAAGCCGACATTGTTGATGGAGAACATATCATGGAACTGTTCAAAAAATACCAGTTCGACAGTGTTATTCACCTTGCTGCCGAGTCGCATGTGGATCGTTCCATTGCCAACCCCATGGAGTTTATCATGACCAATATTGTTGGAACTGTAAACTTGCTGAATGCTGCCCGTCATTATTGGCAGAATGATTTTGAAGGCAAGAGGTTTTATCATATTTCAACTGATGAAGTGTATGGCTCACTGGGCGATACAGGCATGTTTACCGAAACAACTCCCTACGACCCGCACAGCCCCTATTCGGCTTCAAAAGCAAGCAGCGATCACCTTGTTCGGGCTTATCACGACACATTCAACCTGCCCGTGGTAATTTCGAATTGCTCGAACAACTATGGTCCGAATCAATTCCCCGAAAAACTGATACCTTTATTCATCAATAATATACGTCATAAAAAACCACTGCCGGTATATGGAAAAGGCGAAAACGTCCGCGACTGGCTCTATGTGGTGGATCATGCACGTGCCATTGATGTGATATTCCACAAAGGCCACGACGGCGAAACATACAACATAGGTGGTCACAACGAATGGAAAAATATTGACCTGATAAAACTCATGTGTGCTGTTATGGATGAAAAACTGGGAAATGCCGCGGGAACATCCGAAAGTCTGATTACATATGTGAAAGACAGGGCCGGACACGACCTCAGATATGCCATCGATTCCTCAAAACTGCAACGCGAACTCGGTTGGGTTCCTTCACTTCAATTTGAAGAGGGAATCAGACTCACCGTTGATTGGTACCTGAACAATCAAGACTGGCTCGATGAAGTTACTTCCGGGACATATCAGCAGTATTACGACCGAATGTACAAAAACAGATAAGACGTAAAGACGGATAATCAGATTGATTGTCAATACAATAACGTTGCAGATCAATCTCTTGTACTTTTTTGCTTGCAGACTTGCACAATTCAAAAAAATGATCGTACTTTGCACTCCCTTTTTAACAGGGCTTTAAAAACTTATTATCATGTCGAAGATTTGCCAGATCACAGGAAAAAAGGTAATTACAGGGAACAATGTTTCGCACTCGAACCGCAAAACCCGCAGGACGTTTGAGCCTAACCTTCAGGTAAAACGTTTTTTCGTTCCGGAAATGGATCAGTGGATCACCCTTAAGGTATCTGCAGCAGGCCTGCGCACTATTAACAAGGTAGGTATATACAATGCCATCCAAAAGGCTGCTGATCAGGGTTTTCTCTTTAAGAGCTAAAAAATATTTGTAAGAAATACCGGAAAGCTGCTGTTGACCACAGCGGCTTTTTTTGTTGCTTTGCCTTTATAATATGATAAAATAAAACACATTCCTTCGAGTTATTGACATATGCTTTTGCTCAACAGGTTTTTTGTGCTGACATTGGTTGCAACGGTCTTCGGGCTGTTTCCTGTCCGTGGCGTGGGCCAAACGGCAACGGTGTGGGGTACGGTTACCGACCAGAGAAGCAGGGCTGTGGAACTGGCACATGTGGCTCTGCTTGGTGCACAGGGAGGAGTTACGACGGACAGATCGGGTCGCTTTGAAATTAAGGTGCCGGCCGAAATACCTGTCAGACTTGCTGTTTCATTTGTCGGATTTGAACAGCAGGAGTTTTTGCTCAGACTAAAACCCGATGAACGGCGCCAGTTGAATGTTATACTCGTTGAGTCCGCCACCATGCTCCCTTCACTCGAAGTAAGAGATGAGAAACTGCGTTCGACCAGCCTTACCCGGCTCAATCCCAGACAAGCCATGCAAATACCCAGTTCGGGAGGTGGTATCGAAGACCTGATCAAAACATTGCCGGGAGTTTCCTCCAACAATGAACTCAGTTCGCAATATACCGTCAGGGGTGGAAACTTCGATGAGAATCTGGTATATGTCAACGATATCGAAATTTACAGACCTTTTTTGGTGCGCTCGGGTCAGCAGGAAGGACTGAGTTTTCTTAATTCGGCACTTGTTTCTTCTATATTATTCTCAGCAGGAGGGTTCAACGCCGAATATGGTGACAAGCTTTCTTCTGTACTGGACATTACCTATAAAAGGCCAACCGAAACCGCAGGATCTGTGACGGCAAGCCTGTTGGGGGCCGAGATGCATGTGGAAGGCGCTCAGTCGAACAGAAGATTAACCTATTTGCTCGGTGCCCGCTACAAAACCACAGCATACCTGCTCAATGCACTCGAGACACAGGGTTCATACCGCCCTAACTTCTCCGATATTCAAACCATGATCACCTACGGACTGCATCCGAAATGGGAACTTTCGATGCTGGGATATTATTCGCGGAACAGGTACACACTCATTCCCGAAAGCCGGCAAACCGACTTTGGAACCATTCAGGAAGCCTACCGGCTCAATATCTTCTTCGAGGGTCAGGAAGTGGACAGCTACGAAACCGGTATGGGTGCTTTTACTTTGAGCCATAAGCCCAATAAAAACCTCGACCTGAAACTTATTGCCTCGGCATTCAGCACGGTGGAAACAGAAACTTATGATGTGCTCGGACAATACTGGATCGGCCGGCTAGAAACTTCTCCGGGCAGCGAACAGTTTGGCAATGTTGTGCAGGCACAGGGAGTGGGCGGTTTCCTCGAACATGCGCGCAATTATTTTGATGCCCGGGTATTCAACATCGAGCATAAAGGTACGCTGATCGGCAGATGGTCGGTCACTAAATGGGGTTTGAAGTTTCAGCACCAGAACATACACGACAGGGTGCACGAATGGGAAATGATTGATTCGGCGGGATACAGCCTTCCGCTGAAACCCTGGATACCGGGTAATCCGTCACCCGAACGCCCTGATTTTGAATTGAGCCAATCAGTGAAGGCCGACAACAAAATCAATATCGGCACCTATAGCGCTTATGCACAACAGGCCTGGAACATCTTCAACAAAATGGGTGATGAGTTTGTGGTAACTGCCGGTATCCGGGCTAATTACTGGGATTATGGCAAAGAATTTAAAATCAGTCCGAGGGCAAGTATTGCTTACAAACCTTTATGGGAACGTGAGATGTCGTTCAGGTTGGCTGGGGGAGTGTATAATCAGCCGCCCTTCTACCGCGAACTCAGGCTCTTCGATGGCAGCCTTTATCCCGAAGGCCGTTCGCAGCAATCGGTTCATCTGGTGGCCGGTACTGACCTGAATTTCATGGCATGGAACAGGCCTTTTGTGTTTACCGGCGAGCTGTATTACAAGTTTCTGAACAAACTTGTGCCTTATGAGGTTGATAATGTGCGGATAAGATATTACGCCGACCAGCAGGCCAAAGGTTATGCAACCGGACTCGACCTGAAGGTAAACGGTGAATTCGTAAGGGGGGTGGAAAGCTGGATGAGCCTGTCGCTCATGAAAACAGAAGAAGATATCAAGGATGACTTCACAGATATCTGGGTTGACGAAGAAGGAAACAGGGTATTTATAAACAATGAAGCAGCCGACACCCTGCGTTTGTTTCCCGGGATGATTCCCAGACCTTCTGATCAACTATTGAATTTCAGTATTTTCTTTCAGGATTATTTCCCAGGTTATCCGACTTTCAGGGTACACCTGAAATTATTGTTTGGTACCAGCCTGCCGTTTGGCCCTCCTAATGCGCAGCGAAGTGCACAAACCCTCAGAATGCCTTCCTACCGGAGGGTGGATATCGGATTCAGCAAACAACTTGTCGGCGAACACTCTGTGCTCAGACCCAATTCACTGCTGCGTCATATAAAGAATAGCTGGATCAGCCTTGAAGTATTTAACCTCCTGCAGATAAACAACACCATCTCTTACATTTGGGTCAAGGACATCGAAAACCGACAATATGCCGTTCCCAACTATCTTACGCCCAGGCAGATAAATCTTAAACTGGTGGTTGAGTTCTAAACCCGCCAAACTTTTCAGTGTTAATTTTGTTTAACTTATGTGATGTTATTTAGAACAATTCTAAATAATTTATAATTTTGCACCTTTAAAATCAAATGATATGACAAAAGTCAGTGAACTTATTTTTCAGGGACTTCCATATGCTTACAATGCATTAGAACCCCATATTGATGCCATGACTATGGAAATCCACCACAGCAGGCACCACAAAGCATATTTCGACAATCTGCAGGCAGCCGTAAAAGATACGGACATGGCCGGAATGGAGTTTACCGAACTCCTGCGCAACATCAGCAAGTTTCCGGTTGCCGTGCGCAACAATGGTGGCGGGCACTATAATCATGAGTTGTTCTGGAACATCATGTCGGCTCAGGGAGGTGGAGAACCACAGGGCGAACTGGCATCTGCTATTGCACGTGATTTTGGTTCTTTTGCCGATTTTCGCGAAAAATTCAGCAATGCAGCCAAAACAAGGTTTGGCAGCGGTTGGACATGGCTGTGTGTGTTGCCCGGCGACAAACTCGAGGTGTGTTCTACTCCCAATCAGGACAATCCATTGATGGATGTTTCCGAATGCAAAGGTCAGCCCATTCTGGGTCTTGACGTTTGGGAACACGCTTATTATCTTAAATATCAAAACAAAAGGCCTGATTATGTATCGGCATTCTGGAACCTGGTTGACTGGAACCGTGTGGGATCCAACTTTAAACAAGCAATCTAAACCAACACTAATACTGTACTTACCCGATTCCTTTGCGAAGGAACGGAAACTAAAACGGGCGGCCTGAAAAGGCCGCCCGTTTCTTTATGTAACCATTTTCTTAGTTAAAAGAAAGGATTGATGCCTTGATAATTCCGACAGCCTCCCTCAATTGCTCTTCGGTAATGACGAGTGGCGGAGCAAAGCGGATAATGTGTCCGTGAGTAGGCTTGGCCAGCAAACCATTTTCGGCCATTTTCACACAAACATCCCATGCGGTTTTGCCGTTTTTGGGTTTAATGACAATGGCATTCAGCAGGCCTTTTCCCCTGACCAATTCCACCATATCACTGTTGATATTGCGCATTTCCTCACGGAAAATCTGACCAAGATACTCAGCCTTGTCGGCAAGATTTTCTTCTTTTACAACTTCCAGAGCTGCAATGGCTACTTTGGCTGCTACAGGATTACCGCCAAAAGTTGAACCATGTTCGCCCGGTTTGATGCACAACATGATGTCGTCGTCTGCCAACACGGCTGATACAGGATAAACCCCGCCCGATAATGCTTTGCCAAGGATCAGAATGTCGGGCTTAACGCCTTCATGGTCGCAGGCCAGCAGCTTGCCTGTGCGTGCAATGCCGGTTTGTACCTCATCAGCAATGAATAATACATTCTTTGCCTTACACATATCGTAGGCTTTTTTCAGGTAGCCCTCCTGGGGCACATAAACACCAGCCTCACCCTGAATGGGTTCAACGAGGAAACCTGCCACATTTGGATCTTTAAGTGCTTCGGCCAGTGCATCAAGATCGTTGTAGGGAATGGTGATAAATCCTGGTGTGAACGGTCCAAAACCACCGCGTGAATCTGGGTCGGTCGACATGCTGATAACGGTGATGGTGCGGCCGTGGAAATTGTGCTCGCACACAATGATCTTTGCCTGATTCTCGGCAATTCCTTTTTTCATATAAGCCCATTTACGGCAAAGTTTCAGTGCTGTTTCGTCGCCTTCGGCACCTGTATTCATGGGCAATATCTTATCGTAACCAAAAAACTCAGTGATATATTTTTCATACACACCGAGCGAATCATTGAAGAATGCGCGTGATGTCAGTGTGAGGGTTTTGGCCTGATCGATCAAAGCATTGATAATTTTTGGGTGACAGTGGCCCTGATTGACGGCAGAATAGGCCGAAAGGAAATCAAAGTATTCCTTGCCTTCTACATCCCAAACTTTGGCGCCCTGACCTTTGGCCAGAACCACCGGAAGCGGGTGATAATTATGTGCACCGTACTTGTCTTCAAGCTCCATGGCCAGTTTCGAGGTCATCTGCTCTTTCATAAAATGTACTCCTTTCTAGGGGGGGATTAATTGAATTGTGAAATTATTAACAAATCGTGGCAAAGATAGGATTATTTGGCTGACAGGGAGTAGGGTTAACCTGAAATTTCCAAAATATTAACCATTAGAGCAAATGCCTGACCGGGAGCAACAGCCATTCGAAGAATTTGTTGATAAGCGGGCGGCGCGCCCACACAGCATAGTCGAAATCTTCGGTATTCTCCAGTGTGAATGTTATGTGGTCCGACACCTGAGCAGTCAGCGCAGGTTCATTTCCGATGAGGGTTATTTCGTACATATACCGAAAGCTCCGGTAATCGAAGTTAGAAGACCCTACGGAGAACACGTTGTTATCGATGAGCATCAACTTGGCGTGGAGGTTGTGCGGAAGATACATTTTGAACCGGATGCCGCTCTGGTGCAGCGGGCCCATATATTTGTTGCGCAGAATATCAACCAGTCCAACATCGGAACGCTTCGGGATGACTACCTGAACGTCAACGCCACGCTGAACCGCCTCAACCATGGCTTTACGCAGCATATAGCCCGGAAGAAAATACGGTGTGACAACAACGACCGATGTTACGGCATTCCGTATCAAATGAATGTAACGACGCATGATGCGTTGTTTGGTGATGGATGGCATGTCGCGGACAATCTCAAAGCCACCGTGCCGGATCAGCCGAAGATAATTTGACTTGGCAAACACATATTTGTTATAGATTTTCCAATCCTGCCGGAATACCTTTTTGAATGCCAGTGTAAGCTCACTTTTGATCCGGAGCACCGATTCACGCCAGTTTAAATTGTATTCGGTGAAATTGGAAGAACCAATATAGGTGATTTCATCGTCAATGATCAGTAGTTTGCGGTGGTTTCGTTTATGTCCCCGGGTGAAAACATCGCTGTTGAATTTAATCTTCTCGAAAAAACGAACTTCACCACCAAGGCGAATCAACTCGTCGAAAAACGAATTATTCACACCACTGCTTCCCCATGCATCAATAAGCACTTTTATTTCAACGCCTGTTTTTGCTTTACGGATCAATGCATCCTTGAAACGTGTGCCAATAACGTCATTTCCAATACGATATGTTTCAATAAAAATATAGTCCACTGCCGCTTCAATATCGTCGATCATGGCATTGTAATACCTTATGGGGTCGGCAAACAAATGATATGGTTCGCGGATCACAGGCATGGGGACCGGAATTATTTTTTGGTGATCTCCGCTTTCAGCCATTCAACCTTTTTGGGTGAAACAGGCACTATTGACTTATCGCTCATAAATATGTAATCTTCGCCTCGGGGATCGAGGCGAAGGGCATGCCTGAGGTTGATCAGATGATCTTTATTTATTCTTGCAAACCGGTATCCGTCAAGCAATTCATCAAATTCAGCCAAGGGTTTCGACACAAGAAAGTCCTCTTGATTATCCATATACACCCTGGTTTGATTATGCTCAGCCTGGCAACGAATCATGTCGTTTACGTTAATCAGATAAAGATTTTCGGCTGAACTGAGGATGATTTTTTTTGCTTCTGTATTTATCTGACGAAAGTTATTGAAAAACGCGTTCAATTTGAGATTGATGTCATTGTTTTCTACCGACTTCACTGCTTTTTTAACAGCCTGCACCAGATCTGCCGGATCTACAGGTTTCAGTATGTATTCAAGGGCACTGAACTTGAATGCTTTTATGGCATATTTTTCAAAGGCAGTAACAAATATGATTTGAAAATTGATCACATCAAACCGTTGCAGCAAATCAAATCCATTGCCGTCAGTAAGCTGAATATCAAGCAGTACAAGATCGGGATTATGCTGACGGATCAGCGCCTCACCTGAAACTACACCATCGGCTTCGCCCACAATTTCAACTTCAGGTATATGCTTTCCCATAATGAGTCTGATCACTTCCCTGGCATTGAATTCATCATCGACAATTACTGCTCGGAGCATATCAGATATTGATTTTTTTTGAAACTGAAATGGAGGATGTTATCCAAGTCAAATGTATGACAATTATTTAATAACTGGAAATTTATTTGCCGGAGTTATTCATCATCTTCTATATCAGTAGTATTTACTGAGCGTTTTCTGTTTTTCATCATTAAGATAACGATGATAAAAGCAATCACCATTAAAACCAAAGCTGCCGACATTGTCATTTTATAGAACAGTTTCTGGTCGGCTAATTCCTTGTTTTCATGATCAAATCTGCTGATTTCCTGAAGCAGTTTGTCAATTTTGTAGGCATTTTGGGCTTCCTGCATCGACATTTTGTTGAGGCGTTTCATGCTTGAATCATAGCCATCCATAAACAGGCTGAAATACCTGTTGAATGCTTCTTTGTTACCCGTTCTGGCATAGGCTTTCATCAGTAACTGATAACACTCTTCATGCAACAGAGTAATATTGAATTTATCTGACAGGCTAAGGCATTGCTCAAGCGCAGGTATTGCATTGTTGTTATCGCCTGAATGATGCCATGCCCTGCCTTTGTAGAGCCATATTTCGACCTGACCCATTGCATGGCCGGTGTTTTCATAAATCTTCAATGCATTTTCAAAGTATTCGAAGGCTTTAGCCAGGTCATTCATGCGCACATAAATGTTGCCAAGGTTACCCATAATGCGCGCCGTTCCTGTAATGTCGCCTGTTTCCTGCTTCATGGCCAAAGAAGTAGTCAGGAATTTTTTGCCTTTTTCATCATCGTGCAGTTCCTCGGAATAAATCATACCGAGATTGAGATACACCGAAGCAAGTTCCTGTTGGTTCCCGTAACCTGTAAAAATGTCACCTGCTTCATTCAGGTTGGCTATTGCTTTGTCCACCTCGTCCCATTGCCAGTAAACTATGGCCATGTTTTTGAGGATTTCTGCCTTTCCAAGGGTGTCTTTGATATCCTCACGGATTAACAGCGCCATGTAATAATGGTCATAAGCCTGATCGAAATTGCCTTGTTCGTAATACAAGTTGCCAATATTCAGAATGGTTGTTGCCTGACCGTCAGCGTCGCCAAGTTCCCTTTCAATCTCCAATGATTGGTTATAGAAGTCCATTGCTTTTGCCGGATCACCTGTGAGTTCGTGGACCAATGCGAGGTTGTGCAGACAATCTGCTATGCCATTACGGTCATCTGCTTTTGAAAACGCTTCGAGACCTGTGACAAAATATTGCCCTGCAAGATCGTAATCGCCCATATATAAAGCACTTACTCCAAGCGATTTCAGGGTTTTTCCTTTCAGGGACAGGTATCCTTCGTTTTCCGATAAAGCAATGGCTGCTTCGCCGGTTAATAGACTTTTGTCGAACGAAACAGCACGGTAAGCTTCCGAAAGCTGAATCAGGGTTTCAACTTTGTCGCTTCCACTTTGCAGCTGTGCTGCCTTAAAAAGACTGTCGATCAGGGTCACTTCATCTTGCTGCTCCGCATAGCAATCAGCATTGAGACATGCAAAGCATACTGCAATCATTAATATAATGCCGGATCGTATCATAGCACAATATTACAACAAAATTTCTCTGAAGTGAATAGCTCCATCACGAAGGAATTTATGCTGTTTCATACATTGGCCTTCCTGTTCTGAGTGTTTGTGGAGAGAAATCCTGTACATTTGCCAAAAACTGCCCGTATGTTGCGATCAATGACCGGTTTTGGCAAAGCAGAGGCTTCCTCTGGCAGCAGAAAAATAGTGGTTGAAATAAAAGCCCTGAACAGTAAACAACTTGATCTGACGCTCAGACTGCCTTCCGAATGGCGGCATTTGGACAACGACATCAGATTGTGGGCTTCAAACAACATCATCAGAGGCAAAGCAGATGTATCTGTCAGTATCGAAAACGAATCACAAAAAAGCAATACCAGAATAGATATTGAACTTGCACGACAATATCATGATCAACTGCTTCATATTTCAAAAGAGCTTAAACTTCCCCTTCCTGCTGATGTGCTCGGGCTGATCGTTAAACTTCCGGGCTTCTTCAACGGAGAGGCAAAGGAGACCGGCGAGGAAGAGCAACAATTGATTCTGAACCTGCTTGATGAGGCCTTTAAAAGTTTCGATCACTTCCGGATTCAGGAGGGCAGAGCATTGCAAAGGGATTTACAAAATCGAGTGGCGCAAATTTTATCGCTAAAGGAACTCGTTGCTCCATTTGAGGTGCAACGTAAGGAAACTGTGCGGCAACGCCTGATGAAGAACCTCACCGAGTTTGTTGAAAAAGAGAAAATTGACACCAACAGATTTGAACAGGAATTGCTCTATTATCTCGAAAAAATGGACATCACCGAGGAGCAGGTCAGATTGGCACAGCATTGTATGTATTTCACCGAAACTTTAAAGGAAGAGGGAGCAGGCAAAAAACTGGGGTTCATCTCACAGGAAATTGGTAGGGAAATCAACACTTTGGGTTCAAAAGCCAATGATGCCGATATCCAGCGGGTGGTGGTCCAGATGAAAGACGAACTTGAAAAAATCAAAGAACAGCTCTTCAACATCCTGTAGCATGAAGCCTGCTAAACTGATTATCGTTTCGGCACCCTCCGGATCGGGAAAGACAACGCTCGTTAAGTATTTGATGGAGCAACGCAGCGACTTTGTTTTCTCCGTTTCGGCCACCAGCAGACCCCGACGGGCACACGAAACCCATGGGATTGACTATTTTTTTCTGACCGAAGAAGAATTCAGGGAACGAATTGCCCGCAATGAGTTTCTGGAGTGGGAAGAAGTCTATCCGGGAAGGTTCTACGGCACACTCACCGAACAGGTTGACCTAGCTCTGGAACGCGGCAAAACGATTGTGTTTGATGTGGATGTGGTTGGCGGGTTGAATATTAAGAAACACTACGGCAACAGAGCACTGGCCTTGTTCATCAAGGCACCTTCGCTGGATGTGATGGAGCAACGACTTCGGAACAGAGCCACCGACACCGAACAAAGTATCAGCAACAGAATGGAAAAAGCTGCCTGGGAATTTCAATTCGCGCCACAATTTGATGCAGTTGTGATGAATGACGATCTCACAGAAGCAAAAAAAGCGATCCTCGAACGGGTGGATCGATTTCTGGAAACAAAATAATAGACATATGATGAGTGAAACATACCGAGCCATTGAACTGCCCGCATACAACACCAATCTTATTAAGGCTATGCTGGGTATGCGCCTGACCGAAAAAACAAAACCTCTGCCTGGTAGCAGTCAATTGCTCATTCGCATGGAAGCTGTTCAGTTTAATCCGTCTGATATTGCTTTTTTGCAGGGAGGCTACAATATTGTCAAGAGCCTTCCATGCGTTCCGGGATTCGAAGGCTGTGGTGTTGTTGAAGCTGTAGGCAGCGACCTCAACGCAGCCGACTGGGTCGGAAAACGGGTTGTGTGTTTCACCCAGCAGGACAAAGACGGCACCTGGGGCGTTTATTTTGTGGCCGAACTGCACGAGGTGCTCCTTGCTGCGGACAATCTTAAACCTGAGCAACTTGCAGGTTCATTCGTTAACCC
The DNA here is from genome assembly GCA_024710405.1 of Bacteroidales bacterium. GTDB lineage: Bacteria > Bacteroidota > Bacteroidia > Bacteroidales > F082 > UBA6192. The sequence continues at coordinate 61,764 of JANJUV010000015.1, forward strand.
ACTGACTGCATGGGGACTGGTTTCGGTTGCACTTCAACGACAAAGTGCATGTATAGCCATCAATGCAGCCGGAAGTCAGGTGGCATCATGGGTAATAGCTTTGTGCAGGCAGCAAGGGATAAAAACTATTGGTATTACACGTAAGACAGAAACCTTACAGCGGTTGTCAGAGACAGGTTTCGACGGACTGGTTTCGACAGCGTCTGAGAACTGGGAAAGGCATTTCAATGATTTGGCCCATGAGTTAGGCTGCACCACTGCTTTTGATGCTGTGGGTGGCGAACTGGCAGGGCAGATGCTGAACAATATGCCCCCCGACCAGGAGTTGGTGGTTTATGGCGGCTTATCGGGCAGGGCGGTTTCAGGTATAGATTTCATGCAACTCATTTTCCGAAATGCCATGATCACGGGTTTCAACCTCAACGACTGGATAGCCCTGAGCGAACCCGACGAAGTCAATGAAGCCTATGAAACCATCAGCCGTATGATTGCCGGGCAGGATACAGACCCAAGGATACAGTCAATAGTAAGCCCCGAAGATTTTGTCAAAGGCATTCGGACTTATCTCGGTGATATGTCGGCCGGAAAAGTGATTATAAGGTTCTGATTGTCATGAAAACAAGGGCAGGATTGTTTTTTGGATCGTTTAACCCCATACATTCAGGACATATGATGTTGGCAGCCTATATGTTGCACTTCACCGATCTGAATGAGGTTTGGTTTGTGGTATCGCCGCATAATCCCCTGAAAGAGAAAACCGCGTTGCTGGCCGACTACCACAGACTCGAGCTGGTGTATCGAGCGGTGGACGATTATCCCGGCTTCAGGGTGAGCGATATTGAATTCAGAATGCCAAAACCTTCCTTTACGATTGACACCCTAGTAAGGCTGAGTGAGAAAAATCCCGGCCACAGTTTTTCACTCATCTGCGGAGCCGATTCGTTGCAGTCGTTCAGGAAATGGAAAAACTATGACCAGATACTGGCCAACTACCGCTTGCTGGTGTATCCGCGTCAGCATGCCGGTACGACTGAATTTGACGGGCACCCTTCAGTGCAGATGGTGCAAGCCCCCCGGATCGAAATTTCCTCGAGTTTTATCCGCCATGGTATTGCTACCGGGCGCGACATGAGGTTCTTCCTCCCCGAAAAGGTCTACCGCTACATCAGCGATATGCACTTTTACGAATAAGTTTGTTATTTTTGTTGCTGGTTTTTATTAATTTACCTGAACGATGCAATCCATTACCATATTTGCCGAAGGGCATCAACCTGTTTCAAACCAAATCTATATTTGTGCGCAGACGGAAGAAATTGCCGGCCTTACACTTTCTGAAAGCGAAACAGCATTTGTTGCTCAGCAGAGGAAGTTAAAAAAAGATTTAGTTGTGTTGTCGCGCATTGGCCGCTTTGTTGCGCTTTTGTTTGTGAAGCCTGAAGATGCCTTTTCCAGACGGCTTGAATCTTGCCGCAGAAACGGAGCTGCAGTAGCAGCGGAGCTTAATGCTCTTGGTGTCATCGAGACAGCCATAACGGATGCGGGTGGTTTTTGGCCCGAATGCCTTGCTGTTGCCGAAGGCATGGCACTGGGTAGTTATCAGTTTCTGAAATACAGAAACGATGCCGAAGACAAAGCCAATAGCCTGAGAAGTATTGTTTTGGAATCGCAGAAAGCAGATGAGGATGAGGTGCTGAAACTGAATATTCTTGTTCGGGCCGCCTGTTTTGCCCGCGATTTGGTCAATGAACCCGTTAATAAGCTGAATGCAGTGGGCCTGGCCGAAGCTCTGAGCAGCAGGATGCGTGAGGCCGGCGGAAAAGCCGAAGTGCTGAACAAAAAGAAAATCGAGGCCCTCAAGATGGGTGGTTTGTTGTCGGTAAACCTGGGCAGTCCCGATCCACCCACATTCACTATTCTGGAATGGAAACCGGCCAACGCTGTCAACAGTCGTCCTGTGATTCTGGTGGGTAAGGGTGTAGTGTACGATACCGGTGGCATGAGTCTGAAGCCTACATCTGGTATGGATACCATGAAGTGCGACATGGCAGGCGGAGCACTGGTGGGCGCAGCAATTTCGGCCATAGCCGAAGCTAACCTGCCTGTGTATGTGATGGCACTCGTTCCGGCCACCGACAACCGCCCTGATGGCAATGCCTATGTGCCTGGTGATGTCATTACCATGTTTGACGGCACCACGGTTGAAGTGCTTAACACCGATGCGGAAGGAAGGCTTATACTTGCCGATGCCCTTGCCTATGCGCGTAAGTTCGAACCCATGCTCGTAATCAATTTTGCCACACTCACCGGTGCGGCAGCCAGGGCCATCGGGCCACAGGGCATCGTGGCCATGCAGGTGAACGCACAAAACGAGTTTGATACGCTGGCCGTTTGCGGCGAACGTGTGTATGAACGACTGGTTCAGTTTCCGATGTGGGACGAATACCGCGAAATGTTAAAGTCGGAAATTGCTGACTTGAAAAATATTGGCGGACCTGATGCAGGGGCAATCACCGCCGGAAAGTTTCTCGAACATTTCACAGATTACCCCTTTATCCATTGCGACATTGCCGGACCGGCATTTCTCGACAAACGCGATAGTTACCGCGGTGTCGGCGGCTCAGGTGTCGGAGTCAGACTGCTGTTTGAATTTTTCAGAAACATGTCCTGATTGCTTACGATTTTTCTATCAAACCCAGCATATCGAGGCATTTTGAAGCATCTTTCCCGTAGCTGCTGATCTCATTGCCCATAATCTTATAGGTGCATTTTTGTCCGGCAATGCACGAAAAATGCAGTTCGAAATGCTTGCCATGCTCGTCGGTCATGTTCACTTTTACCAGATTTTTATGCAGTTCTGACCTGAGTTCGTGGTGACAAACTGGGCAACGGAAGTCGAAATGCTGTCCATCGTAAACCCTGCACGAACTGTGGTAGATGGTTTCGTAGTTTCCGGCTTCGGGGTTCATCAGCAGCAATATTCCCGGTCCGTGATCGGGCAATGCAGTAAGAATAAGATGGTCTTTAACCAGCAATTGTGCATGGCAGTGCGGACAATTGTAATCGGTTTTCATGGCGTCCTCCTTTCGGTTTCGGTTTGCTGCCATAAATATACAACATTTTTTTGCCCAAAGCAATTGATTTTTGATGTATGTTTCCGTAACTTTATACCACCAAACCAAATAGCCATGGCAAACAACCTGATACACTATTTTGAACAAAGGTTCAGCGGAGCAGTCCCCATTCCCAATACCGGTGTTAAACCCTTTGTGACCATTTCGCGCGAGACCGGATGCAACAGCATAAGCATAGCGGAGAAGCTGATCAGGAGGCTTAATGCAGTCTCGAACCAGCATTGGAAATTGGTCAGCAAGGAAATTCTCGGGATGGCTGCCGACAAGCTCCACCTTGATCACCACAGACTCGAATCGGTTTTTAATGCAGTGACTCCGTCGCAGATGGATGAGATACTGAAGGCTTTTAGTGAGAAATATTATAAGAGCGATAAGGCCATCCGCAAATCGGTGCGCGAGATCATCCGCGATATTGCTCATGATGGCTATGTGGTGATTGTGGGAAGGGCAGGGGTGGCCATCACCAACGACATGACCGGCGGGCTCCATTGCCGGCTGCATGCACCCCTCGACTGGCGGGTGAAGAATATTGCTTCACTGCGTGACCTGGATGAGCAATCAGCAAAGGAATATATCATCGATTCGGATGCAAAAAGAGAGAAACTACTTATGGATTTCAGCGGGAAAACAATTTGCAATATGCATTTTGATGTGGGCCTGAATAACCAGCGCCTGAACGATGATCAAATTGCAGACCTGTTGTTTGAACTGATGAAAATGAGGGGACTGATAGCCGTTAAATGAGATCCGTGTCTGCGCAACTCTGTGCCATAGCTGTTTTACCACTTGCCACAAAGACACCAAGACACCAAGAATCACAAAAGCTATATCCCAGTTTATCAATACTTTGTGCAACTTTGTGCCTTCGTGCCTTGGTGGCAAAGAAGAAAGTTCACATTGTAACTCTGTGTAACTCTGTGATTCTATGTGAACCTCTGTGCCATAGTTGTTTATTTCTTCCTTATCATACTGAATTTGCCACAAGACTTGATTATCTTTGTAAGGATTTTTTTTTGATTTTTTTATGCCAACAGTTCTATTGATTAATGGGTTTCGTTTTTTCTTTTATGTAAACGACCATACCCCAATGCATATTCATGTTGAACGTGGTGAAGGCACTGCCAAATTCTTACTTGAGCCCGTGATGCTGATTAAATCAAAACGGTTTAAGGCAGCAGAGTTGTCAGAAATACGTAATTTAGTAAACGATAATCTGGTATTTCTAATAGAAAAATGGAATGAATACTTTCACAATAAGCAAGTCTAATTGTGCCACCGAGTTGTGGTTTAGTCAGGATAAAATGCATCTTGTGCTTGATGATGGCCGTGAACTTGCTGTCCCGGTTGACTGGTTTCCGGCATTGCGTGATGCAACCAGTGAACAGAGAAAAAACTTCCGTTTCATTGGGGGCGGCGAAGGCATTCATTGGGAAGACCTCGACCTTGATGTGCTGGTTGAGGGCTTGTTATGACACATGTGCAGCTATATCCGACTTTTTCTGCCAAAAAGAAGAATAATCAATCCTTTGAGCACTTTGCGGTTGATCTTTTTTTAACCGCTAAGGACGCAGAGTTTTACGCGAAGAACGCAAAGTTGGTTTATTGAAGAATATGTTGACTATGCTCCGTTAAAATAATACTCTGTGTAACTCTGTGATTCTCTGTGTAACTCTGTGAACCTCTGTGTCATAGCTGATGTACAAAGTACCACAAAGTTTCACAAAGAAACAACAACGATTTACCGCCCTGATTCTTTACTTTTGTGGCCTAAATTACTACCCACGATGCCGAATCTACTTTCCATCATCATCCCGGCTTACAACGAAGCCAATTATATTGAGCAGGTTCTCGACAGGGTAGTCGCAAGCCTGACCAAAAACAGGCTCGATGCCGAGATCATTGTGGTGGATGATTCCTCTAAAGACGACACCATAGTCAGGGTAGAACATTTTATGGCAACTCATCCCGAAGTGTCGGTCCGTCTGATTGCCTCGAAACCCAACCGCGGCAAAGGATTTGTGATCCGCAAAGGGATTGAAGCTGCCACAGCTGATTATGTTTTGGTACAGGATGCTGATTTCGAATACGATCCAAACGATTACCCACTTCTTCTGGAGCCGGTTCTCAAGGGTATGGCCGACGTGGTGTATGGCTCACGTTTTTCTGGGGGCAACCCGCACCGCATTCTGTTTTTCTGGCATTCGATCGGCAACAAATTCCTCACCTTCCTGTCGAATATGTTCACCAACCTGAACCTGACCGATATGGAAACGGGCTATAAACTGTTTAAACGCGAAGTGATACAACAAATCCAGCTCCGTGAAAACCGCTTTGGATTCGAGCCGGAGGTAACGGCAAAAATTTCTCGTGTAGCGGGAATACGTATCTACGAAGTAGGAATTTCCTATTACGGCCGAACCTATGCCGAAGGCAAAAAGATCAACTGGAAAGACGGTGTTAAAGCCATCTACTGCATCTTGAAGTATAACCTTTGGGCGAGGTAAGGGAACTGATTAGGTTTTGAAGTGAAAAAAATACCAAGCGAAAGGATTACCTTTTGTGAGAAAGTTCGCGCGGTAGCAATTTATTTTTGCCACAAAGACACGAGGACACTAAGAATTACCAAGTATATATTCTTGTATAATAGGGCATTGTGTACCTTTGTGCCTTAATGCCTAAGTGGCAAAGCATAAATGAATCTATGGAAACAGGAGTTTCAAAAATGACTCAATAATTGGAAGTTGCCCTATATTTATGAGGCTATTGGTTATCTTTGCAGTAAACAAAGATTTAGTTTATTTAGGGCTTTATTTTGGTTTTATACTCAACCAATAATGAATCATGCAAAGTGAAATCCGCTTTTCTATTTTTAAAGAATGTCGGAAGTCAGAATCATTCTTTAGCAAAATAAGCTGTTGGTTTTTCGATCCTAATCAATGAATCAAATGCTCAATACAAACAAATTCTCAGCCTATACACTTTTATTTCTTGCTTTAGTATTGGGTGTGTTGAAGTTTTCGTTTCAGCAAACAAACATTCTCAGTTATGATTACTTCGGTCTGTATCTTTATCTGCCTGCAACATTTATTTATCATGATCCGGGAATCAGCGACCTGAGTTGGCTTCAGGAAATCATTGGAAATTATCAAAACACACATTCGTTATATCAGATCCAACCCGAAGGGGATTACAACCTCATAAGATTTTTCTGTGGAATGTCGGTTTTGCTTTCCCCTTTCTTTTTCCTCGGGCATTTTATTGCCTCTTTAAGTTCTTACGCCGCTGACGGGTTTTCCTATCCCTATCAGCTGGCCATGATGATCGCGGCTTATTTCTATGTTATTGTAGGCCTAATATTCATGCGAAAAGTCTTACTGCATTTTTTCCGGGATAAGGTTGTTGCGGTGACACTTTTAGCTATGTATCTTGGCACCAACCTGCTTTTCTGGACAACCTTTGACGCTGGCGCACCGCATACAATATTGTTCACTTTGTATGCTTTACTGATCTGGTACACGATTAAGTGGCATGAACGACCGAAAATTGTTCTTGCTGTTGCGATAGGGTTGCTTCTGGGATTGATCATTGTATCCAGGCCAACCGACATTATTGCTGTTTTTATTCCTCTGATGTATGGCATATATGACCGTGAGAGTGCAGTTGCAAAGTGGCGAACAATACGCACACACATACACCATGTTTTTTTGTTGATTGGGGCAACTTTTCTCATGGGTTTGCCGCAATTGGTCTATTACTACTATCATACCGGGCAGTTTTTCCTGAGTACCTACAACGACCCTCAATCAGGTTTCGACTTTATGCACCCCAGGTTTATATGGGTTTTGTTCAGTTACCGCAAAGGCTTGTTTTTGTATGCACCCCTGATGTTTTTGGCTATTATCGGATTGTTCATGGTGAGGCGGAAAAGCCCTGCACTGTTTTACGCCCTTCTATTACATACCTTCATAAACCTTTACCTCATTGCCTCATTCTCAAGCCTGATCAGTTATGGCTGGAGGGCTTTCATACAATCATACGCACTGCTTGCGATTCCGTTTGCCGCAGTTATTGACTGGTGGTTAAGAAAGAAGGCTTTCAGGCTGGCAATGATACCTGTTTTTGGTTTTTTTATCTGGCTGAGTTTTGTGCAGGGATATCAGATAATTATGGCAATAATTGAACCATCCAGAATGACAAGAGAGTATTACTGGAGATCATTTGGCAGAAAATGGATCAGTGTTGAGGATAAAAAACTGTTGCGGCCAGATGTCTATGCAGATGACAACAATGGCAACAGGATACCGGATGAAACAATCTATAACCAACGCGAGTTGATTCATTATACCTTTGATGAAAACGGAAATTCAATTGATCCATGGGATTCTACAAACAGAGTGTTTTTGTTAAATAGTGAATTCCCTTTCAGTCCCGGTGTGAAAGTGCCCCACAAGGAAATTACCGGCAAGGATCTGGTCTGGTACAGGATTTCTTTTGATTATTATTTTGAAGATCAACCACAGGAAAAGGAAGTCCTTCTTATTGCAACTTATACTTATCAGGGTGAACGGAAAAAATCTGTTAATATGGCATATAAATACAGAGCTTTCCCCATATCGAATTCAGAGTTGCATAAATGGCATGTATACCAGATAGACTATTTATCCCCGGAAATAACGACAAAAAATGATCGTTTTGAATGCTATTTGTGGAACAGGGGTCAGACAAGGGTTTTCATTGATAATTTTCGCATACAGGTTTTTGACTAAAGCCTGATGGTTTTTTCATTTCTGGACATCCGGTACTTTAACAATGACTTAACCAACTTCTTATCAAATTTTTATTGAATTGATTCATATTCATAAACACCTTTCCTTGCCTTTTCCATATTGGGAATAGTAAGTTTTTTGTAGAAGTCACCATATGGTTTAAGTCTTAGAAAAGAGTGCCAGTAGGCCTCCTTGGTCATGCCTACATAATGAATGCTTCCAAAGTGATATTGACGGGTCTGAAACAGGTTGAGTGCAATAAGTGCGAGAATAAGAATCATTGCCGGAGCATTGATAAACCACTTTCTAAAGCCAAACAGCCATTGAAAAAAGGCTGCAAAACCGACCGAATAGAGTGCGTAGGATTCAACATAAGCGCGGAGTCCAAATCCGCCGCCATACCACCATGCCCACCAGGAAGAGATGATGTACACATTCAGTACAGTGAAAATAATTAGTGGGATCGCTATTCCTTTTAACTTCTTCATCATAAGAATTAACCCGATAAATGACAGGATCATAGCCGGAGTATATACCAGCCATCCCTTGCGGTAGCTAAACAGGCTGTTGAATACCTGGGGATTGTTGAAGAAAAAGCCCTGATCACTGCCGTAACCATTGAAGAAATACATTCCTGTAAGCTGCTTCCAGTAAATGATCTGTGGAATCCACACAAGGAGGGCAAATAGTATGATGTATATTACCAATTTGTAATTTTGAGTATATAGCCTGAATTTTTCTTTCAGCGTAACAAAGTTTGTTACACCCCATAAAAGGAATACCAGTCCAATGATTGCATTTGTTGGCCTTACCAAAGCAACCATTCCGCTGACAAGACCAAGAAGTATTGATGGTTTTAATCCCGGTTTGCTGTGCCAGGCAACCGTCAGATAAAGGAAAGCAGCAAAGAGAAAAAAACTGTAGGCATGAGACATGGTTGCTTCTGCAGCGGTGTAATGATACAGGTTTGTCCCAAGCCCGATAATCAGTAATGTAAGGGCGACAGGCAGTGGATCAAAAAACTGAATCAGTGTTTTTTTTAGCAGCAGAAGTGCAAGAAAAAGGTATCCCAAGGTGCCAATGACAAGACCCAATCTGTAAGGCGGCCCATAGCCATCATCTTCTGTATGCCCCGCAAGCTGCATATACACGTAGGTGCTCAGAAAAGCCGGTGTGTACATAATTGCCATGCCCATCGTGGTCATGATGGTGTTTTTGCCCAAAGGTGAATTTATTGGCCATACTTTATCACGATAAGCATCCGGGTTTTCGGAGACATACTTCAATTCTATGTCGTTATATATAAACACAGCCGGAAGATAGGCATAGTAATGCAAAACATCCCAGGAAATAATTCTATCAGTGCGCTTCCAGTATTCAATATCCAATGAATACCAGAATGATGCAATCAATATAATAAAAATGGAGATTTTTGGCAGGTATTTCATGGTCTGGTGAAATTTGGCCACGAAATCATAAAGGCATTACAACCGAACTGTCCTTTGTGATTACGGAAATGATACATCTGGTTTGTGCCCCAAAGGTACAAAAGCAGGTTGAATAAAAAAAGTCATGCTGGATGTGATAATCCTTTAATCAGGTTTTGCCTGGGTCTTTTGTCTGTTCTCCCACACCCATCCGGCGTCGAGCCTGAGCATTTCTTCCTCGCTGATGCCCCTTGCAGCAGCTTTTTCGCGTATCATCAGCATATAACTATCGCTTTTGCGGATACCGTCAATTATGGCAGCAATTTCCGCAGCTTTTTTCAGCGATTCGGCTCCATTGTCTTTCAGCACCTCGTATAATTCATCAATCAAACCAAAGCCAAATCGGTTCATATTGGCATCGGTCTGCAGGATCATGAACAGGTCGGTGCGTGATACTTCGGTAAACAGATCGACATGTTTACGGTCGCGGGCTTTGGTGTTGTCGGGAGTGAGCGCCTGTGCATTGTAATACCAGAATTGGTCATTGCGAAATGAGCGAAGGGTGTATCCGCCCCCAAACCACTGCCAGTAATAACTGTCAGCAACTGTAACCACCGAGGGCATACTGTCTTTGATGGTGTTGTTAAAAACATATTTGGGGTAGGGCATGGGGTAATCGTCGGGTTTCTGCATCAGGTTCATTCCGTCCCACAAATCCCTGTCTGGCGATCTGAGCTTGTCGGTGACCACGATGTCATTCATCTCAAAATCAACGAACTTCCTGCCCAACAAATGTTCCATGCGGGTGAACACAGAGTCGAACACCAGCCCCAGGCCATAATAGCTCCAGTGGATGCCGCATTTGGGAAACAGGGCATAGCGGCAGGTATCTTTCATGGCGGCAAACCATTGGTTGCCACCAATCACAGCCACGCCACTGGTGCTGAGCAGTTCATAGTAGCGGTCGTGGTTGGTTGGTTTGATGGTATCGGGCCTGTATTTGTCGGGGACAAATTCAGGAAAAAAACTGGCCTTGCCCGGGGCAAGCACTACCAACAGGGCTTTTCCGTTTTTGCGCAGCCATTGGTCCACAAAAATCGTTTTTTCCACATCGGCTATGATTTTTTCTTCGCCCACAAAATCAATCCCGTACAATGCCTTGATGTAGTTCATCTCAAAGAGGTAACCATCCTTGCCCACCACCACAGCCTGTGCGTTCACCGTGTCGAACAAAGTGTATTGCAGTTGGTTGTGTAGTCTGACCAGGTCGGGACGGTAGCCAATATTATTTTCGACATAGGTATTCAGGCTGTCCTGAAAACTGCCTGTCCACAGGTTTTTCCACGACCATTGCGGCAGTTTCGGTTTGCTGATGGCACCTTTAAGGTTTTTCATCTTTGGCCAGTTGAGGTGTTGCTGCACATTGGGCAGCAGCAGCAACAGCATGAGCACAAGAAACAGAAATTGTTTGACCCTCCGTTGCATCAGAACCTGAAATAGATGAATGGATTAAAACCTGAGGAAGTGATGGAGCTGAGGCTGAGCACAAATAAAATGACGGAAGCCAGGGTCATCAGGATTAGATTTCTGAATTTCTGCTGTTTGCCAAACAAACGTACCTGCCATTGTTCTATTGCAGGAAAATAGGCGATAAAGCCGAAGATGCCCCCGAACGCAATCATAAACCAGACCGAGTTTGCAGCAAAAATCTCCTCACCGCCTCTGAAAGCGAACATTCCGGCAATATAACTCCAGGCCTGATCTATGCTTTCGGCCCTGAAGAGCACCCATCCGACGAGGGTAACCACAAAGGTGATGAGCACACTGGGGAATTTGCCGATGCGTTCGTAAAAGCGGAGCAGAAACATCCTGTCGGCGATCAGGAAAAAGCCGTGAAAGGCACCCCAAACCACGAAATTCCATGCAGCCCCGTGCCAAAGACCCGAGATGAGAAACACCAGCCAAAGGTTGTAATACATCCTGCGGACAGAAACTTTGCTGCCTCCAAGCGGTATATACAGGTAGTCGCGCATCCACCGACCCAGAGTCATGTGCCAGCGGCGCCAGAATTCGGATATATTTTGTGATATATAGGGGTTGTTGAAATTTTCGGGGAAATCGAAACCGATCATACGACCCAGTCCGATGGCCATATCCGAATAGCCCGCAAAATCATAGTAAATCTGGAATGCATAAGCTATGATTCCGATCCAAAGAGTTGAGGTAGATAAAATGTCGGGGTCGGCAGCAAAAACACTATCGGCATAAGCTCCCAGGGTGTTTGCTATCAGCACTTTCTTTGCCAGTCCGACGGCAAAACGGAAGAAACCCGTAAGCCGGTTGTCGGTATTTTCGTTGCTGCGACGGTCAACAAGTTGTTGGGCAATTTCGTTGAAGCGGACGATAGGTCCGGCGATCAGCTGGGGGAACATCAGGATATATAATGCCAGATCTGTGACCTTTTTCAACGGAGGATGCAATCCGCGGTACACGTCGATGGCGTAGGTCATCTTCTGAAAAGTAAAGAAAGAAATACCGATCGGGAGCGCCACCTGTGTCCAGCTCACAGGCCCCATGCCGGCCACACCCAGCAGGGCATCAATGTTTTCGACGAAGAAGTTGGCATATTTGAAATACGACAGCATCCCGATGTTGAGGGCAATGCTGGCACCGGTTAGCCAACGCTTTTTGTTTCCGGTAGATGTATATAAAAATTTAACCAGGTAAAAATCAATGATGATACTGCCCAGCACGATGAAAATGAAATCGGGCGCGCCCCAGGCATAAAAAAACACGGAAGAAATCAGTGCCACGTAGTTCTTCAGAAAACGCGGCACCACAAAATACAGGATCAGAAATGCCGGCAGGAAATATAACAGGAACAGGCTGCTGCTGAAAACCATAACTTTTGGTTTGAATGACCGCAAATGTAGGGTTTTTTTAACCGGACATACAGCATCCGCAGGTAGTTTTTTCAGGAGACGGACTACTTTTTTCTGCTTTTGACCATAACAACGCTTATACACCTGCGCCATTTTCTGCGCTGAAATTCATTGCAATTCTCGGACTGGGTTCAGGTTCATCCTTTGCTGTTTTTGTGCTACTTTTGCGCAAATTTTCAATTTATGCTTACCCTACAATTTATCCGGGAAAACAAGGAAGAGGTACTGGAGCGATTATCCATCAAGAATTTCAGCAATACTGCCCTCATTGATGAGGTTTTGCAGCTTGATGAGCAGCGGAGGCGGCTGCAGAAAGAACACGACGAATTGCTGGCCGAGACCAATGCTTTGGCCAAAGAAATAGGAAATTTGTTCAAATCAGGTAAGTCAGCCGAAGCAGATGCTTTGAAAACCCGCAACAGCGAGATCAAAGAGCAGGCAAAAGAACTTTCGGTGCAGTTGGAACACACACAGAATCAGTTGCAGCAAAAGCTGGTTGAAATTCCCAACCTGCCCCACATCAGTGTACCCCGCGGACGTACACCTGCCGATAATCAGGTGGTTATGGAAGGCGGTGTTATGCCGGCACTTCCTGCCGATGCAGTTCCCCACTGGGACCTGATCACACGGTACAACCTGATTGATTTCGATCTGGGAAACAAGGTTACCGGTGCCGGTTTTCCATTCTACACAGGCAAAGGTGCCCGTCTGCAGCGTGCTTTAATCAATTTTTTCCTCGATGAAGCTATTTCGGCAGGTTACCATGAGGTGCAGCCGCCTTTGCTGGTTAACGAAGCTTCTGCTTATGGCACAGGCCAGTTGCCCGATAAGGAAGGTCAAATGTATGCCATCGGGCTTGATGGCCTGTATCTTATCCCAACTGCCGAAGTGCCTGTGACCAACATATTCCGCGATGTTATCCTGCCGGCCGAAAAGCTCCCGGTGATGACTGTTGCCTACAGCAATTGTTTCCGGCGTGAGGCCGGATCATGGGGCAAGCATGTACGCGGACTCAACCGTCTGCACCAGTTCGACAAGGTTGAGATCGTGCAGATAGCCAGGCCGGGCGAATCCTATGAGGTGCTCGAAAGAATGAGGGCGCATGTTACCGGACTATTGACCAAACTCGGACTGCCGTTCAGGATTCTCAAACTGTGCGGGGGCGACATGAGTTTTACCTCCTCGCTCACCTACGATTTCGAGGTGTATTCCGCTGCACAGCAGATGTGGCTCGAAGTGAGTTCGGTATCCAACTTCGAAAGTTTTCAGGCCAACAGGATGAAACTGCGCATCAAGGACAAAAACGGCAACATCCAGACTGCACATACCCTCAACGGAAGCGCACTGGCTCTTCCGCGGATCGTGGCTGCCCTGCTCGAAAACAATCAGACTGCTGCCGGAATCGTCATTCCTGAAGCACTCAGATCCTATACCGGATTCGATGTTATCAGCTAACCGGATATTGTTGCATGCGGCCCTCTTCAGCCTGCTGATGTTTTCGTGTACACCGCAACGTAATGAGGAAAGCAAGCATGGAAGTGAGCTGTTGAAGGAACAGCTAAGCAGGCAGTTGCAGCAGCTTGACGTGTGGAAACCGGACAGCATTAACCTGATCAGAACCGGACTACAGCAGCAGTCGGTACATATGCGCTATGTTTCCGACACAACGGTACAGCAAGTGTTGCGATCGGCATTGGCCACCCTGGATGAATTTGAAGCCACTAAACCGGCCTTAATGGACACACTTAACGGATTGATCCACAGGCTTGAGATGTTGGATGATGACTATGATGCAGGCCGTCTCAGCAGAAAGGAGTTTGAAATTTTCCTTTCCGACGAAGAAAAATATGCCGAACAGTGGTTACTTGGAACCGAATACCTGACCAGCCGTGTACATGCCCAGCGGTTGCTGTTGCAGACCTTGACGGACAGCCACAAAAAAAATGACACACAACAAAACTAAGTAGCTTGTTGTACGTTCAATGAATATGCACCTGAAGATGAAAAGCGGACTTGTAACATTTGTGCTGATTCTTGTCATCATCCTTGCCTCCGGACCGGGTTCAGATCTTCATGCACAGATATTCAGGCAAAACCGCCCTGCAGAACAACAGCAGCAGCGTCAGGCCGACGAGCAACTGGCCAACCAGTTTTATCAGCTGCAGGAGTGGGATAAAGCTGCGCCAATGTACAAGAAACTTTATCAGGAATATTCACTTCCGCATTATTTTCAGTTTTACCTGAATAGTTTGATCGAGCTTCGCGACTACAATGAAGCCGAAAAAGCCCTACGACAATATAAACGCAAAGGACAGCAGGATGTGCAGTCAGATATTGATCTAGGCTACATTTACATGCTGTCGGGTGAACGTGAAAGAGCCGTTAAGGTTTTTGATGAAATCCTTCAGGGGGTCAACAGCGATGTGAACCGCACCTATCAGATTGCCAATGCGTTCAGAAACAGATTCCAATATGAATATGCAATAAGGGTTTATGAAACCGCTGCCCGGATGATGGGCAAGCAGGAGCATCCTTTCAACCTGGAAATGGCTCTGATTTACCAACTCACCGGCCAGTATGAACTGATGATGGAAAAGTACCTCGACCAGCTGGCACAAAACCCTGCGCAGTCGGCCATGATCAAGAGCCGGGTGCAAAACGTGCTGATGATGGATGTTGAGGGTTCGCTTTCCGAGTTGTTCCGCACACAGTTGCTGATACGGGTTCAGGCCGATCCGGGCAACCTGGCCTTTGCCGAGATGTTGGTTTGGTTTTCACTGCAGCAGAAGGATTTCGACATGGCCATGATACAGGTGCAGGCGTTGGACCGAAGGTATGGCGACCGCGACCATCAGGTGATGGAACTTGCAGGGATATGCCTGTCGAACGGGCAGTATGATCTGGCATTGAACGGGTTCAATTATCTGTTGAAGAAAGGCCCGAACAGCATGTTCTATGCCGAAGCCGTCAGAGGCCAGATCGGAACGCGCTATCAGATGGCTGTTGAAACAGCAGAGAGCAGGGCTGAGGTTTTCAGTAAAATGAGCAGCGACATTGAGCAGGCAGTCCGACAGATAGGGTTCAACAGACAGACCTATGAAATTATTCTGATTCAGGCCAGGATCGAGGCTTTTCATTTGAATGCCTACAAACAGGGAGTAGAACGAATTCAGAAAGTGATGACCCTTGATCTGGCCCCGCAGGAACTCGCTGAAGCCAAACTCAGCCTCGCCGATCTGATGCTGCTCGGAAATGAAGTATGGGAAGCAACTCTGCTCTACAGTCAGGTGGACAAAGCACTTAAGGATGCTCCACTGGCCCATGAGGCTCGGTTCCGCAACGCGCGTCTCAGGTATTTCATCGGTGAGTTTGGCTGGGCCAAGTCGCAGCTGAAGATATTGAAAGCAGCCACCAGCAAACTCATTGCCAATGATGCACTGTCTTTGTCGTTGCTGATAGACGATAACCTCAAGGAGGATTCCTCAGGCAAAGCGCTGCGCGTGTTTGCACAAGCCGAACTGATGATGTTTCAGAAAAAGGAAACTGCAGCACTGGCGCTGCTCGACTCACTCGGACGCACGGCCGAAGCGGCTGTCATGGCCGACCATATCATCATGACACGGGCAAGGATCAGCATGCAGATGGGCCTGCACCGGGAGGCGGATAGCCTTTTTGCCCTTGTTACTGATCAGTTTCCTAAAAGTTATCTGGCCGACGATGCCTTGTATAAGAGGGCTTTGCTCAACGAGAATCAAATAGGCAACACCACCATTGCCCGGCAGTGCTACGAACAGTTGTTCCTGAATTACCCCGCAAGCATCTATGTTTCGGAAGCCCGACGCAAATACAGGCTGCTCAGAGGAGATGCCGTATGAGCGTACAACCCAAAAAACACCTTGGACAACATTTTCTTGTTGACAAGAACATTGCAGCCAATATTGTTGGCTGCCTGAACCCTGAACACAGCCATGTACTTGAAATTGGTCCGGGCACGGGAGTGCTCACTTCCATGCTCGCCGGACTATATCCCGGAAAACTTAAGCTGATCGAAATTGACCGCGAATCGGTGGATTATCTGGGTTCCCGATTTCCGGAACTGGCGAACGATATCATCTCAGGCGATTTTCTCAGGATTGATGCCGGGGAAGTTTTTGTTCCCGGAATGGCCATCATCGGAAACTTTCCCTACAACATCAGCAGTCAGATTTTTTTCAGGATACTCGAACAGCGCCATCAGGTGGATGAGGTAGTTTGTATGATACAAAAGGAAGTGGCCCAGAGGCTTGCCTCACCGCCCGGAAACAAAACTTATGGCATTTTGAGTGTATTGTTGCAGGCCTGGTACGATATTGAATACTGTTTCACAGTGAGCGAACACGTGTTCTTTCCACCGCCAAAGGTGAAATCGGCGGTGATCAGGCTCAGGAGAAACGACCGGACAACACTGGATTGCGATGAAACCCTGTTTCAGCAGGTGGTGAAAAAAGGCTTTAACCAACGTCGTAAAACCCTAAGAAATGCCCTGAGGGAATACCTGAGCGGTGAGATTATTTCGGACGTAATCTTTGACAAACGTGCCGAGCAACTTGGTTTGCAGGAGTTCGTCAGGATTACCCGGATGCTTGAAACAAAGTCTGTCTGAAGGATTTGACTTATTGTTGATCAACAACCACTTTCACAGCAACATTTTTTTGACCCGAAGTTTGTGCTGTGATGATGTACATGCCGGGATTAATGTTGATTCCGGGGTTCCAGTTAAAATGGTTCTGACCGATAACTTGGACTTCAACATGCTGTTTTGCAAGCGTCTTTCCTGAAAGTTCGGTCAGGGTAAGGAGTACGTTGCCAGGATTTTGTGTTTCAAGGCTTAGCGTAAATCCTCCGTTTCCGGGAACATAATATGCTTTTAGTTCAGTTGTCAGCCTTTGATTGTTTTCCCTGAAACCGGTAAGTTCATCCAGATTGATTGTGTACATGGACCGCCCGTAGGTGGCACACAAGAGCTTTCGCTCCGGTTCGTACAGCCTGAGGTCGGTAATGGGCACATTGGGAATACCCGAACCCATCACATTCCAATCCTGTCCGTCGTTTGTGGTATAATACATGCCGAAGTCGGTGGCTGCATACAACACGCCATCGTAAAGAGGATCTGCCAATAATTTGTTTACAGGGACTTCAGGCAGACCGGTGCCGATGTCGGTCCAGTTCTGGCCATAGTTTTCTGATTTAAGGATATGGGGTATATAGCTGTCGTAGCGGTATCCTGAAAGTCCGACATAGACGATTGCAGGGTTTTCGGGCCGGCTGCTCAGGCTGGTGACCCATCGGTTGGGCAAACCTGCACTGATGTCGGTCCATTGGCTGCCTTCATCCTGTGTCACCCACACCTTTCCGTCGTCGGTTCCCACATAGACTACATTGGTGTCGGATTTGTTGACTTCGATGCAGCTGATGGTTCCATACACCAGGTTGCCTCCTCCTGCACCTTTGGTAAGGTCGCTGCTGATGGCTTGCCAGTAGGTGGCTCTTTGTGTGGTTTTATAAAGCCTGTTGGCACCGAGGTAGAGGCTTTTCGGGTTTAGGGGGTTGAATACTACAGGTGTATGCCAGTTTTTACGGTCGTTGCTGTTGATTCCGTTGAGTGCCTGGCTGAAGCTGAGGCCGCCGTTTACACTGCGTGCAAATCCGCCGTATTGGTATTCGGCATACACGTAGTTATTGTCGATTGGGTCAACCAGCACCCTGAAACCATCGCCGCCGTAGATTGTGTACCAGTCGCTGAACTGGCCGGTCAGTGTGCGCAATGTCCCCAGATCCTGTGCACCTCCGTAAAGCCGGTGTGGCTGCTGTTGGTCGAGTTCGCAGGTGTAGAATTGTGTTACGGGCAGCAATTTATTATGGGTCCAGTTGGCTCCGCCGTTTACCGAAGTATAGAGTCCGCCGTCATTTCCAAGATATAGTATGTTGGGGTTTTGAGGCAGGATCACCAGGTCGTGCTGGTCCACATGCACCCCTGAAGTGGTCATAAACCACGAATTGCCTCCATCAGTTGACTTAAACATATCCAGGCCCAGGGCATAAACGGTGTTGGGGTTTACGGGGTCGGTATAAATCCGTCCGAACCACCAGCCGAAGGAGGAATACATTCCGCTTAAAGCTCCATCATTTGTGCGTGTCCAGGAGTTACCCCCGTTTACTGACTTAAACAGCCCGTCGAAATAGCCGGTTCGGTCGGCATAAATGGCATACATGGTTTCGGGGACACTTTCGCACAGGCTGATGCCGATTCTGCCTACGTTCTGACCCAAAGGCAGTCCGAGCTGCAAGTGAGTCCAGTTTTCTCCTCCATCAACACTTTTGTAAATGCCGCAGCCTTGTCCGCCATAGCTTCTGCGGTGGGGACGGCGCACCCTTTCCCAGGTGACGGCAAACACGGTTTCCGGATTCAGGGGATGTACAAGCACATCCACAACTCCGGTGGAATCGTTCACAAACAATACCTGTTCCCAGTTTTGTCCGCCATCGGTGGATTTATACAGTCCGCGTTCGGAATTGTTGGCAAACAGCCTGCCCATGGCGGCCACATAAACTGTTTGGGGATCGGTGGGGTGTATGGCAATCCTTCCAATACTTCCCGAGGCTGTGAGGCCGAGGTGTTGCCAGTTGTCGCCCCCGTCATCTGAGCGGTAGATACCATAACCGTCGTAGGCTAATGAGCCGCCACCGGCATTGGCTTCGCCTGTGCCCACGTAAACGATTTGCGGGTTGGAAGGCGCCACGGCAATATCACCGATTGAAAGTACATGGGCATCGTCCATGACAGGAAGCCAGGAGACTCCGGCATCGAGGGTGCGGAACACACCGCCCGAAGCGGCACCGGCAAAGATCACCTCAGGTTGGGAGGGATGCACCTCCAGGGCGCTCAGTCTGCCACCCATATTCAGCGGGCCTGCAAAATTCCAGACAACATCCCCTTTTTTTTGGTTGCTTCGCATCTGCCTCACCTGACCGAGCGCATCGCTGAACGCTTCAAAAGGGATATCGCCATGCGGATAAGCCCGCTGGGCAAACATCTCATCAACGGGCTTGCGTGTAAATACAGGCTTCTGCGTTTTTTGTGTGCACGAAGCCAGGAGGAGAACAGACAATACAATCAATACCACAAAAAATGATTTCATAAAGACCGGGTGTTGGTGTTTGCAAATGTAAACAATGTGGGTTGATTGGGGTTTTCTAGGATTTTGGGCTTAATTGTATATCGACAGAAATATTACCATTCTTCTATAGGTTCACAAAGATACTGAAACAAAGATATTGTGTTAATCTATGAATATCAAATACATATATACTATTATGCATCCCAGCGGATTGACTTTTTCCGACCAAAATTCATTGATAACCAACAAATGCGTGAAATGGAAGAATGGTTTAGAAGTGATTTTATTATTGGGTGGGGCTCGATTGTAATACAAAAAAATCATCATTAAGACCTTAGGAATAAATTTAGAATCAATCTACTATAGTAGGTAAATAATAGATAATCAACAGGGTATATTTCACAGAAAACCTGTATCCCTCGACGACTTAATAAAAATCACTTGCGCTTCTATGGAAAATTTGTTATTATTGTGTTGAAATGCAAACAAACATGGGGGGGGGGGGGGGGGGGGGGGGGGGGGGGGGGGGGGGGGGGGGGGGGGGGGGGGGGGGGGGGGGGGGGGGGGGGGGGGGGGGGGGGGGGGGGGGGGGGGGGGGGGGGGGG
>JANJUV010000013.1 GCA_024710405.1 Bacteroidales bacterium
TTCGAGGGAATAAATGCCTTTGGTGCCGTCATCATTGGTGTTCACAAGTTCAGGGATTACTTCCTCTACTTCCTGGGCTATGAAGCCGATACCCTTTGCTCCATTCGATTTCCAGGTGTAGGTTACCGGGTTCAATGCCATCACCTTATCCAAACTGTTACCAATGGGAACAATGTTTTCCTTTAGGTTACGGTCGGAAGGGTTGGTGTTGGTGAGAATGGCGTTAAAAGAATAGACCGGCCCGTTGGTTGACAGGCTCGAAACCTTTAGTTCACCGTTTCCTTTGATTCTGGCAAGTTCGTTGGAAGCTGCGCTGCTGGTTGCTGCATAGAAGATATGGTCGCTGTTTGTGCCGGCTACCTGATAGCGCATGGCAGCTGTGTTGATGCCAAAACCAAAATACTGATGGTCGTTGTTGGCGTCTTCATGCAGTACAATTTTACGGTTATTAGTGCCATTTCCAATTTGAAGTGCAGCATGGGGTGTTATCGTGCCAATGCCCAATTTATTGTTAGTATTATCCCAAAATAGGTTTGAGTTTGAAGTTAGTTCCGTTGAAGTATTCCAAAATGCTATTCTTGTTGAAACACCTGTCCCTGTAACTGTTCCCGATGTTGGAGAAATCCAGCTCAGTACACCGGTTGCATCTGTTGAAAGCACCTGACCATTTGTTCCTGCCGAAGCAGGCAAGGAATAGGTAATATCTGATATCTGAGCTTGGGCTTTAAATGCGGTAAAGTTGCTTCCATTAGGTTCAGCAAAGCGCACTTC
Source organism: Bacteroidales bacterium (assembly GCA_024710405.1). Lineage (GTDB taxonomy): Bacteria > Bacteroidota > Bacteroidia > Bacteroidales > F082 > UBA6192. The sequence continues at coordinate 772 of JANJUV010000013.1, forward strand.
ACCGGCATTGGCGTTGTTTGAAAGCAGTAAGTTTCCATTGAATATTTCCACTTTTTGCGTAGGACTTGTTGTACCAATACCAATCCGGTTGTTGCTCAAATCGCCATAAAAAGTCGCTGCATTGCCTAATACCATTTGGCTATTTGCGGTTGCTGAAGGCAGGTCAACATCATACCCTAAAACAATATTATTACTACCTGTCGAAACATTATCTCCCGCCTTGAAGCCTAAGAAAATATTATTAACTCCCGTTGAACCTTCGACGCCATAGCCGGCAAAATAACCAAGTGCTGTATTGTTGGTTCCAATGCCACCTGTATTATCAAAGTTGAATAAGGATTTAAAGCCAATTGCTGTATTTCGGCTGTTGGTGGTGTTCGAGTAGAGCGCATAATTACCTATGGCTGTATTTTCCCATCCGCTGGTATTTGAAAATGCCGACTGATGACCCAATCCTGCATTATCGCTGCCGCTGGTTACAGACTTAAGCGATTCGGTGCCGATGGCACTGTTTCTTTGGCCAGTATTATTGGCAGCAACAGAACTGCCGTACAATGCCCTGTAACCAAAAGCGACATTGTTAACTGCAGAACTGGTCGTATTATTCGCAGCATACATGGCTTCAAATCCAACAGCCGTACTCCGGCTGTTGGCCAAATTAGAGTATAATGCACCAACACCGATGGCAGTATTTTCCCATCCGGTAGTGTTTTGGCGAAGCGCATCGCTTCCAAGAGCTGTGTTGTAAAAACCTGAGGAATTGGAGTGCAAAGCACGATCTCCTAAAGCAGAATTAAACCGTCCTGTATTATCATAGAGAGATTCGCTTCCTTTAAGGGCTTCATAACCAACTGCAGTATTAAAGGTCTCGTTACTATTAAATGCACTGGGATGGGCATTAGCCATTGCTTTATAACCGATAGCTGTACTATTCGAACTTGCGACATTGTAGTATAGTGCTTGCTCTCCGATTGCAGTGTTGCGGCTACCTATAGTATTACTCGATAGAGAGGATTCCCCAACTGCAACATTATCATCGCCGGTTGTGTTATCTTTCATAGACCAAGCACCGAGTGCTGAATTTGACGCTCCTGATTCGTTATTTAACAAAGTATTTTGACCAATAGCCACATTAAAACCTCCACTTGTATTCGAATAAAGTGCTTTAGATCCAACGGCTGTATTATTAGTTCCCGTATTATTAGATGGTGTAGCGCTTCCTCTTAGTGCTTCATATCCAACAGCTACGTTAAATGAACTTGTTGCGTTGAAATATAATGCAGACGCACCATAAGCAGTATTATAGTTACCAGTTGTGTTGGAGTATAGCGCTTGATCTCCGACAGCTGTATTATATCGTCCTGTGTTATCCGAATAAGATAAACTTCCCAATAGCGCTTCATATCCAACAGCAGTGTTGTAGGTATCCCTGCCAGATTCTCTGCTGTCTGCAAATCCCATAGCCTTATAGCCAACAGCTGTTGATCGTGAGTTTGCTTTATTTGCCCATAGGGCATCTATTCCAATGGCAGTATTATAATAGCCCATGGTATTGGAATAAAGCGCACTACTGCCAATGGCAGTATTTTCCCAGCCATCGGTGTTTGAATATAGTGCCCTGAACCCATTGGCGGTGTTAAGATTACCATAAGTGTTTGAATAAAGTGCATTTACTCCACTGGCAGTATTAAGATAGCCTGTGGTGTTGGAATAAAGCGCGTAAAAGCCAACGGCTGTATTAGAGAAGCCAGATGTGTTGGAATAAAGCGCGTTACCTCCATTGGCAGTATTTGCATAGCCTATTGTGTTGGACTTTAAAGCGGAATATCCTACGCCTACGTTATTACTAGCATCATAATCATAATCACCGATCATCGTGAAATTCCCTGCATTCACTCCAACAAAAGTGTTATAGCCAACATTGCTTGCAGGTTTGTAGTTATGTATAAATCGTTCGGTTCCCTTATAAATCACCCCTGTCAAACTATCGGTGGTGTTGGGAAGTACCAGTCCGCGGTGATTCACTATAAGCTTTTCGGCTCCTGCTACATCAAACCTGATGATATCTTCATCTGAGGTTTCTTCCACCTGAATTTTTGTGTCGCCATCGGTATCAGACAGTGAAATTCCACTTCCTGAGGTTTTGGAATACAGCGCATAAGGCACCGAAAGCAATTGTGTTGTTCCCATCAGCACATAGGAAGTGCCGCCGGAAGCGTCCATTTCGGTTTTCAGAAAGTGGCTGCTCCCCGCCCAGCTGATGCCGGCGAAGGTGCCACTCACCGGAGTTCCTGAGCCAATGGAGAGACTTACCTGCCCGTGAGCGTTGCTTGTGGTGGTGTGGGTTTCCACATATACTGCCGCACCGTCAACACTGCTTTGTAATATGCTCATACGGAAGGATACGGACTGGTTCGCCAGCACATTTCCTGAAGCATCGCGCACCACAGCCTGGTAGTTGAACTTTTCGGGGGATTGGGCGGATAAGGTGAATGCACCCGCAAGAAAGCAAGAAATCAGAACGACCGCAATTGTTGATCTCATCACGCAAGTATTTTAAAATTAATTACAAAGACAATTTTCGGGATATAAAATTAGGAAGTGAAAAGGGCTTTGTAAATCACCAAAACTGGTGAAATCCGCCATGAAGGAGCATCAGGGAAAACAAACTGTAAAATGATTGTGATGCAGATTTCAGGTATCAGATCAGCTTGTGTCTGATGGCTTTCACCACAGCCTCGCTTTTTGAGTTTACGTGGAGTTTTTCGTAAATCTTTTTGATGTGCGAATGCACCGTTTCGTAGCTGATAATGAGTTTGTCGGCAATCATTTTGTAGCTCATGCCTTCAACCAGGTATTTCAGAATTTCCTTCTCTCTGTCTGACAGCTGTACAAAACCAGTTGCGATTGCATTGTTCTGAAAACTATAGAGCACTTTACGCGCTACTGAAGCGGAAAAAAAAGAACCTCCGTCAGCTACTTCCCTGATGGCCTGAATCACTTTGGCCGGTGGTGCATTTTTCAGGATATAGCCCGAAGCACCATTACAGAGGGAGGCGAATATTTTGTCGTCTTCATCAAACACGGTCTGCATACAGATATTGATGCGCGGGTATTTTTCTTTGATCATACGCACCGCCTCAATGCCGTTCACACCGGGTATGTTGATGTCCATGAGCACCACGTCCGGCTGCAGTGCTTCAATCTTCTGCAGCAGCCTGTGGGTGTCTTCAAACGAACCGCACAATTCCATGCCGGGGGTCGTAACAATAAGCATTTCGAGCCCTTCCCTGTAACGGATATTGTCCTCAAATACGGCTATTCTCATGTTGCTGTTTCAATCTTCAAAGTAACGACATCAAAACCCCGGTTGCAATCACCAAAATTGGTGAGATTTTGCACTTTGCTATGTTTTCGTTTTTAACTCAATTGTTGTTCCTTCGCCCGGACGTGATGTCAGTTTTAAGCCGGCTCCGATCATCGCGGCTCTGGAGTGCATATTTTTAAGACCGTTGCCTTTCCCAACTGTCTCCATGTCGAATCCAATCCCATCATCTGCAATGGTCATGATCAGTTGGCTGCCCTGCACATTGAGGTTGACATAAATGTTTCCGGCTTTGGAATATTTTACGGCATTATTGAGCGATTCCTTGAAAATCAAATACATGTTTTTTCGGTGTTCGAGCGATAGGCGTACTTTTTGCATGTCCTCTTCCCCACCGAAGTGCAGCCTGATGTCTTTTGCCTGACACAGGTCGGCTGCATAGCTGCGCATGCGGTTCACAAACTTTTCGCCTTCATCATTGGCCGGGTTGATGGCCCAGACAATATCACTCATGCTGCCGACCATTTCGCGGCTGCTCTCACCTATTTTTGAAAGTATATTATTCAGCTGCGCTTCACTGATGCTTTTTTGACTCTTAAGCGTTTCTGCATAAAGTGAAATGGCACTCAGGGTGGCTCCGATGTCGTCGTGAAGGTCAGTGGCAATACGCGTCCTGAGCCTTTCGAGTTCAAGTGCTTTTTTCAGTCTGTATCTGCTTAGTATATACCAGGCCGTTATCAGAAACATCAAATTGAGCAATATAAACCACCATGTAAGGTAAAATGGCGAATGAATCTCAAACATGAGTTCCGTAACCTGACTCTCCACCCCTTCTGCATTGCGCTGCCATGTCCTGAATGTGTAGGTTCCGGGAGGCAATTGCTGATAAAATACCGGCACGTTGCCAACATGCTCATAAACATCATCCTTCCATCCCGCCAGCTGGTAAAAAAGTCTTACCTCCTTTTCGTAGAAGTAATTAACCGTAGCCAGTTCAAATTCAATTGGTTGTTTGTGCGAAAGATGGATGACCGGATGATGGTCACCGGGCAAAAACAGCTGTTCTTCCCCGTGTTTTACCCTGCTGATCACTACAGGTGGCGGCAATGGAGCCGGTTTGAGCAGGGAATCTGTAAGTATGCCTACTTTACCCCTTGCACCAAACAGCACATTACCATAGCCCGGAAAAGCAATAGCAGCAACATACTCCTGATCAGGCCATGTGAGACGACTGTTAATATGCACCAAATGACTGAAGCCTGTGTCGGTTTTATACACTCCTTTTGAAGTGTTGAGCCAGACTGAAGCCTGATCTGCAGCAAGCATCTGTTCAATCTGAAATTCAGCGTATCCTTTGTTTGGAAAAACTTTTCTGAAGCCTGTATCCACAAACTCAAACACCTGAAGCTTGCTGCTGACAAAAAGCCTGTTGTCCGGGGCAAGGCACAGGTTATCCGGACAGTTTTTCTCAATATCGGTGCTGCTCCTGTCCGCAGGAAGGTCGAATTGCCGGAAACTGAAATCATGTTCCGAGACTTCGTACATGGTATAGTTAGCAGCAAAATATACCTTGTTTCCGGGCAACAGCACCATATCCCTGAAATCACTCCCGACGATATTCCCTGATTCCTGCCTGTCGGCAAAGAGCATCCGGGTGCTGAGGTTCGGTCGGTCCACAAGCAAAATGCCGCTTCGGTGCACACTGATCCAGAACCTGTTGAATGAATCAGTAAAGATATATTCTGAGTACTTATACGAAGTATTGTCTCCGATGAGGTATGTAAGATCAGTCAGTTTATTGGCATAAGGATCGTAATGTCCGAAGCCGTTCATAGAGGTGAACCAATAGCCCGTTGAGTCGGCAATCCATTTGTTGATCGTCGTTATCAGATGTGAGGGGTCGTTTGGCAACAGTTTGGGCACAATGGATTGGTTGCGAAGATCGAACCGAAGCCAGCCCTTCAGGGTACTCAGGTAAAATACTTCTTCGGGCTTTCGGATATCGGGCACAATCTGATATACCATCGACTTCGAAAAATCATCGGGTAATGAAATCCAACTGAATGCCAAACTGTTCTGAATGAGTTTATACAATCCTTTAAAGCCTGTAATCCAAAGATTACCCTGATTATCCTTGCAGAAGTACTCAAGATTGTCTTCAGGCGACGAAAACGAGGCCTCCATACCTTTTTGGGTGTTAATATACAGTAATCCGGCATCTGTTGTCAGCAAAAGATACTCAATGCCCCTCAGGTTTAACAAGGTAAGATCGGATATGGCCAGCTTCTGGAACGAAATGCCGGGAACATCAACAATTTTAAACACATCGTTTGTTTCATCAAACAACAACAATCCGTCGTTCCATGTTCCGGCCCAAATATTGCCCTCTGAATCTTCAACAACAGACATCACAGGATAGCTGATGCCCTTCTTGAAGGTTTTTTCATAGATATATCCTTTTATTTCAGCCGTTTGCCGGTCAAAAAGCATGATTCCATAGCTGGTGGTAAGCCAAAACCTTCCCTTGCTGTCTTCATAAATTTCGGAAATGAATTTGTTGATGTTCGGCTCCGCTCCGTAAAGGTGGATGGGATAATTGATAAAGGTGTCGGTGTTTTTGTCGTAACGCGCCAGGCCTTTTTCGGTGGACAGCCATAGGGTTTGGTTTTTATCTACATACAGATAGTTTATCCAGGAATACGCTATTGTTCCAGGGCCGGTACCCAAATGATACCGGACAATCTCTTCGGTTGAGGGATTCAGCCTGTTTAACCCAAACTGTGCCCCGATCCAGATGTTGCCGTCTGCATCTTCGGCAAGGGCTGTTATTTCAAGATCGGTCAATCCGTTTTCGCCCAGATTTGTGTATTTTTTGAAAAACCTTCCGTCGAAACGGCACAGGCCATGACTGCTGCCAACCCATATAAATCCCCTGCTGTCCTGCAAAATAGCTGTAGTAGTGTTGTCCGTGAGCCCGTGATCGGTTGTATAATGCCCGAAATGAATAGTAAGGGGTTTATTTTGACCTAACGCGATGCCAATAAAACCATAAAAGATCATGAACCCAATGACTGAGGCAACGAAGTTTTTTACGGTTGCGTTGACGGGCATAAGTCAGGAATATGGAGAGCCGACTAAAGGTTCAAAGATAGCAACATTCAAGGGTAAATACAAACACCGGTCCGGCCAATATTTTTTACAAAGATTATCCGGCTGACTGAAATAACGCAAAACAAAAACGGGAATCAACGTATAATATCGCTGCATCCCGTAGGTTTGCCCCGGGCTTACCGGGTGATTTTTGCCTCTCAGGCTCTGATCATCGTGAGGATCATCTTGAAGTCCTCCTTTGCTTTCACGGCATGGGGAATGTTGGCGGGCATAATGATGCTGTCGCCGGCAGATAGATCATATAACTGTCCGCCGATATAAATTCCGGCCTGACCGTCAATGATTTGTATCAGCGCGTCAAAAGGCGCTGTGTGTTCCGACAGGCCTTCACCCTTGCCAAAAGCAAACAGGGTTACATTGCCTTTTTCGTTTTTCATCACCTGCTTGCTGACTATTCCACCAGTGGAATAGTCGATGCTGTTGGTGAACTGGAATATTTGTGAATGATTCATTTGATATTAATTATTAATGATTAATTGAAAATGTGACACAGAATTAAAGTTCTTTTATAAAGACCGGCTTGAAACTGATCATCAGCCAGGCCCAGTTGCTGGTTTGTTTGTAGTCGCCTCCGCGCAGCTTTTGGAGGGTTTCGGTTCCGAACATCTGCGAATAGCCTGCAGTAAGGCTTGCATAGGGTGCCATCTGATAGGTAAGCGAAAAATCGAGTTCTGTACCCAGACTGCGCGCCATCACATCTGTTGTTGAACCGGCCTTGAGCACATCGGCTGCGGCAGAAAACAGGTGCAGGGTCAGCAGATAGCTCAGCTTATTCTTCCCAAAGGAGAGATTTCCATAGATGTCGTTCAACCCGACCGAGTTGATGTGGTTTCCGACATAGAAATAATCCATATAGCCGTTAAACTTATGGTTGGTGCCGAAATAAGGATTAAAACTGTTGTTGGTGTATCCGGCCGGGTCGTCGGATTTATCCTTATCGCTGGTGCCTGACTGAAGTTCCCAGCCTGCTCCGATGCCAAAACCATTTCCGGGTTTGTATTCAACTCCGGCGTTGATCAGGTATGAACTGAGTTCCCTGTCGGTGGCATCTTTTCCGAAGGTGTAGTAAGCCGCACCGTAGACTTCAAGCTTCTCCCCTTTGCGGGTCATTCTGGTGCCGGCCGTCTGGCTGTATACTGTTTTGTACTTCGGCAGGTTGTTGTCGATGAAGCTGAATTCCTGACCCAGATTCATAAAGAGCACACTGAGCGAAAGCTTGCTGATCTGTCTGTTGTACCACAAAAACTGCATGGCTTTGTAACTGCCTGCCAAAGGATATTTAGTGGTTTTCAGCAGGTCGGCTTGTTGGTTGAAGGCCAGTCCGAGGTGCAGTTTAAAGCTTCGCTCATATTTCAGCAAAGCGAGGTCGTGGCTGCGTGCCTGCTGCGCCCAGTCAACGTTTCCGAGCATGCGTGCGTCGTCGTACACCAGTTCCTGACGGCCCAGTTTTGCCGTGAAACCCTGTGCAAACTCATATTCGGCCCATGCCTGATGCACCATCAGACGGTTCGAGGCGGCAGCAAGCTGAGGTGTTTCGCCCCAGAAGCGTACATCCTGAAGGCTGAGCCCAACCTTCAGCTTTTCGTGCTTAAATGCTGCATTAAGCCTAGTGCGCTGCGAAATCTGAAAGGCAGCTGTGTCATCTTCCGAAAACATCTGCTTGAATCCGTGCCTGTATTCGGCCCGCGGCCTGAATTCGCCACTCAGACTGAACTGTGCTTTACCGGCTAATGCGACAGCAACCAGCATTGCTGTCAGCAACATACTTTTTACATTCGTGCTTTTCATGGTTTTTCCTGTTTTTGGGTTTGAAGATTTGATTTTAATTAGGTATTCTGGTAATGATTATCTTGTATGTGGATAAAAAAAATCCGGGCATGCCGGATCACAAATAATCCGCAAGTGTATGGCTTTGCAGGTGTTGTTTGAAATCAACGGTCATTTTACGGGTAACATTGTCCATGATACATTTTCCAAACGGGCAGATTCCTTTATCCAGGGGACATGAGGTTACTTCAATCTTCCCTTCTATGGATTCATAAATATCCAGCAAAGTGATTTCTTTCGGGTCTCTTTTCAGGGTGAATCCACCCGATGGCCCCCTGTGCGACTCAAGAAAATTGTCCTTCACCAGGCGTTGAAATATCTTTGCAACGTGGTGTTTTGAACTTCCGGTGAGGTCGGAAATCATGACAACATTGGCCATCTTATCCGATTTGGCCACGATGATCATCCCATGCAGGGCAATGCTGGCAGCTTCCGTAAGTGATACAATTTTGGACATACGATGTTTAGGTAATTAAATACCAAAATTACGCACATTTATCATATCTGCAACACACATTCAAAATTTTTTGACAGTTTTTTATTTCCCGCTCCTGAAAAATACTGCTTACTTTGTAGTTTAAAACTTTTTTCATGCTGACCATATTGCTGCAACAAACACTGATCATTACCCTTTTTGTGCTCGGGATGATGATGATTATTGAATACATCAACGTGCAAACGAGGGGTTTATGGGCAAAAGGCCTGGAGAAATCCCCCTGGCTTCAGATCATATTTGGCTCTTTGATGGGCATCATTCCGGGTTGTCTGGGTTCCTACACCGTTGTTTCATTATACCTGCACCGGGTGGTTATGTTTCCGGCTCTGGTAGCCACCATGATTGCGACCTCGGGCGACGAGGCATATCTGATGTTTTCGATGTTTCCCGCCACGGCCGTCAAGCTCAACATAATTTTATTTTTGATTGCTGTTTTGGTGGGTTTCATTGTGCTTTGGACGGTAAAGAACCGCTACATCGGTCTGGGCAAACACAGAACCCTTCCGCTTCATGAGCGCGAGGAAGAATGCAGTCATTATCATCCGTCTACGATTCTGGACAACCTGAAGAACATCAGTTTTGTCCGGTCGCTGCTTATTGCAGGTCTGGTTGGACTGATTGTGCTGTTTGCCAGCGGCATTATTGACGGCAGCCACCACCTGCATACCCTCCTGTCGGGAAGCGGGCTCGAAGTGCACGACCACCATGGCCACGACCACGATCATCATCACCATGGCGAAGGTGACTGGATCCGCATCAGCCTTCTTTTAATGCTCAGCGGACTGCTGTTTATCGTGTTGATTGTTAAAGAACACTTCCTCGACGAGCATCTGTGGCAACACATCATCAAAAAGCATTTCCATAAAATATTCCTGTGGACCCTTTCGGTTCTTCTGCTGATTCATTTTGCCAATGAATATGTTGACTTGTCGGTATGGATTTCCAACAATCTCTGGCTTGTGCTGGGTATGGCACTGATTATCGGCATCATTCCCGAATCAGGGCCGCATTATGTTTTCGTTTTGCTGTTTATGCAAGGTTCGCTTCCCTTTTCGATCCTGCTTGCCAGTTCGATCGTTCAGGATGGCCACGGAAGTCTTCCTTTGCTGGCTGAGTCGCAGAAAGGATTTGTGGCCATGAAACTGATCAATATAGCTGTAGGTTTGGCCGCAGGAGCAATCGGCATTTTGACAGGATTCTGAAAATTCGTATCTTTATGGTGCATTTCGAACATCAACTTAAAAGCGAAACACGATGAAAATAATACTTTCGACCGATTTCAGTTCCGAAAACGACATGCTTTTTCCCTATGCCATTGACCTGCTCAGGAACGGTGGCGGGGAAATTATTGTTTTTCACGCCTATATGGATCAGGTTGTGCTTGGCGACAGCGTGTTTCCGGGAGGTATTGACTCAGACGCTTTTTTCAACCGCGAGCTGATCATCGAAATGGAAAAACATGCAGACAGCCTGATCCGCGACACGGTGCAAAGGCTCGAAGATATGATCAACAGACAACAAATCAAGGGAATTAGCGTGAGGCTGATGCTGAAAGGCGGCGATCCGGAGATGGAGCTTGTACATATGATCGACAACGAACAACCCGACCTGCTGCTCATGGGTATGCGCGGCAAAGGGCGTAAAGGCTTCCTCGAAGGCAGCATGTCGAAAAGCATCATGACCAAAGTCAATGTGCCGGTGCTTTCCATACCCGAAGGCTACCAATGGTCAACCAGCAGCCAGGTGATGTATGCCACCAACTTCGGCCAGGATGAAGAAAAAGTGATTCATAAACTTTATTCACTGCTGAAGCCGTTTAATCCCCTCATTCATGTGGTGCACCTGCAGATGAAGGACAATGACGAAAGCGCAGCCGAGAAAATGGAAGCACTCGGAAAACATTTTCAGACCAAGGAACTGCGGCAGCAAATCCGGTTTCATTGCATCAGGACAACCACAGCACAGGAGGCACTGCAACTGTTCTGCGAACAACACCATGTGAGCCTTGCATCGTTTATTGCCAACAAAAGAAGCCTGTGGGACTATATCTTCAAAGACAAGGTAGGTAAGGACGATTTCTACAGCCTTAATTTGCCGCTGCTGACGTTTAGCGCGGAGTGAACTGGTTGCTGGTTGCTGGTTTCTGGTTTCTGGTTGCTGGTTTCTGGTTGCTGGTTTCTGGTTGCTGGTTGCGGGTTCCGAGTTGTGGGTTACGAGTTGCGGGGTTGCGCGTTGAGTTAGCCCTTAGCCCTTAGCTCTTAGCCCTTTGCCATATGCCAATTCTGGTCTCTGATCTCTGATCTCTGGTTCCGGGTTACTGTTCACCGTTCACCATTCACCGTCCACTTTTAACTACCCTTAAGCTTTCCACTTCCTTACCATCTTCAACCAAACTAATGATGTAGGCTCCGGCGGGGAGGTTTTCGCCTGCACTGCCGCGCCCGTTCCAGAGCAGTGTGGTGTAGGCGAGGCGGTTGTCGGTCTGATCCAGCAGGCGGGCGACTTCGCGGCCCAGCAGGTTGTGCACCGTGATGCGTACCGGAACTCCTGTTTTGGGCTTTACCGTGAGGCTGAGCTCATGAACAAAGGGGTTAGGCGCGGCCACAAGGCGGACAGGGGTTTTGGCTTGCAGCCTGCTTTCGCCAATGGTTACCGGGTTGAACTCATATGCACCCATATCCACACTGCCACCCCACACACGCGGGTTGCCGGCCAGGTCGGTAGCCGGAAGGGTGATGCCTTCGGGCAGATCAAGTGTGCCGGCATCAATGCAGGGCGACAGGCCAGACAGGGAATAAGGGAAATCGCCATAGCCGGTGAAGAGGGGGTCGGTGTCGATGTTGGAGGTGTCGTAGTGCAGTATGCCTTCGCCGGGGGCGTAGAAGCTGTTGGTGCCGCCAAGCACCAAGGAGTTGTGGATGTTGACCGTGGGCTTGTTGCCTTCCGGGGCAAAGAAGCCGAACTCGGTGGGCTGGTTTTGGTAAAAGATGGAGTTGTAGATGTTGACGTTTGACAGCCCCTGAATGTTGAACGAAGCCCCCCACTGGGAGTTTACGGCACGGTTGTTTGCAAATGTGCAGTTGATAATGTTGGCATTCACCTGATTGAGCCCGATGGCTCCACGTGTTACATAGCCCTGGTTGGTGCTGTCGGTGTTGTCGGTAATCTGACAGTTAATAAGATTCACTTGTTTGTTGTCTGGTGTATACGGATAATATGTATTCAGATAAATTGAATTGAAATACAAATGATCCGGGGTATTAAACGATACCGGGGGCAGGCTATTTTCAAAGATTGTATTCACAACTTCTGCCATCAATGGTAAGCCATTAAAATCGCCGTTTGAAATGACCAGCGGATGACCTTTTATCGCAGTAAAATCACAGTTTGAGATTGATAGCTTCTCAACATTCTGACTATAAATGCCCCCTTTGACAAAAGAAGTTACATTTTCTATCCTCACACTGTCGAATTTTAATTCCCCCTCAATACTGCGAACATATATTGAACCGTCTGACAACGCATATTTTGCAGCTAAACCATTAATTAAACTTAATGATGAAAGGCTGATCGGTCCAAACACAGGATCACCTACCACAAAATGAGTTATATACTCAGCATCAATCACTGTTTCAAATTTCCCGGCACCAACTATACTCACCGAATCTTTCAGTCCCAGGGGCAACCTTTCCTGGTTGGCGGATTGGGCATACAGACCTTCGGAAAGGCGGATGGTCTGGGGCTGCCCGGGGGCAGGTTTGGCCTTTACCAGAGCAAGCCAGATGTTCCTAACCGGCTCC
>JANJUV010000001.1 GCA_024710405.1 Bacteroidales bacterium
ATCGACTCCGCTCAACCACCATCGACTCCGCTCAACCACCATCGACTCCGCTCAACCACCATCGACTCCGCTCAACCACCATCGACTCCGCTCAACCACCATCGACTCCGCTCAACCACCATCGACTACCTCGTCATGCTGCCGAGGCGAGCGCTCAAACAATCAACTCAGCAACCACTACACAGCAGCCTGTAGTGTGTCCAGCTTAATTCGGTACACAATGCGTTCCAAATTCGAAAGGTCAGTTAGAACCGTTGCATCTTGGTGAGGGTGTAGGGTTCCGAGATTTATGATTTGAAGCGATGGGCTATAGAGCGACGTAGTCAGGAGGCAGAGCCGAGCTGGGGTTAAAATTGATTAATTGACAGAGTTCACGCCACCAACGCAACGAAAAACATCACGCCGCGCCCGCTGCGATGACGACTAAGACGAACTAAGCGAACGAAACGATGTCGCTCAAGTCGCACAATTAGCCCTGATGCGAGTAAGAGTTTCACGCCACGTCCGCCACGATAATTATAACGTCGCGCTCGTTGCGAGAAAAAAAAAGAGGTTCACGCCACGACCGCCACGATAATTTTAACGCTGCGCCCGTTGCGGTAGAACTCCCCCTTCTTTGGGAAAACTCCGCGTCCTTTGCGGTTAAACCTCTGCGTCCTTTGCGGTTAAACCTTCGCGCCCGCCGCGAGAAAAACAAAAAAGTTCACGCCACGTACGCAACGAAAAACATCACGCCGCGCCCGCTGCGATGACGACTAATGCGAACTAAGCGAACTAAGCGAACGAAACGATGTCGCTCAAGTCGCACAATTAGCCCTGATGCGAGTAAGAGTTTCACGCCACGACCGCCACGAGAATTATAACGTCGCGCTCGTTGCGAGAAAAAAAGAGCTCCCACCAATGTCCCCGGCCAGAAAGGCGAAACCAGAGATCGGAGATCAGAGATCGGAGGGCAAACCAACCCGCAACCAGAAACCAGAAACCAGAAACCAGAAACCAGAAACCAGAACCCAGAAACCAGAAACCAGAAACCAGAAACCAGAAACCAGAAACCAGAAACCAGAAACCCGCAACCCGGAACTCGGAACCCGCAACTGACTTAAGAGACGACTAAGAGACTAAGAGACTAAGAGACTCAGTGACGCAGAGACATTCACCTAACCAGAAACAAGAAACAAGGAACAAGAAACAAGAAACCCGCAACCCACTTAACAAAAACGTATTGTGAAATTTATCACAAACAAAAGACCTTCCATAAGGTAAAATCACTATTTTTGCATTTCTTAAAGAAATTAGTCTCACTAAAGAACTTTAATCAAGATGAAGAAACTTGCCGTGGTCGCTTTCGGGGGCAATGCCCTGCTGAGGGGAAACCAAAAAGGAACGATAGACGAACAGGAAGCCAATGCCTACACAGCATGCGAGAACCTGTTGAAACTCATGGAACGTAATTACAATCTGGTGGTTACACACGGAAACGGCCCTCAGGTGGGCAACATCCTGCTGGCCAACACAGCCGGCCACAAACTCTATGGCATACCGGATATGCCCCTCGACATCAGCGTAGCTTATTCGCAGGGATTTATCGGCTACGTGATTGAGCAACAATTGCGCAATGTGCTTATGGCCAAAGACATGGATCGCGATATCATTTCGATCATTACTCAGGTATTGGTCAACAAGGACGACCCTGCTTTTCTGGAGCCCACCAAACCCATCGGTCCATTTTACACCAAAGATGAAGCCGACCAGATTTCGAAAGAAACAGGTTCCATATTTAAAGAAGATGCCCGCGGACGCGGCTGGCGCAAGGTAGTGGCCTCCCCCACCCCTCTGGTGATCTTCAACAGGCAAACCATCGAAAAGATTGCCCGCGAAGGACACATTGTCATAGCCGTTGGTGGTGGCGGAATTCCGTGTTTCTATGTGGAAGCCAACAAACTGCAAGGGATTGATGCGGTAATTGACAAAGACCTTGCCTCATCCTTGCTGGCGTCGCAGATCAGGGCCGACAAACTGTTTATCCTGACCGATGTGCCCAAGGTGTGCATCAACTTCAACACCCCTCAGGAGAAAGCCCTCGACCAGATGACCATTGCCGAAGCCAAGAGATACCTGGCCGAAGGTCAGTTCGGCGAAGGCAGCATGGCACCAAAAATCAGAGCTGCCATCCATTTCGTGGAAAGAAGCGGCAAGGATACCATCATCACCGAATCCACACTGCTGGGCGTGGACAATGGCGGAACACGCGTAACGATCGTTTAAACCGGATTCCATTAAAACAATAACTGCCGCTGTCAGCATGGACAACGGCAGTTTTTTCTTTTACGCAGCGGCTGTTTTTATGCTTCCTCTTCGTGCATCTTCACATAAAACGCCACCTTTTCGAGCGAGGTAATCATATCGTATTCCTCCAGATATACATCTTTGGGGACGTTCACCGGCTTGGGTGTATAGTTCAGGATGCCTTTTACCCCTGCCCGCACCAGTTTATCGGCCACCTCCACGGCAAAATCACCCGGAACGGTCATGATACCAATACGGATGTCCAGCCGTTTGATGACCGATTCCATCTCGTCAATACCGAAGCAAGGCACGCCCGACATGGTGTTGCCGATTTTATCGGGATTAATGTCGAATCCGGCCACTATGGATAAATGGCTTCTCTTGCCGGTAAAATAGTTTATGAGTGCCCTTCCCAGGTTGCCCATACCCACAATGGCCACATTGATTCCTTCGGTGGCATCAATGATCTGTCCGATCAAATCAATCAACTCTTTAACATTGTATCCCTTGCGCAGGGTTCCTGTATAGCCGATCAGCATCAGGTCGCGACGCACCTGTACGGCAGTAATATGCTGAATACGGGCAATTTCGTGTGAATAGATATGTGTCTTACCGCTGTCGAGGCAAATAAGCAGAGCCCTGCGGTACTGGCTCAGCCGCTCAATGGTTTTGTGCGGCAAGTGCTTCATAATTTGGTTTGGTTTCACGGTTGCTGTTCATTAACTAACAGCAAAAATAAAACCATGAGCGCAGAAACGCAAATAATTTTGTTAAAAAAATAACATTGTTAATAATGTAATGCGTTTGGTTCAGGCATTCCGGAGTCCTTTCAGCCAGTCGTACCACAGCTCAAATCCTTCTCCGCTGCGGGCACTCACCACAATAAAACTGAGCTTCGGGTTGATCCTCAGGGCATGTTCCTTCACCTCCTCGATGCTGAAATCAACATAGGGCAGCAAATCGCTTTTGTTGATCAGACAAAGCTGGGCAGTCTCGAACATGGTTGGATACTTTGACGGCTTGTCGGCACCTTCGGTAACACTTATGATGACAACTCTTTTGGACTCACCAAGGTCGAAGAGCGAAGGACACACCAGATTGCCTACGTTTTCGATAAAGAGATAGCTGCCCTTTTTTGGTTCGAGTTGTTTCACTGCCTTGTTCACCATCAAGGCATCCAGATGACATCCGTTTCCTGTGTTGATTTGGATAACAGGCGCTCCGGCTGCTTTAATCCTTTCGGCATCGAGCATAGTCTGCTGATCGCCTTCAATAACGAAGGCATCCAGACTTCCTGCAAGTTCTTTGAGTGTGCGCTCCAGCACTGAGGTTTTTCCCGAACCGGGCGAACTTACCAGGTTGAGCACTGTGATGTTCAGTGCTTCAAAGTATCCCCTGTTGCGCTCGGCCATCATATCATTCTTCGCCATGATATTTCGCTCCAGTCTGATGGTGCTGGTTTCGTGGCTGTGGTCGTGATGCGCCGGATGGTGGCTGTGCGCATGTTCGCTGTGCACATGTTCGTCCTCGTGGCTGTGCACATGGTCATGGTCGTGGTGGTGATGGTGGCCATGCTCGTGTTCGCTGCCATCGTGTTCATGTGGATGAACATGGTAATGAAGATGTCCCTTTTCAGGCGCACCGGGTTTCCGGTAGATGATGTGGCTGTCTTCGCCACAACCGCAGGTTCCGCACATAATATTATTTATTTAGTGGTTTCTATATCAATACTTTTCACAATCAGTTCCTTTCCATGAATGAGTTCAGGCATGGGATTTCCGCAGTCAGGGCAAGGCAAATACAGCCCTTCGGGCGTGAAGTTCAGTCCGCATTCCTGACAACAACTTTGTGCTTCAATTGATACATATTCAATCACAGCATGTTCGAGCAGGGTGCTTTTCACAGCCTCCTCCATCGCAAACTCAAGTGCTTCGCGGATCACACCCGAGTGATTTCCCAGGCCGATTTCCACACGGGAAACTGATGAAGCGCCGTTGGCCAGGGCTTCGGTAGTCACAAGATCAACAATGCTGAGTGCAATGGACAATTCGTGCATCAGGGGTGAATTTGGCACAAAAATACACCAAACCCGCGTACCCTAAGCTGAAATTGCCACATGGCAACGCTAAGACAAATCCGGTTGAATAAATCAAGTCGTGAGACCCGTCATTTTTATCGCAGCAATCTGCCGGATGCTGTACTGTGTTGTCCTGCTGTTGGTGATATTATTTAGAAACCTTCTAAATTATATAAAAACCTTGATTAAACGGAATTGAATATCGTACATTTATGCTGTGAAAACATTTTTAACAACAGCCACAAAAAACACAATGCCATGGAAAAGGTAGTATCACTGCATGTGAAATGTCCGCTATGCGGCAAATCACTGATGGACGATGGGGTAATCCTGAACGGGAAACCCAGTGTAAAGGTCAACATTATTTCGGAGAAAGACCGCGGGGTATTGTATTTATGCTCCACCTATGGCTGCGAACAGAAGAAGATGGATGTGCAGGTTGGCGCCCATGAAGTTGTTGAGTTTTATTGCCCCCACTGCAACAAAGATCTGAGTACCAGCGAACACTGCACTGAATGCGATGCTCCTATGGTATCGTTTTTCATTCGTGCCGGTGGCGAAGTACGCATCTGTTCCCGCAACGGATGCCTGAACCACCACATTGTGTTCAAGGACATCTCATCTGAGTTGTCGAAGTTTTACTATGAATACGGTTTCTGATTCCGGGAAACTTCATGAACCTTATTTCAATGAGCTTATTCGGTTTGTTGCACTGAAGAACAGATTATGCTGATTATTTTTATTGTATCCGACGGTACGGGACGTACAGCGACACAGGCGCTGAGTGCTGCCCTCACCCAGTTTCCGTCGCAGGAGGTTGACATAGTACTGCACAAGGAGGTGCGTTCGCGGGCCAAGATACAGAGCGCTGTTAAGGAAGCACAGAAGCAAGAGGCTTTCATCGTGCACACAATGGTGAGCAATGAATTAAGGGAATACATGATCACGTGCAGCCGCCAGCACAATGTGGAAACCATCGACCTGATGGGGCCTTTGCTGGGGCGCTTGTCCGAAAAACTCATCCGAAGCCCTTCCGAGAAACCCGGTCTGTTCAGCGAGCTGAACAAGGAGTATTTTCAGCGCATCGACGCCATGCAGTTTGCATTTCAGCACGATGACGGGCAAAGACCCGAAGGGCTTCACAAAGCCGAAATCGTTCTGCTTGGTGTTTCACGCACCTTTAAAACGCCTTTAAGTATTTATCTTGCCTTCAAAGGATGGTTTGTGGCCAATGTCCCCATTGTGCTTGGCATTGAACCGCCTGCGGAACTATTCACCCTTCCGCCCGAAAAAGTCATCTGCCTGACCAACAACGCGCACAACCTGGCCACCCTGCGCCATTCGCGTCTGGAAAAATTGGGCATGGGCACCGACACTTACGCCAGTCCGGCCTACGTGAACCGTGAACTGATGTATGCGCAATCCGTCTTCAACCGCCAGCGAAAATGGGCTGTTGTTCGCGTGACCAATAAACCGATTGAAGAGATTGCCAGCGAAATACTTGCAATTATCAACGCACATCAAAAAACAGAATAATTCGTTTTAACAGATACGGGGCAATTGCTCACCTGCCGGCAGGTCAACTATACGGCTGCCGCCGACGGAGGTTTTCATCCATACCCTGCCGGGATGGGCAGTGGTTACCGTTCCGATGATTTCAGCATGTATGCCCAGTACGTGACTGCGCATGACATCAAGTGCCTTAGAGGCATGCTGTTGATCAACAACCATCACCACCTTACCTTCGTTGGCCACATACACAGGGTCGAATCCGAGCACTTCACACATCCCCCTGACTTCCTGCCGAAGCGGGATTTTTTCCTCAAAAAGGTCGATACCCCACGGTTTTCCCGAAACCAGTTCTGAGGACACTGCACCGAGGCCGCCGCGTGTGGCATCGCGCATAAACCTGATGCCGCCTGACTTTATCCATACCTCATCGATCATTTGATTCAGGCTGGCGCAGTCCGAAAGGATTCCGGCCTGTACATTGATCTGTTTACGGGCACTCATCACAGCCATGCCGTGGTCGCCGATGAAGCCGTTGACGATGATGGCGTCGCCGGGTTTTATATCACAGCCTGAAGCCACCTTTCCGGCTCCTTCGCGCTGCCTGCCAATCCCGCTGGTGTTGATAAACAGCTTGTCGCATTTGCCGCGTTCCACCACCTTTGTATCCCCGCTGACAATCTGAACCCCGGCCTTAGCGGCCTCGTCTGCCATCGAAGCAACAATTTGTTCGAGCAGTTTCATACTGAAACCTTCCTCAATGATGAAGGCAGCAGTAAGGTACAAAGGCTCAGCTCCGGACACTGCAAGGTCATTGACAGTGCCGGCAATGGCAAGCTTCCCGATATCGCCTCCCGGGAAAACAAGTGGATCAACAACAAATGAATCTGTGGTGAATGCTATAGCTCCGTGACCAATTTCCAAAAGGGCCGAATCGGTCATTCCTGAAAGGGTTTCGTTGTTGAAATACCTGACAAAAAGGTTCTGTATCAACTCGTTTGTAAGTCGCCCGCCACTTCCGTGTCCGAGCAAAATTGTATCATTTGTTTTCATTCTCTTAGTCCCTTTTATAGCGATACCAGGCATGACAGGCGCCCTCGTTGGAAACCATGCAGGCGCCTACCGGATCGGCAGGGTTACATACCTTGTCGAACAGCCTGCATTCAATTGGTTTTTTCAGGCCTTTCAGCACCTCCCCGCAGATGCAGCCCTTCTCCTCTCTGGTTGGCTCAATGCTTGGTGCAAAGAGTTTTGAAGCATCAAAATCAGCATATTTCTCCCTGATCCCCATACCGCTGTCTTTGAGCACACCAAGTCCGCGCCACCAGTCATCAGTCGGTTCAAAAACTTCTTCAAGCATCTGTTGTGCCTTCAGGTTACCTTCAGGTTTCACTACCCTGCTGTATTGAATCTCAACGGACGGGTTTCCGGTTTCATGTTGTCTGATAAGCATCAGTATGGACTGCATCAGGTCGAGCGGCTCAAATCCGCTGATGACCACACCCAACTGGAATTGTTCGGGGATGAAATCAAAAATATGGGAGCCTGTAATGGTGCTCACATGACCCGGGCCTATATAACCGTTGATATTGACCCCTTCCTGAATCAGGGCTGCCATGGCCGGTGGCATAACTTTATGGGCACTCAGCACCGAGAAATTGAACAATCCTGCCATCTGCGCTTTAATGATGCCTGCAGCGGAGGCCGGGGAGGTAGTTTCAAAACCGATTCCCAGAAAAACGACCTTTTTGTCGCGGTTCTGCTTCGCAATCATCAGGGCATCAAGGATGGAATAAACAATGCGGACATCGGCACCGGAAGCTTTTTCCCTGTCGAGTGAAGTAGTGGAACCGGGAACCCTGATTAAATCCCCATAGGTAGCAATGATCATTCCTTCGGTGCGGGCCAGCGCTACGGCATGGTCAATAAAGCCGCGGGAAGTAACACAAACAGGGCATCCCGGTCCGGAGACCAGTTCAACCAGTTCGGGCAGAAGGGATGGGATACCAAACCGATGAATTGACATGGTATGTCCTCCGCATACTTCCATGATTCTGATGGGCTTTCGGGCTGTTTTCCGAATGAGGTCGGCCAGTGCAAGTACCTTATCCCGGTCGCGGTATTCGTCAATATACTTCATGAATAATTATATGATGCGTTTGCCGGTAGTCCGCTCCTCTTCATCGAGTTCGTCGTTCAGCTGCCCAAACTCCTCAAACAGCCGCAAAGTTTCCTCGGCTTCTTCTTTTGAAATTTTCTGTAAGGCAAAACCTGTGTGTAAGAGCACATAATCGCCGGGTGCCAGTTCAGCCGGATCGAGCATTTCAATACTTGCCTGATAAACAGCACCTCCTACAGTGCAGGTGGCCATTTCACCTTCTATTACTTCGATCCGTGCCGGTATGCTTAAACACATAAACTTAATCTTGTTTTACGGCTTCAAAATTACGCAGAAATTGCAAGCAGTATGACAACTGTAAGCATACGATGACAATCAATAAGCACAAAACACAGCTTTGCGCAAAAGACCATGTTTATTTAAGCTAAGTTCTGAAAAAGAGTGACAACAACCAAAGTTTAAAAAGTAAACATTTATGAAAGGGCAGCAAACAAGAAATATTGATAAGACAACTAATGTGTTTTGAACGGACAGACACTAAAGCCGGCCTGATGCCTAGTATTTTCTGCCTACAGAAATATTTTAACAATTTTATTGGCTGCTCACAAACCGCACAATTACTTTCGCTATAACACTCGTAACCAATTATTTGACACACATGAAAAATTGTTTTTTTTCGATCCCATCTGGGAATACTTTAACATTTTTTAAGAAATATGATTAATCATTGCAAATAAAATGATTACTTTTGTGAGCGAATATTCACTCACTTAAAATCTATAAAATTGAAAACAGATATAACAGAACGGCAACAAGAGATTATAAATGCTTCTCTTGAGTTAATTGCAGAAAGCGGTATACAATCTTTAACCATAAAAAACCTTGCGAAGAAAATCGGTTTCGCTGAGTCCGCACTATATCGTCATTACGAAAATAAAGTTCAAATTCTATTAGCAATTCTTGATTATTTCAAGCAAAACACGGAACATTTTTTTACAAATCAATTAATATCAGATACTAACGCGCTTCTTAAAATTGAAAATTTGTTTCAAAATCATTTCAAGAAGTTTACTACTTCACCATCGCTGGTTTCGGTAATTTTTTCGGAAGAGATATTTCGAAACGAGGTAGAGCTCACCGACAAAGTGAAAGAAATAATGAATAAAAATACAGCAAGTCTAAAAACCATTATTGAAACCGGCCAAAGAAAGGGAGAAATAAGGTCTGATATTGAAGCCGCCCATTTGTCTATAATGATTATGGGTTCATTAAGAATGTTTGTTAAGCAATGGCATATGTCCAATTATGACTATAACTTGATTGAGAGAGGTTCAGCGTTCAGCAATTCGATCAAAATTTTACTTAATAAATAAAACCTAGAAATATGAAAATTACCGTTGTAAAAGAAACCCCAATTGTAGAAACGCCACATAAACTTGACGTTCGCAAATTGTATGACAATGATTCTGCACAAGCCATGCACATCACCCTTCAACCGGGTGAAGCACTAAAACCACACATTACTCCGGTCGATGTATTCTTTTACATTCTGGAGGGTTCACCAGAAGTATTAGTTGGCGATGAAAAAATACAAGTACAAGCCGATTGTTTGGTAGAAAGCCCGAAGGATATTATACATTGTCTTTATAATAATTCTAGTGCAAAAGCTCGAATTTTAGTAGTGAAAGCACCAAAACCAACAACGCAAACCAAATTATTATAACTCCTACTAAACATGAAATTGAACACGGTTTTTCGCTATGCCATTGCATTCATTATTATTGCTTTTGGGTTACTAACTCTGTTTTTAAGCAGTTCGGTAGTTTTTGATTTATTTGGCATCAGAGCTAAAGAGGGAAATTATGTGCTTTTTGTAGTTGTTGCAAATCTAATAAACAGCCTTCTATACCTTCTGGCAGGGTATGGTATTATCCAAAAAAAGACTTGGACAACCAAAATTCTAAGCATTTCAGCCGGTTTACTCATAATAGCTTTTCTAGGGCTTTTTGTACACATTAATACCGGTGGTGTTTATGAGACTAAAACAATTGGAGCAATGATTTTCAGGATTTCCTTGACACTATTATTTGTAACAGTTTCTTTTCTGCTCAATAAAAGAATGAAAAATGAAAGATAAAAAAAATTTAAGCATCAGGTTAGTGAATATTCACACGCATAAATGGTTGTTATCATTTGCACTAGTGATATTGATATCCGTTCAAGGACAGACACAAACATGGTCGTTAGAGCAATGTATTGATACTGCCTTGGTTCATAACAAAAGCCTTCAAATAAGTAGAAATAATATGGCTATTGGCGAACAAAAACAAAAAGAAGCCATATCAAATCTTTTCCCCAAAGTCAATTTAGTTGGAGATTACAAATATTTTATTGATTTGCCATACCAACTCATGCCCATGTCAACCTTTAACCCGACAGCGCCAGAGGGGCAATTTAAGGAGGCTCAGTTTGGCGTCCCTCATAACATAAGTGCTTCCATACAGGTAGCATTGCCTTTATACAACCCGCAACTATATGGTGGTATCAGAACCACTAAAATTGCTGCTGAGATAACCGAATTACTAAATAAAAAAACTGAGGAACAGGTTTTTTTCGAAATTTCGAACTTCTATTATAATATTCAGATTCTACAACATCAGTTGGCTTTTGTTGACAGCAACATCGTCAATATGGCTAAACTTCTTGAGAACCTGCAACTATTGCATCAACAGTTGATGATAAAAGGTACTGATGTTAAAAAAGTAGAGCTTCAACTGGAGCAATTAAAAACCCAAAAAGATATCATTGCAAACAATGTAGAACAGGTTATGAACGCCCTGAAATTGTCAATGGGACAGCCATCGACTCTAAACATACAGATAGAAACTGATATTCAGTTCAATATCAATGAATATTCGAATGTAACAACTGTCGATTTGCAACTTACAAATATGCAATATCGCCTTGCGACGAGCGAGTTAAAGACCCTCAGAAATTCAAGATTGCCATCGGTTTCATTATATGGAAGCTACGGACAAACAGGATTTGGCTACGATAAAAAGCCCAATGATTTTCTCAAATTCTTTCCTGCAAGTTTTGTGGGGATTCAACTCTCCTATCCCCTTTTTAATGGCACAGTTACTTATCGAAAAATAAATCAGAAAAAGATAGAAATTCTAAATAGTCAGTTGCAAATAAGCTTAGTTAAGGACCAAAATAATATGCTCATTGAAAATGCTGACCGTCGCAGAGCGGTTACTCAAAAGACAATAGCAAATACTTTGTCGCAAATAAATTTGGCACAAACTGTTTATGAACAAACAATCTTACAGCAAAAAGAAGGTACCGCCAGTTTAACCGATGTGCTATTGGCAGACAATGCTTTGCGAGAGGCGCAACAAAACAATTTATCAGCTATAGTTGAATATCTGAAAGCCGATTTGGAATTAAAAAAATTGACAGGAAATATTTCAGTAAGAAATTAAAAACACGAAATACAATAAAAGACAATGAAAAAATCGATCATTTATATAGTTGTAGCATTGGCTTTAATAGCCATCACGGTATTTCAACTAAAGAAAAATAAGGAAATCACTGTAAACAGGGTTTATCAATACGATAAAGAGCAGGCAATTAATGTACAAGCAATCACTCTGAAGCTTGAAAGTGTTCAAAACGATATTTCTTACACGGGAACTTTCGAACCCAACAAAGAAACAAGAATCAGCGCGGATATTCAGGGGAAGATTAATTCGGTTTTGGTGGATGTTGGAAGCACGGTGCGAAAAGGTCAGGCCTTGGTTCAATTAGACAACTCTTTACTGAAACTACAATTACAAGCCATTGAAATTCAAATTGATGGATTGGAAGTGGATGTAAAACGCTACACCATACTTGTCGATGCCGATGCTATTCAAGGCGTTCAGCTGGAGAAGACCGAATTGGCTTTAAAATCGGCCAAAGTACAGAAGGCTACTTTAATGGAACAAATCAAAAAAACGACGATTACAGCGCCTTTCAGCGGAATTGTTACCGCTAAACTAACCGAAGAAGGAGCCTTCGCAGCACCAGGTATTCCTTTACTCCAAATAACAGATATCTCAAGCCTGAAGTTTACCGTAAATGTTCCCGAACAGGACTTAAGTCAGTTCGAAACCAATCAAATCTATTCTCTTTCCGCAGATGCTTATCCGGAAACGGTGTTATCGGGTAAGGTGATCATGACAGGCAGTAAAGCCAATATGGGGAATAGTTTTCCTGTACAATTTTCGGTAAACAACACTGCCGATTTAAAAATCAAATCAGGAATGTTTGGAAATGTACTTCCGAAAGCTACCGGGATGAAAAACGATGGGGAAGAAAAGTATATCATTATCCCGGCATCTGCTATCGTTGGAACAAACATTCAACCACAGGTTTATCTGGTCAAAAATGGGAAAGCCATTCTTCAAAATATCACCACTTCAAACCGGTTTCAAAATAAAGTACAGGTTTCTAGTGGTTTAACCGAAGGCGATGTAATAATAACCAACGGGTTTATCAATCTTTTTGATGGCGCAAATGTTGTTTCAATTACGAATTAAAAATTACGAAAATGAAAACTGATAATATAGTACAAGAGAAGTCATTTGCTTTTGCCATAAGAATTGTAAACTTCTACAAATTCCTGATAGCAGAAAAGAAAGAATATATTTTATCAAAGCAACTGCTAAGAAGCGGAATTTCAATTGGAGCGAATGTAGAAGAAGCAATTGGTGGTGTTTCTGGCAAGGACTTTTTGAATAAATTGGGAGTTGCATACAAAGATGCGAGAGAAAGTATCTATTGGCTTAAACTCTTACATGCCACAGATTATATCACAAAAAACGAATTTGAAAGCATGTTTACTGATGCCGAAGAGATTTGTAAAATTCTCAGTAAAATTCAAATCACAACAAAAAACCGTAATTCGTAATTCGTAATTCATAATTCGCAATTCGTAATTCGTAATTCATAATTTTTAATTGAAAAAGATGAACATTACAAAAATAGCAATCAATCGTCCATCGCTGATCATCGTTCTTTTCAGCGTATTCGCCTTGATGGGGATCATTGGATTTACAAACCTGGGGTATGAACTGTTGCCTGACTTTAACCAGCCGGTGGTTGTAATAAAAACATTGTACCCTGGTGCCGAACCCAATGAAGTGGAAACTTCGGTTTCCAGAAAAATAGAGGATGCCTTGTCGAATCTCGAAGGAGTCGATTACCTGGAAACCAAGTCGATGCCCAACGCTTCAGTTATTATTGCCAACCTGAAATACGGAACGGACTTGAACATCGCCATGCAGGATGCCCAGCGGTATATCGACAATATTAAAAAAGATCTTCCGGCAGACATTTTGAGTCCGGTGATGAGCAAGGTTTCGCCAAACGATTTGCCAATCATCTCGATCAGTGCAACAAGCAGCTTGCCTGCGACGGAATTTTATCAGAAAATGAAGGACGAATATCTGCCACAAATTCAACAATTGAAAGGGGTAGCTGAAATTACAATGCTTGGTGGCGAAGAACGGGAAATTCAGGTGAAGGCCAATCAGGACAAACTGAAACTGTATAAAATATCGCTCTATCAGGTTGTTGAAGCCATTAACCGCTCTGGAATTGATTTGCCTGCCGGTAAAGCGCAAACCGATGAAGAGAGTAATTCAGTCAGGCTAACCGGAAAATTCTCGACCGTAAACGACATCATGAATGTGCAGGTAGCCATGCCTGCGCCGGGAATGCCGGTCTATGTAAAAGATGTGGCAACTGTTATAGATGGTGTGAAAGAAGTAAGTTCCGTAAGCCGCTACAATGGAGTGAATGGAATAGGCCTTATGCTGAAAAAACAAGGTGATGCTAATGCAGTGGAAGTTTCAAAATTGGTCCATGCAAAACTCACCCAAATTGAAAACGCCAATACAAAATACGGGGTTAAATTTATTGTAGCAGATGATTCAACCGACATGACCATTGCGGCAGTAAATTCAGTAGTTTTTGATTTGATTTTAGCGGTAATCCTGGTTTCACTGGTTATGTTCCTGTTTTTAAGAAGCTACCGGAACTCCTTAATTGTTTTAGTCGCAATCCCGACCTCATTAATCACCGCTTTTGCTGTGATGTGGCTGATGGGCTTCACCTTAAACCTGATGACTTTGCTGGCCATGTCGTTAATTATCGGAATCCTGGTAGATGATGCGATCGTCATCCTGGAAAACATTCAGCGACACCTCGATATGCGCAAAGACAAGGAAACTGCGGCATTGGAAGGGCGTATGGAAATAGGGTTTTCAGCCATTTCAATCACCCTGGTTGACGTGGTTGTATTCTTACCCATTCTGTTTTTGCAGGTTTTTGTGGCCGATATGCTGAAACAATTCTCAATCGTAGTAATAACATCAACACTTACCAGCTTATTGGTGGGTTTTACCCTGGTACCCTGGCTGGCTTCGCGAATAGGCAAAAAGGAAGATTTACAACCTACCAACTTCGTGAACCGTTTTTTGCTGTGGTTTGAAAACCAGTTAACAATATTTATCAATTGGTACGGCCGTCAGTTGGAATGGGTGCTTAGCCATAAACTCATCTTTACAGGAATAGTTATTTTCCTTTTGGTAATGACAGGGGTGATGATGAAACAAGGTATTATCGGAAAAGAAATGATGTCGACCGGAGATCAGGGAAAGTTTCGTTTGAATTTGGAATATGATAAAACTACCACCGTTCAGGAGAACAATATCAGAACTCAAAAGGTAGAAAACTTTATCCTTCAGCAACCTGAAGTAGCCACACTTTTCAGCAACGTTGCCGGACCAAGCACTGGAATCGGCAGTTTGGGGGTTGGCTCAGCCAATTTATCAGAATTTACCATTCAATTAAAGCCGGAAAAGGAGAGGGATATCAAAACTGAGGCGTTTATGAAATCGCTTCGCGAAGAGCTGAAAAAGCATTTTTCTGGAGTAAACTTTTCAATGGCCGTTCTGGGCTTACTGCCCAAACAGGCGCCTATCAAAATAACCCTGAGCGGAAGCGATCTGGATTTGGTAATGAAAACCGGGGATAAACTGAAAGCGGCTATTGAGAAAATACCGGGCGCCGATAATGTTCGTTTATCAGTAGAAGAAGGAAGCCCTGAATACAAAGTAATTCCTGACAAAGATAAGATGCAGCGGTTGGGATTAACAACTGCTTATGTCGGGTTAAATTTAAGGACTGCCTTCACCGGAAACGATGATGCCACGTTAACTGAAAATGGAACAGAATATCCGGTAAGGATATGGTTAGATGATTTTGACCGGAAAAACTTTGAAGACGTACAGCGTATTTCCATCGTAAACCCAATGAACATTCCCATTGAAGTATCTCAATTTGCGGAAGTAAGACAGGACAATTCGCCTTCGTTGCTCGAAAGATTGGACCGTCAACCGTCTGTAACCATTACTTCCGAATCGTTTGGCAGGCCATCGGGAACACTTGCTGATGAAGCAATTGCCTTTCTGAAAACGCAGCCATTGCCCGAAGGGGTGAAATTAACCTGGGGGGCTGATATCAAAACACAGAATGAAAGTTTCGGCGCTTTGGGTTCGGTTCTTTTAATCTCATTTATACTGATTTATCTGATCATGGTAGCCCTTTATGATAGCTACATTTATCCGTTTGTGGCTCTTTTCGCAATTCCCGTGGCAGCAATTGGTGCATTTTTAGCATTGAATTTATCATTAAACCACTTGACCCTTTTTGCACAACTTGGACTCATTATGCTTATGGGGCTGGTAACAAAAAATGCCATCCTGATTGTGGATTTTACCAACCAGCTAAAAGCCCAGGGAAAACACTTTAAAGAGGCTTTGATCATTGCAGGCAAAGAACGGATGCGCCCTATTTTAATGACCACGCTTGCCATGGCAATCGGTATGTTGCCCATTGCTTTGGCCCGGGGTACAGCCAGCGAATGGAAAAACGGCCTGGCATGGGTGATCATCGGTGGTTTGCTGTCGTCTATGATTTTGACGGTTTATTTAGTCCCGATGGTTTACTACGTTGTAGATCGTATTAAAGAGAAAATTGCAGACAGAAAGGGAAATCAATTAAAAATTACGAATGACGAATTAAAAAAAAAATCGAGAATGAACAAAGTATTTAAAATTATAATGGTAGCCTCGGTATCGCTGATGTTATCATCATTTAGTATTCAAAAGCAGGAAACATGCTCATTAACAATTGATGTGAGTGAATTGCGAAATTCAAAAGGTACTGTACAATTCGCATTGTACAACAGAGAGGATGCATTCCCCGATGAGCATTACAAAAAGTATTTCAAAAAACTTACCGGGGAAATAGTAAACGAGGCATCATCTGTAACATTTGAAAACCTGCCGGAAGGAAAATATGCGGTGAATATTTTGCACGATGAAAACAATGATGGGAAAATTGATAAAGGATTTATTAAACCAATAGAAGGTATAGGATTTTCAAATTTTAAAAAACTTGGCTTTTCAAACAGACCTTCATTTTCAAAAGCATCTTTTATTCTAAATAGCGACAAAGCGATGATGATTAAAATGATATACATGTAATCCAATGGCATGAGAATAGTAATTAAAATAGCGTTTCTGATTAATATTCTTTTTATGCCTGCCTGTGAGGATATGTTTGACTATTCGCCATATACTATTGATTTTAGCGATGAAAACAGAAATGTTAATCAGCGGAATATTGAAAAACTTCATGCCCGTGAAAAAAACGATACAATTACAATTGCCTTTACCGGTGATACCCATCTTTTTTTTGATGAAACAGAGTGGTTTGTAAACAATGTGAATAAAAATCATTCCATTGATTTTGTAATACATGTGGGTGATTTCGCTGATTTTGGGTTACCCAAACAATATTTGTGGGGGAATTCTTTCTTGTTGAAATTAGAAGTTCCGTACTTTGTTGTTATCGGAAATCACGATTTGGTGGGCAATGGCTCGAAAGCTTATCAGGAAATGTTCGGTTCATTTAATTATAGTCTAATTTACGACAGCATTAAATTCATTTTTGTAAATACGAACAGTCGTGAATTCAAATTCAACGGCAATGTGCCTGATATTCTGTGGATAGAAAACCAATTGCAGCCGGGAGTTGATTTTACAAGAGTCGTTGTGATATTCCATGTACCACCAACAAATAGTGATTTCGATGAATCACTGGAAGAAGCTTTTCACAACTCCCTGTCACATTACAAAAATGTATTATTTACCGTGCACGGACATTTGCATAACCATGAAATATATAAGCCTTATGCAGATAGTATTCCCTATGTTAATGTTTTCGGCGTGGCCCACAGAAAATATAATTTGATAAAAATATCCAAGAATCAATTTGAAGTTGAAACAGTTGAATTTTAAAATAGTATGGATAATCATACTGATTATGCTTGTTACCGGAGTTGAAACCTTTAGTCAGGTTTCACAAAACTCCGATTCTGCAAGGTATCAAATGTTTTTACCTGATTATGTTAAACTGCAATTTGCAGGTGGCATAGGATTTCTTTCTTTGGGAGTAGGATATACCTTTTTTAAGCAAAAACTGGAAGTCTCCTATTTTTATGGTTATGTGCCTGAATTTGTTTCAACTGACGATTTACATAGTGTAAGTTTACAATTAACAGCCAGATTATTTCGATTTAAAGTCAACCCAAACATTGAATTAATGCCTTTGAATATAGGCTGGTTCATCCATCATACCTTTGGCAGCGAATATTGGATAAAATTACCCGAACATTATCCTGAAGAATATTATTGGTGGTCGCCCGGTAGAAATTCAGGGGTTTTTCTGGGAGGAGAAATAAGGACAAAGCTATTAAGTAATGCAACTCCTGCTTCAGGAACTGCATTCTATGTTCGTATGGGAAGCCGTGGATTATACCTGGCAAGTAAATTTGGAAACTCATCAATCCCACTAAAAGATATCATAGAATTTGGTTTTGGAGTAGCAGTTTATCGTTAGTAACAAATATTATGAGAAAGTTAATTGTTTCTTTTATAATACTTTTGCTGACAAATTCACTTGCAAGCATCGGGCATGAAGGAGACTCAGTGCCTCAGATTGGGCTTTCTATAATTTCGCAGGTCAATCAGGGGAATAGCTATATCACATTTCCTACTGATATTGGTAATATTGAGCCACTCTGGTTCGAAGGAAATGTTATCCCGAATTTTTATCTCCGTGAAAGCAGGAACTCCCGGTTAATGGGAGTTCTGACGCCGCAGATTATCATCCGGATGTACAATGAGCCTTCTTTTCCTGTGCGCACTCCGAGTTATTTGCCACAGATAGCAATCTATTATCAATTGAAAAACCAATTGGGTTCACGCACTAAAAGTTTATTCTTAAGGCTGGCACATCATTCAAACGGTCAGGAAGGAGATTTTTTTCTGGAAAATGGTGATCTGAATTTAAAATCAGGCGATTTTGCTACCAATTATTTTGAGCCAGGGTTTATCATCACAAATATAAATAAACGACTCAATGCTTACCAGTTTTTCAAAACTTCACTTGAAATCCATCCACCAGGATCGAGTAGCGATGAACTCGATGGAATTTACAGTAAAGTTCGCTGGCACAATGCGGTTTCTATATTTAAGGTTCCAGTAAAAAATGAACAGTATCCCAGAAAAAATGCGGATATCTCGGTAAAAGGTGAAGCTACATGGATGTTTGGAACCGTGAACAATTGGGATCAGGTTTCATTCGACAGGCTAAACCTGACCTTTACTTTTTATTATCACCCAAAATTTCTGGAGGATATCGGGCTATTTGTGCAGTATTATCATGGTTTAGATTATTACAACATATATTTCAGTCACAGGGTGGATATCCTGCGGTTTGGGTTAATGACAGAAAAGTTAAGGTTTTAAGTCTAAAGGCATGGATAATAATGAGTTAAATACCGAAACCAAGATATTAGAGGCTGCGAATAGCATCTTTATGTTATATGGATATCATGGCACTACGCTTCAACAAATTGCTGTCAAAGCAAATGTTCATAAATCAGCAATTCATTACTACTTTAGGTCAAAAGAAAAGTTATATAGCAAAGTAATTAAGTTGCTATTTGATAATATTTTAAAAACTGATAGTAATAAAATTGCGAATCTGGAAATAATTGGCAAACAAAAATGGTTCCTGAACACTGAGTTGTACAATAATCAAATTTGTTTTGAAAGAACGCTTAAAGAGTTGTACTTAAACGATTGGGATAAAAAACTAAACGAAATAAGAGGGCTCTTCAAAATTTAAGGATATTTTGATGCTAATTAAGTTGTTTTATAATTAAAGCGATGTTTACAAGGCATAAGCACAAGGCCAAAGGCAAATTAGCCAAATTTTCATTTAAAGCTTTGTCATAGGGTTTATAAAGTCAATGATTGGTGAAGAAATGATTGCCAGTTGGTATATTTACCAACACATAGCAAACAAAAACGCCACCACACGTGCCGACCAAAAAGACAGAAAACAAAGTAATAATGGTTTAAAACACTGGAAGACAGAACACCAGGCGATAATAATCAAGAAGCCATGTGGTCAGCACGAACCAGCATGAACGCTCTATCCTTTCGCCATTAACGTAACCTACTTTGAGTAATTTAGGAGATCATGTTGAGATTTTAAATAAAAAACCAGATCATATTTACTACTTTTACACCTTAATCCTTATATAATATGTCACGTAGAATTACATTGCTGGTTTTTGCAACATTCATGATATTCAACACAATAGTTTCGTTTGCACAATCTGATTCAGTCGATATGCCTGAACAAATCACGGATACAGTTACTGATGCAAAGACGGAACCATTAAAGGTTTACCTCTTCGACATGAAGGAAATGATTGCTCCACCCGTATGGCGAACCACCCAAAAGGCATTTGAAAAAGCCAGAGAAATCAATGCTGACCTCATTTTGATCCACATGAACACTTACGGGGGCATGGTAGATGCAGCCGATTCGATAAGGACCAAACTGCTGAATTCCGAAATTCCTGTCTATGTGTTTATTGACAACAACGCTGCCTCAGCCGGAGCACTAATCTCAATTGCATGCGACAGTATTTATATGGCCCCGGGCGCCAACATTGGCGCGGCAACCGTGGTAAACCAGTCTGGTGAAGTGGTTCCTGATAAATTCCAGTCGTATATGCGCTCCATGATGCGTTCAACGGCCGAAGCCAAGGGCCGTGACCCGGAAATAGCAGAAGCAATGGTTGACCCAAGGGTTTATATTGAAGGCATTTCTGATACCGGTCAGGTACTCACCTTCACCACCAGTGAAGCCATCATGCACGGATTTTGCGAGGGACAGGCAGAAAGTCTCGAAGAAGTGCTCAGCATCGCCGGCCACAGCGAATACACCATAGTGAGGCAGGAGTTGAGTTCGATGGACAAAATCATCAACTTTTTGATCAGCCCGGTTATCAGTGGCCTGCTAATAATGATTATCATCGGCGGGCTCTATTTTGAGCTTCAGACACCTGGAGTAGGATTTCCGCTTGCTGCTTCTGTCACTGCCGCCATGCTCTACTTTGCGCCCCTCTACCTCGAAGGGCTGGCATCAAACTGGGAGATCATCATTTTTGTGCTTGGTGTAATACTGTTGCTGGTCGAAATATTTGCTATTCCCGGCTTTGGCATCACCGGAGTGCTCGGTGTGCTGTTTATGGTTACCGGTCTCACACTGGCTATGGTCGAGAGCGTGGGTGAGACCACCTTTCATGTGGATTTTGCACAGCTTACACGGGCTTTCTTCATCGTCATCATCAGTATGTTTCTTGCCCTGGCGGGTTCCATTTACTTAAGCAAACAGCTCTTCGACACCAAAGGTTTTGCCCATCTGGCGCTGGAAACGGTTCAGGACAAACAAGCCGGTTTCACTACAGCATATGATGACTACAGCGGTATGATCGGGAAATCAGGCAAAACACGTACCATCCTCAGACCATCGGGGAAAATTGTGATTGATGATGAAATCTATGACGCTACTGCTTTGAGCGGTTATATCGATGAAGATGAGCCAATCGAGGTGGTGTCGTATCAAACAGGCCAGCTGTTTGTGCGCAAGGCATGAAACCTGAAGTCATCCTTGCAGATATTACAGGACTTCAGGTTGATGCTGTGGTTAATGCAGCCAACAACAGCCTGCTTGGAGGCGGTGGTGTTGATGGTGCCATACACCGTGCGGCAGGGCCAAAATTGCTCGAAGCCTGCCGGCAACTGAATGGTTGCGAAACAGGACAAGCGAAAATCACACCAGCCTTTTTAATGCCGGCAAAATGGATAATCCACACCGTTGGTCCTGTGTATCGCGGCGGAAATCAGGGTGAAGCCGAAATGCTTGCACAATGTTATACCAACAGCCTGAAGCTTGCCCGAGACTATGGATGCCGCTCCATCGCCTTTCCGGGAATTTCGACCGGTGTGTATGGCTATCCGAAACAAGCTGCAGCAAATATTGCTGTGAACACTGTGCTGCATGATCTAAAGAAACACAACCTGCCCCTGAAGGTGGTTTTTGTGTGCTTCGATGAGGAAAGCCTGAACATGTACCGCGAGTTGCTTAATTATCGTCCTTAAACTGATTTTACGGCTGCGCAAAAAACTTTTTATTTATTTTAGCGAACGATACTATTAGATAACATCATATTGATTTTGAGTCTGTCACGCCATTTATTCCTCATTCTTCTGATACTTACCGGAGGCAGACTGATGTCTCAGGAAAAAAAAACACTTGCTGTGGTTCGGGCCTCAGGCAGCCTTGAGGTTGACGGACGGCTTGATGAGCAAGCCTGGCAACATGCCTCAACAGCCAAAGACTTTGTTCAGTTAAGGCCTTTCAATGGAAAACCGGCCAGCCAGCCCACCGAAGTAAGGATTTTGTATGATGACAGCGGACTCTACATAGGCGCTTTGATGCTGGATGAAAAACCCGACAGCCTCAGGGTGGAATTGTCACGACGCGACGATCTGGAAATGGCCGACCATTTTGGCCTCACCATCGACCCATACAACGACGGGCTCAACGCTTTCGGATTTTTTGTGAGCACACGCGGCGTGCAGATGGACATGAAAACCGATAAGGATGGTTTTGAAGACAGCAACTGGGACGCCGTTTGGTTAAGTGCTGTAATGATTCACGATTCGGGCTGGAATGCCGAAATGATGATTCCATGGTCGGCCCTGCGTTTTTCAGGCAACAAGCAACAGGTCTGGGGCGTTAATTTCTTCAGAAGCATTCAGCGCCTCCGCGAAAACGTATCATGGAATTTCATTGACTCACGCATAAAAGGTGAAATCACGCAAAGCGGCATCATTTACGGCATGCACGACATCAGCCCGGCACTCAGGCTGAGCGCCACACCATACCTTTCAGCCTATGCTGATCACAACAGCAGCAGCGATAACTGGGATACCTATGCAAATTACGGCATGGATCTGAAATGGGGTCTCAGCAGAAGTTTCACCCTTGATATGACATTAATCCCTGATTTCGGGCAGGTGGAGTCAGATGCCACCATCTTTTCCCTGTCACCTTTTGAAGTGTTTTATGAGGAAAAAAGACCCTTTTTCACCGAAGGAACTGAACTGTTCAGCAAAGGGAATGTATTTTACTCCCGCAGGGTTGGCGCCAGACCCTCTGGGTATTTTTCGGTGCCTTTTAATCCCGGCGTGGCCGAAGTGATTGACAATCCTGAGCAGGCCCAATTGATCAACGCGGTCAAGTTGTCGGGCAAAACCGGAAACGGACTGGGAATAGGCGTTTTCAACGCCATGACAGCCAACACCTATGCCACAGTAAGGGACACTTCCGGTGACACCAGAAGAATACTTACAGAACCATTTACCAATTTCAATATGGTGATTGCGGACCAGTCGTTTCGCAACAACTCCTATCTTAGTGTGTACAATACTTCTGTGTACAGGCCCGAACAAGGGAAAGCGGCACTGGTAAGCGGAACGGATTATCGTTTCAGAGACAAACGTAATCAGTATGAGATCAGCGGGATATTCAACCTGAGCCAGCATTACGACCCAAATAACATGCCCGACCTTGGTTTCAGGTCATATACCAAAATCGGCAGGGTAAAAGGTGTTTTTCAATATGATGCCTGGTTTAATGTGGAAACTGATAACTACGACCCCAATGATATGGGGTTCCTGATGAACAATAACGATTTCGCTACAGGAACAAATTTCCGCTACAACATTTTCGAACCGAGAGGCAACATACTCAGAATGTTCAACACGCTAAGCACCAGACTAGTGTACCTGTATGCTCCCCGAAAATTCAGCGAGTTTATCATCAGCGGCACAAACTGGACAACATTAACCAATCATTTGACTCTGGGTGGGTTTTACAATATAAGACCACTGGAATCAAATGATTACTTCGAAGCCCGTACGCCCGGACGTGTTTTTGTGTGGCCCTCAAGCGTCTGGCTCAACGTTTGGTCTTCGCCCGACTATAGAAAAAAATATCTCGTTGACCTGACTTTGGGCGTTTGGCAAACCTTTGGCGATGACCAGACATCCATCAATGCCGAAATTGAACCCCGGCTGAGATTCAGCAACAGTTTTATGCTCAGGCCCGAAATTTCTTTCGACTACCATGTCAACAGCAAGGGATTTGTTCGCGACAGCATCGTGCCCGGACAGGATAAAACAATCATCTTTGGCCGACGTAATATAACCAACCTGACCACCTCACTAAAAGCTGACTACATCTTCAACAAAAACACCTCTGTGTCATTCAGACTGAGACATTACTGGATGCTGGTTGACTATTTGTCGTTCTACAACCTGAATATGGCGGGCCGACTCGATCCGGCCGATCATCAGCGATTCGAAGATTTTAGTGTGAATGCTTTTAATATTGATATGGTGTTCAAATGGGATTTTGCACCGGGAAGCGAATTGCTGCTGATATGGAAAAACGCCGTGTTTCAAAACAACCAAAGCGAGCAATTGGTGGTCAACTACTTCGATAACCTGAACAAAATGTTTGAATCACCGGTACACAACAGCTTCAGCATCAAATTACTGTACTATCTCGACTGGCAACAGTTCAAAAGAAAAGGCCGCAGGGACGAAACCGGTTTATTCAGGCCTGAACGATTCAGAGACATAATTAGAAATACTGCCGCAGACCTCCGCAGCGAACTGCATTCCGGTAGCGAGCATAGCCTCGACCCACTGAGCCGGAAACCGTCCTTCCACTGACATTCCGTCTGACAAGCGGATAAGCCGGTGAATCATTCCGGCATTAAAAGCATCACCGGCTCCAATGGTGCTGACAACCTCCACAGGGGGCACATCAAGCCTGAGCATTCTTTCACCATCAAAAGCATGTACGTGACTTCCTCCATAAGTGATGACGAGCAGCCGGCACCTTTCGGGACTGATTGTCTGCCAAATTTTCATTGGGTCAGCCGTGCCAAAAACCCCAAGCATATCTTCATCAGATGTCCGGACAATATCGGCGAGCGACATAAACTCAACGATCCTTTGGTACTGGCTTTCTTCGTCAGTAAGACAATGTTTTCTGATGTTTGGGTCGTAAAAAATTAACGCATGGTTCCTGGTTGCTGTTCCCAACAAATGGTCGAGTGCAGGTCGCAATGCATGATCGAGTGCCGAGAACGAGCCAAATAAAAAGACTGCATCGTTATGAATTTCCGGTAACTGGTTTGAAAAACGTATCTGAGGATAGTCCTTGTGAAACGTATAGCTTGCCTTTCCCAGTGTGTCGAGCACTGCCTTGGCTGTTGCCGTTTTGCGTTGGGAATAGGTTATGGCATATTCTGTGAGTACTCCGTTTCCAGATAGAAATTCTTTTAAGAAACTGCCATGATCGTCGCTGCCAAACTCAGTAATCAACTGAACCTGATTGCCACATCGGGAAAGCGAAACAGAAGTGTTCACAATGCTTCCGCCAGCATAGGCACCGGCAAAAACATTACCACGGTAGATCAGGTCAACCAGTGCCTCGCCAAAAGCTACAACTGTTCGCACTTCAGGTGACTATTCGAGGTAGGTGTAGCCGTAAAGACCTGAGCGGTAGTTCGACAGAAACTCTTTTCCTTCTTCAGCGGTGATGCGGCCTTGTTTTACTGACGACATTACCCAGGTTTCTACCGTGCGGACAAGTTTCTTGGAATTGTACTGAACGTAGTCAAGCACTTCAGCAACTGTTTCTCCGTCAATGATCTGATCAATATAATACCCTTTTTCGTCCACCGAAACATGCACGGCATTGGTATCTCCAAACAGGTTGTGGAGGTCGCCGAGGATTTCCTGATACGCGCCCACAAGGAATACGCCGATATAATATGATTCTCGGGCCCTCATGCTGTGAACGGGAAGGTGATGCGAGAAATTACGTGTGCTGATGAAATTGTCGATTTTCCCGTCCGAATCACAGGTAATATCCTGAATAGTAACGGTTCGGTCGGGTTTTTCGTCGAGGCGGTGAATCGGTATGATGGGGAATATCTGGTCGATGGCCCATGAATCGGGCAAAGACTGAAATAATGAGAAGTTGCAGAAATATTTATCAGACAAAAGTTTGGGCAGGTTCAGCAATTCTTCCGGCGGCCTTTTCATTTCGGAGGCCATCTGATGTATTTCGCGCGCCACCGACCAGAACAGACGTTCGATACGGGCTCTGGTTTGCAGATCGAGCATGCCCAGGCTGAACATATCGAGGGCTTCTTCACGGATTTGTTGGGCATCGTGCCAGGTTTCGAGCATTTTCGACTGATTGAGCGATTCCCACGCGTTGTATAATTCGTGTAGGAGTTCATGGTCGTCCTCCTGAACAACTTCGTCCTCCTCCCAAACAGGCAGGGTGGCAGATTCAAGCACTTCAAAAACAAGCACCGAGTGATGCGCTGTAAGTGAGCGTCCCGATTCGGTGATGATGTTCGGATGCGGCAATTCGTTTTTGTCGCAGGCATCCACCATGGCAAAAGTGGCGTCGTTCACATATTCCTGAATGCTGTAGTTTACGCTGCTGCCGCTGTTCGACGAACGGGTTCCGTCGTAATCAACACCAAGTCCGCCTCCAACATCCACAAAATCAATATCGAAACCAAGTTTACGTATCTGAACATAAAACTGGGCGGCTTCGCGCAAGGCAATCTTTATCCTGCGGATTTTATTCACCTGACTGCCAATATGGAAATGTACCAGTCGGAGTGTATCCTGCATTTTGTTTTTTTCGAGAAAATCAAGCGCTTCGAGCAACTCACTCGAAGTAAGGCCAAATTTGCTTACATCACCGCCCGAGTCTTCCCATTTACCGGAGCCTGAACTGGCAAGTTTTACCCTTATTCCAATCAGAGGCTTCACCCTGAGTCTCTTGGCCACGCGTGCGATGAGCTTCAATTCATTGAGTTTTTCTACCACAATAAAAATGGTTTTACCCATCTTTTGTGCCAGCAAAGCCAGTTCGATATAGCTTTCGTCCTTGTAGCCATTGCAGATAATCAGCGAATCACTGTCGGTATTGATGGCGATAACCGCATGCAGCTCAGGTTTGGAACCGGCTTCCAGTCCGATATTGAATTTCTTGCCATGACTGACAATTTCTTCCACCACAGGACGCATCTGGTTGACTTTGATAGGGTAAACAGTGAAACTCTGCCCTTTGAAACCGTATTCCTCAGCAGCAACTTTAAAACACGAGCTCATCTGCTCGATACGGCTGTCGAGAATATCGGGGAAACGCAGCAATACCGGTACAGAAACATCACGAAGCTGCAGTTCATCAATAAGTTCTTTCAGGTCGACCGGCTGACAACCCTTGCGTGGTGTTACCACTACATTGCCCTTCTCGTTGATGGAGAAATAATTAATTCCCCATCCGTTGATGTTGTACAGTTCGGCCGAATCTTCAATGCGCCATTTTCTCATAAGGCAAATTCAATGTTAAGATGTATGAAAACCTGATGATTACATCGGGCTACTTTAACCTATTTTCAGTGGGTGCAAAACTACAAAAAACATCGAAAGATGCAGCAGAAAGATACTCAGTGGTTTTAGTTTACAGAAGTATTGAACCACAGGTTCTGCCTGTTAACAGAAAGTCTGGATTTCATTCTTATCGTGATGAGAATGCTCAGCGCTATCGTGATGCCGCGAAAAACATTGGGCAGCAATGTCCCCAGGGCATTGTCGCTGACATCAAACAAGGTCCACGAAAGGTTCATCAGCACATGCATCAACACCGGAACCCAGAGGTTTTCGTTCCACTCAACATACAGCCATGCAAACCACACTGCTCCGATGGCGGTGATAAAAAATACTCCCGAAGATTCCAGAAGTGTTGAACCCTGATATATATGACCCAGTCCAAAAATCACAGCGCCTGTCAACGATGCAGGAACAAAACCCCACAATGCCCTGCGGAACAACAGCCCAAACAGGAAACCCCTGAACAAAAATTCCTCGAAAAATCCTGCAAACAGGCTTGCATTCAACACCAGCCATATATCAAGTTCATTTCTGATACTTCCTGTAAATGCCGATCCAATCATCATTGGTGAGACCGTGATCATCGCAAACAGCAGTGCTGCCAGGAAGCCACCTTCAAGACCAAGCTCGCGGCCAAGGTTACGGAGGCCATAGCCTAAACCAACAAAAAGCACCACCGGAATAACCCACCAGGCATAAACATAAGCCACACGTGCCATGCCTTGAGGCAAATCAAAGGGAATATAAGCATGCAGCAACTTCCGGCCATAAAAGGCAATCAGAAAAACCAAAAGAATCAATATACTTTCAATGAGTTTTGACTTTGTCATGGCAGTAACAATAAAGGGTAAGAAAACGCAAAGAAAATCAAAAAGTTTAAACTTAAAGTTAACCTTATTGATCCTGCCTGATGATTGATGTTTATCCGAAAAGAGAAAGGTGCTTATCTTTGTCCGTCAAACCATCAGCATGAAACTCATTGCCGACAGCGGCTCTACCAAAACCACCTGGGCATTGCTTCACAAGGGTGAAGCTATTTTGGTTTTCAACACATCAGGGTTCAACCCCTATTATTTCGGCAGCGGCGACCTGAGCAGGATATTAAGGCAGGAATTGCCTGATAGTCTTCCAATAGCTGAGGTCGATGAGGTAGTGTATTACGGGTCAGGCTGTTCCACGGATAAAAATTGTGCCATAGTGTCGGATGCTTTAAAAAGCTTTTTTTCCGGAACTTCCATCACAATTCACCATGATCTGCTGGCCGCAGCCCATGCCCTGCTGCAACACAATTCAGGCATTGCCTGTATTCTGGGCACAGGAAGCAACTCGTGCCTGTACGATGGCAAACAAATTGTGGCACAGGTTCCTTCATTAGGCTATCTGCTTGGTGATGAGGGAAGCGGATATCAGATCGGACGCCGGTTGCTTGCTGCCATGCTCAACGGTTCGGCACCTGCTGAATTAATACAGGCATTCGGCAAACAATACGGTCTGACACTTTCTGACGTACTGCACCGCATTTACTATGAGGATAAGCCTGGCCCGTTCATCGCCTCATTCACTCAGTTTGCACAACAACACAAAGGGCACCCCTGGTGTAATCGGCTCGTGATGCGCTGCTTCGAAGATTTCCTTGCCTTAATGCCCGTGCATTATCCTGCACACGAATCTGTCCCCCTTTCGTTCACAGGATCGGTAGCCTATCACTTCAGATCACAGCTGATGTCCTTGCTGGATTCCAAAGGACTAAAAGCAGGCCGCATTCTTCGATCCCCGATCGAAGGGCTGATTGAATTTCACAGATAAAAGCAGTTTCGGGCACTGCAGGGCAATTATGATTCCATGGCCGACTTAACAAAGCCGGTGATACCTCTGAAATCATCAAAATCAAACCATTTTATTTCCTTGTTCTTGCGAAACCATGTCATTTGCCTTTTGGCATATTGACGCGTATTCACCTTGATCTCATCAATTGCCTGCTCCAGAGTTATCTTTTTGTCAAAATAACGGAATAACTCCTGATAACCAACCGTCTGTAATGGATTCAAAGCAGCATACTGATGCAGTGAACGGGCTTCGTCAACAAGTCCCTGGGCGATCATAGCTTCCACCCTGAGGTTGATGCGGTTGATCAGTTGCGTTCTTTCTGTTCTGATGCCGGCCCATATGGTGTTGAAAGGTCTCGGCGCTGGCTGTCTCTTCCGGTAGAAAGTGAAGGTTTGTCCGGTTTGCAGGCAGACTTCAATGGCCCTTTGAAGCCTGCGTGGGTTTCTCTGATCAACAATATTATAATACTCAGGGTCAAGCTGTTTTAACAAGACTTGAAGGCCTTTCAGACCCTCCTTCGCGAACAATAGGTTCACTTGATTTCTGACAACTTCACCGGTTTCCGGTATGTTGTCCAATCCACGGCATACGGCATCGAGATACAAACCTGAGCCTCCTGTAATAACAACAAGATTATGGTTTCGGTGCAGTTCCGCAATGACTTTCAGCGCCTGATTTTCGAAGCTTGCTACATCAATTGGCTGATGAATACCTGTATGACCCACAAAATGATGTCTGACAGCAGCAAGTTGATCATCGGAAGGCACTGCTGTTCCAATCTTCATCTCTCGGTAAAACTGTCTGCTGTCGGCCGAAATGATTTCAGTGCCATAATACCCGGCCAGTTTGACTGCCAGTTCCGTTTTGCCGGATGCAGTAGGCCCTGCAAGAGCCAGCAGATATTTTGGGATCAACGAATCCATGAAATCAGAGGGGCAGCGGGCCGTTACTTTTTATCTGAGGAGCTTCACCTGGCTCCTTCACAATATGAAGACCCATTTCGAGTCCCTGCTTTCTCATCAGGCCAAAGGCTTCTTCAAAATTGTTTCCAATAATTCCGTCAAGTATGGCTTCCCGAATAGCAGTTTTGATAATCCCGACTTCTTTTCC
Organism: Bacteroidales bacterium; assembly: GCA_024710405.1. Lineage (GTDB taxonomy): Bacteria > Bacteroidota > Bacteroidia > Bacteroidales > F082 > UBA6192. The sequence goes on from JANJUV010000001.1 coordinate 29,963, forward strand.
GGGTTTCAGGCCAAAAACTTCCATGATCACCTCTCCGCTTACCGGTGGCTGCCAGTTCCTGATACGGTCCTTGGCTTCTATTTCCTTGAGTTTATCCCGCACCAACCTGAAGTTATCCCGGTATTTCTTCACTTTGTATTCGTTCTTTGAAGTGATGTCGGCTTCACATAAGGTCATCAGCGCGTCAATGTCGTCGCCTGCATCGAAAAGTAAACGGCGAATGGCGGAATCTGTTACAATTTCCTGAGCCAACACGATTGGCCTCAGATGCAGCAACACCATTTTCTGCACAAATTTCATCCGGTCGTTCTGCGGCAGCCTGAGCTGCTTGAAAATCCTGGGTACCATTCGGGCTCCCCTGAATTCATGGCCATGAAAAGTCCATCCGGCCTGAGGATCAAACTTTTTGGTAGGCGGCTTGGCAATGTCGTGCAAAATTGCTGACCAACGTAACCAAAGATCGTCCGACAGGCGTGCAAGGTTGTCCAAGACCTCAAGTGTATGATAAAAATTGTCCTTGTGCGACTTGCCGTTAATGGTCTCAACACCCTGCAAAGCAGCCATTTCAGGAAAGATCACGTGAAGCAGGCCTGTGTCGAACAACAATTTAAAGCCCACCGAAGGCACAGGCGACAAAACAATCTTGTTGAGTTCGTCTGCGATCCTTTCTGCAGACACAATCCTGATTCTGTTCCGGTTTCTGATAATGGCTTCGTAGGATGCCTGTTCGATGCGAAAACCAAGCTGTGCCGAAAACCTTATGGCTCTCATCATCCGCAAAGGATCATCCGAATAAGTTATGTCAGCATCGAGCGGGGTGCGGATGGTCTTTTGTCCGAGGTCGGTCAGTCCGTTGAACGGGTCGAGCAACAAACCATAATCATAGGGATTCAGACTGATTGCCATGGCGTTGATGGTGAAGTCTCTTCTGTTCTGATCGTCCTGCAAACTTCCTTCTTCCACTTCAGGTTTCCGGCTAAACAGTTTATAGGATTCCTTGCGGGCACCGACAAATTCAATGTTCCAGCCTTTGTGGGCGATCATGGCCGTGCCAAACTGCCCGTAATACTTGGCTTCGGCACCTTTGCCCAGCTTGCGTGCAACATGCTTTGCTGCTTCAAGGCCATCACCTACAACTACAATATCAATGTCCTTCGACTTTCTGTTCAGGAACAGGTCACGCACAAATCCGCCTATCACATATGTTTCGAGCCCAAGGTCGGAACATACCTTTGAAATAGTCCTGAATAAGGGATTCGACACGTAACTGCTCATATCTTCCATGATGCAAAGGTACAGCGAAAATTAAATGAACAGCGCCTGTTGTTCTCAGCACATAAGGTAACTCCCGCAATTTGTAAAAATACCCATATATAGGTATTTCTCCACCACATTGCCATTGTTAGTTTTGCTGCCATGATTTACCAAAACTTTACTTTTATGAAACTACTTTTTTCAATATTCACAGTTGCTCTTATAAACATTCAGTTGTTTGCACAACTACAAGACAACCAATCGGTGTTTCAAAACAGCGCTGACCTGCTACTTGCTTCAGACAGCAAATTAAGCATCGGCGGATACGGCGAAATACACTATCACCAGCCTCTGGATGCCGATCTGCGGCAGAACGGCGAGCTTGATGTTCACAGATTGGTGATGTTTTTCGGGTACAATTTCAGCAACCGGGTGCAGTTTGTTACCGAAATAGAATATGAACATGTTTCGGAAGTTTATGTTGAGCAAATGTTTTTGCAGTATAAACTGAATTCGTGGCTTAACTTCAGAGGTGGTTTGTTGCTGATACCAGTTGGCATCATAAACGAGTACCACGAACCAACGACGTTTAATGGCGTTGACCGTCCCTTTATCGACAACAAGATCAGCCCGACAACCTGGCGGGAAATTGGGTTTGGAATCACCGGTAATTTTCTGGAAACTTCCTTAAAATATCAATTATACCTTGTCAACGGCTTCAACGGTTATGATGGTCAGGCTAAGTTCAACGGACGAAACGGGCTCAGGGGCGGACGTCAGAAAGGTGCTGAATCCTACATCAGTGCACCAAACCTTACTGCCCGTGTCGAATACTATGGTATCAGAGGACTGAATATGGGTCTGTCAACCTATATGGGTGATTCTCAAAGCCGTCTGTATCATAAGATCGACAAATCGGATGACGCAGCCATGCTGCGTGCCGACTCCTCTGTGGTGGGTATTGCCATGATCGGCATCGACGGCAGATACAACATCAAAGGCTGGCAGTTTCGCGGGCAATACTATCATTTGAGTTTATCCAACACCTTGCAATACAACCATTTCACAAAAAGCAGCGACGGAACACCCAACGATCTGGGGAGCGTTCTGGGAGGGTTTTATGTTGAAGCGGCATACAATGTTCTGCGAAACAGCAACTCAACATCAACCGGCTTGTATCCTTTTATACGGTATGAGCAGTGGGACACCCAGAAAAAAGTTGCTGAAGGGATAAAGCGGTCGGCAAGCAACGAAAACACGGCCATAACAACTGGTATTAGCTGGTTTGCGGCAAAAGGCGCTGTGGTCAAAGCCGAAATGCAATTGATCAAGCCGGCTTCTGCCGACAAATACAATCAGGTGTTTAATGCCGGTATTGGCGTAATGTTTTAATACATGTATCTGATTCTGACATTTCTGGTTTTATTTTCAGGTATCAGTCAACCACCAGGCGAATTACCTTCGAAACTGCTGAAGGAAATCCGGAAAAACTACAAAGAGGAAGTTGCGGAGTGGAATGTGATTCAGGTACACGAGAGTGCCCAGAGCTCAGCAGCCGGATATTTTCTGGCCCTTCAGTTTGCTTCAGGCATCGAACGCCAATATGCCTATGTCGGAAGAGTAAACACCTGCAGGGCCGGCGGTTGCAGTGTCGGAAAAGATAGTGATGACCTCGTATTCGAGTATTTCGAGTATTTCATTCTTTTTGATGCTGCGGGTAAAATCATACTAACCGGAATACATAACTATCAGGCCAGTCACGGACAGGAGATCTCTGCACGTGGCTGGCTTCGTCAGTTCAGGGGACATCAGGCCGGCAAGGCTCTTGAAGTTGGCAGACAGGTAGATGCCATAGCCGGTGCCACAATATCTGTTCATGCCATCACCGACGACATAGGGTACAGAGCTGAGCAGTTGGGCAAGTGGTTGTCAGGCAAAGATATTTCGAAAAAATAAATATGCGGCTGCGGGTTCAATCTATCAGCTTAAGCTCAGTACGACGGTTTAGTGCCCTACCCTCCTCCGTTGCATTGTCTGCCACAGGGATTTCTGAGCCATAGCCTTTGGTGCTGACCCTTAGCGGACTGATGCCCTTTGATTCCAGGTATTTCTTAACAGCTTCAGCTCTGGCCGATGACAATTGACGGTTACGTTCCTCGTTGCCGGTATTGTCGGTGTGACCGCCCAGTTCAATACGGGTTAAAGGATGATCATTCAGAAATTTAGTCAGCTTATTCAGTTCATCATATGACTCTTTTCTGATGGCAAAACTATTGAGGTCGAAGAATACGTTGCGCAAAACCAGAGTTGTTCCAGGTTTCACAGGATTAAGCTTGATATTCAGCACATAAGGTTCTGTTTCGCTTTCATCGGTAAGTGCAAAATGCCCTGAATAAAACAGATAACCTTTGTGTGTCACATGTAATCCGTAATCACGCCCTGCCGGTAGCGCTGCCAGAAAACTGCCTTCCGGCAGGCTGCATTGACCAGAGGCAATCGCTGAACCTGTTTGCAGGTCGGTAAGTGTATAATCTGCACGTAACCTGAGTCCAGTGACGGCATCCATGACGATAGCCCGCACGTAAGAAACACTTGCCGGACGGGCTGAAGGCGGCAGTGCAAACGAATAGATGTCATACCCACCCAGCCCTGCTTCCCTGATGGCCGACAAATAGGCGTTTCGGCCCGGTGCATCAACAATGATGTTGATTTCGTCGCCTGAAGTGTTGACCGGAAAACCGAGGTTAACGGGCTTCATCCAGCGTCCCGCTTCATCACGCCGGGCCACAAACAGATCAGCCCCGCCGAGTCCCGGATGGCCAGTGCTCGAAAAATAAAGAGTTTTACCGTCAGGATGCAGAAAAGGAGCCATTTCATTGCCAGAGGTATTAATGCTGTCGCCAAGATTCACCGGAAATCCCCATCGACCATCGGGCAGCCTTATACTCAACCACAAATCCGATCCTCCCAATCCTCCCGTCCGGTTACTCACAAAAATCATTTCAGTGCCATCTGCCGAAAGCGTGGGCTGCGAGTCCCATTGAGGCGAATTCACACGGTTACCCAGACTCTTTGGCTCATCCCACTGAATTCCTGTCCATTCAGATTGGTATAAATCACAACTTCCAACCCCTCCGGGCCAGCCGCAAGCCGAAAAGTATAAATGTCTGGCATCAGCCGACAGTGTCATGGCACCCATGAAATCAGTAATGGTCCAGTTGGTAACCAAAGGACTTGAAGCTGTCCATCCTTCGGGGCCTTTCATGCTGTAAAAAAACTGTTCGGTTATTACAGGACTTGCACCAAAAATGGCATCATCCAAAAATTTTCGGGTGAAATAAAGAACACCGCCATCCAGCCTGACCGCATTGACATATTCGTCATCTTCGGAATTTACTTCAGGGCCGAGATTTTCAGGAGTATATGCAACCGGATGTTCAATTGCCCAAGCGCTGAACTCAGCACTGAGCAGCAGGTTTTCGACTGTTTTTTTTAATTCGTCACTGCCTTTGTGCAATCTGAGAAATGTCTTAAGGGCATTCACTGATTCTTTGTATCGCGCGGCCTGGAAATAATGCCTGCCCAACAGGTAATGCGCCGGCACAAAAAAAACAGAATCAATCGAAACCGCTTTCTCATAAGCGTTTATGGCCTGGTCGCGTTTACCCATATCCGAATAGGTATCGCCCAAGAGCAGCCATGCTTCCTTAAACTGCGGATCGGCCTGTGTGCTTTTGCCGAGCAGTTTGACAACCTTTGGGTTATCGCGGGCAATGAAGGCTTCTTCAGCAGCCTTATAGTGTTTCAGTGCCTTTCGGGATGTTGATTCCAGATCATAATCAAATCTTTGTCCGGCAAGCTGAGCATGAAGAATCAGGAGGACGAACAAAAACAAAAAACTCAGGGAATATGCATGTATTTGTGGCTTTGCAGACTTACCCTCCACTTTGGGTTGTTCATAACATACTCTGTAAGCCATGGCATTATCTTTTCTGAAACACTCCATTCAGGTTGCAAATATAACAGGCATTGGGGAGATACGTAAGCTGCATTTTTTTCGGCCCATTCCAGGTCGGCTTGTTTTTCAATAACCACCTTTAGCTCATGGGCTTTAGCGAATATTTCCGGGCGTGGAGGAGAAAATTTTTTGGGAGAAAGGCAAATCCAGTCCCATATTCCGGTTAACGGATGGGCGCCTGAGGTCTCGACCATTGTTTTGATGCCGCGCTCTTTCAATCTGGAAGTGAAGTAATCAAGAGGATACATACTTGGCTCTCCTCCTGTAACAACAACTGTAAGTGCAGGTGCCGAGGCTGCTTTTTCGATGATTGAATCAGCTGAAACCGGTGGAAAAAGGCCCGCATTCCACGAAGGCTTCGTATCACACCAATGGCAGCCAACATCACATCCACCAATACGGATAAAATATGCAGCCGAGCCCATATTATATCCTTCACCCTGAATGGTATAAAACTCTTCCATAAGCGGAAGCATCCTGCCCCCTTGCAGAAGATCTTCTATATTTCCGGGCTTGTTCATCGTTCAAATGTGCTTGTAAAAAACTTCCGTCCGCTAACAAGAATTATCTCCAGCTTGTTGCCATTAATTTCCAAACCATCGAGCGGAAAAACAAAATCCTCGTTCTTCTTTAACCCAAGATAACCGCGGTATAAGAGCCTCTGGTCAGCATCTGTTATTTCAAGACGCGCTTTCCGGCCCACTCCGGAGCGAACAACCAGCTTGCCCCATCCCTTGTCTTCGGGTCTTACCCATTGGACATCGATCTTTCTGAGTGCTTTTCCTTTGGGATGATCTGTTATGGAGTCGGTCCAGGGTGATGAATCAAACCGAAAAGTTCTGGCACTGAAGGTGGGGCTGCTTTCGGCTGAAATAAAGTATTGCTTGTTTCCAAGATGGCAAACAGCTTCGGTTTGCGTGGTTGCCAGATTCACAAGTTCAATGCGTCTTTTGTTGGCAGAGAAAAACTGATCTTCTTCAAAATCAGTGAAAATCCACAAAAAAGGCGTCCAAAGATTCTGAACATAACCCACAAGTATCAATTCGTTTTCAAATTCATTCAGCGATGCACCTGTAATTAGTCCACCTGATGGAAAGTCAGCCAAAAGCACGGCAGCGTGTTTTCCCGGAACAGCTGGCAATCGATACAATTGTGTGTTTTGCCTCCCCCGGTCTTTCGTAAACAGGTAAAGATTATCGTTAAAAGCAACAAATGCCTCACAATCAAAACTGTGTGTTTTGCTTTTTTTAAACTCTTTTTGTTCGGGGTAATGAAGACCAATGACATCAGCCCTGACGGTTGTATCTGCCTTTGCTGAAAGTGCATCAATACTGATGCGATAAATCGTCAGATCGCGTCTGGTTCCAGAATTATTTCCAAAATCACCGATGTACAGATAGTCCTCATCTGATGTAATTTCTTCCCAGTCAATTGCTGAAGCATTTGAAACGGTAAGCCTGCTGACTATTTTCGCTGAAGTGGTATCCAGGCCATAAAGCACTGGCTTGCCTCCACTGTCATTATGTGTCCAGAGTAATCCCTTGTGGAAAACCAGTCCTGAAGTTTCGCTGACTTCGCCAGGAAGTTCAAATGCAAAGGGAGGTGTGTGCACCACAGGAGCATAGCGGCACGAACCGTCATTGACTTCGGCTCGCTCATCGAAATTGAGGGCAAGGGGATCAGTGCACCCTGCTGACTGGCCGTAAGCCTTTGTCAACACAGATGTTAAAACAAATAATACAATTAAATAGCTTCGCATTGATTTAGGTATAGATCTCTTTTCTGCGTGCCAGAAGGGTGTTGTGCAGCAGCGAGACAATAGTCATAGGGCCTACGCCTCCGGGCACAGGTGTGATGGCTGATGCGATGGCCGAAACCGCCGGATAATCGACATCGCCTGTGATGCGGTAACCTTTTGCCTGACTCAGATCTGTTATCCTGTGTATGCCCACGTCCACAACTACAGCACCTTGCCTGACCATGTCAGCAGTTACAAATCCCGGAATTCCGATGGCAGCAATAAGCACATCGGCCTGACGGGTGATGTCAGCCAGATTCTCTGTCTTGCTATGGCACAGTGTTACTGTTGCATTGGCGTTTGCCGATTTCCGCGAGAGAAGTATGCTAACCGGAGTTCCTACTATATTGGAACGGCCGAGGACAACAACGTGTTTTCCTTCAACGCTGATGTTGCTCCTTTTGAGCAGTTCCACAATACCAAAAGGGGTGGCCGGCAGATATGCCGGAAGACCAAGTGTCATGCGGCCCACATTGCGGGGGTGAAAACCATCTACGTCTTTTCTTGGGTCTATGGCCTCGATAATCTTGTCGGCATTAATGTGGGCAGGAAGCGGCAGTTGAATGATAAACCCATCAATTTCAGGGTCGCTATTCAGGAATTCGACAATCCTAAGCAACTCATTTTCTGTGGTTGATTCAGGAAGGCGATAAACAGTCGAAGTGATTCCCGACTCATGACAGGCTTTTTCTTTTGAGGCCACATAAGTCATGCTGGCTGCATCTTCGCCTACTATGACGGCAGCAAGGTGCGGAGGGTCAAGGTCAGCATCAATCATTGCTGCCACTTCGGCTGCGATTTCTACTTTAATGGCAGCGGCTATGGCTTTTCCGTCAATTATCCTGCTCATTGTTTGTTCAATAAAGTTTATCGTCTGTTTTTCATCTGATTCATCATCTGCATCATCTTTCGGGGGCCACCCGAAGTCATCATTTTCATCATTTTGGATGTTTCTTCAAACTGTTTGATGAGCTGATTGACTTCAACGATATCGGTTCCGCTTCCGGCAGCGATACGCTTGCGGCGGCTCCCGTTCAACAGTTTCGGATTCTCCCGTTCAGCAGGGGTCATGGAATAGATGATTGCCTCTATGCTTTTAAATGCATCGTCTTCAATTTCAGTATTTTTCAAGGCTTTGCCCATTCCCGGTATCATCGAAGCCAGGTCCTTGATGTTGCCCATTTTCTTAATTTGATTGATCTGCTTCAGAAAGTCATTGAAGTTGAATTCATTTTTCTGAAGCTTTCGCTGAAGTTTTATTGCTTCATCTGCATCAAACTGCTCCTGCGCCTTCTCGACAAGCGAAACTATGTCACCCATTCCCAAAATTCTGTCGGCCATACGTTTGGGATAGAACACATCCAGCGCATCGGGCTTTTCTCCAATACCGACAAATTTTATTGGCTTGTTGACCACAGACCTGATGGTTAATGCTGCCCCACCGCGGGTGTCGCCGTCAAGTTTTGTCAACACTACTCCATCATAATCAAGCTTGTCGTTAAATGCTTTGGCAGTGTTTACGGCATCCTGTCCGGTCATAGAGTCAACGACAAACAGAATTTCGTGTGGGTTTACAGCCGATTTGATGGCGGCAATCTCGTTCATCATCATTTCATCGATGGCCAGACGACCGGCAGTATCAATGATGATCACATTGCGGGCGTGTTCTCGCGCATAGCGGATGGCATTGCGGGCAATGGATACCGGATCTTTGCTGTTTTCTTCGGTATAAACCTCCACTTCAACCTGTTCGCCAAGAACCTTCAGCTGATTGATAGCAGCCGGACGATATACATCGCAGGCGACCAACAGGGGCTGGCGGCCTTTCTTGCGCTTGATGTGGCTGGCCAGTTTGGCCGAAAAAGTTGTTTTACCCGAACCCTGCAACCCTGCAATTAAAATGATGGAGGGGTTGTTCTTCAGGTTGATATCCTCGTGATCGCCTCCCATCAGTGCCGTAAGCTCATCGTGGACAATCTTCACCATCAGTTGTCCGGGAGAAACCGATGTTAAAATCTTCTGCCCAAGAGCTTTTTCCTTGACTGTGGTTGTAAAATCCTTGGCTATTTTAAAGCTAACGTCGGCATCCAGAAGGGCTTTCCGCACTTCTTTCAGGGTTTCAGCCACATTGATTTCCGTGATGTAGCCCTGCCCCTTGAGCAATTTGAATGACCGTTCGAGTTTTTCGCTTAAACCTTCAAACATGGTTATTTGACTTAATTTTGAGGCGGCAAAGGTAGCAATTTATCCATTATTCTTTTCTGGCTGTTAGCAAACAGATGCTGATTAGGGCGTTCGGGCAAAATTGTGCACTTTTGCAGGACAATCACCATGAAGATACTTATACTCGCCATCGGAAAAACAGATGAATCCTTTTTGGAGGTAGGCATTGAAAAATACCTTAAACGCATAAACAGATATACCAAAACCGAGTTTAAAACCCTCCCCGACCCACCCAACCGCAAGAGCCTCACTCCCGAATTGCAAAAAAAAGCCGAACAGGAATTGATACTTGCCTGTCTCGACAAGGCTGATGATTTGATTCTGCTGGATGAAAACGGAACTCAGTTCAATTCAAGGGCATTTGCCGTATGGCTTGAACGAAAGACACACGAAAGTGTCAAAAAATTGGTCTTTGTCATCGGGGGCCCATATGGATTTACGGATGATCTTAAAAAACGTGCATCTTCGTCAATTTCACTTTCGACTTTCACTTTTTCGCACCAGCTGGTGCGGCTAATTTTTGCTGAACAACTTTACAGGGCATTCACAATAATCAAAGGTGAACCTTATCACCACGACTGATCAGTTCCGGCCATTTTTATGCTGTCAAAACGCTCTGCTATTGTTCGCAAATAAACTTAAACCGTCCTTAATATAAATCGAATATCTTTGCCGCTCCTTAAAAAAACCGAATGATTACAGTTGACGGATTGACAGTTGAGTTTGGCGGCACCACACTTTTCAGGGATATAACATTCTCAATCAACGAAAAAGACAGGATTGCCCTCATGGGAAAGAATGGGGCCGGAAAATCCACATTGCTTAAGATAATAGGTGGTGTCAGACAAGCCACACGCGGCAAAATTTCGGCGCCTGCAGATGCTGTGATCGCCTATCTTCCTCAACATTTACTGACAGAGGACAAACGAACGGTTTTTCAGGAAGCCGCCCAGGCATTTGCGCGCGTTCATCAGATGGAACTTGAGATTGAATCACTGAACCAACAGCTCAACGAAAGAACAGATTATGAATCAGAAAGTTATTATGCCCTGATCGAACAGGTTTCTTCGTTGAGCGAGAAGTTATACTCCATCGAAGAAGTTAATTTTGACGCCGAAGTTGAAAAAATCCTTCTCGGACTGGGGTTCACGCGGAATGACTTCAACAGACCCACCAGCGAATTCAGCGGAGGCTGGCGCATGCGGATCGAACTGGCGAAAATTCTGTTGCAGAAACCTGACCTGATTTTGCTCGATGAGCCCACAAATCATATGGATATCGAGTCGGTGCAATGGTTTGAAGACTATCTGATTAACAGCTCCAGCGCAGTAATTGTAATCTCGCACGACAGGGCATTTGTGGACAACATCACCAACCGAACAATCGAAATTACACTGGGCAGAATTTACGATTACAAGGTGAAATACTCCGCATATGTGCAGTTGCGCAAAGAAAGGCGTGAACAGCAGCAGAAGCAATATGAGGAACAACAGAAGTTTATCGCCGACAACCAGGATTTTATAGACAGATTCAAGGGAACTTATTCTAAGACCAACCAGGTGCAATCGCGGGTGCGGATGTTGGAAAAAATCGTTCAGGTTGAGGTTGACGAAGAAGATACATCGGCGCTAAGGCTCAGGTTTCCGCCCTCACCAAGAGCCGGAAGTTATCCGGTTATTGTTGAGGACCTTGCGAAATCCTACGGTGATCATCTTGTGTTTTCACATGCTTCTTACATCATCGAGCGCGGCCAGAAAGTTGCTTTCGTCGGTAAAAACGGCGAAGGCAAATCAACCATGGTGAAGTGTCTGATGGGACAACTTGAATTTGAAGGAAAACTTACTATCGGACACAATACGCGTATCGGGTATTTTTCACAAAATGAAGCATCATTGCTCGACGAGGAAAACACGGTGTACAACACTATTGACGATGTAGCTAAAGGTGAAATACGCACTAAGATCAAAGACCTGCTTGGCGCCTTTATGTTTGGTGACGAAAGCTGGAACAAAAAAGTAAAAGTGCTGTCAGGAGGTGAAAGAACGCGCCTCGCTATGATTAAACTGCTGCTCGAACCGGTGAATCTGCTCATCCTCGATGAGCCAACCAATCATCTGGACATGCGCACAAAGGACATTCTGAAGAGTGCGTTGATGGCTTACGACGGCACACTGATTGTGGTATCGCACGACCGCGACTTTCTGGATGGAATGGTGGGCAAAGTATTCGAATTTGGTCAGAAGAAAGTCCGCGAACACATTGGTGATATTGGCAGTTTCCTCAGCAGGAAAAAAATGGAAAACCTGAAGGAAATCGAAATTAGCAATAAAAAATAAGCCCCGTCTGGGGCTTATCTGAATCATTTTGCCTAATCAGGCTCAAACGGTTGGTTTGCTTAATCCATTCCAAGTTTATAGGCGACCGAAATGCCGATTACTCTGTGTCTGTAGGTTTCGTCATCATCATTGGATAGATTGCCTAGTCCAAGCCCATAACCAAGACCCGCCTCAATGGCACCAAACTTTACTCCGGCTCCAATGTTCAATCCAAAATCAAATCTGCTGGCATCATTCTCTCCGCTGCCCCATTCAACATCCTCTGAATTATCGCCTAACTTTCCTTTTCCGGTAACACCAAGTCCCAGATATGGGCCTGCAATGGCGTATACTTCAATACCTCCAAGGTCAAAATAGGTTTTGGCATTCAGCGGAATCTCAACATAAACGAGGTTAAATATGAAATCATCAGGATTACCGTCTATTTTATATCCCTTTGTCGTGATCAGCAAACCGGGTTCGAACGACAACATGTCGCCAAATGGCATCTCATAGGTTGCACCGATGTGAAAACCAGGTTTCAGCTTTATGTCATCCACCTTGTTGTCACCTGCTTTAATGAGCATGTTTGAAAAGTTCAAACCGGCTTTAACGCCGATTGTTTGCGCCTGCAAATTCAGGCCAAGTGCCATAATCAATAATATGGCTGCCAGATTGATCAGTCGTTTCATTGTTTTAATTTTAGTTTTCCTACTCGTCAGGCTTTTCGGAACCGCCCCGCAGACATTTGCGGAAATTGATTATAACAAGTCCATGGAAGGTTAGTCCAACTGTAACCGCATCTAGCTTTTGAACAAAGATAAGGTAGAAAAAGAATAAATCAAAAAAAATAAAAATTAGTTGTTAACCATGATGGACACAGAATTTTGATCAGTAAGACATAAATTCATCCAATAATCCCTGCATATAAGCCTTGCCCTGCATGGTAATCTCGCTTTGGAGAGAGTCAGCAACCTGCATCTGCCATGGACTTCCCGCATAATGATTCCACACAAGGTAACCCTCAGGGCGTTTAAATCCAAATCCATCATTCAGCTCGAAAAATGCAAACGGACGGTAACACTTGTTCATGAAATTCTTACTCCACGTATAGGATGAAGCATCCATCCCCAATTGTGCCAGCAAAGTTGCCGGAATGTCCGTATTTCCGCATATCTGTTCCATTCTCTGCCCTCTGTATCCGGGTTTCAGTGCCGGACCATAGAACAACAGGGGCACTTTATGGTATTCAAAAGACTCCAGGGGGTGGTTACGGTAGGTTTTGTGACTGTGATCGGCCATGATAACAAAGAGCGTATTTTCATACCATGTCTGCTGACGCGCTGCTTCAAAAAAAGTACCCAGTGCCTTGTCAGTGTAATGCGCTGAATTCACGAATTCTTTTTCTGTCTCGGGCCACTGAATAATGTGCTCCATCGGAAAATCATAAGGCGAATGCGAGCTTAATGTAAATATCGTACTGAAAAACGGCTCGGGATATTGATTCAACGCTGTTGCTGCAAATTTTAGAAAATCAACATCATGCACACCAAGTTTGCCCCTTCTCAGATTAGAAGGAAGGTGTTTCCCCTCGACAATATCGTCAAAACCATTATGCACCAAAAAACTGAGTATGTTTCCATAAAGCAATTGCCCGCCAAAAAGAAAACTGCTGTGATACCCGGCCGTTGAAAGGTCGCGCACAAAACTGGGAAGCGCTTGATATTTTTCAGGATACGAAGTAATTGTGATCAGCGGCAATGCAGGAAGTCCGGCATAAAGGGAACCCATCGCCTGTTGTGTCCGGTTTCCACTGGCATAAAAGTTCGTGAACAACAAACCTTCCTGTTCCAGTTTGCCGAAATTCGGGGTGATACCTGGTTCACCGCCAAGGGTTTCTATCAGGTCGGCCGACCAACTTTCGAGAAGAACAAGAACGATATTTGGTTTTGCTTTATGATGAATCACCATAGTACTGTCACAATCAACACGATGCAGTTGTGCAACGATATCTGCAGCTTGCTCAGCCGACATGTAGGTAAAGGGATTTACCCTGCCTATCCTGCTCGAGTCGAGCGTGCTCACCATTAGGTTATAACCTGAATTTGTCGCCGCCAGATTGAGTACCTGATGTGGACTGAACCATGAGGCACTGATGCTGATGGGGATTTCGCGGATGCCACCGCGGATACCAAGAAAAAGCATAAATGGAATGAACAAAAGTGTGTATCCGGCATGAAAACTCCTTTTATTTGGTACTTCTACAGGAAACACTGATCTCTTGTAAAATACCACACCAAGCCATGCCTGAACAAACCAGACAGCTACAAGAACAAGAAACAAAAATGTTGAAAATGAATTGAATACTTCGGCAGGATTGGTCAGATAACCCAAAGCCTTATACGAAAGCTTGGTATTCCACTCTCCGTACAAACCCAACTCTGCTGCATGAATCAATGAAAAAAGATATATAAACATTGTGCTTACAGCTCTTTCAACAGTGCGAAACTGCCTTTTACCTGTTGTCACAAACAACAACAGCAGAATAAAAGAGATAGAAACCAGATAAGATGCAGTAGAAATATCAAGCGGCAAAGCATGCCAGAAACCAAGCATCACCTGCGAAAAAGGTACACCGGCTTCAAAAAGCTGCGACTGGTACCAGGCCAGAAATACGAGCCGTAGAAAAGCAAAATATAAAATCCAGAAAAGCAGCCGTTTACCTATCGCCAAAACAAGTACTTTCATAACTAAGTTAATCTGGGGTCAAAAGTACTTGAATTTTTATTGCCAATAATTCGTTTACCTTCATTGAATTCAGGCATTATCTTACATTCTCATCAGGTCCCGGAACCTTACAAAAACTGAACAAAATGGTTACCTTTGTTGTCGTATTGGATGAAGGATAACTAATTATGTCAATATCAGACAACTTACTCAAAATTAAAGAGAGCATACCTGAACATGTTGCTTTGGTTGCTGTTTCGAAAACCATGCCTGCTTCAGTGGTACATGAAGCTTATGAGGCAGGACACCGCCTGTTTGGCGAAAACAAAGTTCAGGAATTATCTGCGAAGCATCCCCGGTTGCCATCTGATATTCAGTGGCATTTTATTGGTCACCTGCAAACAAACAAGGTGAAGTATATTGCACCGTTTGTCCATATGATTGAATCGGTCGACAGTCTGAAGCTTCTCATTGAAATCAATCGTCAGGCGGCAAAATCGGGCAGAATCATCAATTGTCTATTACAGTTCCATATTGCAGAAGAGGAAAGTAAATTCGGACTTAATCGTAAAGAAGCTGCACTGATGCTGGGCGATCCGGCCATGAGCGAACTCAACAGCATTAATATTGCCGGCGTGATGGGAATGGCTACATTTACCGATGATATGGAACATGTCCGTCAGGAATTCAGGAACCTCAGGAATATTTTCGACTGGCTGAAGTCAACATATTTTTCAGACCACGCTGCATTCAGGGAGATCAGCATGGGTATGTCGGGCGACTACCCGGTTGCCATCGAAGAAGGTGCAACTATTGTACGCATCGGGAGCCTGATCTTTGGTGAACGGCAATACCACTAAAGCTTTAGTGATTGAGCCAAAGGCCGGCATCTGGCCCAAGCGGCAGATCCAGCAGCATCCACCCCACCAGCATTATTGTCCACACCACAAAGAATACCACCGTATAAGGCAGCATCACCGAAATCATGGTGCCCACACCCGCTTTTTTGTCATACCGCTGGATAAATGCCACAATCAAGGCGAAATACGACATCATAGGGGAGATAATATTAGTCACTGAATCTCCAATACGGTAAACAACCTGTGTGAGTTCGGGCGTGTAGCCTATGAGCATAAACATAGGAATAAATACAGGCGCCATAATGGTCCATTTGGCCGACGCACTTCCCATAACCATGTTGATCACGGCAGTTAATATGACAAAGCCAATCATGAGCGGAATACTTCCCAGACCAGAAGCTTGCAGTGCTTCAGCTCCCTTGATGGCAAGAATCAACCCTAGATTGGTCCATTTGAAGTAAGCCACAAACTGCGCCGCAAAAAACACCAGCACAATATAAGTTCCTAATGTTTCCATCGACTTACCCATGCCTTTCATCACGTCTGAGTCGTTCCTCACCGTGCCGGCACCAATGCCGTAGGCAATGCCCATGATTGATGCCGTTATGAAAAGCACGGCAACAATCCCGCTCATAAAAGGAGAATGAAGCAAACTTCCTGTTTCCGGGTCGCGCAGAAATCCGTTTGCAGGTAACGTACCGGCCAGCACGATCAATCCCATAACAACAGCAGATATCAATGCAAACCAAAGACCACGCTTTTCTTCATTGCTCAGCTTCTTGATCTCTTCAGCCTGCTCAGTACCACTGTATGAGCCAAGTCGGGGTTCTACAACTTTCTCGGTAACCCAGGTGCCGGCTGCAGCGATAATAAAAGTGGATACAAACATGAAGTAATAATTGGCAGCCGGATTAACCATATAATCCTTGTCGATAATCTGTGCAGCCTCCTGCGAAAGTCCTGCCAGCAAAGGATCTATCGTCCCCAACAACAGGTTGGCACTATACCCGCCCGACACACCCGCAAAAGCGGCAGCAAGCCCGGCAATGGGATGACGGCCCACAGCCAGAAAGATGACCGCACTTAGAGGAACCAGCAAAACGTAACCAACCTCACTTGCTGTGTTGGACATGATGCCGGCAAATACAACCACAAATGTCAATATCTTTCGCGGTGATGACAACACAAGCAAACGCAGAGCCACTCCGATAAGCCCAGTTCCTTCAGCTATTCCGATGCCCAGCATGGCCACAAGCACTACCCCAAGGGGTGCAAAACTCGTGAAATTATACACCATCTTTGTGAGTATAAGATGCAGTCCTTCAACCGACATCAGGTTAACAGGCCTGATCAGTTCACCTGTTCCGGGATGCACCACTTCGAGATGAAACATGCTTGCTACCCAACTGACCAACAATGCCATACCTGCAAACATAGCAAAAAGCGTAGCCGGATGCGGCAAAGCGTTGCCTACACGCTCAACAATGTAAAGAAATCTGCTTACAAAACCACTTTTACCGGATGGAGCTGTTTTAGTCATGGTAGTCTTTTTTGCGACCGGCAAACATAGAATAAAATAATTTAGAATTATTATAAATAATTGTTAAAAGTTTGAAAAACATGTAGAAAGGGTATCGTTTCGTCTTCGGTTAATTTGATTAGTTTTGGCCCTCCGAAGCTCATCTTTTATGATCAGGTTTTTGACAATATCGCTTGTTATTTTCTTTAGCTCTTTTCAACAGACAATAGCGCAGCAATGCGTCAAACAGCCATATGCTTTCAAGCCCGGCGAAAAGATAGTTTATGAGGTTTCCTACAACTGGGGACTGATCTGGATTGATGCAGGTGAAGTAGATTTTTCTGCTGAATTAACCACGTATCAATCCGAACCTGCATACCATTTTTACAGCACGGGCAGATCATACAGGCACTACGACTGGCTGTTCAAAGTACGTGACACTTTTGAGGTCATCAACTCTTTGAATATGAGACCGATCACTTACAGGAGACATACTCTGGAAGGCGGATTCAGAATCAACAACAGGTATGATTTCAAGGCTACGGAGAACGTGGTGTTCGCCAGAATGGAAGAAACCCGAAGAGCCTACAGCGAACGATTGATACCCATTGATGAATGCACGATCGATGTTCTGACTGCCACTTATGTGGCCCGCTCTATGGATTTCGGTCATATGAAAGCCGGCGATACTACAGGTTTTTCGATAATCCTCGATGGTCGCGTATTTATATTACCTATTGTGTTTCTGGGGAAAGAGATATTCACTGACAGGAGCAACCGTAAGCATAATACGATAAAATTTACTGCCGTTCTTGAAAAAGGATCCATGTTTCGATCGGGCGAGGCAGTGACTGTTTGGGTAAGCGACGACCATAAAAAGATACCTTTGCTCATTGAGGCCAAAATCACAGTTGGCAGCATAAAGGTGCACCTCAAAAGTTATATTCAGGGCATAGATAAAAATGTGCCGAAACAAAGATGATATCAGCTATTTCCCGGCAATCTTGCCTCCGAGATATGCCACAGGCAAATAAGCAAGTATCAAATCAACCAGGGTAAACCAAACCGGCGACGGCAACATAAAAGCGTTTGCAATGCCACCTGCCAGAAAGAAAAATCCGATCCCCAACGCAAACCATTTTTGGCTGGTCCGGGCTATCATGCCAGCAACTAGGGCTCCGCTGAATGTTCCGGATGCATGAGCCAGAAAAGGCATCAGAAAGTGTTTTGGCTCGAACAGGTGCAAAGAGGCGCGCAATCCCTCCATGGTGGTTATGTCGGCACCTTCGGGAGGGGGAATAACCGAACCACTCAGCGTCACTATGGCCATATTAACCAAACTGCCAACCGTGACTCCGGCCAAAACAGCTAGTATATTAATAACAGTTATTCTGCCTCTTGATAACACTTTTCTGGTCATAATCTTGACTTATTAAAATTCATTAATGGTCACAATACAATTGCAGAATAACTACTCAATAGCTACACTACCGGCATTATCTGCTGTATGAAAAACGCCAAAATACCACAACAAATAGAGCACTGCAGCTACAATCAACATAATGAGCAGAGTGTACAACGGGTTTCGCCTTTTGCGGAACGGATCACGGGGGTCGAGTTTCGCTCCGCCGGGCAATTTGGCCAGATTGGTCAATGTTGCTCCAAATGCTATGTTGATGGTTGTCCGGGCGTTTATGGCCCAGCCATTGGCATCAAGCACCATAGCCAGATTTCGTTTGCGCAGCTTAAGCCATGCCAGAATCATCGACGGCCCCGAGATCAACAATATCACGCCCAATACAACCAGTGGCATTTTCCACCAGGTTAAACTCAAAAAACCTGTGAGAATCTGTGTCAGGACAGCACCTATGGCTGCAAAAGCAAGTCCGATGGCGGCAAAAATACCCGCAAACTTACCAATATCAAAAGGAGCTGCTTTGCCCTGTACCTCAGCAGATCCGGCAGATGGTTGCAGCGTCTTGTCTCCTGCCTTTTCAATTCCTGATGAAGCAGAAGCATTCACTTTGTCATCCTGCGATGATGCAAACTTTTCGATCTGCTTCGAAATCATTTTCGACATTTTGCGATATGGAGTCCAGAAAGCCTGCCTGATGCTGATCGGATTCTCCATGATTTTAGTGATTGTAGCGTCCCAGTCACTGCCCTGATTATCGTAGAAAACAGCATTGCGTCCAACCTCCAGGTTATCCACATCGCCATCGGTGAAGGCAGCAACAATGGTCATCTTCTCGCCTTTTTTCTTCGACACACAATCGCAATAGACAAGGCATATGCCGCTCTTTGCTGCTATGACGTTGTGCTTGCCCATATCCGTCACTTTGATGCACAAATCACAACTGCGCTGATCAAAGTAAAGCGTGCCGGCCTGGAAGATACTTTTGCGGTCGGGAGAATAAAAATCAGAAAAAGTGATGAAATTATTGAGCAGGGTAAACAGATGGGTATAATACCGTACTAATTTGTCTACCATAAAGATATTGCGCGTTTCCTCTTCATAGGTCTTGTCTTTTTCAATGAGCCTGATTATTCTTTCCATACCATCCGAATTCAGGAAAGCGCGCACTTTCTCCAATCCAAGAGGTTCTGCAACAACACCTTCCGCACGATTTTTCCATTGCGCATAGGAGGCAAACTTTTTGCTGATTGTTGCCCACTCCTCTTCGCTGATTTCCTTGGCGAGCGTCTTGCTCTTTCCGACCACAAGCTGCCTGAAATCCATAATAAAAGTAGCCCACGCAGGATTCAAAGCTTCGCTCCAATTCAACTTGTTGCCTGCTTGAATCTTTGCTATTGGGAATGATTCGATTTCGCTCAAACAGTCCGTCAGGTTCTTGTGGTTGATGAATTCAATACGGTCTGACATCTTGTTAAGTGTTTCGGCCGATTCGGGATCAAAAGCTGCCAAACGACAACGAAGAAAATAATCCTCAATCTTCGGTTTAAGCCTCAGGTACAAAGCATAAGCTTCATCTGTCTGGTCTCCATATGGCATAACTTCCACTTTGTTTTCTTCGAAAAACCTGATGCGATCTGAATATGCCTTGCATTCGCCGGCAAAAAGATTCAGTTTTTCCATATTCACACCATCTGCTCCACTCAGATCAGGTACGGGACCAACAACTGCAATAATGTCCCTGATGAGGATTTTATCCTGTTCTTCGCCTGCCGATGACTCGGTGATTACACCATCACCGTTGAACAAAGTCTGTGCAAAAATTGCCTGAACATCCGAAGTTTCAGCTATGGATAAACTTTCCTGCCCTTCTTTACCCAAATTGCTTAATATCTGCAGTGCAGAGGCTTTGAGAATTTTACCTTCTTCGGTTGCGTCGTTAATTGCTGCCACAGGCATTATCTGACCACGAAGTAAGAGGTCATCAGGATTTTTAATTAATGAAAGTGTCCAGTCGACTGCCGCAAGGATTTCAGGAACCCTTATCTTACCATCGTCGTCACTATCAATAAGCTGCAATGTTTTTGGTTCAATCTCAAGGCCGTTTACCGGACAACTCAATGCTGTCCAGAGCTTTTGATCAAGTTCTGCAAGATGCTGCAAATCACTTCCGGAATTGAGGTTGACACGATTAACTCCTCCAATGCGTACAAAATTCCATATATGGCTCTTATGCTTCATACTGAATTGCTTTTGAATTAAGGCTGAAAAGTACAAAAATTATCCCTGCAAACTTTTACATACCCTCACAAACATTAAGGGTATAAAAATACGGATGTTCATCCTTAAGGGAACCTCAAGCTAAAAAAAGTAAAAAAAAGTGAGTAAAAGCCTTAAATTGGCAACCTCCTGCGCATTCATAACTATCCCTTTGTTATCAGGTGTACCATATGCCGCAGCAGTATATTCCGGTTCAAAAGAAATCTGAACCTTGTTTGAAACCCATGATACAGAAGGTGCCACACGGTAAACGTAAGCTATGTCAGCGCCCCTGCTGTAATACTTACCGGTGTTTTCAGCAGATGTACCGAAATTATGGGCATAACCGCCAAACAGTCCGAAAACGAACTTGTTACCATATTGAAGGTTACCCCAAATGAAGAGGTGATTTGTAGGAGTGTAGGTTTCGCGTCCGTTTACCGGATCAAATGTATGAACAGCATATCCTCCCAGCAATAAATGTTCGGTAAGATTTTGACCGTAAATAGATTTAAACCTCCACACGAATGATTGCTGTGTATACTTCCAGTAAACCATTCCCGAATAGCCCGAAATTTTATCGGTTGTAATAATGCTATCAGTCGCAAGTCTTGGACGAAGCACCTTCCAGTCGGCTGCCACACCAAAAACATGGTCATTATGCTTGTATTGAAGCTGAACATGAACATTTGGAACCAATGCGTTACGCATATAAACTCCATTGTATCCCAACGGTCCGTCGTTGGCATTGTCGCGCTGTGAAAGCAAAGTCAACTGAAGTTTAAAAGAATTGAAAATTCTCTTATAGCTTATCTGAGGATTTCTGATAAAAGGTTGAAAAGGCGCGCCTGTGTTGAGCGAGATCACATTTGGGAAAACTTCTGAAACAAACATCGGATGCCAATACTGCCCGAAAAGCAGTTCTGATTTTTCCCATTGAAGCAGACCGTAGGCATGCCGCAGCCTGAAACCATTGATATCAGCATTGGTAACTCCCGAAAAATCTGCTTCAATAATTCCGTTGGTTTTGGCCCCAAATGCATCAGGGCCGGTAATAACACCCGTCAGCCTTGATGTTACAGGGCTGAAATTCACATAATCCTCATCATTAATATCTTTTCCGTCAACCAACTGAATCCCTTTCGGATAAAACAAAAAAAGCTCTTCGCGTGAAGCTACAACCTGACGGGTATCATACCAGTAATCGCTTTTTACGAAGCCATGAAATTCAATGGATGACTTCTTCTTTTTTGTTTCGGTTGTATCGGTCCGGGCGATGAGACTGCTTCCGGCGATTAAAATCAAAAATATTACGAATAATCTCTTTAACATCCCCTGCTAATTTATCTTGATCAATCTGCTGGTAAGTGGATTCAACAGCAATGAGGTCATCATTCCGATGGTACCCGCCTCGGGAGACGACATCCCGTAAAGATAAAGACCGAGACAAACAGCTAACCCGCCAAGTCCGGAAATCATTGCGCCGGCTTTGGTTACTTTATCGGAAAATAGTCCCCATACGAAAGGCCCTAGGAAAAACGACCCTAAGGCGCCCCATGAAATACCCAGTATCTCGACTATCACATCCAGTTCAACAGCAGCAAAAAGAACAGCCAGCAACACAAAGAAAGCACTCATCACACGCATCATTACAGTGATTTGACCATCGGGCATATCCTTACGCACAAAACCCTTCCAGAAATCCCTGGTAAAAGATGAACTTGAAATAAGCACCAGTGATGCCAGTGTTGACATGGAAGCCGAAAGAATCAGCAATAAAATGACGACTGAAAGCGATGAAGGAATAACATTGGTGAGCAATTCGGGCATAAGCTGATCAAAATTGGGCTTACCTGAAACAAATATCTGCGGTGCGTTATCCGGATTAATAAAAACCCTTGTCGTGGAACCGATAAAATAGGCTACTCCACCTATCAGAATGGCAAAAACAGTTGATGCAACGGCTCCTGTTTTCACCGATTTCCTGTCACGAATGGCATAAAACTTCTGCACCAACTGAGGCATTCCAAATGGTGCCACACTGGTAAGAAAAACAAGGGCAAACAGCGGCCACCATCCCGGAGGGCCAACCGAAGATACAAGCCTGGGCTCAATGCTGCGCAGAGAATCGACAATATTGTCCATACCATCACCTTTTTCAAGTGTGAAATAAAATAGCAGCAGCACGCTCACAGTCATTATTATACCAAAAATTGTATCGATTATGGCCATGGATTTATAGCCCCCCAGAACAATATAGGTTGCTGTGAAGATTCCCATACCAATGAGCACATAAGCATAGGGTAGTCCAAGAGAAATCTCAAAAAGATAAGACAAACCCATAAACACCGCGGCAGAATATGGAATCAGAAAAATAAAAATAACGATAGCCGAAAAAAGCTTCAACATGGATGAATCATACCGCTTTTCTAAAAACTCGCTCATCGTTCCGATATCATATTTCACCGAAACCTGCTTGATCCGCCATCCGAGCAAAACCCAAACTACATAAACCCCGACGATTGCATTGAACAAAGCAATCCAAAGTCCCGACAACCCAAATCCCCAGCCTATCTTTCCTGCGAAACCGATAAACAATACAGCTGAAAAATATGCTGTACCATAGCTGAATGCCGACATCCATGCTCCGACATTGCCACCCCCAAGCAGAAAATCCCTGGAAGACTTAGTCCTCCTCAACCCCATAAAACCCACGAGTAGAATAACTATTGCATAAAGTGCAATAACAATCAGTTTTGCTGTCATACATTTGGTTTTGGCCGGTAAAATTAGCACTTAATCATTTAAGACAGGCAGACATAAGAAATAACGAGGATATTTAATCACTAATTCCGCTCAGCAGACATTAGGCGTAAGGAAAAAGGCGTAAGGAAAAAGGCGTTAAGCAGAAGGCGATAGGGACTTAGTACAAGACATTTGGTCAATAGTGCATGGCTCACAACCAAAAGAGTAAGAGGGTCTGTTTAAGTAACTATGCTAACAATAATTCTTTAATTCTTGTTATTATCAATGTCATAAGCTTTCGATTGCCGACTAACAGAAAGCAATAGAACTCTTTATCAAGTTATTCTCTTATTCTTTCCTTTCATTTCTAAAGATTTAATCAACCCACGAAGTATTTTTGAGATTTCATTGGCATTTTCAATCAGTTTTGAGGCTTTATCAGGTTTAAGATAACCTAAACGTATCGAAAGGTATAGCATAGATTTAACCTCACTGCAAGATCCAATTGCCATATAAATAAAACGTGCAAAATCAGCATCTGTCCTCCGGTCGAAACCTTCTGCAATATTGTTTGAAATGGAAACAGCCGCTCGGCAAATCTGATCTTTAAAACCATAATCCTTAACTGCATTAAAAACGAAATAGATATTGACTGTCAAATCTTGTGCCTTTTGCCAACCAATAACATCTTCAAACTTCTGAATAGCCATACCTTATTTTTTTCAATTATTGATCTAATCCACTTATATTTATGCATTTACGCCTTACGACTTACGCCTTACGACTTACGACTTACGACTCACGCCTTACGACTCACGCTCTAAAACTCACGCCTTACGACTCACGCCTTACGACTCACGGCTAAATCTTTTCCCTAAACTATAGAAAATCATCCATCAAAACTTAATAAATTACAAAAAAAATCAAAAAACATCTCATAACGGACTGACCGAACTTGCCCCTGAAGTATTTTGTTGTATCTGCTTTGGAGCACCTTTGTATCGGATGCCCGAAGCACCTGAAGCATCAACCACAATGCTTTCGGACGCCCAAACTTCAACCAGCGAAGCACCACTGGCGTCAACTACAGCACTGCCTGATTCAAGCAAATCAGCATAAACCTTTGAAGCACCTGAGGCATCTACTTTTAGTTTGTTCGCATTTCCTTTCAGATTAGCATTACTGGCACCACTCATGTCAATTACAAGATAATCAGCCTTTAAATCAAGGCGGAATTCGGATGCCCCGCTCCCCTCCAACTCCAGATGTTCAAAGGACATATTATTTGTGCCATATAACCTGACAGCACCGCTGATGTCGATGGATTCAAGCTTTTTAAAATTCACACTTACCTTCATGGTTCCGACATTTCGAACTGGCTCTTTCAATCTTATTCTAAGTACACCATCAGATACAATACTTTCAATCAATGGCAATATATTGTCGTCTGCTGTAACTACTAAAGATTCTGTTTGGGATTGCGTGAGTTCGACCTCAATGCCACCACTTACTTTTAAAGCAATGAATGATCTGATACTTCTCTCCTCGGTAGCAGTTTTTTCACTACCCTCAATGGGACTCAATTCAAGGTTGCATGCGCTTCCGATGTGCAGCATAAACATGAGCAACAGAAGAAGTGCCATTTGTGATTGTTTGACTATTCGTTTCATTTAATCTAAATTTAATGTTTAAGTAAAAGTATTTATTATAATGATATATAGTATTTTTCACATCACTTTAACTGAGCTGTATTTTGCCGAAACCCTGAAAAGCTGACCTTTAGCTTGAGCATCAACTGCGGTGTATTTAGTAGTAGTATAATCCGGCTTTTCGGTCTTGAGTGACCATCTGTTCGGATAATTAAAGCCGCCATTCTCGATGATGACTTCAGCTTTTTTGAAATTGATTTGCCTGGTGTTTTCAATACTCAACGATGAAAAATCAACGCTCACATCACATAGTTGAAATCTATCCGAAAGACTTTTCACTTTAACCGAGCCATAGTTAAAAGCTCCCTGAAATCGTTCTCCCAATTCATCCAACTTAAATGTGGAAAATTCTCCTTTGGCAGTTAACTGCTCAATAGTTCCAATACTGATTTCATCATAAGAAGAGGTAATGTTTGCTTCTGTCAATAACTTGATATTCATATGCGAAAATTCACTAAACACCTCTAAGCTTCCTGCCCTGTCAGCATTCAGTGTTGAGTAACTCAGCTTAATATCCGCATCGGCAAAATACTGGACATTGCCTTTCGAGAAAGCGATGTTGAGTTTATTGGTGTTGCCTTCGAGTCCCATGAGGGCAAAACTACCATAAGACAAGTTCATTTCAAAATCGCCGGTTCTTTTTTCGGCAGCGATATTTCCAAACTCATTACTGATTTTCATGGGTGTTTTCGCAGGTAGTTTAACTACGTAATCCACACTGAAAGTTTCTTTTTTATTCCGCTGAGGCATCTTCCCTAATTTTGTCTTCAGCACAATTTCGTCTCCTTGCTCCTGCATCGATACTTCAACTGCTTCGAGCATGCGGTCGGCCCTTTTCTTGTCATTACTCGAAGCTTTAATGGTCACCTCAACAAGCAGCACTGGCTTGTCCCAATTCTCTACCTTCACCATTCCAAACTGATTGGAAATACGCACCAAAGTTTGCTCTCCTAAAGGAAACTCTTTTTGCTGTGTTTGTGCATAGTCCTGCAATTGCTGTGCCTGTGCACCGATAAGAAGGAACAGAATTACTAAAATCAAGTTAATTTTTTTCATTTGATTCACTTTTAGTTAGATTTGAATGATTTGCTTTGGATTGAGACTGTACAAGTTCAAAAACCGATGATATCATCATATAATGCTGTACAATAGCATTTAAGACGCGCTCGTCCTGATTAAGTCTCAGATATTCTTCGGCCAGCGAACGGCTCAGATCGAGTAAAACCTGAATGCGTCCTTTGGCATCTTCAGCAGCCGATGGTGTTATTTTGTTTTCCAGTGTCATTGAATCAATGGAAACAATTTTTTCTTCAGCAAGTGTTACATAATATTGCTCTAACTGCCGGATCTGAACTGAACCATCTACCAACTGCTCAGCAGAGGCAGTATCAGAAAATTGCATGAGAGCAACTGTAGTTATGCACAGAGCTACTATGACGGCTGCAGCTGATGCGTACCATCTGTTCAGTTGTCTCAGCCGCTTAAGTTTTTTCAGATCATCTGCATCGCGGGCATGCTGCGCATCCAGTTTCATCAAAAAACGCTCAAGATGCCCGCCGTCAGGCTGTTCCGTGTCGAAACGGTCACGACGGTTATTTATCATATCATTAAATCGATCCATAGTTGTTCCGATGTCTTAGTTAAGCAGTATAGAGTTAAAATGTTGCTTCACCTTCTCCTGCAATGCTTTTCGCGCTCTTGAATAGCAGGTTCTGACCGAGCCATAAGTCATGCCCAATTCTTTTGCGATCTCTTCATGGCTGTAACCTTCAAGCAGATGAAGCGAAAGAACTATCCGATAGTGATGGTTCAGCGTTCCCAGAAGCATTGAAATTTGTTCGGGAGCAGCAGCCATAAATTCGTTCTCTTCTCCCATATCATCAGGTAATTCTCTTAAAACGCCTGAAATTTCATCAAAAACCAGCCCTTTTCTTTTACGCAGATAATCAATGGACTTGTTCACCACAATTTTCCTGAGCCAATGACAGAAAACTGATGTTCCGTCAAAGGAATCTATTTTCTGAAATGCTGTCAGAAATCCATCATGCATAGCTTCTTCGGCTTCCTGTCTGTTACCAAGTACTCTGAATGCTGAGTTGAACATGGGTTTAGCATACAAGCTATATAGCCTCACCTGAGCAGACCTATCGCCTTTGCGGCAGGCCTCAACCAATTGTTTATCAGCTTCTGAAGATATGTTGCTACCGTTCATGTTCAACGTTTCTCATTCTAAAGACGCAACATTTTTCTTTTTGTTACACTTTACTGAATAAACTTTAGAAGATTTTCCTGAAAACAAATCTTGATTATGAGAGTGATTAATCAAACTGAAAGTCTTTGACTGTTCCGGCAAATATTTATAATTTCTTTACACGAATCGTCGCTTGTTTTATACCTCATTTACCTAATCATAACCAATTTTGATCGTGAATTTCCTTTCTTAAAAAAGTAATTACACATGCTTGTTAATAAACACTTAACACAAGAATTCATTACTAATTATCAGTTTAATTAATGTTTATTAATCCAATACAGCTATGTAAAGTCTTTAGCCGACTTTTGCTTATCTTGTCTTGTGGATTTATTATAAGTATTATCGTTGGTTTGCTGTATAATGAAGACATAAGTGCATTTGTTATATCATTCGCCATTACATTTATAACAGGTTCTTTGCTTTATCAATTCAAAGAGAAATCTGAAAATTTTAGAAGCAAAGAAATCAGAAGCTCTTACTTTACAGTGACAACTTCATGGCTCCTGATGAGTCTTGCAGGAAGTCTCCCCTACTTGATCTCAGGCTCAATTCCTGGTTTTACCAATGCATTCTTCGAGTCGGCTTCCGGGTTTACGACTACCGGTTCATCTATTCTGTCCGATATTGAGGCGCTACCAAAATCTATTCTTTTTTGGAGAAGTCTCACCCATTGGATTGGCGGCATTGGAATCATTGTTTTGGTTATCATAATAATGCCTTCACTAAAAACCGGTGGATATCATCTTTTTACGCTTGAATCGTCATTTCATGAAAAAATAAAACCAAAAATAAAGTCAGTTGCACGTAGGATATTTTATATCTATCTTTTGCTAACCCTTGCTCAGACGGTCTTACTCATGGCAGGTGATATGAATTTGTATGAAAGCCTGTGTCATTCGTTCGGAACAGTCGCAACTGGAGGATTCTCACCAAAAAACGATAGTTTGGCTGGTTATTCCCCATATATACAGTATGTTGTTATGATCTTCATGATACTTGCCGGAACAAATTTTATTATTCATTACTATATCCTTAAAAGGGAATTTACAAAAGTTCGTCAGAATGATGAATTCTGGTTTTACCTTTTCGTTATCGGTTTGATTGGTCTGATTGTTTCTTCTGCTTTGTATTTTAGCATGAATAAAAACATGGAACAGTCTTTCAGAGAAGGATTTTTTCAAGTTATTTCGATAATCACTTGCACAGGTTTTGCTACAACTGATTATTTGCAATGGCCGGTTTTTGCATGGGTAACTATTTTCTTCTCAATGTTTTTAGGAGGTTGCACAGGCTCAACAGCAGGGGGTATAAAAATGGTGCGGCACCTCGTTCTTTTGAAAAACGTTAAAAGGATGTTTTTGCAAGAAACTTCACCGCACGGTGTGTTTGCTGTTAAAATTAATAACAAGAAACTCACTGATGAATTTAACAGCAAAATTCTTGCTTTTATCACAACTTACCTCATGATATTTGCTTTTGGAAGTCTTCTCTTAATATTCATTGGGATTGGGCCCCAAACTGCAACAAGTGCAGTGGCCACATGTATGGCAGGAATAGGTCCAGGGATAGGATCGGTTGGCCCAGCAGGCAATTTTGCACACCTTCCTGACATGGCTAAAACTCTTCTCTCCCTACTTATGATTATGGGACGTCTCGAAATCTATACTGTTTTAATACTTTTTTCAGGCAAATTCTGGCGTGTTTAAAGTATTAATTAAAATTACCACCTTTGTAATGATACATACTTTCAGAAAATAATGGGGCTAAATAATTTCAAAACACTTTTCAAATCAGGATTTATCCAATATCTGATCTCAGTAATATCTATTGGAATTACTGCCCTGGCATGTATACCTCTTGCCAAAACACAAGGTTATCATGTGGTTTCATTTCTTCTTCTTTTTGCGGTTTCACTATTGTCAATATTCCTTACCGTAGGTCCAGTAGTTTTAGCTTCAACTGTAGCTGCGATAATATGGAACTTTTTCTTTATCCCGCCTCATCTTACTTTTCATATTGACAAAACAGAAGACATTTTAATCTTTGGACTTTTCTTCATTATTGCTTTGATTAATGGCGTGATGCATTCCCGCATCCGTAATCAGGAAAAAATTACCCGCGAACGGGAACAGCGTACCCATGCACTTTTCCAGTTGACAAAAGAATTATCCGTTGCAAGTGGAATAAATGAAGTAATCAAAATCGCCGGCCACCACACTTTTAATTATTTTCATTTTACGCCTGTCTTTCTCATTCAAAACGAAAATAATGCCCTTGAATTGATTTCCGACCTGAGACACGAGGATGCACTTACCGATGTTGAATTAGAAATTGCCAAAAATGTTCATAATACCTCAGTTATTTCAATTACAGAGATTAAAAGCAAAAGTTTACCCCGGAAATGCATCATACAACCTATGATCGGCTCAAAAATAAATCCTGGTGTTGTGATTATCCGATCTGATGAAATATACGATAATTTGCCTTCCAATCTTTGGGATGCATTTTTAACACAGATAAGTAATGCACTTGAAAGAGAGTTCCTTGCTGAAATGGCCCAAAAAGTAAGGTTTCTTGACGAATCAGACAGGCTTTATAAAACTCTATTTAATTCTATTTCCCACGAGTTCAGGATTCCGGTAGCAACAATCATGGGAGCAGCCGACTCATTACTTAACGAA
Organism: Bacteroidales bacterium; assembly: GCA_024710405.1. GTDB lineage: Bacteria > Bacteroidota > Bacteroidia > Bacteroidales > F082 > UBA6192. The sequence goes on from JANJUV010000001.1 coordinate 59,739, forward strand.
TCAAATAACCCTCAGGTTCAGAATGCTCTTGCTCATGAGATTCTCACGGCTTCACTAAGGTTAAACCGCCTCATCGAAAACCTGCTGAACATGTCCAGACTCCAGAGCGGCCATCTTTCGTTGCGGCTTGACTGGTACGATCTGAATGATTTGTTCAATAAAGTTTCGAATGACCTCAAAGATGAATTGCAACCATTTTTGTTTGAAATTGAATATTCTGATAACATCCCTTTAGTCAAAATTGATTTTGGACTCATGGAACAGGTCTTGTACAACATCCTGCTTAACGCTACACAATACTCCAAACCCGGAACAAAAATCAGGCTTACAGCAGCTTTTGACGAAGAGAATCTAATCTTATCGATAAGTGATCAGGGCGTAGGTTTTCATCACGAAAGGATTAATCATGCTTTCGATACATTTTATCGTGCTAATCAAAACAAAACAGGTGGTTTAGGATTAGGCCTATCTATTTCGAGAGGATTTGTGGAAGCACATAAAGGACAAATACAAGTAAATAACAACGAAGATGGCGGAGCTTGCTTCGTCATTAAGCTTCCAACAGAATTACCAAGCTTCATTACATTCTAAACACCAATATAAAATGCTTGAAGGGATTACCATCCAAATTATTGACGATGAACTTCAGATTAGAAGGCTGCTCGATATTACGCTTTCCGCAATTGGCGCAAAGACAATTCTTTCTGAAAACGCACGACAGGGATTGATTGATGCGGCAACATACAATCCTTCATTAATTATTCTCGATCTGGGATTACCCGACATCGACGGACAGCAGGTATTAAAAATGCTTAGAGAATGGTACACAAGGCCAATCATAATTCTTTCAGTGCGATCCTCTGAAGATGAAATTATTTCAGCCCTCGATAATGGAGCAAACGACTTTCTTGGCAAACCATTCCGAACAGGTGAACTTCAGGCCAGAATCAGAGCCACTCTTCGTTCAAATGAGAACAAAGCAGACTTAACCGTGCTCGAATTTGAACACATAACCATCGATCTGGCAAATCATAGTGTCCGAAAAAGTAACGAAGTGATCAGGCTTACAGCAACAGAGTTCTCTCTTCTTGCTTTGTTTGCAAAAAATGCAGGAAGGGTTTTAACCCATCAATATATCCTAAAAGAAGTCTGGGGACACACCTATATGCAACAATCACAGTACCTTAGAGTTTTTGTTGCACAGTTAAGAAAAAAACTTGAAGAAAACCCCTCTAAGCCTAAATTGCTCATCACTGAATCTGGCATCGGATATCGGTTTGGTGAGTAATTCTCATATTAATGAACAATATTATAAAGGTTGAACTGGTTTCAAATCTATTTGACTCCATCTCAAGTTATTTGCTTGTCCATTTTCAAGCCTGACAAAAATTAGCAACTTCATGGTGCAATGAACTTTTTAATATTGATGACTCAAAATTTAAGTGCACACTTGTTAGAATCATTGTTTTCAGTTTCAAAGTCTGAACTTTTCGCTGCAGCCGGTGGATTTTCATGTACTTTTGCCGCAAACTTCTCTATATGGCACTCATCCATTCATTTGAAAAAAGCGGAAACTGGCTTTTCAGACACAGAGGCGAATTGCCGGTTGTTCTTTTTATACTGGCCATTCCTGTAGTATATTTTACTGATCTTTCGTGGTTAAACCCAACCAGTACTGCTATTCTCACCTGGGTTTCCATTGCCATAAGCGTCATTGGCTTTCTGATCCGTTCCTACAGCATCGGCACCACTCCCAAAGGCACATCAGGGCGCAACACCAAAGCCGGTCAGATTGCTGAAAGCCTTAATGTTACAGGCATCTATTCAATGTTGCGTCATCCGCTGTATGTGGGCAATTTCCTGATGTGGATCGGGATTGTTCTGTTCACCTTTAATTTTAGTTTTGTCATCATCGTATCTCTTGCATTCTGGCTCTATTACGAACGTATCATGTTTGCAGAAGAACGTTTTCTGGAGCGAAAATTCGGGCAGGCATACCTCGATTGGTCACTGACAACGCCTGCTTTCATACCATCCTTCAGGAATTACACTCCCTCAACTGTACCTTTCAGCCTTAAAAGTGTGCTGCGACGCGAATACTCGGGGATGATGGCTACGGTTACGGGTTTTGCTTTTGTAGCTCTTTTGCGGCAATGGTTTCAGGACGGAAGCATTAACTGGCTGTCAATGCCTGTTTATGTGTTTACAGTAGCCCTGTTCATCACCCTCATGCTCAGAACATTAAAGCACAGCACAAGCCTGCTCAAAGAAAAAGATCGTTCTTAGGTCAGTCAACGATTCTTTTTTCGATGTATCTTGAGTTCATTACCTTCAGAACTCCCATATAGTTCAGGTGAAACGAAATAAAATCACCCAATTTTAATCCACCTTTATTTGAGCCCAAATCAATACTAATCATGTCAGAGCTGGCACCCACTATCTTAACATATTTGCTTAAAGGCCGGATATCTCCCGGGTCTACATCAAGTAACCCTATATCAAGCAAAGCCCTGCACGAAGTTTTTCCGTAGTCGTTTTCATCAATCTGTATTTGTTCTCCGGCAACATTCTTGCCAAGCTCACCAAATGGGACGAGAGGTTTGTTCATCATCTCAACGATCTCAGCGTGAAGGGTAAACAAATTTGGTTTCATTCCCCTGATCGTCCTGCCTGTTATCAAGTCGTTTCCAAAGAATAAAGTTTCTCCCAGACGGAAATGATTGATACCGGAAGGGATTGATTTCCTGAGCAACAAAGGAACCGTAACCGACGATCCACCAGATATCCATGGAATTTTAACCTTGAATGTGGCTTCAATCAATTGCTTATACAAACTTAATTGGATCATTTTATCAGTACTCGGCAGAATGCCGTTCAAACAGTTCAGGTTTGCCCCTAAACCAATTACCTGTATGCTATCCAATTGAAATACTGATCGATAAAACTCAATTAGGTTTTCCCCTAACACACCTTCTCTCAGATCGCCCAATTCTATCATGATGATAATTTTGTGGGTTTTTCCCTGCTTTTTTGCCTCAGCTGAGATCTGGCGGATTGTAGGCAGTTGGGTATTGAAACTAACATCTGCATATCTGACCAGATTTTTAATCACCTGACTTGATGGCGGTTTGATATACACAGTTTGAATGTCAGGGTTTATCATTTTAATTGTCTTCAGGTTGCTGATGCGGCTGTCATGAAGCTCTGTTAGACCGGCCTGAACCAGCTCCTCAATATACTTACGGTTTCCGCACAGCAATTTTGTAACAACACCCCAATGCACCTGATGAATGCCAAATAAATCATTCAGAAATGCAACATTTGAGCGAAGCTTGCTCCGGCTAAATTCTACATATGCCATTTTCAATCAATTAGTTACATTAAACTACCGGGTTAATCTGTATTCCAGATACTTATTCGAAAACCCCAGCTTTTCGTATAAGAATCGGGCCGGATTATCATGCTCCACATGAAGCGCAATATTGCCTTCTGCCAGTTCAAGAGCTTTCTCCATGAGTGTTTTCCCCAGTCCTTTTCCCCTGAGCTCTGAATGAACAGCAATATAAACAAGAATATTCTCAGGAATATAACCTTTCATGCCTGTCTTGTTTACCACAACAACACCCGCAATTTCTTCATTGAAGTAGGCAACAATTACAAAACCACCCATTCTTGAGCTCTCACCAAGAGCATACTCAATAGCATTGTTAATGGAATCCTTGTCGTCGCGGAATTGCTCAAGATGCTGATAAAGAAAATCTACAATCTTCATCTTTTCAATCATTCCCATGGTCTGAAAACCATCAAATATTTTCAATTCTTTCATATTACTTATTTTTTGAAATTTGAAATCAGTATAAAGACTATAAATCCGGCTGCAATACCAAAAATATTGGCATCCAGTGAAAATGGCAGTTCAACAGAGAGCAACAGCAGCACCAGGGTTGTTCCGCCTCCGGCGACCATAGATGAAATCGCAGCATATCTGTTGCGTATGCCAAAAAACAGGCCGCCGATCAAGGGAACAAACAGACCACTGACCATAAATGCATAGGAATAAAGCATGAGCGATAAAACTTCTGTCAAGGACATTGCCATCCAAACGGCAAAAGCACCCAGCAAGAGAGTCAATCCCTTCGACCACAGCATCATGTTTCGGTGATCGTGGTCAAAACCCGTAAACGATCGGACAATATCCTGCAGGAAGTTTGACGATGATGCCATCAGACAACTATCGGCAGTCGAAAGTATCGCCGAAAAATATGCAGCAAGCACTAACCCTGTAATACCTACAGGCAATACAGTCCTGAGCAGCAAAGGCAGACCCATTTCAGCATCAATTTCATCCATGCTGTGGTAACCAAGAGAAACAAACATGTCCAGTTGGAAAGCCACACGGGCCAGCATTCCGAGTACCACACCCATCACAGCCATTACCGGCCACTCAAACAATCCTGCAATGAACCACGAACGCTTGGCTTCACTTGCTGACCGGCTTGCATAAATTCGTTGATAAAGCGTCATCCCAATAAACCAGATTGGTAATATTGTAAATATCCAATTCAGAATTTGTGTCCAGCTTATCGCCGTTAATGAAAAAAAATGTTCAGGCAACTCGCTTTCAATCACTACCCAGCCTCCAACTGCCCGATAAGCCAACGGTATGGCCAAAAATATTAGACCGGCAATGAGAAGCAGCCATTGAATAGTGTCGGTGTAAATGACAGCCTTTAATCCACCCAATACAGTGTAGGAAACAGCTACAACCCCTAAAATAATCAATGCCAGTTCCAGATCAAGAGCCACAAAGACTCCGGAAGCAAGTTTGGCTCCCGCAAGCAACTGCGAACTTGTGAAACCCAGATATCCGATACCCGATATTAATGCCGCCAGAAATGCTGCCTTTGAACCAAAAAAATGGCCGATTACTTCCGGAAATGTAAAAAAGCCCATCTTGTCAGACAATGGCTTAATACGAGGTATAAGCAAAACAGCACTTAACCATGCTCCTAACAAACCCGTGAACAACAGCCACGAGCCCGATAAACCCATGAGAAAACCAAGTCCGCCAAGACCGATAGAAAATCCTCCTCCCACATCGGTGGCAACTACCGATAATCCGATATGCCATTTCCCCATCCGACGACTGCCAACATAGTAGTCTTCAACATTATTGTTCCGATAGTGGAAATACAACCCAATGCCAAACATGATTAACAGGTAAACCCCAAGTACTGCCAGATCAACGGCAGCCATAACATCGAATCTGTGGAATGTAACAAAGAGCAGTCAAAATTGTATATTTAGTTTCTACAGAAACAAATTTACAAAAATTTTTGTAACCCGGAAGGAAAATTGTCAGAATTATTTTGCCGTGTCAGGTTCTCCGGAAGTGTAGGATGTGAAATCGTCAATGGTAATTAGTGGTGAAGCTGACTCATTATCAAGCTCAAAGCAGGTAACTATCCATTGCAAGGACCGATCAAGATCAATGAGATCCTTTTGTGACAGTCCCGATAGTTTTTTGTTCAGTTGCTGATGCTTCAGTTCAGGTGTCTTTTCAAGTAACTCAAAACCCTGAGCAGTGAGCACGACAGAAGTCTTTCGTCTGTCACCGGTCTTGGGTAATTTTGCAATCAGATATTTTGCCTCCAAACGGCCAATTATTCCTGTGACTGTACTCAGATTGAGATTAAGATAGTTTGCAATTGAGGTTACAGTAGATTGATAATCTGTTTGTTTTGTCAAATAATGTAAACACAGCAGCTGGGGTATACTTACTCCGAATTCTTTCTCTACCCTTTTCGATTCCAGATTAACAGATCGAACAATTTTTCGCAGATTGACCAAAATAGTCGTGTAGTCCATAATAATTTGTATAGAAAGTATTTTGACAAAATTATGTTTTTTTTTCATTGTATCCGGGTTCTCTGGTGTATTGATTCCAAAACTGGCGTATGTTTAAAAACAAACCCGATGACGAACAGAAAAATCGCCTATTTTCGTGCACTTTTTCGTACTATGGCTAAATCCACAAAATATCTCATACATATAGGTGCGTTTACGGCTATGGTTATTTGGGGCATGTCGTATTCATGGTCAAAAATCGTCTTTGATTACCTCGGTCCTGCGTCTACTGTCATGGTACGGTTGATCATTTCATCCTTATTCCTGACGGTTGTATTATGGATTTTGAATTATAGCCTTAGAATTGAACGCGTTCATTTTAAGCTGTTTCTCCTTTCTGCATTATTCAACCCATTCTTTTATTTCCTCGGAGAGAACTTCGGACTAAATCTGGTTTCTCCAACTGTAAGCGCTATTATTATTGCGACAATTCCTGTATTCACTCCAATAGCTGCATATTTTGCCCTCAGAGAAAAACTGAAACTGGTGAATATAGCCGGTATCATTATTTCGTTCATTGGGGTGCTGACAATGATATTCGACTTTAATCTAACCATTTCTGCATCACCTATAGGAGTTTTGCTGCTTTTTGGTGCTGTCGCCAGTGCTATAATTTACGGCGTAATGTTAAAGAATCTCACAAAACTCTACCATCCAATGGTAGTTGTGTGGGCTCAAAACATTATTGGCCTGGTCTATTTTATTCCTGTTGTTTTATTATTCGAAACAAACAGAATCAGCTACAGCGATATTAACCTTCAGTTAGTTTTAAATCTGTCACTGCTCGGTATATTGGCAAGCTCTGCAGCATATGTTTTATTTATCAATTCAGTGAAGAATCTCGGCATTGCAAAGGCAAACGTATACACATATCTCATACCTGTTTTTGCGGCTGTATTCAGTTATTTTATGATTGGCGAAATCATAACCCTGAAAAAAGCAATCTCCATAATGTTTGTTCTTGCCGGCGTATATTTGTCGCAAAAAAATAAATAAACCTGACCCATGGCTGCAAAAAAAAACAAAGTTCTTATACTCGGCGCCGGCCTTGTTGGCAGGCCCATGGCACTCGACCTGGCCCGTGGCAATGAGTTTTCAGTAGGTATCGCTGATATATCTGAGGATCGTCTGGGCACATTCACCGAAACCAATATAACCACACATCAGGCCGATTTAAGTAATTCCGGAAATCTTGAGATTCTGACACAAGGGTATGACTTTTTCATAAACGCCGTTCCGGGCCATATGGGATTTTCGTGTCTCAAAGTATTGGCTCAGACAGGCAAACCAGTGGTCGATATCGCGTTTTACCCTGAAAACCCTTTGGATCTTGATCAACTGGCAAAAAACAGCGGCAGCTGTGTAGTTTGTGATATGGGTGTTGCGCCGGGGATGAGCCACCTGCTGACCGGATATGCGGCTTCTAAGATGGATCATGTTACAAAAGCATTCATTTATGTCGGCGGTCTGCCGAAAATCAGGACACAACCCTGGGAATATAAAGCGGTTTTTTCGCCTTCAGATGTCATCGAAGAGTACCTTCGCCCCGCCCGCCTGGTCGAGCATGGCAAAACAGTTATCAAAGAAGCACTCTCGGAGGCCGAACTGATGGATTTTGATGGCGTGGGAACCCTGGAAGCTTTTAACAGCGACGGTCTCAGAAGTCTGGTCAGTACCATCAAAGCCGACTACATGGCCGAAAAAACACTACGCTATCCCGGTCATATCGATAAAATCAAATTTCTGAAACAAGGTGGTTTCTTTGATGAAAATCCGGTTTTTTTGAACGGCAGATCAATAGTTCCCCGGGAATTAACGCAACAAATCTTGTTTCCGCAGTGGAGCCTCAAACCTGGCGAAGAAGACATAACGGTGATGAAAATTGAGGTTGAAGGGCTTTTAGATAACCATAAAACTGTTTACGAATTCAATCTTTTCGATCAATATGACCGCGAAAGCGGAATCCACTCCATGGCCCGAACAACAGGTTATGCTGCCACGGTAACACTTAGGTTACTTTCCAACGGATATTTCTCATCTCCGGGAATTCATATGCCTGAAATGATCGGACAAAACGAAAAGATCGTTCAGTTTATCCTCCAGGGATTGCGAGAACGTAATGTGCACTATCTACAGCGCTGTCTTTAGCATTTCAAGCTTCATGAAACAATGATTACCAGCAAAACAAATCCCCGCATCAAAAACATTGTAAAGCTCGCCAAAGCTTCCGAGCGTAAGCAGCAAAATTTATTTGTGGTTGAGGGTTTCAGGGAAATTGACCGCGCAATTGCATCCGGTTATACACTAAAAGAATTGTTTTTTTGCAGCGAACTATTTCACAATAAAGCATGGATCAACTCAATAAATACGCTGTCATCGTTTGTTGCAGAGGTAAGTTCAGATGTTTTCGCTAAAATTGCTTACCGCGAACAATCTGATGGATTGCTTGCTCTATTTGAACCTAAAAATCTTACTCTTGAAAATGTTAAGCTCAACCATAATCCATTGATAATTGTGCTTGAATCAGTGGAGAAGCCCGGAAACCTCGGCGCAGTGCTTCGTACTGCTGATGCCGCTGCTGTGGATGCAGTCATTGTTTGCGATCCGCGTACTGATATTTATAATCCCAATACCATCCGTTCAAGTCTGGGTTGTGTGTTTTCACTACATACTGTTACCGCAAACAGCAGCGATACAATTAACTGGCTGCGGGACAACAACATTCGTATCCTTGCCACCTCCCTCGAAGCATCAATTCCTTATACCCAGGCTGACTTCACATCCCCAACAGCTCTGATAATGGGAACAGAAGCAACAGGACTTTCTGCACTGTGGACAAACATTGCCGATCAAAAAATCATAATTCCTATGCGGGGAATCGCCGATTCTTTGAACATTTCGGTGTCAACAGCAATCGTTGTTTTTGAGGCAATTCGTCAAAGAAACATCTGATTATGATGTTTTTTTTAAGCTGGCACAAACAGTCTATGTTATAATACTGTTATGTAACTAATTTATTATTCAATTCGTATATTACAATTTTTCTAAAAAAACAATTCTATCAGGTATCACACATATTTGTCTGTGAATTATCTGCACCTGTTTATTATTTATTTGTTATATTATTATTTGAATAATTTTAATCAATTGCAGATGTTTTCGCAAAGAATATAATGAGGTTCTGATAATAAATCTTTTAACGAAGTCTTTTTCCAGATGGTGTTATTATTACGAAAGCGATAAACCACCTTATAACAGTTCCTTAAAATACAAATTCACTGTTCCCACGCTCATTCTATAGAGGCATCTGGCATCAGGAGGTTAAAGTTTCCGGCCCTCATTGTCATTTTGTTAATATTCCTTAATGCACTACTTCTTATATACTTCATTTACTGTAGTTTATATAATCAATCCATGATCCATGCAGGAATTAATAAACCGGACTGTAAAAACACTTCAATAAATTGTATATTTGCGCCTTGTTTTGGTTTGTTTTAAACACTAACACGAAGTACCTTGGAAGAGAACAAAATCACTGAAATTAATGGTATGCAGCTGTATTACAGCTTTGTAGCCGGCGCTCAGCGTATTTTTGAAAACCAAAAACTACTCAACAAGATCAACGTTTTTCCTGTGGCTGATGCCGACACAGGCACCAACCTTGCATCCACCATGCGCAGTATCGTAAATACGGCTCAACCTCAGGAAAACCTGAAGCTGACTGCGGTTGCGCTGGCTGATGCGGCACTCGTCGGGGCAAGGGGCAACTCGGGGATTATCTTCGCGCAATTTCTTTACGGATTCAGCAACGAAATCAAAAACGAGCAAACCCTCACTGTGAGTGCCTTTGCCGAATACATGAAAAATGCCGTGCGATATGCCTATGAGGCCATTGCCAACCCGGTTGAAGGGACAATGATCTCTGTGATCAAAGATTGGGCAGAATACATTTATCAGCTTAAAGACAAAATTGATGACTTTCTGAAGATTTTGCTTGATGGACTGATGAAGGCGATGGAATCGTTGAAACTTACCACAGCACGCCTTGCTGTGCTTGCAAAGTCAAACGTCGTTGATGCCGGCGCAAAAGGATTCGTCGTATTTCTGGAAGGTATGTTCGAATACTTTAAAAATGGACAGAAACCTTTGATGTTCGACACTTCAAACATTGAAATTGCAGAGGCCGATGACAGCATCAATCACGAAGACATCACCTACAGGTTTTGCACCGAAGCTATGGTAACAGGCACAAATCTGAGCAAGGAAAGCTTCTCAAAAGCACTCGTCAGTTTTGGAGATTCAATGGTAATTGCCGGTTCTCCCTCTAAAATGAGAATACATATCCACACAGATGAACCATGGAGGCTTTTTGAGGAAGTATCCAAATTAGGTACCATCACCTACAAAAAGGTCGATGATATGGTAATGCAGAATGACCTTGCTGCAAACCGGAAATACGATATCGGTCTGGTAACCGACTCCACATGCGATATCCCGATGGAATTACTTCAAAAGTATCAGATACAGGTGGTTCCGCTTACAGTACATTTCGGCGAAGAGTTTTTCCTTGACCGCATTACCATGCAACCCGAGCAATTCTTCAAAAAGCTGCAAACTTCGCCTGTATATCCTTCAACTGCCCAACCTGCCTATACTGAGTTTATTAATCGGTATAATTATTTGGCAACGCACTACAAATCAATTATCAGTGCACATATCAGTTCGGGCATGAGTGGCACATGGCAAAACAGTGTGAATGCGGCACGCAAAGCCAGTGAAGAATCCGGAAAGAAAATTACCGTCATCGATACCAAACGAATCACAAGTTCATTGGGCTTGATTGTGCTGCGCGCTGCCGAATTGATTGATGCCGGAGCGACTCATAATGAAGTCGTCGAAGGCATCGAAAAATGGTCGCAGAATACACGTATCCTCGTGACTTCCCGCACCATGAAATATATGGTCAAGAGCGGACGTGTAAGTTACAGTAAAGGTTTAATGGGTAAGCTTCTGGGGATTAAACCCGTGGTAGAGGTCAAAAACCACGGAAAAACCGAAGTCTTCGGCAAACCCTTCACCGAAAAAGCGAGCATGAAACTCGTAATGGAAGAAATGAAACGATTTGTCGGATCAAACAAAGTTTGGGGATATGCCATCTCACATGCCGACAATCAGGAAGCAGCAGATTGGTATAGTGAGCAACTGGAACAAATTACGGGCAAAAAACCGGTCTTTGTTCAACAAGCTTCACCCGTACTGGTAACCAACACAGGTCCTGGAGTTGTGGCAGTTTCTGTCATGCTTGAATAAGCACTTTTCAAAATTATTTATCTGTTTACAATGAAACAGGTCTGAAAAGGCCTGTTTTTTTTCATTCTAAATAAGCAACCGCATCCGAGAACGCCTGCCAATATTCCTATTTTTGCATGCAGAATACTCTGTTAATTTATAAACACAAAATTTCATCAAATGATTACCAGGCAATTGACTCATCCTGAAAGCATAGTAGTTGTTGGCGGTTCCAACGATACAAACAAACCTGGCGGCAAGGTCCTGAAAAACATCATTGATGGCGGATTTAAAGGCAAACTCTATGTTTCAAACCCAAAGGAAACAGAGGTTCAAGGAATAGTAAGTTATCCCGACCCTGCTGCACTTCCTCAGGTTGACCTCGCCGTAATTGCTATAGCTGCGCGCTTTATTCCTGACCTGGTAGAGATGTTGGTAAGTACGAAAGGAACGCGTGCGTTTATTATTCTGTCGGCCGGTTTCAGCGAAGAAAGTCACGAAGGTAAAGTGTTGGAAGACAAAATAGTTGCTACCATAAACAAAGTCGGTGGGTCGCTTATCGGCCCGAATTGTGTTGGCATTCTCACGCCACAACACCACAGTATTTTTACTTATCCCATCCCCAAACTCGACCCGGCAGGATGTGATTTCATCTCAGGATCAGGCGCCACAGCATGTTTTATCATGGAAGCAGGTATCCCGAAAGGACTGAAGTTTGCCAATGTATTCAGCGTAGGCAATTCAGCGCAGATGGGCGTGGAAGAAATCCTGCAACATATGGATGAACACTTTGATCCTGAAAAAGATGCCAAAGTGAAACTGCTGTATATCGAAAACATCTCCAAACCCAAACTGCTGCTCAAACACGCATCATCGCTGATCAAAAAAGGGTGCAGAATAGCCGCCATCAAGGCCGGATCAAGCGAAGCAGGCAGCCGCGCTGCCTCATCCCATACAGGCGCCCTCGCAAGCTCTGATTCGGCAGTTGATGCTTTGTTCCGAAAAGCCGGCATTGTGCGGTGTTACGGACGTGAAGACTTGATTGCTGTAGCTTCGGTGTTCATGCATCCGGAGTTGAAAGGAAAACGAATCGCCATCATCACCCATGCAGGAGGCCCGGCCGTTATGCTGACGGATGCCCTTTCTGCAGGTGGCCTCGAAGTACCTTCCATAAGCGGACAAGCAGCTGAAGATTTGAAAATGAAACTTTTTCCCGGCTCCTCAGTTGCCAACCCGATTGATTTCCTGGCCACCGGAACTGCCGAACAACTCGGCTTGATCATTGATGCTGTTGATAACGATTTCGAGCACATAGACGGAATGATAGTCATATTTGGAACGCCTGGTCTGAGTCCGATTTACGACGTGTACGAACTGCTCGACCAGAAGATGAAGACGATCAGGAAACCCCTGTTCCCTGTGCTCCCCTCTACCCTGACTGCTGCTGATGAAGTAAGTTCTTTTCTGCAGAAAGGACGGATTAACTTTCCGGATGAGGTTAGCCTGGGAAAAGCACTTGCCAGAGTATTCAAGACGCCTGCTCCCGTAGGACAAGTGGTTGACCTGCCCCCAACCGATCTGAAAACAATCAGAGAAGTAATTGATTCGGCCCGGGATGGTTATCTTGATCCGGCATCGGTGCAGATATTACTTGATGCAGCAAGGATACCGAGAGCCGGAGAAGCAGTGGTCCAATCAGCTCAGGAGGCCGTTTCGGCAGCAGAAAAACTTGGTTTCCCGGTAGTCATGAAAGTTGTCGGACCGGTGCACAAATCCGATGTTGGCGGAGTAGTGCTCAATGTTGCAGATGCAGCGAGCGTTGCGACTGAATTCGCACGAATGATTGCTATTCCGGAAACAACGGCAATCCTGTTGCAGCCAATGCTACAAGGCATGGAATTGTTTGCCGGAGCCACGCGCGAAGGCGAATTCGGTCACCTCGTCATGTGCGGTATGGGCGGCATCTACATCGAAGTGCTGCGCGACATCAGCAGTTCGCTGTCGCCAGTGAGTGGTGACGAAGCCCATAATATGATCAGGTCGCTGAAAAGCTATGGTGTTATAAAAGGTGTGCGCGGGCAAAAACCCATTAACGAAACAGCCTTTGCAGATACCATCAGGCGCTTGTCGGCCCTGCTTGAAGCCGCACCTGAAATTGCTGAGATGGACCTCAATCCATTACTCGGTTCCGAAAAAGGTGTAGTTGCCGTGGACGCAAGGGTGAGGGTGGAAAAATCGGTTTAATTCGCACCTGGCTTTGACAGTGGAGCATGGAAACAATACTGAACGGAGGCTTTGGTAAAGTTCAGGTAAATAAAACAACAAACTGAGAAGTGAACTTCACAAAAAGCAGGGCGAATAGCGATTCAGATATCAAAATTTCTCAGTAAGCAAAAACGTACGGATGTTCATCTGGAAAATGCCTTCGATATTCGAAACAGGTAATTCATCCATGCTGATGATATACTTGGGATAATTATCTTTTATTTTGAGCAAAGTTTCAGTTTCGCGTAAAATCGTTTTTTCATCTTTCATGGTATAGGTTACCTGAATGTACTTTTTCTCGTTGGGTTTTTCAGCTACAAAATCTACCTCATAAGCATCATAGCTGCCCACGGTAACCGAGTAACCCATGATAAGCAGGTGTTTGAAAACAATATTCTCCAGGATTTGGGCGATATCCATCTGCCGGAATCCAATGATGGCATTTCTGAGTCCCACGTCTTCAAAATAGTATTTCTCACCGGTTTCAAAGAGTTTACGTCCTTTAAGATCGGAACGGCCTATTTTAAAAAGCATATAGCTATTTACCAAAAAATCAAGGTAGTTGAGCACCACCTGCACGGAAATATTGATATGTTGCGACTTCAGATAATCGCTGATGCGCTTGGCCGAGAATAGTCTTCCGGTATTATCAGCAAGGAATTTGACCAGTTGTTCGAGGAAACGCATGTTTCTCACCTTGTAGCGGTTCACCACATCTTTGTAGAGAATGCTTGCATAAATGTTTTTGAGATAATCGAAAATAATGGAATCTTCAAGGCTGAGGTGTATCAGATAGGGCAATCCACCATAGCGTAAGTATTTGAGAAAGGCCTCGCCCGACTCCTCTAATTTATGAAACATGAGAAATTCAGGATAACTGAGGCTATACACTTCAATTTCGATGGATCGGCCACTCAGGTATCCGGCAATGTCGCCAGACAACAGTTCGGCATTGCTGCCTGTAACATAGATGTCAATTCCACCGCGGGCTAAAAGACTGCGCAGCGCTTTCTCAAATTGGTCAATATCCTGTATTTCATCCACAAACAGGCAGTCGTGCATGTCTGTAAGCCGGGTTTCGACAAAAGCCAGCAAATCACTGTGGTTGCGTATAAAGCCGAACTCAGCCAGCTCCATGTTGATGTAAATGATATTGGCCTGCGGATTTTCTGCCAGGATCAGTTCGCCAACCTGAAAAAGCAAATAGCTTTTTCCAACCCTGCGCTGCCCGGTAAAAACTTTGATAATGTCCTTACCAATGTATGGTTTTACCCGTGCGACCAGTGATTCCCGATTAATGCAGGGCTTTTTGTATTCGCTAAAGGCTTTAATCTTTTCTAAATTCATGATTGAATGTTTTTACAAAACTAACCATTTTATCAATTATAATTGAAACTTTATGAAAATAATTTACAAACCTTAAACCCTCTTACAATATTAATGTAAGATTACACCGCTGCCGCGCGAGTCCCCTTGCGTGGCGAATTAGTATCGCTTACCAATCCTAAAACAAAAGAAATAACCTGCAGCTTCGGTTTGCAAAGGTTATATAACACCACACAGCAGACCTCTTTTCTAAAATCATTATAAATAAGACTGCGGTTGCAAACGATTGCACCGTACTTCAAACTTATTGCCTAATTTTGGGGCAAAGGGCATAAATACTGAGATTTTCACAATTAACTGAACCATAATAATGATGCACCAAAAGAACACCCCCATCAGCGAACAGATAGTCAAAGAAAAAATTGCAGAGGCGGGATTGCCTTCTGTGGGACGCGCTTCCATCCGTGAAATCAAAAAACTGGTTGACCTCATCGAAAAAGCGAGCGGACAGACCTTCATCCGCATGGAAATGGGGATTCCGGGATTGCCTCCGGCAAAGATCGGGGTTGAAGGACAAATCGAAGCACTGAAAAAAGGAGTAGCCGCCATCTATCCCGACATCCACGGAATCGCTGCCTTAAAACAGGAAATTGCGCGTTTCGTAAAGCTTTTTATGAATATTGATGTGAACCCCGAAGGCTGTATTCCTACCGTTGGCTCCATGCAGGGCGGCTTCGCCTCTTTTCTGATGCTTAGCCGGATTCACAAAGAACGCGACACAACCTTATTCATTGATCCGGGCTTCCCTGTCCATAAACAGCAACATAAAGTATTGAATCTGAAATTCGAAACTTTTGATGTATACGATTACCGCGGCGACAAACTGCGCGACAAACTCGAAAGCTATTTCGCCAAAGGCAACATTCACTCAGTGCTGTATAGTAATCCCAACAATCCATCCTGGATTTGCTTCACGGAGAAAGAACTTTCCATCATAGGAGAACTGGCAAACAAATATGGTATTGTGATCATGGAAGATCTGGCTTATTTCGGCATGGACTTCCGTCAGGATTTCAGCAAACCCGGCCAACCACCCTATCAGCCTTCTGTGGCCAACTACACCGGCAACTTTATTCTGTTTATCAGTAGTTCCAAAGCATTTAGTTATGCCGGGGAGCGGATCGGGATGATGGTAATTTCAGACCAGTTGTTCAACAGCCGCTTTCCGGACCTGAAGCGTTTTTATCAGGGTGACCTTTTTGGCAACACCATGATCTTTGGAACGATATACCCATTAAGCTCAGGAACTTCCCATTCAGCTCAGCACGGTCTTACCGCGATACTAAAGGCGGCAAACGAAGGAAAATTCGACTTTGTGGAAGAAGTAAAAGAATATGGCCAAAAAGCAGCCATCATGAAAAAAATGTTTGTAGACAACGGGTTTAAAATTGTTTACGACATGGATGAAGACAAGCCTATTGCCGACGGCTTCTATTTCACCTATTCGTATCCCGGTTTCACGGGTGTTGAACTGCTCGAAGAAATGATCTACTATGGCATCAGTGCCATTTCGCTTGATATAACCGGCAGCGAGAGGCACGAAGGAATCAGGGCATGTACTTCATTGATCCGCCGCGACCAGATGCCTCTGCTGGAAGAAAGACTCAGACAATTTCAAAAAGACCATCCTTGTTGAGATTGTTGACATCACCGGACCACATAAAAGTGTCAGAAATTATTTATACTGTTTATAAATTAACAGTTTCAAACCAATTCCCTGCCATGTGCGGACAAAGGGGTCGGCGGAATTATGTACTTTCGTGCAATCGATATAAAACCATAATAATTTAACAGATATGGCAAAGGTAAAAGGGGCCATTGTAGTTGATATACAGAAGTGTAAGGGTTGCGGGGTTTGTGTGCCTGCGTGTCCCACCAATGTTATCGACCTGGCCAAGGAAGTAAACGGAAAGGGTTATCATTATGCATACATGGAACAGCCTGATGAGTGCATCGGTTGTGCCAACTGTGCTATTGTTTGCCCTGATGGGGTAATTACTGTTTATAAAGTGAAGTTAAACGGTTAGTGTCAATCAAAAAAAAAAATACAATAATGGGTGAACTTAAATTAATGAAGGGAAACGAGGCATTGGCCGAGGCTGCCATCAGGGCAGGTGCCGACGCCTATTTCGGATATCCCATCACACCCCAGTCGGAGGTGATTGAATACCTTATGGCCGAAAAGCCATATGAACGAACGGGCATGGTGGTACTTCAGGCCGAAAGCGAAATTGCAGCCATCAATATGATTTACGGCGCTGCCGGATCAGGCAAAAAAGTGATGACCTCATCCTCCAGTCCGGGCATCAGCCTGAAACAAGAGGGACTATCATATATTGCAGGTGCTGAACTGCCCTGTGTGTATGCCAACGTGGTTCGTGGCGGCCCGGGACTTGGAACCATCCAGCCTTCTCAGGCTGATTATTTTCAATCAACCAAGGGGGGGGGACACGGCGACTACAGGCAGATCGTGCTGGCACCGGCTTCTGTTCAGGAAATGGCCGACTTTGTCAAACTTGGATTTGAGCTTGCATTTGAGTACCGTATGCCGGTGCTTATTCTTGCTGATGGTGTTATCGGCCAAATGATGGAAAAAGTCGAACTGTTTGACCAGATGCCCCGCCTTACTGACGATGAAATCGCCGAAAAATACCCATGGGCGACAACCGGCAAAAAGAAAGGAACCCAACGAAGGATTATTACCTCATTGGCACTTCAGGCCCACGAAATGGAAGCTCATAACATGATGCTTCAGAAGAAATATGCTGATGTTACCGAAAAAGAGGTGCGTTTCGAGGCAATAAGCTGTGAAGACGCAGAATACATTATCGTTGCCTATGGCTCCAGTGCCAGGATCGCACAAAAAACAGTAGAATTGGCACGGAAACAGGGCATCAAAGCAGGTTTATTCAGACTTATTACCCTATTCCCCTTCCCCTCAAAGGCCCTACAAAATCTTTGCAAACAAGGTGTTAAGGGCTTTCTCGCTGTAGAAATGAGTGCCGGTCAGATGGTCGAGGACGTAATGCTATCCGTAAGGGGCTGCGCCAAAGTTGATCATTTCGGACGCTTCGGGGGAACCATCCACACACCGGAAGAAGTGCTCAATGCATTGAAATCAAAAATAATAGGAGGTTAATAGAATGACAATACCCTCACTTGAAGAAATCATTAAGCCAGAAAATCTGGTGTATGAGAAAACAGATCTGATGACCGACAAAGCGCTAAGCTATTGCCCCGGTTGCGGACATGGTACAGCGCACCGGATCATAATGGAAGTTATCGAAGAACTAGGTCTCGAAGAAGATACTATCGGAATTGCGCCCGTCGGCTGCTCTGTACTTGCCTACGAATTCATGAATATTGACATGACCCAGGCTGCCCACGGAAGGGCTCCGGCTGTTGCTACTGGAATCAAAAGGTGCTGGCCCGACAAAATAGTATTCACCTATCAGGGCGATGGCGACCTGGCAGCCATTGGAACTGCCGAAACCATACACGCATGCAACAGGGGCGAGCAGATTGTGATTGTATTCATTAACAATGGTATTTATGGCATGACCGGAGGACAGATGGCTCCAACCACACTTCCGGGGATGAAATCATCCACCTCTCCTTATGGCCGCGATGTTGAAATGATGGGTAATCCGCTAAAAATCACCGAACTCGTCGCACAACTACCGGGTACGTTTTTCGTTACCCGTCAGGCAGTGCATACACCTGCTGCGGTAAGAAAGGCTAAAAAAGCGCTCAAAAAAGCTTTTGAAAACCAAAAGGACAAAAAACCAGGTGTATCATTTGTCGAAATTGTATCAAACTGTAACTCCGGATGGAAAATGACACCGGTGGATGCAAACAAATGGATGGAAGAAAACATGTTTCCATATTACCCGATGGGCGACATCAAAGTTGATGGCCAACTTGTCAAATAATTAATCAGGAAAGGACTATAACAATGACCGAAGAAATTATCATAGCAGGTTTTGGCGGCCAGGGCGTTTTATCCATGGGCAAAATTCTGGCCTATAGCGGCATAATGCAGGAACAGGAAGTCAGCTGGATGCCTTCATACGGCCCGGAGATGCGCGGAGGAACAGCCAATGTTACCGTAATCATCAGCGATGAACGCATCAGTTCACCCATCCTTACGATTTTCGACACAGCAATTATCCTCAATCAGCAATCGATGGATAAGTTCGAAAAATCAGTAAAACCAGGCGGCACACTTATCTACGATCCCAACGGTATTACACACCATCCTGAGAGAAAAGACATCAGAATTTTTCAGATCGAAGGAGCACAGCTTGCTGCCGAAATGGGCAACACAAAAATTTTCAATATGATCGTGCTGGGTGCTTACATGAACGTGAAACCGATAGTTAAACTTGAGAATGTAATAAAAGGGTTAAAAAAATCCTTACCCGAACGATATCATAAACTCATCCCTCTGAATGAAGATGCCATCAGGCTCGGCATGAAAAATGTCGCCGAAATCGCAAACTAAGGAATTTTGATAGCTTAAAAGCCTTTATCTTCGCGGATAAAGGCTTTTTTTGTTGTGAACAATTTCCCTGATATAAAACAATTTCTGGACGAGAAATATGCCTGCTATAACAGGCCTGAATTTATTGTTCATGACCCCATCAGCGTACCACATCAATTTGCAAAAAAAGAAGATATCGAAATTGCCGGACTGATTGCTGCAATATTTGCATGGGGACAACGTAAAACTGCGATCAGTAAAGCAAACCAACTCCTGAGTCTCATGAAGCCATCCCCTTTCGAGTTCCTGATGAATGCTGCAGACAGGGATTATCAACCCATGACAGTTTTCGTTCACCGAACCTTCAACGGGGATGACTGCCTGGGATTTCTTCACGGTATCTCATTAATCTACAAAAATCTGGGCGGACTTGAGAAAATATTTGCCGATGGCTTTAAAAACAACTACGCTTTCGGTGGCATTAAGTCATTGAGGCAGGCGTTCGCTGTAACTGGAATGTTAAACCGAACATTCAAGCACCTGCCCGACCCTGAAAATGGTTCAGCAGCTAAACGCATAAATATGTTTCTGAGGTGGATGGTGCGCAGTGACCATAACGGAGTAGATTTTGGAATTTGGAAAACAATCAGTCCGGCTACGCTGATTTGCCCCCTCGACCTGCATGTTGGTAATGCAGCACGTGCATTGGGCTTGCTCAACAGGAAACAAAACGACTGGAGAGCAGCTATTGAACTTACCGAAGGTCTAAAGACCTTCGACCCGTATGACCCGGTAAAATATGACTTTGCACTCTTTGGTTACAGCATGTTTGAGATGCGAAACAAAACTATATAGTATTTTTGCCGGAACTTATTGATCATGAAAACAAATTCGCAAAAATATAAATGGTATAAAATTGTTTTTGAGCACGACACAAAAGCAGGCAGGCTATTCGACGAAATTCTTCTTGGTCTAATCCTGATGAGCGTTGCTGTTGTAATGCTTGACAGTATCCAGCAAATTAACAACAGCTTTGGAAGATTGCTGCTGACACTGGAGTGGACTTTTACGATACTTTTTACTATCGAGTATCTAATCAGAATCTTTCTGACACCCAGGAAATCAAAGTATATATTTAGTTTCTATGGCATCATCGATTTCCTGTCAATAATACCTACTTACCTCAGCCTCATATTTGCAGGAACACAGTTCCTAATTATCATCAGGGTAATCAGACTTCTGCGCGTATTCAGAATTCTACGCCTTGTACGTTTCACCATGGCATCAGTTTATTTGATCCATGCGCTAAAACATTCACGAGAAAAAATCATCGTTTTTCTGGGAACAGTTCTACTCATTGTTACAATTATGGGAGCATTAATGTACATCGTAGAAGGCCCTGAATCCGGCTTCGACAGTATCCCCAGAAGTATTTACTGGGCAATAGTTACGATAACCACAGTAGGATATGGGGACATTTCTCCTGTTACTGTAACCGGACAGTTCATTGCATCCTTGCTGATGATCACAGGTTACGCTATCATTGCTGTGCCCACTGGAATCATTACAGCTGAAATGAGCCGCGAAAAAGCAAAAAATCAGGGCACAAGAGTATGTTTGAAATGCAGCAATACCGATATTGATACTGATGCAGATTTTTGCAAAAAATGCGGCGCTAAAATAAACCAGGGAAAACAATAAGTAATACAAATAAGACTGGACTATCAAAAATTCCTGTAAGTATAAGAGCCCAACAAAGGAAAAAACCTGGAAACTTCCAAAACAATCAGAACAACAAGAGAAATACCTCCTGCTAAAAAAGCAAAGCCGGTCTCCTGAATCAGGAACCGGCCATTGCTTCACGCATCGATTAAGAGAAACTACAAATGTATGCCCCCTCGGGCATGGATGGTTTTCTTGTTGTAAAAGCCTTCGATAGTAACATCGAATTCGGCTTGTAGGTTTTGACGCGTAGCTTCTCTCACATCAATATTACCTTGTACACATTTGTAGAATTCATCCGATGCGCCATGCACTGTTAGCTGACAAGAGGTTGATCCTTCTGCAAAAGAATAACTCCCACTTCCGTCAAATCTTTCGATCAGAATTTCAAACCTGAGCTTACCTGACACTTCCAGACTTTCGATGACAACTTTCAGCTTTTTGTTTTCCAATTGATACTGAAAAACATCTTCTGAACAGACGTCTTTATTGACAAATCCGGTAAGTGACATCTGAAAGACTCCTTCGCAAGGTGCAATCTTTCCGGCCTTCTCTTGTCCGCTGCACGATATCAAGAAGAAAAGAACGAATAATAATAGTATGTTCCTGAATAAAATCATGCAGCATCGCAGTATTCAGATTATATAACTATTTACCTGAAACGCTAACAGTAGTCGTAACACTAAATGATTTACCAATGTGGTCACCACTTTTAATGGTACCGGTAATCTTAAAGACCCAATTGCCCGATGTACGCACGAAGAAATTGGGGAAGGTAATTGGCTCGCCTTTGATCAGAATCATCCCGTTTCCAAGATAAGTGTCATTCTGAAGGCCTCCGGGAGAGATAACCTCAACCTTAATCAACTCATAATCATCTGTTACACAGGTGATGTAAAAGTCGATTGTCATGGCATCAATAGCGATTGAAGTAGCCGAGAATTGTGGCACATAAGCCGGCGGTGGTGGTGGTGTATCCTCCTTCTTTTTACAGGCTGATACGGTTACCACGGCAAACATGAGTAATAAACTCAGTGAAAGCAGTACACTTTTTGTTTTCATAAGCTAAAATTTAGGTTTAAAATGAATAACACCGTGAAATTACACAAGATGAAATTGCAATTCAAAGTAACGTCCGTATTTTCTTATCATTCGCGCAGCTATTTTGATTATTCGCAATAAAATCAAAATCCATATGACCAGACTTCAGGAGTAAGTCAGGAATCAAATAATCCCAAGGCAAGATAATCCAGACTTACCGTGCTTCAAACATACAAAGCCAGGATCAAAATCATGTAAGTAAATCAAGTGATTTAAGAAAATAGTCCTTTCGGCGACCCGATACCGGCACTTTATCTTTGTTCTTCATGATAATCATTCCTCCGGGTCCTTTTTCATACGAACTAATCTGATACATATTGACCAAATGAGACTGATGTACTCTGCAAAATCCGGATGGAGTCAGTAGTTCATCAAATTCCTTCAAAGTTTTGGAGACAAGAATGGATTGGTCATCAGTAGTAATTATATAGGTATAGTTTTCATCTGATTCACAACGGATTATATTATTAATATCCACCACATGTATGCTATTTGCCGTGTTGAGTATGATTCTTTTTGCCTGCCCTGAAACAGGGGACAAATGGTCCTCAAGCACCTGAATCTTGGTTTTGAAGGCATCGTCATGATGAATAAGGTCGACAGCCTTTTCAACCGCCTGAACCAGTTCAGTTGGGTTAATTGGTTTCAACAAATAATCTACAGCACTCATTCTGATTGCATTAAGTGCATACTGATCATAGGCAGTAACAAAAATCACGCGATAATCATTCCCGGTTGTTTTCCGCAGCATATCGAAACCGGTTCCGTCGTTCAGCCGTATATCAAGAAAAACCAGCTCAGGTTTCAATGCTGCAACTTGTGCATAGCCTTCCTTCACCCCTCCTGCTTCACCCACAACCTCTATATCAGGGCAGTACATTTTAAGAAGATTAAACAGAGCTTGTCGGGCATTAACTTCATCATCAACAATCAATGCTTTTAGTTTCATACAGTTAATTATTAAATTTCTGATAAACAGGAATATCAAAAACTACCTTTGTACCCAACACCTGGTTATTTTCAACAACCTCGCTGATTGAAAAATTAATTCGGGTACGATTTCGTTTATGCAGCAACTCCAATCTTTCGCGGCAAAGATTAATGGAAATTGATTCGTGTTGCATTGGTTTTGCTTTGTGTTGCAAATCTGATTCAGTAAGTCCGATTCCGTTATCTGTGATCTCAAATTGAATGGAATGAGGCAACTGAATGTACCTCAAAATAATCCTGCCTCTGCGCGACACCTTTGAAATTCCATGTTCAATGGCATTTTCAAGAAATGGTTGTGCGAGCATAGGGGGAACCCATGTAACTTCAGGTATGATTTCAGGGTCAACCAGAATTTGAAAATCGAATCCATTGTTGAACCGGAGAGATTGAAGCTGCATGTAAAGGTTGAGTGTCTCTATCTCCTTCTCGAGGGAAATAAACTCGTGCCTGCTGTTATCCAGTATGAGTCTGATCAGTCTGGCAAAACTCGAAAGAAAAGCACCGGCTTCGCGGCCTTTATGCTCATATATGTAATTCTGTATTGCTGTGAGGGAATTGAAAATAAAATGGGGATTCATTTGCACACGGAGCAGTTTCTGGTTGAGCTCAACGTTTTGATACGAAAGATTTAATGCAACAAGTCTCCGTCGCCACAAATAAAGGATCGTGGATAACACAAGCAAAGCCAGACCACCAATAAACCACCATTTCCTGTACCAGGGCGTTAATACGATGATGCTGAGTCTTGTTTCTTTCTCGCTCAGATTACCATAAGCATCACCTGCGCGCATCTTAAAAGTATATGTTCCCGAAGGCACATTCGTAAAACTTACAGAACCCTGATTACGGTTTAGTGTTTTCCAATCGTTGTCGAATCCCTCAAGCTTTGAATAAAACTGGTATGTGTCAAGCATATCATGCCGGTCGGCTCCAAAATAAATAGTGAAAAAATTCTGATGATACGGCAGACTGATTTCATCAAAGTCGTTCAGATTGTGAATGACCATTTCATTTGAAGTTTCCAAACCGGCAAGAAAAATCTTGGGGAAACTTTGCTGCAATCCAAGTTTGTCAGGATCTACCACAGCAAGTCCATTTAGACCTCCGATGATAAACCTGCCATCAGGTAATGGAAAAAAAGCAGAAAGGTCATGCTTAAACTTGAGGTTAATCAAAAAACTATAATCCGTAATCCATTCATTATCTATGTGGTAACGCAACAATCCATGATCAGTAAGCATCCATAAAGTGTTGTCAGCTCCAGCTGCCAATTGATAAACCTCAGTATTGGAAAAAGGCTCACGAAGTTTCAATGATGTAAAAGCATCAACGGAATCATCATAAACATATAAACCTACTCCTGAAGCCCAAATTCTTCCATTTAAATCACTGGTAATATCATAAACCGGACGACTACGTAAAGCAGCACTTCCTTCTTTATCTGTCAGATAGGCAAAGCATTCCTCGTTATGTAGGACCATTCTGTGAATTCCGCCTGAGGTTGTACCAACCCAGAGTTGGTTTTTGTGATCAATATGCAAACTTGTCATCAGACGCGCATCTGCCTGTTTATCAAAGCATTCGTTCAATTGTCTTCCGAAACGCTCCTTTCTGATGTCAAACTCAGTAAGCCCCGGACCACCCCAAAATCCAACCAGCAGGGTCTTGTTATCCCTAAAGGCAAAATCATTGTACCAGTCATGTGTCAGATCCTGAGGACGAAAACGGTAAGCATCAAATCTGTCGGACTCCGGCCGGTAACGGCCAAAACCCCTTCCCGACCAATAACCCAGAAAAAGATGACCATTAACGGTGTCGGCAATCAAACAGCGTATGTTCCTTGATGTCATATTTTCATGCGAATCAGGATTGAATTTTTTAAATGTTGTCTGAACGTAGTCAAATAAAAATAGTCCTTCATCACGTGTACCAACATATACTTTATCGGGCTCCAACTGTGCAAAAGAGGTTATCCGGCTCGAAGCAGGTGATTGTTCCATACCCGGGATATGGAAGTAATACTGAACACCCTCAAGAGGTTGCTTCATAACAGAGACACCATTCTCATGTGAAAACCACATCGTTCCGTTGTTGTCCTGGTAAACACAAAAAATCTTCTCTCCACCTATTGATTGTGCATCATTGTTGTTCATCCTGTAAAATTGAACATTACCGCTTGGGGCATCGATTTGACAAGCACCTGATCCTGTGCCTAACCATAGCTTGTTGTTTCTGTCTCTGATCATGCGGTAAACTGTTCCGGTATAGAACTTTCTGAAGAAATCACTCTTCATGTCATACAAATAAAGTCCCTCAAGGCCTCCTACCCATAATAACGAATCGTTGTCAGCCAAAATCATCGAAACATCCGTTTCTCTTTTAAATCCGTGACGCTCGGGCAATGCAACCGGTAATAATCTGAGTGACGAATCCTGAGCCCTATAATGAAAGGGACCCATACCTCTGCCGCCAAAAAATATATCACCGTCAGGCATCTGATAAAGAGCATGATAATAGTAGTAATGCTGACGCACCCTTGCATGTTCGGTAATTACCGACCTGCTGCCTGTGCGAATGTTAATCTTACCAAGTGTTCCTCCAAGTGCATCATATAAAAGTATGCTGTCGTTGCTGAAAGCCAGTGCCCTGATATATATACTGTCAACAGGATTAAGTTCATCAATAGTCTCCGTTGATCCATAAATTATCTCGAAACTATCTATGGCCGGGTTATAGCGACAAATACCAGCTCTGGTTCCAATATACAACTCACCGTGTGGGGATAATGCCAGTGCATTAATTTCGTGATCAGGCAGGGAACCGTGCCGGTCATCATTGAGATACACTTTAAACTGGAACCCATCAAACCTTCCCAATCCTCTGATGCCACCAAACCACAAATAACCTGTTCTGTCCTGAACAATGTGATAAACTGTTCCCAGCCGTGAAACCTGAGTTGGAAGAAATGACTCAAATCTGGCAAATGGATCAACCCGTACAGAGAAGTCGGGATAATCACCAGAAGAATAGAGGCTTACAGCCATTAATAAGAAAAGTAATACTACGATTCTGCTTTTCATCGGGTCGTTTGATGACCCCTAAAATACAAAGAAATAACTAATCTTAATCTGTTACTTCTTCCCCGGTTGTTTCGTCACAATCGCAATTAAAGCTTTTGTTGTACATCCTCATGGCTTTCAGGCTCATACCCATGCTTGAAAATCCACCATCATGGAATAGATTCTGCATGGTTACTTTGCGGGTGAGGTCAGAAAAAAGTGTAATACAATAACCGGCGCATTCATCAGCGGTGGCATTTCCCAGGGGCGACATCCGGTCAGTGAAATCCATCAATCCGTCGATTCCTTTTACCCCGCTTCCGGCAGTGGTTTTGGTAGGCGATTGCGAAATAGTGTTGATTCTGATCTTTTTTTCACGTCCATAGATATATCCGAAACTACGGGCAATGGATTCGAGTAGTGCTTTGGCATCAGCCATGTCGTTGTAGCCATACAATGTTCGCTGAGCCGCTATGTAGGACAAAGCCACCACCGAACCCCACTCATTGATTGCATCCAATTTGTTGGCAACCTGAAGCATTTTGTGGAAAGAAACAGCTGAAATATCAAGTGTCTTCATGAAGAATTCATGATTCAGATCGTTGTAAACCCTTTTCTTTCTGACGTTGAGCGACATACCAATCGAATGAAGCACAAAATCCACCTTACCACCCAATATCTGCATACTTTCTTCAAAAACCCGGGTAAGATCCTCATTCGACGTTGCATCTGCCGGAATAACAGTTGCCGAACACTTCTCTGCCAACTCGTTTATCTCGCCAAAACGCAATGCTGTTGGAGTATTGCTCAAGGTGAATACTGCTCCCTCAAGATGAGCAAGCTCGGCTACTTTCCAGGCAATGGATTTCTCATCCAATGCGCCAAATATTATACCCTTTTTACCCTTTAATAAATTGTATGCCATACATTAACTGTTTTGGTTATCGGTTCTATTAAACGGCAAATATACAACATTCGGTATAATCATTCTAAATAAGACATATCCGTCTTAGGGATACATCAGGCAAGTGATTATTTTATTCGAAAATTGTGTGCTTAGTTCATTAACTCAATTGCAGCTTTTATCGATGCCTCGGTTACGACATCGTCACTGAGCAAGCGGGCAATTTCCCTGACTCTTTGATTCGTGTCGAGGGTTTCAATTTTAGTGCGGGTGTTCAGGGCCTGTTCAACTTTGAACACATACAAATGCTGCTTTGCTTTGCCGGCTATCTGAGGCAGGTGAGTAATACTGATCACTTGTTTTCCTTCTGACATTACCGCCATAATTCTACCCATGCGTGAGGCCACTTCACCTGAAACTCCAGTATCTATTTCATCAAAGATAATGGTTGGTAACATATTATGTTTCGCGAGGAGACTTTTTACGGCAAGCATAAGGCGCGACATCTCGCCACCTGATGCAATTCTGGAGATGTCCTGAACCTGTCCTCCAAGGTTAGCCGAAAACAAAAACCTAACCTTATCAATACCATCCGGTCCGGGCACCTCCAAAGCATTCAACTGCACCTGAAAAACAGCATTCGGCATACCAAGCCCTTTCAGCACCGCAGTAACTTCATCTCCAATTCTTTCCGAAACTGCATTTCGTGCATAGCTAAGCTCGGCAGCAAAGGTTTCAGTATCTTTTTTCAATATTTTCTCTTTTTGCTCCAGGTGCTCAATCTGTTCTTCAAGTTGAAATGAGTCATCCATACGGGCTTCAAACTGTTGTTTCAAAGCAATCAATTCTTCAATTCCTCGTGCTCTGTGTTTAATCATCAACTGATTAATCAAACCAATTCGTTCCTGAATGCGTTGGATTTCATGTGGGTCATGCGCCGACTGATCTGCCATCTGATTCAACTCGCGTGCAATATCTTTGAGTTCAATCAATACATAATCGAGTCTTTGACCAACATCAGCAAGAAGGGGCAAGTATGACTCAACCTTTCGGATCATGACACGTGCCTCTGCCGTTTGGCTGATTACCGATTGATCGTGCTCGTGCAGCAGCTGTATGGAACCAAACAATGCCTGAAC
The DNA here is from genome assembly GCA_024710405.1 of Bacteroidales bacterium. Lineage (GTDB taxonomy): Bacteria > Bacteroidota > Bacteroidia > Bacteroidales > F082 > UBA6192. The sequence goes on from JANJUV010000001.1 coordinate 87,984, forward strand.
AATTTCCTCAGCATGGGTGAAGGCTGTGAGTTGCTGCTCAAGATCCACATATTCTTCAACGGACAATCGGGCTTCCTTAAGTTCATTATATTGATAGCGAATGTAATCCTGTTCTGCAATATTGTCATGAAGCACAATCCTCAGATCCTCCAGTTGCCGGCATGTTTCACGGTATTCCTTGTACATCTTCCGATAATCAGATAAACGGTTTTGTGTTCCGGCAAGATGATCAAGCATCATCAGTTGGAAAGTAGATTCCGTCAGATGCAATGATTCATGCTGCGAGTGAATATCAATAAGTTGCTCACCCAATTCTTTCATAACCGAAAGATTCACAGGTGTGTCGTTGATGAAAGCCCTTGATTTTCCGGTAGTGGCGATCTCACGCCGCATAACACATTCAGATGAATAGTCGAGCTCATGCTGGATGAACCACCCGCTAAGATCAATATTACTTAAAGAAAAAACTGCTTCTATAATGCATTTTTTCTCTTTGTCAAGGAGCGCATCTGCCTCTGCCCTGTTTCCCAAAGCCAGACCCAAAGCTCCGAGAAGAATAGATTTACCCGACCCCGTTTCTCCTGTGATTACAGTAAACCCCTTCATAAAATCCAACTCCAGTGACTCTATCAGGGCATAATTTGAAACAGAAAGGTGCGTAAGCATGAAGTCGCTTTGTTTTGGGCAAATGTAGTAAAATGAAGTGCAAAGCGAAACTCAGCGTCGAATGATTTTCTCGTAGCTCGAACTGTTTGCCGGGTCAATTTCACGCATGGTGTTGGCTGCTTTGGTTTTCTCCTGAGGGCTTCCCTGAGAGTACACCTGAATAATCTCATCGCGCTTTGCTTCGAGCACCAATTGCAACAGGAACATACCCGGCCTGTCACGATACATACGTTCAAGATAAGTCAGACTATTGCTAATCACTGCTCGGCCATCATCCGGTTTCTCAGACATAACATCCAGTCCCAGCCTGTGGTATTCATAAATAAACTGCCGCATAGGCTTGTATGCCGTATTTCTGAGATTCTCCACAAGCCAATATCTGTTTTTTGTACCGTCAAATGCTTTCCATCCTCTTTCGTTGGCATTCTGAGCCGAATTCACAATTGCTTCTGCTGCCTGATAAAAGGGCTCGCCTCCGAGAGGAGAAAAGCTGTCAAAATCCAGTCCAAGAAAAATGTAGGCATAAAATGCAAGTACTGATGTGAGATTGGAGTTAAAGGTATTATCGCTGTAATCCATGGGCTGGTTCTCGATATACCTGAATTGAAAATTATCATCAACATAGTTCAGTAGGACACTGTTATAAGAAGAATTGAAAATGGGTCGGCGGAGTACGACATTCAGTGTTCCCTTATACTCTTCCGAAGAAATACGTTCCCTGACCGTCAAAACCATGGTACATTCAATCCTTTCCTCCATTTTCATGTTAAGGTTTGACCACTTACGGTTGTTCATGAAATCAAATATGGCCTCTTGTAAGGCTTCAAAAACCCTGCGGTCTGTTCCTTCAACAGTTGGTGCCGTAACCTGCACGTTACAAATGAATTCCTGAGCCTTCAAATGCAAAGCAAAGGTCATAACCATGAATACAAAAAGAAGTCTTTTCATGTTGATGTAACGTCAGTCTTTAGCAGCTTCGTATATATAAAATCAAGTAAATCTTCAGAAACCTCCTTTTTGGATTTCAATTCACCTTTCAATGTATCACCTGATGAGCTGATGAAACTGACTTTATTGGTCAGGTGCCCGAATCCGGCTCCGGCATCCCGCAATGAATTCATTACAATTAAATCAAGTTTTTTGCGTTTCAGTTTATCGAAAGCGTGTTCTGTTTCGTTGTCCGTTTCGAGTGCAAACCCAACAAGGATCTGATTCTTCCTTTTCGTGTTTCCCATTTCATATAAAATGTCAATGGTTGGCTCAAGCCGGAGCACCAAGTTTTCAGATTTCTTCTTGATCTTGACAGGTGAAACTTCGGATGGTTTATAATCAGCTACTGCAGCCGCCATGACAGCGATATCGGAATCCGGATACACCGACATGCAATACTGAAACATCTCTTCGGCCGAAACAACAGGGATAACCTGTACGCCGGGGAAGTCAACTACGAGATGTGTGGGTCCAAGGATGAGGGTTACTTCAGCACCTTCATGAGCAAAAGCCCTGGCAATTTCAATACCCATAAGTCCTGTACTGTGATTTCCTATGTACCGGACCGGATCGATGCTTTCATAAGTAGGACCAGAAGTTACAAGAACTTTCTTCTTACTAAACCGGCTCTTTCTTACAAAAAAATCCCTGATAACAGTGTGTATCTTCTCCGGCTCTTCCATTCTGCCTTCACCGCATAAGCCACTGGCAAGTTCACCGGTGGCCGGAGCGATGAGATGATGTCCTCTACGTACAAGTTCTTTTATATTGTCCTGTGTTGCAGAATGTTTGTACATATCCAAATCCATGGCCGGAGCAAACAAAACCGGACAACGTGCCGAAAGATAAACGGTCAGCAAATAGTTATCAGCCACTCCCATTCTCATTTTGGCAATTGTGTTGGCTGAGGCCGGGGCAATCAAAAACAAATCAGCCCATAAACCAAGCTCGACATGACTATGCCAATGCCCGGTCTCCTTATCGAAAAAATCACCATAAACTTCGTTACCACTGAGGGTTGACAGTGTAAGCGGAGTAACAAACTCCCGGGAAAAGGGAGTCATAACTATCCTTACTTCTGCACCGTCTTTGACGAGCAACCTGACCAGCAGGGGCATCTTGTAGGCAGCAATGCTCCCGGTGATGCCAATAAGGATCTTTCTACCCTTGAGCATTTTGGGATTAGCTACTAAAACTCGTTGCTATGCTCTTTATGAGGATTGCGGAAATAAACCTGATCATGCAAAAACTCATGAACCGCCATTAACGATGGCTTGGGAAGTCTTTCATAATATCTGGCTATTTCGATCTGCTCACGGTTTTCAAACACTTCTTCAAGGTTGTCAGACGCAGAAGCAAACTCAGCGATTTTTTTGTTCAGTTCTTCCTTAAGCTCCAATGATATCTGGTTGGCTCTTTTCGAAAGAATCGAAACTGACTCATAAATATTGCCTGTGTTCTTATAAAACTGGTCAACCTGACGGGTAACCGCAGTTGTTTCAATCTTTGATCTTTTTATATCCATATTTTACTAAAATTTCTAATTCGACAGTTTTTTTCTTGCACGCTCCTGCACATCAGCCAAAGTTTTTACATATTGACTATCAGGATATTGATACAGTAAATTATTGTAGGATTCAATGGCTGACTCATAGCGCTCGCGACGCTTCTCGGGGATGCTTCTTTCAGCAAACTCAAAATATGCCAGAGTCATATATCTGTAAACCTCCTCACGTCTTTCGGTATCCGGAAATTTCTTCAACAGATTTTGGAAAGAGGTTATGGCTGCCATATAATCACGCATGCGGTAAAACAGCATGGCCAGATTATAATCTTTCAGTTCAAGTTTTGCCCGCAGATCATCAATCAGGTTGTTGGCCTCCGGAACGCGTTGGCTGCGTGGAAACATATTCACAAAAGCCTGAAGTTCCTTAATGGCTTCATAAGTATTTGCCTGATCAAGACTGTATTTTGGGGAGTCAAGATAATAACAATAGGCATTCATAAACATACATTCCTCGGCCTTATCCGACAATGGATACGTTTGGGAATGACGCTTGAAATAATAGCTTGCAACAATGTAGTCTTCAAGATGATAATAACAATAAGCCATCCGGTAAGAGATTTCCTCTCCTTTCGCATTGCCACGATAGAATGCCTGAAGCAAATCAAAAAGTTCCAAAGCACGGGTATAGTCCTTGTTATCGTAATAATCCATAGCTGCCTCATACTTTGCATCCTGATCTGTGCTCTTGAGCAATTTTTGGTAAGTGCTCTTGCATGAGGCGGTCAGCAAAAGGATAGCGACAAGACTAAGAAAGGTAATTTTCTGAAACATCGCGCAAAAGTATAAAAAAAACCAATCGGGGAATAACGAATTTACCTCTCATTTATTGTTGACCTAATTATGAGGCAGTTCAGGTTCAATTACAGCGTGAATGATAATTCCCAAAATAAAATCAAGTAGATTCTGTCAATGGCAATTGTTCTGATCTTACAGGCTCACGTTCGCATACTGATTAGATAATTAATTCAACGTGAAAACCATCGATCGTACAAGAATCAAGGCAGGATAAAAAAACGATAAGAAAAGCGATGGTTTCAGGCAAATCAATAAATTTGCAGCTTATTTAAAACCTTTAAAGACAGTGGATATTTTCGATAAATGCACAATTAATATGGGCCCTCTGGGTCAATATGCCGATCAGTCAGAGGGATATTTTATGTTTCCGAAGCTTGAAGGAGAGATCGGACCAAGAATGATGTTCAAGGGCAAAGAGCGACTGATATGGAGTCTGAACAATTATCTTGGTTTGGCCAACCATCCTGAAGTGCGCAAAGCTGATGCAGATGCTGCAGCCCAATTTGGGATGGCTTACCCTATGGGTGCACGCATGATGTCGGGTCAGACAATTTATCATGAGCAACTCGAGCGCGAACTGGCTGCATTTGTTGGCCGTGAAGCCGCCTATCTGCTTAATTATGGTTATCAGGGAATGGTGAGCGTTATCAATTCATTAGTTGACAGAAAAGATGTAATTGTTTATGATTCAGAAGCACACGCATGCATTATCGACGGCATGAGGCTACATTTCGGCAAAAGGTTCGTGTATCCGCACAACAACATCGAAAATCTTGAGATTCAGCTCCGCAGAGCAACCAAAATGACCGAACAAACCGGTGGTGGAATTCTGGTAATAACCGAAGGTGTGTATGGAATGTCGGGCGATCTCGGCAAACTCAAAGAAATTACTGACCTGAAGCAAAAGTTCAATTTCAGGCTTTTGGTCGATGATGCGCATGGTTTTGGAACTATGGGGCCAACAGGAGCTGGCACAGATGAGCACTTCGGTGTTCAGGATAAGGTAGATCTCTTTTTTGGCACATTTGCGAAAAGTATGGCAGGTATCGGTGGCTTTATCGCAGGTTCAAAACCTGTAATCAAATATCTGATGTACAATATGCGATCGCAGATCTTTGCCAAATCATTGCCAATGCCTATGGTTTTAGGAGCTTTGAAACGACTCGACATGCTCCGGAACGAACCTCAGCACCGCGAAAAACTCTGGAAGATAGTTACTGCTCTTCAGGACGGTCTTAAAGCAAAAGGCCTCGACATTGGTCATACCGAATCTCCGGTTACTCCGGTGATGCTTTATGGCGGCGTGGGAGAAGCTACCCAAATCACCTATGACTTGCGCGAAAATTACAATATCTTTTGTTCAATTGTCACCTATCCTGTTGTTCCTAAAGGAGTTATATTGCTCAGGCTTATCCCGACTGCTGTTCATACACTCGAAGACGTTGCCTACACCATTAATGCATTTGCAGAGGTTAAAGCAAAACTTGAAGAGCATAAGTATAGTTCTGAAATGGCGGATATCAATCAATAAACTTTTATGCATTAAACTACCTTTCAGTCCCATAGCACAAATAGAAGAAATCAATGACCCAATTGCTTACCAGAAGAAATTTCTGGATCATAACGCTTAATTCAACGGCGACTTTTGTGCTTGCGTACCTGATTATTTTCTACGTCAACCAGATATCATTCGTTTTGACAGGCGGCATGTATGAATATCCTGTTTCGGTAGATTATGCGAGTTATTTTTTTCACATTGAACCCTATATGTGGACTCACGACTCGGTGATATTGATTTTCAGCGCAGGATACATCATCACACTGTTGATCGGCTTGTTTTCGCTGCTTGCGTTCTTTTACCTGCTTGCAGATGCCATGCCGGTCAAAGTGCTCTTTTTTTGGTTGTTCATGCATTCAAGCAACTACTTTTTCGGAGGCCTGATGGTTGGAAACCTTCTGACGGAAGGCATTGGCCATGTTTTTAACTGGATGTATCTTTCTGATACCGTCAAGATGATTATTTCGCTGATCGGTTTTTTCGGATTGCTCATCACTGCAATCGCATCTTCCCGTCTTGCAGCTTTGATGGCTAACAGCTATTTCGAGAAATATTCCGAAAAAATCGGCCCCTTTTACATCACAGGACAGGTCTTGCTTCCCTTCATCTTTGGCTCAGTTGTTTTGTTCTTTTATTTTTTTCCAAAAAATATGTTCCATGAGAAGTTCGGTTGGCTGATCATGGGGGCAATGATGGGAATATTTTTCTTAAGGGCTCAATTTCAGCAGGATTTGCTTTTTGAAGAAGACGACAACCGCAGCATCAGACCGATGACCATTCTTATTGTGTTAACACTGATCATCCTGATCGTAACCAGAACATTACTATTCAGGCCTGTTTTGGTGATTGGCTGACGGGTTTCCTCAAAAAGGCTTTGCTTTATGTAAAATTATTTTTTGATTAGTTTTCGTGTAATAGCTCCATGATCTGTGCTAATCTGAAGCAGATAAAAGCCCGCAGCATGAGCACCCAGCTCAACTTCAATATTGTTTGCCCCTGCTGCATCCCACTGTTGCAAAATCTTCATGTTTGTGTTCAAAAGACGCACTTGTTTGATACCCACAACTGCATTAATTCTCAGGCTTTCATTTATCACCGGATTAGGACTGATGGAGAGTAAATTATCTCCGACGTTAAAATCCGGCAAACCAACAGAAGTTGTGCAACTTATTGCAGCAAACCATCCCTGCATCCTTTCCGAGTCGTCAGAATGAAATTTAACCGTGAGTGCACCGCTTTCGTTAGTTGCCACAATCAGTCCTGGAGAGCTGTTGCCACACCATGTACCCAACAATGGGGACTCTACTGATGTCCCATCATAAATACTCAGATAATCATACAAACAGTCATTATGTTCCTCAAGACTGAAAGCCTGAAAATAAAGTCTGGCAACCATATTCTCACTGTCAGGAACAAAAGTTACTACATAGTCTTCATTGTTCTGATAGAAACCAAGATCACCTCCAGAATCAAAAAAGTTACCCTCACAGGTTTCAAAAACAGCGTTTTGCATGATATAAACTGTATTCACGCTGATATAATTCTCTCTTTTTAATTCGCTTGTTTCACCCAATGAGTTGGTCACTTTCAGGCTTACATCAAATATGCCGGTTGTGGGATAAAGCACTCCCGCAGGATTCTGCTCATAAGAAGTTGCCGGCTCCGCGCCTTCAAATGTCCACTCCCATCCTGTTATGTTGTTCCCATAGGAAAGATCTGTAAATTCAATTCTTTGCCCCTTTGCCGGATTGGTTATTGATGCGGAAAAATTTGCTGCAATGGAGGCCGGAACCATTTCAATATCAACCACTGTTGTCTGTCTGTCAGTGACCTGTACAGACTGAATTGTTTTCGGTTTATATCCCGGTGCTGAAACATTGAGATTATAAACTCCCTCTTTAAGTGGTCGGTGATAGTTACCTGCAGGCAAAGAGGAATAAACAAAGGAAAAATCTATATCATGATTTGGTATTTCAACTTTTGCAACAATTGGATTACCTGTTACTGAGTCGGTTATCACACCACGGATGCCAAATAAGGATTGCTCCAGATAATTCAGTAACGATCTGTAATTATATTCCCAGTGGGCTGGCAATTGATTGGTTGGCAATTTCTTAACGGTAGATAACTCAGAAGTGACTTCACGACAATTATGGAAGTAATTCATATAATCTTGTCTGCCGCCACTGATACTATACCATTGATAACCATTGGTAATCCCGTTGTTGAGATCAGTAAGGTATCCGGGCGGGCTGAAATATTGTGCCGTATCGGCGTATTCGCGCGAAACCAAAACCCACCAGTCATCATCGGCATGGAGCCTCGACCAGGTATCCCAGGGATAGTTAATCACCTCTGCTCCGCTATGGTGGTTGGCTGACATGACAAAATTACGGTCTTCAGCGAATTCCATAAAAGCCAATGTTTCGGGCTGATGCGGGTTGCCGTCCGGATTTGTGCCATCTTCCGGATCCGGATAATTCCGGTTCAGATCTACACCATTGGCATTGGTACGGGTAGAGCCCCAGACTGTGTTGTTTCCTCCTTTGTAGGTTCCATCCGGATTGGCTAAAGGGTTTATCCAGATATCAATGTTATTCACTAGATTGGTAACCCTCGGGTTTGTTCCGTAGTTCGACAGCAGGTAATCGATCAGCCGTAGGTTTAAGATATAACCCACAAGTTCATCTCCATGAATGGGCGCCGTGTACAGAAACTCAGGTTTTCCGCCTGCTTCCGGATCAGGATTGATACGCGCAGCAAGCAATTTTCGTCCGCTGGGCAATATACCGATGGTATGTATGGAACACAAATCAGGATACTCATCCTCAAAATTTTCCATCATTGCCAGATATGCATCGTAGGTTGGATAATAGTCCCAATCATTGCTCTCACGTATCTGCTTATAATTCTTCATTCGGGGAACCTCACCCTGCATGGATGGTGGAACCAGAAGCTTGTATGTCCTGCCGGTCTGTGCCAGATCTTCAAATTGCTTTCTGTTGACGTAGGCAATAACCTCATGATCCCTGATCTCATCAACATAGAGCAGTTTCAACAATTCAGGCAACTCTTTAACTGACTGAAAACTAACCGAAATGTACGCTTCCTGCCTTTGGGCAAACAAACTATCCGCATCAGGATTTGATTGAGCGCTTAAAAAATCAGACAAAAACAACAAAAAAAATACAATTAGATACCTCATTACGTCGCGCTTTATATTTACTTAATCCGTGAAACTTCCTTTGCAATCTCTTCAGCTATTGTCGATTGAACTCCCACAAGCGGCATCCTCAGTGTATTGCTGCATAAGCCTAGACAATTAAGGGCTGTTTTTATACCGGCCGGATTCCCATCAGCAAACAGAAGATCAATCATATGGAGCAGTCTGTAATGCAACTCCTTCGCTTCCTGATTACAATTGTTCATTCCGGCACGAACCATACGGCTGAATTGTTCAGGAAAAGCATTGGCCACAACAGAGATTACCCCTTTTGCGCCAACTGCAAGCATAGGCAAAGTAAGCGCATCGTCTCCGCTCAACACTTCAAAATCCTTAATGTTTCCGGCAACGATTGCCATCACCTGAGTCATATCGCCCGACGCTTCTTTCACTGAAACAATATTGGGATGGACGGCGAGTTTCAAAGTAGTATCCGCCTTCATGTTTACACTGGTTCTACCCGGAACATTATACAAAATCACCGGAACCGGACTAACATCTGCCACCATGTTGAAATGTGCCAGCAATCCGGCCTGCTGAGGTTTATTATAATAAGGTGTAACTGACAGAATAGCCGAGACACCTGTAAAATCTTGATTTTTAATTTCATCAATCAGTTTTAAACTGTTGTTACCACCCATACCAAGCACAACCGGTATCCTGCTGCTGTTTGTTTTGAGCACTCTTTCGAGCACTTGTTTTTTCTCTTCCTGATTCAGTGTTGCCGCCTCTGATGTTGTGCCAAGAACCACCAGAAACTCAACTCCGCCTCGTATAACATGATTTACAATTGCATCAAGTGCTTCAAAATCTATTGAAGTGTCATTATTAAAAGGAGTTACCAGGGCAACTCCTGTTCCTGTAAGAATATGTTTTATCATTCTTCTATCCTTTTAGTGAATTAAGGTAAGATGCTATTTCTTTCGCAAGCAGTTCGGGGTTGTTTCTGTTTGCAGTCTCAAAATTAAGCTCATAAAGACCTGATTGAAGAAAATCATTCCCATTAACAGCAATATTTAATCCCGAATTGATGCATTTCATTATATACAAAATATACGGATCTGTCTGAATAGAAACGTTGATCAGCAGATCCACTTCTGAAGGAAGCTCCTGCAGCTTTTCATCCGATATAGCTCCTGTCCACAAAAAGTCCTTTCTGTCCACCCTGATTGGTCTGGCCTTTGTTTCTGGTATTACCAATTTCCGGTTCTTACAAAGCACAATAATCTGAATATTATTGTTGTAACTAGAAAGGCTGTTTGTAAAAGAAACAATCCAATCCTGCTGATCTGTTTTGACAAAATCAGCCAAAACGGCCACTGACCGGGCCTCCCCTAGCGTGATTATTTCAGGCTTCACCTGCAACCTATGGCTTTTGGGATTTCGTATAGAAACGAGGAACTTCTTCATTTGAAGCTTTATTAACACTAGGTTTTACAACTGTCAAAAGTACATGTTTTCAGCTGTAATCAGCTTTGTGAAACGAAAAAATAACGGACACAAATTTGACAGTATTCTAATGATGTGATGAAGACAGAAAAAGTAATCCGACAATCTTGTAAAGGCATACCATCAAATTGAAGTACATTTGTCCTTTATATGTTACCCTAACATATTGTGAAAATCGTAGTTCTCGGAAGCGGCACCTCGCAGGGAATACCTGTAATAGCATGCACATGCAGGGTTTGTCAATCGGATAATATCAACGACAAGCGTTTAAGGTCATCTATTCTTGTCGAAACCTTTCAAACCCGCGTGGTGATAGACGCAGGTCCTGACTTTCGCCAGCAAATGCTGCGCGAAAAAGTAAGCAATCTGGATGCAATACTGATCACACACTGTCATAAAGATCATATTGCCGGGTTGGACGATGTTCGCTCGTTCAATTACCTGCAAGGCAAACCAATGGATATTTATGCCTCTGAAAGAGACCAGCTTGCCATCAGACAGGAATTTGCCTATGCGTTTCACGAGAATCCATATCCCGGGGTTCCTGAATTTAATATGATTACATTACCTGAAGAGCCTTTTATGATTAACGACTTCAAAATCATTCCACTTGAGGCAATGCACATGCGCATGAAGGTTTTTGGATTCCGCATCGGTGACTTCAGTTATATCACTGATGCCAATTTCATCCCCGAAGCAACAATAGGTCTGCTAAAAGGAACCAAAATCATGGTATTGAATGCCTTGAGAAAGGAGCCACATATATCACACTTCAACCTTACCCAGGCTTTGGAGATAATCCGGTTGGTGTGTCCTGAGAAAGCCTATCTGACACACATCAGTCATATGATGGGGCTTCATGAAGAGGTAATGCAGGAATTACCAGAAAACGTTTTTCTGGCTTATGACGGGCTGAGTTTTTCGCTGTGATAATGCTGAATCCGGTCAGATCTCATTGTTTTTCACAAGTGTCAGGTATTCATTGTCGAGTTGAACATAGCCCTGATCATAAACAAAATAATATACACGTCCTTCCTTTGTTGTGTAAATATGCGTAAAATACTTGAAGTTAAACCCGCTTTTCTCAAGTGTGATTTTTTTAACCCGTGATTTGCCTTCGGGGTTTCTCTGTGATAAAATAACTCTGTTTCTGCGTAAGATGTTGTTAATATTACGGACGAAATTGATGTCATCACTATTCTTCTGGTGATGATAATTGTTGCGGCATGAATCATTGCAGAACTTCTTGTCCGACCTTCCCACAAGTCGCTCACCGCATGAGAGGCATTCTTTTTCCATACACGGAGATGTTTGTTTGTGGGTTTAAAGGTAATTTATTTATCATTCCATCAACCCTTACTATAAATTTCAAACTTATTTTTTCAAGTACACAAAGTATTGAAAAGTGTATTATGATCACATAAAAACCGGCCAACCAAATTGATGGTCGGCCGGTGATGTCATGTGAAACAGGCTAAATGCCGGTAATTAACTACATTAAACAGGCAGTTATCAATTGATAACCAATTTGATAAGTTTCCCGAATTGTTCACCTTTGATCTCAACAAGGTAAACTCCCTGACCGAATGTTGTGGCTGAAACAGTTGTTACGCCTTGCGGGACTTCTGCATCATACACAACCTGTCCATTCATTCCCCTTATTGTGATCCTCGCATTGTAGGGAACGGATACACGGATGAACTCAGAAGCCGGGTTGGGGAAAATGCTCACCTTTTCAGAGTTGATGGCATATATGTTCTCCACCAGTGTAATTGTGAAACTTTCCTCCAGAACAAGATTGTTTACCAAAACATTCCATAATCCAACAGTTGCATCTGCAGGAATGTTGAATAGTGCAACCAGGGTTGTGTTGCTAATCACAGTAACTGAACTTGCCTCGATTGTCGTTGGCAGACTGCCCGAATAGGTCATGCTTACCTCCGGACTTGTTCCTTCCCAGAAAGTATTCAATCCGGTAATTGTAAGTTCAACAGCTTCGCCTTGTCCTGCTGTATTCGGGTTGACCGAAACAAGCGACGGTATCAGTTGATTCACAGTAAAGGCGGCTGACAGCACAAGATCGTCAACAAGTACATCGTAAGTTCCAGACGTGGCATCCGATGCTATTGAAAAATCAGCCTGCAATTGAGTATCATTAGTGACAACAACATTTGTTGCTGTGATGATATCGGATGGCGAACCTGTTTTGCGTAGACGAACTTCAGGGTTTGTACCTGCCCATTGAGTGTTCTGTCCTGTGATTGTAAGCACTGGATTGCTTCCCTGATCGGCATTGTTGGGGGTTACACTGATAAGCTCGGGAATAACGGCCAGAACTGAGAAGGAATTGGCAAGCACGAGGTCATCAACCAATAAATCCCACAGACCCGGACTGGCATTCTGAGGAATTGAAAATGCGGCGACCAGCTGAGTATTAGAATTAACAGTGACCGTGCCGGATTGAATAATTTCAGCGGGTATGGCTGCATTACGCAGTCTCACATTCGGATTTGTTCCTGCCCAGCTTGTGTTCTGACCCGTAATGGTGAGGTTCTCATTCGCTCCCTGCTCTGCAAAATCAGGATTAACCGAAAGTAATGCAGGAACCACTTGAATAACCGTGAATGAAGAAGCCAGCACCAGGTCATCAACAAGCATATCCCACAAACCAGGAGTGGCATCTTCAGGTATGCTGAAATTCGCCTGAAGTTGGGTGTTCGAAACTACAGTTACGGAGCTGGCGGTGATAATATTCGATGGCGCACCGGTTTTGCGAAGTCTGACGTCAGGATTAGTACCAGTCCAACTGGTATTCTGTCCTGTGATGGTGAGTGTTGGGTTGCTCCCCTGATTGGCCGAATTTGGCACTACGCTTAGCAAAGCCTCCGGTGCAGCGGCATTTACAAACAATGTACTTGTATAAACAACGTCACCTCCGGTGCCTCCGTTGCCATTTGCCGCGTTGAAAGCCGCGTAAAACCTGACCTGCCCGACATCTGTAGCCGGCGCGGTCCAGTTCATCGTCCATGTGCTGGTGTTGCCCGACGGCACATTACCGGCCGTAGTATGCGTCACAGCCTTGCTATTGTTGATCAGCTTGGTTCTTGTGGCGTCAGTGATCACAAAAGTCCCGGTTTTAACTCCGGAACTGGTCTCGGCAGTAAGTTCGAAACCAAACTTGACCACACCTGAATGCGTTCCGGTAGCAGTGATCTGGTATGTTTGACCAGGCGTATAACCTTCTGAAGGTATGTTGGATGTAATCCATCCCGACTGAGGGCTGGCTGTGCCCGTGTGACACTGGGTGCAGGTGGTGTTGCCATCGCCGGGACTACCCGATTTTCCACCCGGACTTCCACTGCTGTTGGCATATAAAATCAAAACAACAGGAATAATAAAAACGAAAAGAAGCTTGTAAACAGGTTTCATAAGAATCAATTGAAAAATTTGAAAAAAAGGTTTATTTAGAACGGGTCTAAATTAAATCATTTTCTTATATAAACTCAATTGATCATAAGAAAATTTTCCACACAATACATCGTATTGTATTACAGATGCTTAGATTTCAAATCTACTGATATCATTTTGAACGAACCGGTACATAATATTGTGAATCCTAATGAAAATAGTTAAATACAGCAATAAAAACTATTGTTACTGCGCAAACAGAAGATTTTGAAGTGTATAGGCAACTACATCCTGTCGGGCATACTTATTCCGAGTAATGCTCCGGCCGAACTGAGCACATATGCTGTAAAACTGCTCAATTGAAGCCTGAATTGACGGCGGATGGGATCGTTCTCTTTCAGTATCGGATATTCCTGATAAAACTGGTTATACTCTTTGGCCAGATCATATAAAAAATTGGCAATGAGTGCAGGGCTGCGGTTAGTTGCTGCCTGACTTATCATTTGAGGAAACTGATATAGCAACTTGATCAGGCTTTTTTCCTTCTCCAGGAGGGATTCAGGAAAAACATGACCCTCTGCTTTCAATCCGGCTTCAACTGCCTTACGCTCCACCGACCTGATACGTGCATGGGTATATTGTATAAACGGACCTGTATTGCCATTAAAATCAATCGACTCCTCCGGATTGAAAACCATTGTTTTCTTTGGGTCAACTTTCAAAATATAGTATTTGAGTGCACCAAGCCCTATAGATTCATATAAATTCTCCGCTTCTTCAGTATTAAGCGAATCAGCTTTTCCAAGCTCAAGGGTACGTTTTTTCGCTGTGGTTGCCATTTCCTCCATCAGATCATCGGCATCCACAACCGTTCCTTCCCTGGATTTCATCCTGCCATGAGGTAACTCGACCATACCGTAAGACAAGTGCTCGATCTGTCCGGCCCATGTTTTCCCCAGTTTCCGGAGGATCAAACGGAGCACATCAAAATGGTAATTCTGCTCATTTCCGACCACATAAATGAGCTTCCCCGGGCCAAAATCATCCACACGCAATTGCGCAGTACCGAGGTCTTGGGTCATATATACGGAAGTTCCGTCGGCACGCAGCAATAATTTTTCGTCCAGCCCGTCTGAAGTCAGGTCGCACCATACCGAGCCATCATCCTTTTTATAAAACACTCCTTTTTCAAGCCCCTCTTCCACAAGACTTTTACCGAGCAAATAGGTTTCCGACTCATAATAGATCTTGTCGAAATCAATACCCATCCGTTTGTAAGTCACGTCAAAACCATCATACACCCAGCCGTTCATGGTGTGCCACAGATGAAGGGTTTCCGGGTCGCCCTCTTCCCATTTGCGTAACATCGAGCGTGTTTCTGACATCAGGCCTGATTGCTTCTCGGCCTCTTCTTTACTGATACCTGACAAAGTCAGCTGTTCTACTTCAGCTTTAAATTCCTTATCGAACCTCACATACATTTCGCCCACCAGCTTATCGCCTTTCATATTCAGATCAGCAGGTGTTTTTCCTTCGCCAAACTTCTGCCAGGCGAGCATCGATTTACAAATATGTATTCCCCTGTCGTTTACTAAGTTAACCTTAACAACTGCTTGTCCGGAGGCTTTAAGAATTTCGGCCACACTCCAGCCCAGTAAGTTGTTACGAACATGACCCAAATGCAAAGGTTTGTTGGTATTAGGTGATGAATACTCAACCACTACAGCCTGACCATCATTCATGGGGTTTCTTCCAAAGTTCTGATCATCGGCATTCTTTGCCAGAAATGATAGCCAAAAAGAATCATCAATCAAAATATTCAGAAATCCCTTAACCACATTGAAACCGCAAATGAATCCGGAGGTTGTCTCCATCTGCCCGCCAATCAATCCGGCCGTTTCCTCAGGTCCCCGGCCCGAAAGTTTAAGCAGAGGAAACACATTAACAGTAAAGTCACCGGCAAACTCTGCACGGGTTCGCTGAAACTGTACCAGATTTTCGGATGGTTTGTGGCCAAACAACCGCTCAAATGCATCAAAAAACAACTGCCTCAGGATCGCTTCAATGTTCATTGGTCATTGTAATAGGCCGCAAAAATACGAATTCAGCCCGAAGAAATCATGCAACACTGAATCTATGATTACACTTTGGCCCTGTTTCTAAGCAAATGAAGCGAGCAATAATAAAGTATTGTTATTTTATTAACAATATAATATATTGATTTACATTTACTTAAAAAATTTAACATAAACTATTGAAGAAAAAACATGCACCATATCAGTCAGAAAACCTACATTTGTGGCAAATTATACGCTTAATACACCAATATCAGAAGTATATGAAAAAAAACGTGATCATTATCGGCGCTGCGGGAAGGGATTTCCACAACTTCAACACCTATTACCGCGGAAATGCTGCCTACAACGTGGTGGCATTTACGGCTGCACAGATTCCTGACATTGACGGACGCAAATACCCTGCTGAACTGGCCGGCGAACTGTATCCTTCGGGCATTCCTATATTTGCCGAAGAAGAACTGCCAAAACTGATCAAAGATCTCAAAGTTGACGACTGCGTATTTTCTTACAGTGACGTCACCTACCAGAAAGTGATGAGCATGAGTGCCATCGTTAATGCAGCAGGTGCCAATTTCATTCTCATCGGACCCAAAGACACCATGGTGAAAAGCACCAAACCGGTTGTTGCGGTTGGTGCTGTGCGCACCGGATGCGGCAAAAGCCAGACCTCACGTAAAGTGATCGAATACCTCATGGCCAAAGGCCTTAAAGTGGTTGCCGTGCGCCATCCCATGCCATATGGTGACCTTGTTGCACAAAAAGTTCAGCGCTTCGCCAAAGTTGAAGACCTCGAACTGCACAAATGCACTGTGGAGGAAATGGAAGAATACGAACCCCATGTTGTCCGCGGAAACGTGATTTATGCAGGCGTTGACTATGAAGCTATTCTACGTGCTGCTGAAAACGATCCTGATGGCTGTGACGTTGTATTATGGGATGGTGGAAACAACGATTTTCCCTTCTTTAAACCAGACCTGAATATTACCGTAGTGGATCCACACCGTCCCGGACACGAACTTACCTATTATCCCGGTGAGGTTACCCTCCGTCTGGCTGATGTGGTGGTTATCAACAAAATGGACAGCGCAGGCCCGGAAGCCATTCAGACCGTACGTGAAAACATCACCAAAGTTAATCCGAAAGCCATTGTCATTGACGGTGCTTCACCCATCAAAGTGGATGATTACAAGATCATCAAAGGCAAACGCGTTTTGGTTGTGGAAGATGGCCCAACCCTCACCCACGGCGAAATGAAAATCGGTGCCGGAACCGTAGCCGCACAGAAATTCGGTGCTGCCGAACTTGTTGATCCCCGCCCGTATCTCGTTGGCAAACTGGCCGAAACATTCAGGATTTATCCCAACATCGGAACACTGCTTCCGGCAATGGGTTATGGTGAGCAACAGCTCAAAGACCTCGAAGCCACCATCAACAACACCGATTGCGACTCAGTTGTTATTGGAACACCCATTGACCTCAACCGTATTGTCAACATCAAAAAACCAAACACCAGGGTTTACTACGACCTGCAGGAAATCGGCTTCCCGAACCTTGATCAGGTGTTGACTGAATTTGTTGAAAAACACAAGTTGTAATGAACATCTTAGGATTTTCAGATGAAAAGGCTGCCCGAAAAGGCAGTCTTTTTTTTTGGTTTATAATGAGCCACAAATCACGCGAGCGACGACCTAATAAATTCACAATCACTTGACAACATATTCATTAATTGATTATTTTTGGTTCATGAGCTGAATGTATAAATTTAATAATCAAGGACGTGAATCATTAGTATTTACGGGAAAATTGGTTTGGCACGGATAATTCCGTCTCAAAAGACCGCTTCGCTAAGTTACAAATGTGCGCCAGCGCGAGGGATATATTTCTGCCGGGTGCAGGCCATAAAGGAAACTATAACACAAAAAATGAATAAAGTTCAATAACTCAAAAGCCGGAAACTATGAAAAAATTCATTTTACTCTTAGCGGCACTTGGCCTTATTAACACCAATGCATTCACTCAGGGCTGCCTACCCGAAGGCATCACCTTCACCTCGCAAGCCCAGATTGATAATTTCCAAACCAATTACCCGGGGTGCACTGTTATTGAGGGGAATGTGACCATTACTGGCAGTAACATCAGAAATCTGAATGGATTGAATGCTGTGGCTTCCATTGTGGGCAATCTTAACATATGGAATAACCAAAAACTGACCAAACTGACAGGACTACACAAACTGATCTCCATAGGGGGCAGTCTTCATATTAGATCAAACAGCGCACTGACCAGCCTGACAGGGCTGGAGAGCTTGACCTTCATCGAGGGTAATTTTCGGATTTATGATAACAACTCCCTGACCGACCTGACAGGACTGAACAACTTGTCCTCCATTGGGGATTATCTTCATATTGAATTAAACCATTCCATAACCAATCTAACCGGGCTTGAGAACCTGATCTTCATCGGGGGTTATCTTCGTATTGAGAATAATATGGCCTTGGTAAGCCTAAATGGACTGGAGAGCATGACTTCTATCGGAGGTAATATTGAGATAATTTACAACAGTTCATTATCCACCTGTAATGCCCAGTGGTTATGTGACTATCTCGCTGCACCCTCAGGGGTTGTAAATATTTATAAAAATACAACTGACTGCAATAGTATCATTGATGTAGCGTATGCATGTGGGGGGATACCCTGCCTGCCTTATGGCAACTATTATTTTCAGTCACAAGCCGATATTGATAATTTTCAGGCTGCTTTTCCCAATTGTACGGAATTGCAGGGAAATGTTATCATACGTGGAAATGATATTACCGATTTATCTGGATTGGACATGGTGACCTCCATCGGGGGCATTCTTCACATTGGATCAAACAGCGCACTGACCAGTCTGTTGGGACTGCGGAATCTTAGTAACATTGATGGTTCTCTGCAAATTGGGGGAAAATATCAAGAAAATCCTTCCCTGACCAGCCTTATTGGAATAGAGAATCTGACTTCCATCGGGGGTCATCTCCTTATTCAATCAAATAACGCCTTAATCAACCTCATGGGACTAGGAAATCTCACATCAATCGGGGGCTATCTCAAAATTGAGTCCAATGCCGACCTGACCAGCCTGACGGGGCTGGAGAACCTGAATTCAATAGGGGGTTTTCTTGAGATAAAGAACAACAGTTCATTAACCACCTGTGATGCCCAGTGGTTGTGTGACTATCTGGGTTCACCCACAGTTGCAGTGAATATCCATAGTAATGCAACCGGCTGCAATAGTACCATTGATGTAGCCACTGTCTGTGGGGGTTTACCCTGCCTGCCTTTTGGCAACTATTATTTTCATTCACAAGCCGATATTGATAATTTTCAGGCTGCTTTTCCCAATTGTACGGAATTGCAGGGAAATGTCACCATTTCAGGAAATGATATAACCGATTTATCTGGATTGGACATGGTGACCTCCATAGGGGGATTTCTTGATATTAACTATAACTATGCCTTGACCAGTCTGGCAGGGCTTGATAACCTGACCTCCATCGGGGGTTATCTTTTAATTGGATCTAACAACGCTCTGCCCAGCCTGACGGGACTGGATAACCTAACCTCCATTGGGGGACATCTTAGTATTAGTTCAAACAACGCTCTGACCAGCCTCTCGGGGCTGGATAAACTGGCCTCCACAGGGGGGTTTCTTCGTATTAGCTATAACAGTGCCCTGACAAACCTGACGGGACTGGACAAACTGACCTCCATCGGGGGTTTTTTTGATATTAGCTATAACAATGCCCTGACCAGCATGGCGGAACTGGACAATCTGACCTCTATTGGGGATTATCTTTCTATTGGTTCAAATATCGCCCTGACAAGCCTTACGGGGCTGGAAAATCTGAATTTCATCATCGGAGGCTTAACAATAGGTGGCAACATCGCCCTGACCAGCCTGACGGGATTGGAGAACCTGACCTCCATCGGGGGTAGTTTTTATAATTATTCTAATTCGGCCTTGACCAGCCTGACGGGTCTGGAGGGTATTACTTACATCGGGGGTGATTTTTCTATTGGTTCAAACAGCGCCCTGACCAGTTTAACGGGGCTGAATAATCTGAATTCCATCGGGGGGTATCTTAATATTAGTCAAAATAGCGCCCTGACCAGCCTAATGGGACTTAATAGCCTGAATTCCATCGGG
Organism: Bacteroidales bacterium; assembly: GCA_024710405.1. Classification (GTDB taxonomy): domain Bacteria; phylum Bacteroidota; class Bacteroidia; order Bacteroidales; family F082; genus UBA6192. The sequence continues at coordinate 107,904 of JANJUV010000001.1, forward strand.
GGGTATCTTTGGATTTATGGTAACAACGCTCTGGCCAACCTGACGGGATTTGATAGCCTGACCTCCATCGGGGAGTATCTTTGGATTTCTGGTAACAACGCTCTGACCAGCCTGACGGGACTGAATAACCTAACCTCCATCGGGGGTTATCTTTGGATTTATGAAAACAACTACTTGACCAGTCTAACTGGGTTGGAAAACCTGTCCTCTATCGGGGAGGATCTTTATATTGTGCATAACAACAATCTGACCAGCCTAACAGGACTGGACAACCTGACCACCATCGGGGGGGTTCTAGATATAAGTAACAACAACTCATTATCCACCTGTAATGCCCAATGGTTATGTGATTTTCTGGCTGCACCCACAGGGGAAGTGAATATTTACAGCAATGCAACTGGCTGCAATAGTATCATTGATGTGGCCACTGCCTGTGGAGGTTTACCCTGCTTGCCCTATGGCAATTATTATTTTCATTCACAAGCTGATATTGATAATTTTCAGACAGCTTTTCCCGATTGTACGGAATTGCAGGGAAATGTCACCATCCAAGGAAACAATATCACAAATTTGAACGGATTGAGCGTCTTGTCCTCCATCGAGGGTAATTTTCGGATTTATGATAACAGCTCCCTGACCGACCTGACAGGACTGAACAACTTGTCCTTCATTGGGAGTTATCTTAGCATTAGTTCAAACAGCTCATTGTCCAGCCTGATGGGGATGGATAACCTGACCTCCATCGGGGATAATCTTTTTATTCAATCAAATAACTCTCTGACCAGCCTTACGGGACTGGGGAATCTGACTAACATAGGAGGTTATCTGGTAATTGGTGGAAATTATCAAGGAAATCCTTCCCTGACCAGACTGACGGGATTGGAGAGCCTGACTTCAATCGGGGATTATCTTTTAATTGAATCAAACAACGCTCTGACCAGCCTTAAGGGAATTGATAATCTGTCCTTAATAGGGGAATATCTTGATATTAGCCGTAACAGTTCCCTGAACAGCTTGACGGGACTGGATAACCTAACCTCCATTGGGGGTCATCTTAGTATTAGTTCAAACAGCTCATTGTCCAGTCTGATGGGGATGGATAACCTGACCTCCATCGGGGATTATCTTGATATAACCAATAACAGTGCCCTGACCAGCCTTACGGGATTGGAGACCATAACCTCCATCGGGGATTATCTTCGTATAGCCAATAACAGTGCTCTGACCAGTCTGACGGGACTGGAAAACTTGACTTCCATTGAAAAGTATCTGAATATTGGTTCGAACAACTCCCTGACCTACCTGACAGGACTGAACAACTTGTCCTCCATTGGGAGTTATCTTAGCATTAGTTCAAACAGCTCATTGTCCAGTCTGATGGGGATGGATAACCTGACCTCCATCGGGGATTATCTTGAAATAACCAATAACAGTGCTCTGACCAGTCTGACTGGACTGGAGAACCTATCCTCCATCGGGAGTTATCTTAATATTAGTTCAAACAGCACTCTAACCACCCTGACAGGATTGGAGGGCCTGAACTCTATCGAAGGTGGTATCTTTATTGGAGGCAGTCTTGCTAGCAGAGGAAATCCTGCATTAATTAGTCTCGAGGGCATAAATAATATTGTTGCCAATTCAATCACAAATCTTCTTATACGGTATAACTCTTCCTTATCCACTTGCGAAGTCCAAAGCATTTGCGATTACCTGGCGGCACCCAATGGAACTGTTACCATTTCCGACAATGCCAATGGTTGCAACAGCCAAGCCCAGGTGATAGCCGCATGTGAAACCGTAGATATTGAAGAAGCAGTTGCCGGTTCAAATTTTTCCATTTTTCCTAATCCATTTACCGGCCAGTTAAACATTGAATTTAACCTGCCCCAAACATCCGTGGTTTCTATCCAAATTTTCAACGCCATAGGTACCAAAGTAGCCGAACTGCACCACGGCCAGCTGCCTGCCGGGCAGCAGCAGTTTACCTGGCATGCGGGTGATTTGCCCAGAGGACTGTATTTCTGCAGGGTGCAGGCGGGGAAAGAAACAAGTACACTAAAAATTATTAAAATTCAATGATTTGCAAAACGGCATCATTATAAAAATCAATTTTCATTTTGCCCCCAAACCCCCGCAAGCAGGGTTTTGGCGCTGCAAAACTCTAAAATCAAGTTTGTTTTCTTCCCTTTATCTGTCTGTAACGTAATTCCCGATCACAGAAACAGGCCTTGATACGATCAAGCACGTGTTGGATTTGATTTAATTCTTCGTTTTTTATCCTCAAAACCCTAATGCCCTGACTGGAGAGTATTTCATCACGTTTTGTATCTCGTTCAATCTGATAATCATGTATTTTGCCATCAAGTTCAACGGCCAGTTTTTCTTCCCGACAATAGAAATCAGGAACATAGAAAAAATACTCACCATGAGTATTCTTTTCGTAAATAATTGCACTTTGCCGAATAAATTTTCTCCCTAATAATTGTCTGTTGCTCAGACTTCTCCAAAGAAATTCTTCTTCCTTTGTGGGATTATTTCGCAATTTCTTTACAATAGTCTTGATTTCTTCGTACTTCATATTTGTCTGTATTCATGTCAAGAAAACATAACTCTTCAAAAGCAGGGTTGAAATTATTCTGAGTCAAAATACAAGTTTAATGTTTATCGGATTATTGGTGGTTATTTTTTGCCCCCAACCCCCGCAATCGAGGCCTTTGATGGCTTTTCAGAAAAACCCCCTAAGGCACACTAAAGCCCCCGCTTGCGGGGGTTGGGGGCAAAAAAGAAACAAACCCTTAAATCAATTAGCCACAGTAATTCTGGCAAAATGCACGTCAACGCCTGTGCTAATTCTCAGATGATACATACCCGGAGCAAAACCCGAAACATTCAGTACAATTTCGTTCGAGCTGTCAAAGATTTGCTTCAGAACCTCCTTGCCAAGCATCGTAAAAACCTCAACCTCTTTGATCCCTTCCGGATGACTGATGTGAAGCTCACCTCGGGATGGGTTTGGGTAAACCTTTATATCAATCTGGTTTTCGTAAATACTAACAGGAAAATAGGCACAAACAAATTCATCTTGTTCAAATTCATCTAAGCCTGGTTCCGACTCACACAGGTCAACCCCATTGTCCCAAACAGCTGTGACCTGATAACAAAACTTCGTTGTCCAGGGAATACCTTCCAGATCGTCATAAAAATCATATTCAAATTGATTGGGCACATGCTCCACTGTGGACAAGTATTCATATGGATCATCATCAAGACTACGGTAAATATTATAACTGAACTGTGATGGTACTTGCACATACCCAAAATCATCCATGAACAATTGGATGTTCCAGTTATAACTCAAACTGGGGGCAATCTCCGACAATGCATCCCAGGTGACACCGCCATCAAGACTGATCAGGTCGCCATAACCGGTAACTGCAGGGCCTGCGTCAGTACCTGCAGGAAACTTTGATGCAGGTTGTTCAATGATATCATATCCAGCCCATAATTCGTGCCACTGATCTACAGGTATCGGGCTTTCCAGCACCACTTCGTTCCACTCACCAGGGATCGGGTTCGGCATTAGGTGGTTCAGTAATAGGGTGTCAGAACCGTCTAACTTCCAGATCTTTGCAATAATTGAGGCGAAGCCGTCATCATAGAGAAAGAATCTGAGTTTTGTTATGCTGGAGTTTTGGTAGTATGCAAGCATTTCGGGTACCCAGCGGGCAGCCACCCTGTAAGTTTCGTTAGATCCAAACCCGATGGCGGAGAAATTTTCGTCATCGCCATAAAACAGCCATTCCGCTACCGGCAACAGGAATGAAGGGGTGTTAAATAACACATTAAATCCTTGAGTACCCATTTCAAGGACTAATTCCTCCGGCGGGTCGCAGTTTCGATAGATGTGGATATTGTCGAAAAACCAACCTACGATCTTACTCGAATTCTCGCCCTCTGCTCTAAAACGAATAGCAAACTCCCGGCCAATAGCCCAATCAGTGATATTGAATTTCAGTGCCTGCCAGTCGAAGCTTCCCTGGTTGGTAAACTCCTGCAAAACTACCCAATTGTTACCATCCGAAACTTCGATAAAAAGGTGCTCCGCGCCAGTTTCGTAACGGTCGGTTAGTTTGATATCGAGTTCAAACATGATGTTCCCCAACTCAATTGCCTGGGCAGAAAGCAAAGGACTGATTAATACAGAACTCCCATTGTAAATGGTTGGATTCCAGTAAAACTCAGCACAAGGATAATCGTTTCCGTCCTGCCAGGTTATCCGCCAGTTCTCACTGTCGGGAGTCCAGTTGTTTTGCTCAAAACCGCCCGAAGAGAAATTTTCGAAGAACGGGAGCTCCACACTGGTAGCATTTGTTTTGGAAGCGAATGCTAACATCAACAAAAACAGCAACAAACACCTGGTTTTGTCGACTGTGCTTCTAAAAAAAGTTTTGTCTTTCATGGCTTTTACATTGGTTTAGTCAAACATTTGGTTCTTGGTCATTTCAAAAATCAAGCTTACCCAACTCCCCCATCCGCTCTGGAGGCTAAAAAAAGTGACAAACCAAACCTCAATTTTCAACAATCACTTTGGCAACATAAAACTTCATTCCGGTGCTTATTCTCAGATGATACATACCCGGTGCTAAACCCGAAACATTCAGTATAGCAACATTCAAGCCACCAAAATCCTGTCTCATTACTGTTTTTCCCAACGTATTCAAAACTTCTACTTCCTCAATTCCTTCGCTCAGAATGATGTTGATTGCATCGCGTGCCGGGTTTGGGGAAACTTTCAACACTACCTTATTCTCATGAATTCCAACAGTGTAATTTACACAAACAAAATCAAACCAGGGAAGCCAATATGAATAACCTGGTCCCGATTCACAATAGTCCTCCCCGTTATCCCAAACACAAGTCACTTTGTAACAAAATAGTGTTGTCCAGGGAATACCTTCCAGGTCATCAAGAAAAGTGTACTCATATTGATTGGGCACATGCTCTACTGTGGAAAAGTATTCATATGGGTCATTATCAAGACTACGATAAATATTATACCTGAATCCCAAAGGTGGCTGCACATATCCAAAATCATCCATGAACAGTTGAATGTTCCAATTGTAGCTTAACGTAGGGGCAATCTCCGAAAGTGCATCCCATGTGCTGCCATCCAGGCTGATGAGGTCGCCATAACCTGTTACTGCGGGACCAGAATCAGTACCGGCCGGAAACTTTCCGGCAGGCTGCCCGATGATTTCATAACCGGCCCATAATTCGTGGTGCAGGTCAACAGCAATGGGGTTCTCCAAAACCAGTTCGTTCCATTGATCAGGGAGTGGGTTCGGAAGCAGATGGTTCACTAATAGAGTATCAGATCCATCTAACTTCCAGATTTTAACAATAATGGATGTAAAACCATCATCCTGTAAATAAAACCTGAATTTGGTAATACTCGTATGCCGGTAATATTCAAGCATCTCTGGTTCCCATCGGGCCGCTACCTGAAAACCACCACCAGAGGTTAGCCCTATTCCTGAGAAATTCTCATCTGCTCCGTAAAACATCCATTCAGCAACAGGCAGCAATGCAGAAGGGGTGTTGAATCTCATAAACATTCCTTGAACCACATTTTGAAGGGTCACCTCTTCCGGCGGGTCGCAACTCCGGTAAATGTGGATGTTGTCAATAAACCAACCAACAATGTTGCCCGAATTCTCGTCTTCTGTCCTGAACCTGATGCGAAACACCTTGCCAAGGGCATTTTCGGTAATGTTGAATTTAAGTGCCTGCCAGTCAAAGCTCCCCTGATTCTTAACTTCATGTATTACAACCCATTCAATTGAATCAAAAACCTCAATAAAAAGCTGCTCCGTTCCAGTTTCAAAACGGTCGGTCAGTTTGAGGTCAAATTCGAACATGATGTTCCCAAAATCGAATTCCTCTGCAGATAACAAAGGACCGGCAAGCGTGCTGCCTCCCTGATAAATCACCGGATTCCAGTCGAACTCAGCACATGGATAGGGATTGCCATTCTGCCAGGTAACCTGCCAGTTCTCGCTGTCGGGAGTCCAGCTGTTTTGCTCAAAACCGCCCGAAGCGAAATCTTCATAGAAAGGCAAATTAAGTGTGTCGGGGTTGGAATAAACTGGCTGTGCAAGGATGGTGCTCAGGAAAAACGATGCAATAAGCCTGATCTGTAATATGGCGCAACTGCTGGTTCTCATAATTTATAATTTTAAGGTTCAAAGTCACCCGCAATCGAACACCGTTCCAAGCCCCTCTGTCTGACACAACAATTAGCAACCTATTGCACGCACCGGTGTTATACACTTATGACAATTAAGCGCCCCCTAACCCCCACTCTGTGAATAAGTTTAACACACGCCAAGCCTTTTGCTTACAATTACGGGCATCTTGAATTTCTTAACTATACAACCAAACCCTCATTACACCTGCTTTTCTCATCTGCAGTTTGACCAAAAGGCTAAAACGAACAATATTATGCGGTATTTAATGTTCAAATAGAGCATTTCTTAACTTTACGGCAACATTTGCCAAATGACTGAAACGATGCAACTCCAAAAGCACATGACGCTTGTGCACGAGGTGTCTGTTAATGCACCTTCTGACAAGGTGTGGAACTTTCTCATGAATATTGAAAAGAATTATACAGCCTGGCATCCAAGGGACCATATTCTGTTTCACTGGACAAAAGGATCAGCATGTGAAACCGGGACGCGCTTTTATGCCGAGCAGTATATGGTGGGAACGAAGGTCAAATACAACGGAACTATTACGGAATCAATACCCGGCCGGAAAATTACCATGACCTTTTCGTTTCCCCTGTCGTTAATTACTGATAAAATCGAAATGATCATCGAGGACCATGGCTCGGCTACTGTCTTCAGACATATAACATACATGAAATTCAGATTGTTATCCAGAACCATATTTAAAAAGAGAAACATAGGGATGCTGCTTGATATGGATACCCACATCAATACAGAAGGGAAAAACATGAAGAATATCCTGGAAAATAAAATGCAACAAGAAGCATAAACAAAAACAAACCAGCTAAAACAAATGTTATCAGCATGTTAATCAAATGAAAAACTTCTTTCCCTTCGTGTTTTCTATAACATCTTAGCCCTAAACGTTTCGTTTCCACACTTTCTCATAACTTGTGAATAACTTGATGGCCACCTCAAAGGCTGTAAAACTATCTTTGCAGGCAAACAACCACGCTGCAATGACCTTTCTCAATGCCGATAACCGCGCCTTTTCCTGCCCTGACTTTTTTTATGGTTGTTTGATTTGTGGCGGCATTGGCCGTCTTTTTTTTACCCATAACTTTACCGTATGAAATACCAACATTTTCGGAAAGCAAGCCTGGTACTGGAAGAGGGTAGCCGATTCGAGGGATTCTCCTTCGGCTACGAAGCCCCTGTTTCGGGCGAAATTGTTTTCAATACCGCCATGACCGGCTATCCCGAAAGCCTTACCGACCCCTCCTACCGTGGACAAATCATCGTGCTCACCTACCCTTCCATCGGCAATTACGGTGTGCCGCGAAAATCGGTCGAAGACGGCATGTTGAAGTTCTTCGAATCGGACCACATCCATGCCCGTGCCCTGGTCATTGCCGACTATTCAACCTCATTCAATCATTGGAATGCCGAGAAAAGCCTCGGCCAATGGCTCAAAGAAGAGAAAGTGCCGGGATTATTTGGCATCGACACGCGTGAACTGACAAAAATCATCAGGCAGAAAGGGACGATGCTGGCAAAAATTGTGTTTGAAAACGATATTGACTTTGACAATCCTGATCTTGGCCACCTCGTGGATCAGGTGAGCCAGCGCCAACGCACGGAATATGGTCATGGCAAACACCGTATATTGCTGGTTGACTGCGGTGTAAAGAGCAACATCATCCGATGCCTGCTCGATTACGACACCACGGTGATCAGGGTTCCATGGAATTACGATTTTCACAACGAAGACTTTGATGGCCTTTTTATCTCCAACGGCCCCGGCGACCCGGTGCGCTGCACCGAAACCATCGAAAACCTAAAAACTTCACTCACACACAACTACCCCATATTCGGTATTTGCCTTGGCCACCAACTAATGGCACTTGCCGCCGGAGCCGAGACCTACAAACTTGGTTTTGGTCACCGAAGCCACAACCAGCCGGTGATCGAGAATGGCACTTCACATGCCTACCTCACCTCACAAAATCATGGTTATGCCGTTAAAACCGATTCCATCCCCGGCGACTGGAAACCCTATTTCACCAACCTGAACGACAACAGCAACGAAGGGCTGAAGCACCTTACCAAACCCTGGTTCACCACACAGTTTCATCCCGAAGCATCAAGCGGGCCAACGGATACGGCATTCCTATTTTCACACTTCATCAAGGCAATCGAATCATGCAAAAAATAAACAAGGTATTGGTGCTCGGCTCGGGGGCACTGAAAATCGGTGAGGCCGGCGAATTCGACTACAGCGGATCGCAGGCGCTCAAGGCACTCAAGGAAGAAAACATCCGCACCGTGTTGGTAAATCCGAACATTGCAACGGTTCAAACATCCGACGATGTGGCCGATGTGGTTTATTTTCTGCCTGTTACACCTTATTTTGTTGAACGGATCATTGAAAAAGAAAAACCCGACGGCATACTGCTCGCTTTTGGCGGACAAACAGCCCTGAACTGCGGGGTAAAACTTTTTCAAAGCGGCGTGTTACAAAAACACAACGTAAAGGTCCTTGGAACACCGGTTGAGTCTATCATCGAAACCGAAGACAGGGAGAAATTCGCACAATTATTAGACGGTATCCGCATTAGAACCCCTCGATCCCTTGCTGTAACATCTGTAAATGAAGCACTGGAAGCCTCCAAAATCATTGGTTTTCCTGTCATCGTCAGGGCGGCTTACACGCTGGGTGGTCAGGGCAGTGGGTTTTGTAATAATGTAACTGAGTTGAAAATCCTGGCTGAAAACGCCTTCAATTATTCAGGGCAGATCCTGGTCGAGGAATCCCTGCGCGGATGGAAAGAAGTTGAATATGAAGTAGTACGCGATGCCTACGACAATTGCATTACCGTATGCAATATGGAAAATTTCGATCCGTTGGGAATCCACACCGGCGAAAGCATCGTGATCGCTCCTTCACAAACCCTCACCAACAGCGAATACCATAAACTTCGCAAACTATCCATCGCTATTGCCCGAAGAGTAGGGATTGTAGGCGAATGCAATGTTCAATACGCCCTTGATCCCGAATCGGAAGACTACCGCGTTATCGAGGTAAACGCCCGGCTTTCACGATCGAGTGCGCTGGCCAGCAAGGCAACAGGCTACCCTCTGGCTTTTGTGGCCGCCAAACTTGCCCTGGGATTTGGATTGCATGAACTCAAAAACAATGTCACCAAAACGACGAGTGCATTTTTTGAGCCCGCGCTGGATTATATGGTCTGCAAGATACCCCGCTGGGACCTGAATAAGTTCGATGGCGTTTCAAAAGAAATCGGCTCAAGCATGAAGAGCGTTGGCGAAGTAATGGCTATCGGTCGCAGTTTCGAGGAGGCCATACAGAAAGGGCTGCGGATGATCGGGATGGGGATGCATGGCTTTGCTGCCAACAAGGAACTTGTAATCAATAATCTGGTCGAATCCCTGTCGAATCCTACAGATAAACGAATTTTTGTCATAGCAGAAGCTTTCAAACAAGGCATGACTGTTGAAGAGGTTTTTCAACTCACCCGGATCGACCGGTGGTTTCTCGAAAAACTGATGAATATCCACTTGTTCGGTGAAGAAATGAGCGGCTTTGATGCAATCGATGCATTGCCCGACGAATTGCTTCTCGAGGCCAAACAGATGGGATTCAGCGATTTTCAGATCGCCCGCCTTGTCTTGAAAAATCCGGAAGCAGGCCGTACCGACGAAGAAATCATGCAGGTAAGAAACTACCGCAAATCACGGAATATCGTTCCCTATGTAAAACAAATTGACACCCTCGCTGCCGAACATCCTGCGCTTACCAACTATCTTTACCTCTCCTATCATGGCAATTTTCATGATATTCAGTGGGAAAACGACAACAAGTCAGTCATCGTGCTGGGTTCAGGGGCTTACCGTATCGGCAGCAGCGTAGAATTCGACTGGTCGGGGGTTAATGCGTTGAAAACCATTAGCAAATGTGGTTACCGTTCGGTGATGATCAACTACAATCCCGAAACAGTGAGCACCGATTACGATGTGTGCGACAGGCTTTATTTTGACGAACTGAGTTTTGAAAGAACCCTTGATATTGCAGAACTCGAAAATCCCCTCGGCATCGTGGTTTCGACCGGTGGACAAATCCCCAACAACCTCGCCATGAGGCTCCATCACGAGCATTTCAACATACTGGGCACATCGCCGCTCTCGATCGACAGGGCCGAAAACCGCCATAAATTTTCCGCCATGCTCGACAAAATTGGTGTTGATCAGCCCGAATGGCAGGAGCTCTCCAACACCCATGATGTGGTGCTGTTCACCAGAAAAGTTGGCTTCCCGGTGCTGGTGCGGCCCTCCTATGTTCTTTCCGGCGCAGCCATGAACATCGTTTCCAATGAGGGCGAACTGGTTCACTTCCTCGAAATGGCTACAGAAGTATCAAAACAATATCCGGTGGTTGTTTCCAAATTTCTCACCGATGCCAAGGAAATTGAAATGGATGCTGTGGCTGATGCCGGAAAAATAATCGTTTACGCCATCTCGGAACACATCGAATTTGCCGGAGTGCATTCGGGCGATGCCACCATCATGTTTCCTCCGCAAAAGGTGTATGTGGAAACCATAAGAAGGATAAAGAAGATAAGCCGTGAAATTGCCGAAGAATTGCAGATCAGTGGCCCGTTCAACATACAGTTCCTGGCCAAAGACAATGATGTGAAGGTGATCGAATGCAATTTGCGTGCTTCCCGAAGTTTGCCTTTTGTGTCCAAGATACTGAAAACCAATTTCATCGACTACGCCACCCGCATTATGCTGGGCGAAAAAGTAGAAAAACCCAATAAATCCTCTTTCGAAATAGACCATATCGGGGTGAAAGCCTCACAATTTTCATTCTCGCGCCTGAGCATGGCCGATCCTGTGCTGGGTGTCGAAATGGCTTCAACAGGCGAAGTAGGCTGCATCGGTGACGATTACTACGAAGCCATCCTGAAAGCTATGCTGGCAGTGGGCTACATCATCCCCGAAAAAGCCGTGTTGATCTCTTCCGGTCCGATGCGATCCAAAACCGAACTCATCGAAAGTGCCAGACTGTTAACAATCAAAGGACTGCCTATTTACGCCACCAGGGGAACCCATGACTTTTATGCTGGCAATGGCATTGAAACCACCATGGTCAACTGGCCCGATGTGGATGCCAAACCCAATGTAATCGACCTGCTTCGCAACAAAACCGTTGATCTGGTCATCAATATTCCCAAAAACCTGAGTCGCGAAGAATTGCACAACGATTACCTCATCCGGCGCACGGCCATCGACTTCAACATTCCGTTGATTACCAATGCACGGCTTGCCAGTGCTTTTGTTTACGCGATTTCGAAATACACCCTCAATAATTTGAAAATCAAAAGCTGGGATGAGTATTAATATCCTGCTTACTGTACCCAATGATGTTTTTTGTTGACAAGATCAGGATTATTGTGCATAAGTTACTAAAACAAGTATGATTCTATACTTTATTTTTGTACTCCGGAACTTTGCAACTTATCCAGCATGAAACATAGCGGCAAATCACCGGTCTTCTTGTTAACCAGTAGTTCATCATTGGTCGTATTGGCCATTTCAGATATTCCAACAGACGGCCTGAGCCGTCTTTTTTTATACCCTTTCTCTGCTCGAATCAAAACATCTATCTATAAACCAAATATTTACCTTCATGAAGAACAGGAGTCTTGTTTCTATTAATGATTTCACAAAGGAAGAGATCATTAAAATTCTCGACCTGGCCGAAAGTTTCGAAAAAAACCCAAGGCAAAATATACTCAATGGCAAAGTGATTGCCTCGTTGTTTTTCGAGCCATCCACTCGCACAAGGCTCAGTTTCGAGAGCGCTGTGCAGCAATTAGGCGGCAGCATCATTGGCTTTGCCAGTGCAGCCACATCAAGTGTTCAAAAGGGTGAAACACTGAAAGATACCATCCTTACTGTAAGCAATTATTCCGACCTGATCGTGATGCGACATCATGTTGATGGGTCGGCCCGCTATGCCAGCGAAGTGGCTTCGGTGCCAATAATCAATGCAGGTGACGGCGCCAACCAGCACCCTACCCAATGCTTGCTCGATTTGTATTCGATCCGCAAAACCCAGGGCACGCTCGACAACCTCGATATAGCCTTTGTTGGTGACCTGAAATATGGCCGCACGGTTCATAGCCTGACGATTGCTCTTACAATGTTTAATACCCGCTTTCACCTTGTGTCTCCTCCCGAACTCAAACTTCCCAGCGCCGTAAAACGACATATTAAGGAAGCTAATTTGCAGTATGAACAATATACTGATTTCATGGATGTTATGCCAAAATGCGATATAATCTATATGACCCGTATTCAACGCGAACGTTTCCCTGATCCTCTTGATTATGAAAAGGTTAAAAATGCCTATATCCTCCAAAACCAAATGCTCACCGGCAGCAAGGATAAACTGAAAGTGCTTCATCCACTGCCACGTGTAAACGAAATTACCACCGATGTGGACAGCAACCCCAAAGCCTACTACTTCGAACAGGCACTGAACGGCGTTTACGTACGACAGGCACTGGTAGCATCAATCCTTGGACTGGCTTAATGTTGAAAATTAAATCTAAAGAAAATGAGCAACAAAAGAAAAGAGCTGATCGTGTCAGCCATCGAAAACGGAACAGTTATTGACCACATCCCTGCCGAAAGTGTTTTTCAGGTAATCCGCATACTCGGACTCGATAAAACAGATAAACAAGTATATTTCGGCATCAACCTCGAAAGCAAAAAATTCGGAACAAAAGGCATCATCAAAATCAGCGAAAAATATTTTGAAAACGTTGAAGTCAACAAGATAGCACTTGTTGCTCCATCAGCCACCATGATCGAAATCCGCGATTTTGAGGTTGTCAGTAAAAATAATGTCAAAATACCCGAAACCATTGAGAAAATCGTCAAGTGCTTCAATCCGAATTGCATCACTAACCACGAACAGGTTGAAACAAAATTCAGGGTGTTTTATGATGAAAATAACGACCTGAAACTCGCCTGCCGTTACTGCGAAAAGAATACCTCACGGGCAAACGTAGTGTTCTTGTAGAATTTAATCAAACAAAATTAAGCCATTTGATCACAGTTTTGTAGGCCGTGAAAGGATTTCCTTTCATTTCGTTTTCGCAAATATTCTTAGAGTTAGCAAACATTTTGTGCAAGAGCATGTTAATGAAGATGATACTTTCGAGGAATACTTTAAAATAAGTAATTTAATAAATTTGTTCGCCCGACAACATATCGGGCATGAATTTGTTTTAAGGAAGCAATCATAAACCAGCATGTCTGACTACATTTTAAAGCTTATTGCACAGGGCGAACACCATCAACTTGATTTCAAGTTTGAGATTTCCGACAGCAAAAAAATCGCCCGTTCATTGGTTGCCTTTGCCAATACCGATGGAGGCAAATTGCTGGTAGGCGTTAAAGACAATGGTGCCATTGCCGGTGTGCGCTCTGAAGAAGAATACCATATGGTAGAAGCAGCAGCCCAACTGTATTGCAGACCTGAAGTGAAGTTCACTACCAAAGAGTGGATCGTGCACGGAAAAAAGATTCTGGAGGTATTGGTGCCAAAAGACAAAGACATTAAGCACAAAGCACCGGACAAGAACAACGAATACAAATTTTTTGTAAGGGTTCACGATCAAAATATACTGGCTGACAGTGTATTACTAAAACTTTGGAAAAAACAACTCGACAATACTCCGATTCAAGTTTTTGTTACTGAAACAGAACTGGGATTGCTGCGTTATCTTGAAAAGAACGAATTTATATCTGCTGATGAATTTATCAGGATGCAGGGAATTACTCGGCAGAAAGCAGAGATTATACTGGTAAATTTCATCAGGCTTTCTATAATCGACATGATTATGAGCGAAAAAGGCACTAAATTTGTACTGAAAGATATCGATTATCAAAAAATACTTCAGGAGGCAAGCTATTTATGACCAAGACAATTAATTCATTATTTAGCAAACATTTATCTGCATTAACTCTCTTCAGTTTACTTTTCACAAACACTCTTGTTGCACAATTTTCATTCATTGAAAATCATCATGGGTCAGGTCAATGGCATGCAGCCAATCCAAGATTTAGACTTAATATGGGCACATCATTTTTCGGCAGTTCGAACAATCCGGGAGGCATGGCCACCTGGATCAATCCTATATTACGCACCGATGTTTCGAAACGGCTTTCGGTTTCTTTCAGCACTACATTCGTTCAAGGCTTCAATATGCCGGTTCTGACCCTAAATGAAGAACAATCACGTCCTGTCATTACACGCCAAAATGTTGCCTATAGCACCGTTCGTGCAACCGGTTTTTATCAGGCAAGTCCTTCGCTCACAATTATGGCCTCAGCTTATAAACAGTTTCCTCTGACCATTTCTCAGCCCGAAGCAAATCCGCGTGCTTTGGATTTTGGTTCGGAAGGCGTAACTGTCGGATTTCACTTAAAGGTCAATGAAAACGTTCATTTCAGCGGTTCCGTTGACTACAGCCGTGGTGTGAACTCAGGTTTTCAGCGTAGAACATACTTTTCTGATCCTTCATACAGCCCATTTATCTGGTAACCTAACAACTCTACCCCATCATTCATGATCATTTTGTTATCACCTGCAAAGACGCTCGATTTCTCAGATGGAATCTCTGCTATCCGGACTTCTGTACCTTTCTTCATGAAGGAGGCCGCCCAGCTCGTTTCCATGTTGAAGCAAAAAAGTCCGGCAGAATTGATGAAACTCATGGACATCAGCCCATCGCTGGCACAATTGAATGCAGAAAGATTTAATCAGTGGACCGGAAATGACATTTCACTGATGAAAGAAGCCGTTCTTGCTTTTCGCGGAGATGTTTACACAGGCCTCAATGCCGATACATTTTCACAGGAAGAGCAAATATTCGCGCAGAATCATCTCAGGATTCTGTCAGGGCTATACGGATGGCTCAGGCCATTTGACCTGATCGAACCCTACAGGCTTGAGATGGAAACAACGCTGAAGGTGGACAAATCTCCTGATTTACATGGTTTCTGGCGCAAGAAACTCAGTAAGCAATTGAAGGAAGATCTTAAACTTCAAGGAAGTAAATTAGTCATCAACCTGGCTTCGAACGAGTATTTTAGCGCAATTGATATTAAAGGTATTCAGGCAGAAATAGTTACGCCGGTTTTCAAAGATCTAATTGGCGGACAGTACAAAGTCGTGAGTTTTTTTGCCAAAAAAGCAAGAGGCATGATGGCCTCCTATATAATACGGAACAGAATAGTAAGTTCGGACGAGCTCATTGGTTTTACTGACGAAGGGTATTATTATAACCCTGAGATATCCACACTCTTAAAACCGGTTTTTACACGCGGATAACAACTTTTTCACCTTTGGCGAAACCATTTTTGGGCAGCAATCGTAGAACCCTGTTGATAACTTCATAGTTGAGATAAATTTCCATGTGGTTATCTCTTGTATTTTTGCCATCCTCTTTCGCCAAATTCTGCAGTTGAAGCAGTTTTCAGGAAAACAGGGAAAAATACCACAGTTCATTGAATGTTCATGCAAAAGCAGGCAGCAATTTTTTTAGGTACACTTTTGTTGGCTTTCAAATACTTACAGATTCCGCTTGTTTTTTTTAATAATTTCATGAAAAAATAATTTGCATGTAACGAAAAAGTGGTTAATTTTGCAGCCCCAATTGAGACGGAAGGCAGGGTAAGGTAATAGGAAGTTGGGTTACTAGAAGAAGTTCTTTGAAAAGCTTGAATAGAATAAAGTCTGGAAAGGTAAG
>JANJUV010000008.1 GCA_024710405.1 Bacteroidales bacterium
GTGGCTGGGCTAACAAAACCTGACTGGCTACCATCATGGCACTGACCAACAATATGTTTCTTAAATGCTTTTTCATGGTCGTATCGTATTATTGGATGAATAACTTAGTTGTGTAAACCCTGCCTTGTGCTGTTACCCTTATAATGGCCACTCCGCTGTTTGCGGCGCGTACCACTGCCGGGCTGTTCATCACGCCTTCGCTGCTGAAGATACGGCTGCCCAGCACATCAAACATCTCGATGCCGGCACGTTGACCGTTCAGCTCGGGAATGTTGACATACACCTTGCGGTCGTTGCTCCATATCTGGTAGCTGCCATTGGCGTTAACATCATCAACTCCGGTGACACCAAAGAAATGCAGGTTGAACCTGTCGGGGTCGTTGCCGGTATTGTGCTGGAAGGTATATTGGCCAAACAGTCTCAGGTCTAACATTTCATTGGTCATTTTATCTTCCAGGAAGATAGTTACATCCTGAGCAAATGACTGCAGACCATCAAAATACAGGGTGGTTTCGGTAGTTTCTGAGATTTCGAATCCAACAGGTACGATGACTGTGGTTTCGGCATAGGGCAGTACATTGATCGAGAGTTGCTCACTGCCGACTGCGGTGCTGTAGAGCTGCGGAGCTTCGGCTGCACCCAGCAGCTTGGTGGCGTCTTTTACGTCAACCGTAATCTGGGCTTCCTGATCAAAGTACACGATCATCTCATCACGGAAATTGTTTGCTCTGGCTGTTACCCTGAGCATATTGCTGATCTGGTCTGTGTTCAGATAGGCCTGATTGCTGTGCACGCGGGCATTGTTGTTCAGTTGCAGTACAGGTGAACCTGCATTGGCCTTGACAAAGAATGCCTGGCCTGCCGGGATGAACTCTGTGGCTCCCAATGTACCTATGGTTCCGTTGTAATTGGCATAGTTGCCGTCGAGCGGACTCCATATCCAATAGGTTCCTTCAAGATTGGTTCGTGTCCAACCGGCGCCTGTGTTCCAGTTGATGGCCGAAGGATAGGGATTTGGCGCAAGGGTAAAGTCGGCATTGTTAGCACCCAGTGGAACATCAAACGTACCGTTGTTAAGCTGACCGGCAAAGTCGTAGGTTACCGAAGCTCCCGGATAAAATGCCAGATACCCCTGATCGTTGGGCAAATTGTTGTCTGTTCCGGGACCAAAGGAAACATAGGCCTGCGTGGCGTAATCCCATTTCCAGAGGTATGAGCCTGTAAATTCGGCTGTGGTGATGTCGGCATTCAGCGGGAACGAAACCTGATGGTAGTGTTTGCTGCTCAAGGTGGCGTTTCCAGTGAGGTATCTGTTCACTGTAGCCGCTACGTCGTTGGTGTTGTGGATCAGCGAGGCTGTTCCTGTGGCATCGCTTGCCAGTACAAGTCCGGCATTGCCTGCGCTGTTGCTCAGGTTTCCGCTCACCGTTACATCAACGGTCGGGTTAACATTCAATATATGTCCCGAACCAATGAATAAATGGCTGGGTGCTATATCATTGTTGAGCAACACACGGCCCTTGACCTGAACCGATGAGGTGGCCAGGACGCCTGTAGTGCTGGTAACGATATTGAAGTTATTGAAATAGGGCTGACGCTGATCGCCACCGTTCAACCCACTGGCGTAGAAACGAAGGGCATCCGGTGCACCAGCTACAGCAATAACCTGATCATAAGACTCAGAGCCATCGCGTCCTGTACCGAAGACCCTGAGGTTTCCGGCTGACTGATACTGGAAGCTGAGGGTCATCTTTTGCGTGCCGTAGTTGTTGAACATCGGGTTGCCGTTGATGGTGATTGCACCTGAGTTGGCCATGTTCACATTAATGATCTGTGTCCCGCTTGTGCCACCGGTATAAAGGTTGAAGCCTTTGTTGCCTCCGGCTACATCGCTGTCCCAGTTCACGCCCCAGTCGAAGCTGAGGGTGCCACCTACAGGCAGCGGAGCCACAAGGGTTCTGTCGGCATTGGCCGAAGCTCCTGAGCCTCCCGGATTGGCATAGAGACCAAACGAAGGATTAGGCATTCCTGTGATGCCTGCACCAGCAGGGTCACCAAGGAAATGGCCTGCAAAACCTGATCCCTGATTGGCGGTAAGTGTCCATGCACCAAAGCCGTAACCCTGGTTTGAACCGTTGTTCCAGATGCCGCCATAGTTAGAAGCTGCATCTGTGCCACCCAGCAACACCACAGGACCTGTGGAGGTGCCTTCGTACTCATATGCACCAATAGTGGGCGGGTTGTTGCGGCCATATCCGTTGAAATCTTCCGTAACAGCGGGTATGTTCGTTCCGGCAAACAACAAAGGCGAGCCTGCCTGAGGTGCCAGGTTAGTGGCTGTTGTAAACAGAGGATTTGCGCTGATGGAGTTGGCATCTTGAGTGGTTGCTGTCTGCCAAGCAGTTAGATCTGCCTGATTTGCTCCCAAGTACCCCAGAACACCTGCTGCACCACTGACAAAGTAGTCGTTGTAGTTAATATTCGTAAATGTTGTATTTGCATTACCTGAATATATTGCATGTGCAGCTTTTACACCTGTCGCTAAATCAAATGTTTGACTATTACTAAAGACATTATTCCTAATATCCAAGCTGCCTACTGTAACACTGGTCTCAATCGCAAGTGCACAGGATCTTATCGCAGAAGTACCGCTATAAGTAAGGTCACCAGTTAAACTAACTGAGTTAAAGTAAATGTTGTAACCTCCTCCTTGTGCAATGTAAATTCCATGAGGAGTCCAAGAAAGACCAGTAGTGCTTCCATCACCAAAGCCGAAAATATCATAAATCACATTATTGACAACAGTTATGTTAGCATTAGTGGCAGGGCTGCTGAGACTTATACCGCGGGCACCATAGGCTGAAAATCCAGTTCCAGAATTAGAGATGGCAAAAATTCTATTTCCCTGTATCAAGCCGTTTACAGGGTTTATGCCACTAGTTTCCTGTGCAATTGATATACCATGAACAGTTGCAGTACCAGTTCTCATAATACTTCGGATTGTATTGTTTTCAACAAGAAATCCATTTGTTGAAAGTACGACTAACCCATTGTTTTGGATGTGTTCATTAACAACGTCGGAGCCAATCTCACAACCAATAACACTGAAGTTTGATGCTGCATTCTGGCTTTGAACTCCTAATGCGGTTCTGCTTATGGCACAATTACGGATTGTAACCGAGTTACCTCCTGCTACAAGAATACCATATCCGTTTGTTGATGCAGCTGCTTTAGCTATCAGGTTTGATACAGTCACATTAGAACCATTTATCGCAAATGAACCGGCACTTGTAACTGTTCCTGTGTTTAACGTATTAATGACTGACAAATCCCTTGAGGTTCCTCCAGTTGTATTACTGCCATCAAAAGTTATATAGTTTCCGTTTATTATGATCAAAGGACTGTTCGTTACAGGTGCACCAGATATTTCAGCTGTGACACCACTTTTAGGCTTAATGGTTACAGTATTGGTTGCGCTCAGTCCGGGAACTGATGCAATCGTAATCGGGAAGGTTTCAGCAGGATAAGTTGCATCCCACAATTCAAACACCACTGCGCCTGTTACTTCCTTACCGTTAAGATCGGTAATGGCTGCTGTGAGTGTTTCATAGGTCTGACCTGTTCCTACGGAATAGGTTCCTGCGAGGCTGCCAACAATAGTGTAACTACTTGGAGTTGTTGGCGGTGTGGCTGCTGCCGGCGGGTTGGTGGTGAAGCCAGCGGCACCTGCTGAAGGGAACGCACCAACGTTTGGCGTACCTGCATTGTCTTGCGCTACAACGTAATATTGAACTACATCGCCTGTCACAACACCAGCACCAAGGGAATAGGTGTAATTGCTTCCGGTTACATTGGTAGGTGTGGCTGCTGTCCAGCTACCGGCATTGATACGCCAGTAAAGGTTAGGCCAGCCCGGGGTAACTACAGGCACTCCGCTAGCATCCGTAACCGTTACTGTAAGGTTACGGGCTGCAGTGCCGGATGTATTTGCAAGTGCTGTATAGGCAATCAGTGGCGGAGACAAATCCAAACCTACCATTTCACCTTCATAAGCACCAATATCCGGTGCGGTGCCTGTTCCCAGGTAACCTGTTTCCAAAGCGCGGATGGTGGCAAAATAATCTGTAGTAATCGCAACCGGGGTTGTGATCTGCTGACCGCCACTTTCAATCTGAGTGGGAACCGTAAGATCAATCTTAAGGAAGTCGTTACTGCTGCCTACAGTGCTTACAAAGGTTGGATTCTCTGTAAAGGATGACGTCTCGCGTGGCAAAACCCTTGTTTTGAAATCAGCAATCGTCTGATCTGAATTGGTGCCATCATAGAAAATCAGGTTTGAAGCTCCCGGTGTACCGGCATAGAACAGGTTGTTGTTTGAACTGTTGTCGTAATTATTTAGGGCTGTTGATGACCTTTGATAAGCAACAGCAAGTCCGGTGCCGGCAGGCGTGGAGTTATTGACAAATATATTATTCTTGAGCGTAAGATTTGCTGTTGTTGATGTAGTGCTGGTTGTGGCGAACAAAGCTGTTGTACCGAAGTTTGTTCCTGTTGAAGCAGCATTCAGATAGACTGTATTGTAAAACAACCGCACATTAGAACTTGTTGTGGTTGTGGTTATGTTTATCCCTCTGACACTCGGCGAAGTAGCTGAGGAGGTGTTGGCAGCTGGCGCTTTCAGGTCGCCAATAAAATTGTTGTAAATATTGGCGAAACCTGCTGTACCTAAACTACCCTGAAGAATACCTGAAACTGTAGGCGCTCCGGTAGAAGTGCTGGTTATGTTATAAATCTTATTGTTGTAGATCACAGGCGAACTGCTTATATTATGTAAGCCCGCTATTGTAGTACCACCTGTGCTAAGATTATAAACCAGATTACCGGACATGGTACGTGTGCCGGTAGTTGACCAAACATAGATACCATAAACGGTACCTGTTCCATTATGTGTTAGAGTATGAACAGTGTTATTATTGTAGTTCTCGTCAACGGGCGAAGCACCATTATATATTCCATATAAAGTTCCCGTACCAGTTGTTTTAATACAGCTCAGACTATTTATCTGATTGTTGTTCATCGATATTGTTCCGGTGCTCGTTTGCATACCATACATGGTACTACTAGTTCCGGTTCCGTCAATGGACATATTGGTAACCGTGTTGTTGTTGGCATTCACCACCATTCCTGTTGTTCCGGCACTTAAAAATATTCCAATTGTTGTTCCTCCGGTTGTTCCTGTGCGTGTTATATTATTAACCGTATTACCGGTGGCATTAATGGTTGTTCCGGCATTGCTGCCAGTGGTATAAATCGGGTAAACTGCTCCAGACCCCGTTAAGCCGGAAGCACTATAGTTCCATCCGTTTACTGAATTGTTTTGAATGTTCAGTGTTGCCGGGGTGGCACTGATACTGTAAATGCCATAGAACACGCCTGAAGTAGCAGTAAGGTACTCACCCGTAACGGTATTGTTGCTGATGCTGACCGTATTTCCGTTGGGAGTGGCTCCCAGTCCACTTTCGATGGCAGCAACCTGTGAAGTTGTTCCACCTCCTTTAATGGTAACAGAATTGTTGTTAATGGTAGCAGCGGCACTTGTCGCAGTCTGAGCATAAATACCTCTTAAAGTGCTGACATGGTTCACGCCGGTACCATTGTTATTGTTAACGGTGTTGTATGAAATGTTTACGCCCCATTGTGAATTTACACGGATACCTGCAGAAGGGTTAGTAGCGCTGGCACCTCCACCAAAATTCAGGATGGAATTCCCTGTTGGAGCCGAACTTCCTCCGATATCGTTGTTCACATCACCCAAAAAAGTATTGATGTCCGGATTGGGTCCAACACCAACTGTGGCTGCGTATCCAATAATAACAATACCGTAATTGCCTCCGTTGAATGAATTGCTGTATATATTGTTTTCGGAATTGGTTCCGTTCGTGTACAGCGTTCCGCCATTGGTCGGTGTAAGTGCAGTTGTAGCTGCGGTGTAAGTGGAGTTATAGATACCGATGCCAACTGAACCGTTAACAAGAGCTCCGCTTCCAACTGCGTGGTTTAAACGTTGCATGTTGAATATGCAGTTCTGGATAGTATTATTATTACATCCGTCACCTACTGACAACTTGAACAAACCTATGCCAAACTCCATTGACTCGGTTGCATCTGTTGCATTTCCATCGGTAAATGTAATGCCGTCAATGGTGATGTAGTCAGCTCCGTTCAGCACAAGCATACCATCAGGAGTGGCAGTTCCTCCGTTTGACGTGCCCACTCCGGCATTTATGGTAACCGTTCCACCGGCAGTATTGATGGTAATGGTATTAGCCGCACTGATAGCGCCATTCAGTGAGGCGCTCCCGATAACAAATCCCTTAATTGGAGCTGTTTCTGAGCCAGTCTGCAAGGTAAGGGTGATGGGACCAGACATAGCCGAGACCAGATTCAGATCATCCAAAGCCGCTGCAAACGAAGCATAGCTTGCCTGCATGTTGGGCGTGGTGTTGGTCGGATTGGTCACGTTTACTGTCAGTTGCGCCAAAAGAACCTGAGTCCCCAGGAGCATTCCCGCAAAGAGAAGTAGTAATCGTTTCATACGATAGTGTTTAGGTGAATAATTATGTTGATTGTTAAAATTAAGCTCAATAATTCAATTTATTTCCACCGTATCATATCTTGAACGCGGACTCCGCATGTTCGGAAGGTACAATATTAAATAACTTTTCAGAAGTGATGCAAGATAACTGATAGCCTTTTGGTCTTAATTCATGAATCAGTACCAAATAAATATTTTGTAGAAGTGTGGATTCATAAATCGGAAATAGTTATTTTCGCTGCATCAACCAAAAGGCCACAACTTTACTTTGCTAATTATTTAACTAATAACCAACGGTATGGATATGGTACTGTTTGAGATTATTCTCATCACGGCCTCGGTCAGCATATTGCTTTTGCTTGCCTTAGTGTCGTACTATATCGCTTTGCGAACAGGCGACATTTCGAGGCGGTTTTTAAGTTTCTTTCTGCTTACCGGTGCCCTGTTTCTGGCCACCTTCAACCCCGAACAGCTTCGTTTCAACACAGCATTCATCTATTTCAGGGCTGTTTTGCTGCTATTGTTTATCCCATCATTCTACTTGTATATTAAATCGGTGTTCACCCTCAGCAGGCCACCTTTCCCTGAGTCGTTCAAACACTATATCCCGGCTGGCTTTGTCGGACTAATCCTGCTTATCGTGCTCTCAGGTGCCTGGTTCAGCAACCGTGGCCTGAGCCCTGAGCAGCTGCCTGAAGCGGATATACGACATCCCGGCATGATGGTTCAATGGGGCAACATAATCATTATCAGTACAGTTGTTGTACAATTGTTTATCTATTCGCTCACCGTTTACCAAACTTTTCCAAAATTTGTTGCCCGCCTCAGGGAGTATTACTCGGACATCAACCCCTTCAAACCCGGATGGATGCTTTGGGTGCTGGCAGGCTTCGTGGTCTTTTATGTGCTTGCCGATGTGGCGATGCTGCTCTCGGTGATCGGATATGACTATTACCACGCTGTTTTTGTGGTGTTTATGTTGGCACTGCTGTTTTCTTCAGCCTATTACGGCATCGTGGTTGCCCCATTGGTATCGCACAACACTCAGGGAGAACTGGTGTACACGGTGCTGTCGCAACATACCTTTTCCAAAAACGAGCCGGTCATTGCTGAGGTTATCGAAATAAACAAGGAACTTAACCGCAGGGACTTAAGTCTGCTGGCACAGAAACTTCAGGAGCACTTAATACTTCAGCAACCCTATCTTAATCCATTGCTCACCCTTTCGGATCTGGCCCTGAAACTTCAAACCAATACCAACTACCTCTCCCGGGTCATCAATGAAACCTACGGCACCAATTTTAACACCTTTATCAACAGACTCCGTGTGCAACAAGTCATCCAAATGATGCAGGAAACCAAAGGCACGTTTTCGCTCTGGGGCCTGGGACAAAAAGCCGGTTTTTATTCAAGAACTGCGTTTATCAACGCCTTCAGGAAAGAAACCGGAAAAAGCCCGAATGAATACTACGTGGAAATGAAGGGCAAACAACAACCAGTAGAATTAATGCCTGAATAAGCCCAAAGTTGCACAGATTTCCGTTACTTTGTTGACCATAAACTTTACCCAAGCCATGTATTCTTTCCATACATCAAAGGCCGTACTGGTTCTTATTGCGTTGGTCTGCCAACTGGCATCCATGCCGGCGACGGCACAAACCGACATCTCGGGAACCATCGGCAACTATTCGGGGCGGATGCTCACACTGGCCCTCATCAAAGGCGACACACAGCTGGCGGTGGATTCTACAGTCACCCGAAGCGACGGCGGCTTCAGCTTCTCCATGTCCAAACAGGCCAAAGCCGGGATGTATGTGCTCTCGACAGATGAAAAACAGTCCATCAGGCTCATTTTCAACCACCAACCCGTGAGCCTGTTTTCAGCAGGCTTCGATGAGGAAGAAGATGTACGGTTTGGTGGATCGGATGAAAATACCGCATGGTATGACTATTTTATGCTCAAAAGCAACAACAGATATCTGCTCGATCTAATCAGGCCGCTGATACAGCAATATCCTGTGGAGCTCAATTTTTACCAACAATCACTGGACGAATACACCCGCCTGCAAACAGATATTCATACCACCGCCGGCGACATCATCGCACACCACCCAAACAGCCTCGCAGCCCGTTTCATCAAAGCCGACCTCAACCCCATTATCGACCCGGCCAAACCCTTCGACGAACAACGCAGCATCTTGATCAGAGATTTTTTTGCAGGTGTTGATTTTCAGGATACTATGCTGATCTACTCAGACATTCTCACCCGTAAAGTGATTGATTTTCTGGCCATGCATCAGCGACAGGGCATGAGTCTGAACGAAGCCCAACTTTCGTTTATGCAAGGGATAGATCAGGTGCTCGGTCTGGCATCACAGAACGAAAAAATGTATGCCTTCGTGCTGGATTACTTGCTCAGAGGCTTTTCGGGCATGGGATTCGGTATGGTGACTGATTTTCTGACCACCCTGCCCCAACTCGACCGAAGCTGTATGGAACCAGAGCTTTATCAACAACTCGAAGCCAGTGTGGCGCCCTTCAGAAAGGTTAAAAACGGATCGCCTGCCCCCGAAATCGAATCCGTTGACCTGAGCGGAATTCCTTTTGTCCTCAGCAAACAACAACCTGCAAAAAGCATTGTCCTGTTCTGGTCGGTGAGTTGCCCCCACTGCCTCAACATACTTCCGGGACTGAAACAACTGGCCGATGAATTCCAGATCAGGGTGATCTCGGTGGTCATTGGCAGCGAAAAAAACGCACTCAACGCGCTGATAACAGAAAACAACCTGAACTGGATCCACCTGATGGACGGCAAAGGCTGGGACAGTGAGGTCGTGCAGGATTACGCCGTTTTTGCCACCCCTACCCTTTTCCTTCTCGACAGCAACAACATTATTGTTGGAAAGCCTTTTGATCTGGAGGAGCTGAGGGAAATGCTTTGAAGGTTGTTGATTTGTTGATTTGTTGATTTGTTGATTAGTCCGCAACCCGGAACACGCAACACGCAACACGCAACCCGAAACACGCAACACGCAACACGCAACACGCAACACGTAACAAGAACAATATCCAATAAACTTTGTTATAGTTCCTGTATCAAGCTTATCTATGAAAATCATTCTATCCGGGGTAACGGGTCTTATCGGGCGTGAGTTAGTGCGGGCATTGCTGCCGGATCATCAGTTGGTGGTGATCAGCAGAAACAGGAAAAAGGCCATAGAACTCCTTCCATATCAACAAATAACACATGTTGAATGGGGCGAACCCATTGATATGCTGGCCGGTTATTTTAAAGGCTGTAATGCGGTAATCAACCTGGCAGGGGCAGGGATTGCCGACAAACCATGGTCCGATGCACGAAGGCAGGAACTCATCAGCAGCCGTATCGACCCGGTTTACCATCTGGCGTGTTTGCTGGCCTCTTCTGGCGAAAAACCTGAAGTCGTCATTCAGGCCTCCGCATCGGGATTCTATGGCCAAAGCCCCGAAGCTACGTTTACCGAAGAGAATGCAAAAGGAAATGGATTTCTGGCTGAGATCACAGAGATTTGGGAAGGTGCGGCAACAGAATACAGCCGGATTACCGGTCGCGTGGTGATCCTTCGCACAGGCATTGTGCTATCGGCCTCAGGCGGTGCATTGCCACAGATGCTGAAACCTTTCCGTTTTATGGCCGGAGGCCCGATGGGCAGCGGAAGACAATGGGTCTCCTGGATTCATATCGAAGATGTGGTCAGGGCAATCATTTTTCTGCTGCAACAGCCCGATGCCAATGGCCCATACAACCTAACCG
Source organism: Bacteroidales bacterium (assembly GCA_024710405.1). GTDB lineage: Bacteria > Bacteroidota > Bacteroidia > Bacteroidales > F082 > UBA6192. Next base: position 10,389 of record JANJUV010000008.1, read on the forward strand.
CACCCGAGCCGGTGCGGCAATCCTATCTGGCCCATGCCATTGGCAAAGCACTTGGCAAACCATCCTGGTTGCCGGCTCCGGCCTTCGCACTTAAACTGGTACTTGGAAAAAGCATGGCAAACGAGTTACTCCTCGAGGGAGCCAGAATTCTTCCACAAAAGCTGGAGCAGGAAGGATTCCGTTTCGTTTATACAAATGTGAACGATGCTTTAAGCAACATACTCAGATAAACGAACAACCAAATCAGAAGCTATGAAAATACTGGATGTCGGAGACAAGGTTCCTGATTTTTCGCTAAATGACCAGCATGATCATGTATTCCGCTTATCAGAGGTAACGGGAACCAAAAACTTAGTGATTTATTTTTACCCTAAAGACGACACTCCGGGTTGCACCGCCGAGGCCTGTCATTTCAGAGACGAGCATCAGGCCTTTGTCGATAATGATGCTGTAGTCATTGGCATCAGTGCTGATTCGACGGAAAGCCACAGGAATTTTGCCCGAAAAAACAATTTGAACTACACCCTGCTCAGCGACCCCGATCAGGAAGTCAGAAAACTGTTCGGGATCAGGAATGATTTCTTCGGACTAATACCCGGCAGGGTAACTTTTGTGGTGGACAAAGCAGGTGTCATCCGGCACCGGTTCCATTCGCAGTGGAGCATGTCGAAGCACATGACCACAGCACTTGAGATACTCAGGAATCTGAGTTGATCGGCAAAGATTGCGGCTATCCAAGGCGCGAACGCACCTCTTCCATAAAAGCCGGAAGATTACGCAGAGCTGCAAGCTCGCGCCATTTCTTGCGAACATCATCTACGGGTGCTCCAAAATAGGTTTTTCCTCCCTCAATGGATTTATCCACTGCTGATGTAGCTAAAATAACAGCACCTTTTCCGATGACAAGGTCTTTGTTGATGGCTACCCTGCCCCACAGGATCACATCATCTTCGATGCGGGTGACGCCGGCAATGGCCGCATGCGAGCCGATCAGGCAGTTACGGCCGATATAGCTGTCGTGACCAACCTGACAATGGTTATCCATTTTTGTACCGTCGTCGATGATAGTATCGCCGGTCACACCTTTGTCGATGCTGCACAAGGCACCAATCTCGACCCTGTTGCCGATGATCACGCGCCCGCAGGATTCAAATTTGCGGTAACCTTCGGGTCTGCGCTGAAAGTAATAGGCATCGGCACCAAGCACTGTGTTGGCGTGGATAATCACATCATCGCCGATCACACAATGGTCGTAAATGCTAACATTGGAATGTATCAGGCAGTTTCTGCCGATGGTTACGTGGTTCCCGATGAAAGCACCAGGCTGAATTACAGTTCCTTCACCAATGCTAGCTGATGGACTGATGGTGGCCAAAGCCTGTTCAAACGGCCTGAACCGTAAAATAAGGCTGATAAAGGCATCGAATGGTTTATCGTGAAAAACAAGTGCTTTCCCTTCAGGTCGTTCCACCCTTTTGTTGATGAGCACCGTGGTTGCCTTCGAATTCAGGGCTTTATCGTAATACTTGGGATGATCCACAAAAGTAAGATCGCCCGGTTCAACCATGTGGATTTCGTTGAGTCCGGTGACCGGAAACCCGGGATCACCGTCAAACTCGGCACCAATGAGTGATGCCAGCTCACTTAATGTAAGGGCTGGTGTGAATTTCATAGAAAATATTTTAGGGTGTAAACTATTCTTTCACGCGCTCGGAGTATGCACCTGTGCGGGTGTCCACCTTGATCTTGTCGCCGATGTTGATAAACAGCGGAACTTTGATCACGGCTTCGGTCTCCAGTGTAGCATCCTTCATGGCATTGGTGGCGGTATTTCCCTTTTCGCCGGGCTCGGTATAAGTCACCTCAAGAACAACTGATGGCGGTAACTCACACGAAAGTACTGAGTCGGTTTCGGTATGGTACATGACCTCAGCGATATCACCTTCTTTAAGAAACTCAGGAGCGTTGATAGATTCTTTGGGTATCTGCAACTGCTCAAAGGTGGCGGCATTCATAAAATGGTAGTCAACACCGTCGTTATAAAGGTACTGCATAGGACGCCTTTCCACACGCTGAATATTGATTTTAACGCCGGCCGGAAAGGTGTTCGGGAGAATCTTGCCGGTTTTCAGGTTCCTGAGTCTGGTTCTGACAAATGCGTTGCCTTTTCCGGGTTTCACATGCTGAAACTCGACGATGGAATACAGATCATTGTTGAATTCGATGATCAGGCCATTTCTGAAATCTGCGGTAGTTGCCATAAATTAAAAACTGTTCGTAAATGAGGCCGCAAAGGTAGGAAATCCGATTGAAACGGCAAAAAAATGCTATTACACGGAGAATTTATGCTGGTTTAATGTCCCATCCAGCTATAATCTGAACTGATGTTGGAACATCAGGTTTGCCGGGTTTTATTCCTTTTCGCGCATTTTTCCGTAGCCTTTCATGATGCCGCGGGTGGAGTTGGCGATGAAACTGAGGATTTCGTCGCGGTCGGGCGACACGGGAACATTTGCCTCTATGTAACTGACCGCCTGAGAAACGTTGTAGCCCTTGAGATAGATGATGCGGTATATGTCCATGATGGCATTGATGCGGTCTTCGCTGAATCCCCTGCGTCTCAGCCCGATGGAGTTAACGCCTACATAGGAAAGCGGTTCGCGTCCAGCCTTGGTAAAGGGAGGCACATCCTTACGCGCCATGCCGCCACCCGAAATCATGGAGTGGGCGCCAATCTGCACAAACTGATGCACAGCAGCGAGTCCGCCGATAATGGCCCAATCGTCTATACGGATGTGTCCGGCAAGGTTACAGGCATTGGCCAGAATAACATTGTTGCCAATGGTGCAGTCGTGCGCCACATGCACATATGCCATAAGCAGACAGTTTTTGCCCACAACGGTTTCCCAGTTGGCTTTTGTCCCGCGGTTGATGGTCACAAATTCGCGGATGGTAGTGTTGTCGCCGATACGTACGATGGTTTCTTCACCTGCATATTTGAGGTCCTGAGGGATGGCCGAAATAACCGCGCCGGGGAAAATACGGCAATTCTTGCCGATCCGTGCACCTTCCATGATGGTTACGTTGGAGCCGATCCAGGTACCTTCTTCAATAATGACATTCTTTTCGATATTCACAAAGGGTTCGATGACCACATTGCTGGCCAGTTTGGCCTGGGGATGAACGTAGGCAAGGGGTTGATTCATTTTTTTTGTCGTTCTGGAGTTATTGTTTCCGGGTAATTTGTGCCATAAGACGCCCTTCGGTAACTACCTTGTCACCAACATAGGCTACCCCACGCATATTGCAGATTCCTCGTCTGATAGGAGCTGTGAGTTCGAGGGAGAAGATAATGGTGTCGCCGGGAACAACTTTATGGCGGAACCTTGCATCTTCAATTTTCAGAAAGTATGTGATGTAGTTTTCAGGGTCGGGAACCGAGTGCAACACAAAAATACCTCCGGTCTGGGCCATTGCTTCAATCTGCAAAACACCAGGCATGACCGGCTCCTGAGGAAAATGTCCTACAAAAAAATGTTCATTCATGGTCACATTTTTCAGCCCTATGATGTGGTCTTCGCTGATTTCCAATATTTTGTCAACGAGCAAAAATGGAGGCCTGTGTGGCAGTATCCGCTGGATCTGCATCACATCGTAGGCCGGTTCCTTGTAAATGTCGAATGGTGGTAGTTTGATCATACTTGCAGGCTTTATCTGTTGTTTGATTAACTTGGCAAATTCAGTGTTGGCCAGATGTCCTGGTCTGAAAGCAGTTACATGACCTTTAATACGTTTCCCGAGCAAGCTCAGGTCGCCCACTACATCCAGCAGTTTGTGGCGTGCAGGCTCATTGTCGAAATGCAGATCAAGGTTGTTCAGTATTCCCTCGTCTTTTACTTTAACTTTGGGTTTATGGAACAATTCGGCAAGGTAATCCAACTGCTCCTGACTAACTTTCTGGTTTACGAATACAATAGCATTACTCAGGTCGCCGCCTTTAATCAGGTTGTTCTTCAGCAAAAACTCAAGCTCGTGCAGAAAAACAAAAGTGCGGCAGGGGGCAATTTCCGTGACAAATTCATCCAGCGTCTCCATGGTGGCATACTGCACGTTGAGCACCTCGGTGTTGTAGTCAATTTTCACGTCCACCTTATATCCATCATAAGGTACTATACTCAACTCGAAGCCTTTTGATTCATCTTTAAGGCTGATTTCGCGGTCAATGATAAGGTATTGACGGTCGGCCTTCTGTTCTTCTTTTCCCGCTTTTTCAAGGGCTTCAACAAAAAATCTGGCACTACCATCGCGTATGGGAATCTCTTCCATGTCGAGATCAATCAGCACATTGTCGATGCCCATACCTGTAAGCGCCGAAAGCACGTGTTCAATGGTATATACACGCGCTCCTTTATGTGCCAGAGTTGTTCCCCGGGCAGTATCCACAACATGTTCTACAAGTGCTGGAATCAGGGGCTTTTCGGGAAGGTCAATCCTGCGGAACTGAACCCCGTGGTTGTCAGGAGCTGGCCTGAAAGTTAATGTTCCATGCTGACCTGTGTGCAGGCCCGTACCTTCAACGCTGACAGCATGGATGATGGTACATTGTTTTTCCGGCATAAGTTAATTTAGGGCTATGGGCGGAACGAGATTCAAATTTCGGCAAATGTAAAAAAAATGATTCAGTCTCGGTAGTTTAACCTTAATCCGTCTGTTGTAGTTTCTTTTCCAGCGCCTTGATGCGGTCCGACATCTGTTCGAGACGCTTCATATACACCACCACCCTTTTATACTCGCTTAGGGGCATCACCGGCGAACCCATATATACCTGGTCTTTTTCCCGAAGGCTGCTGCCTACGCCTGACTGTGCCGCCAGTTTCACCCCGTCGGCAATCTGCAGGTGACCTGCCAGCCCGACCTGACCGCCAAACATACAGTCGCGTCCTACTTTTGTTGATCCGCTGATACCTGTTTGAGCAGCAATTACAGTGTTTTCGCCAATTTCAACATTGTGGGCAATCTGTATCAGATTGTCGAGTTTCACGCCTTTGCGGATGTGGGTGGAGCCAAGCGTAGCACGGTCAATGGTGGTGTTGGCACCGATTTCCACATCGTCTTCGAGTACCACATTGCCTATCTGGGGAACTTTTTGGTACTCATTGCCAGCCTGTGGTGCAAATCCAAAGCCATCGCTTCCCAGCACCGAACCGGCATGTATGGTGCAGCGCGCTCCGATCACCGTCCCGGCATAAAGTTTCACTCCGGGATGCAAGACAGTGTCGTCGCCAACCACACAATCATCACCGATATAAACCTGAGGATACACTTTAACACGGTTTCCGATGTTGACGCGATCCCCTACAAAAGCAAATTCGCCAATGTACACCTCCTCTCCGCACACAGCAGATTCTGAAATGAATGAAAGCCCTGAAATACCTTTTTTGTCGGATCTGAAACGGTTGTAGAAGTCGAGGAGGGTAGCAAAAGCCGTGTATGGATCCTTTACCCTTATAAGCGTTGAAACAACAGGCTTCTCGGGTTGAAAATCATCATTAACAAGAACAATAGAGGCCTGTGTAGTATAAATGTATGCGGTATATTTCGGGTTGGCAAGAAAACTCAATTCGCCGGGTTTACCTTCTTCAATTCTAGCCACATTGTTAACGGCTGCATCCGGATTACCTTCAATCTTACCCTGAATCAGGGCGGCAATTTGTTCGGCAGTAAAGTACATGCGTTAGTTTTGGGGTGCAAGATACATCTTTTTCCGACATTGCGGCTGATGAATGAAACGGTTATTGCTGGCTTATTCTATCTAAAATGCTATGTGTCATAGGTGTTGCACCACATGCCACAAAGACACCAAGACACCATGCATCACAAAAGCCAAATTCTGCTTTATCAATACTTTGTTCAACTAAGTGCCTTCGTGCATTGGTGGCAAGAATGAAAGTTCATCCTAACTCTTTGGCACTCTGTGGTTCTCTGTGGAACTCTGTGCCATAGCTGTTGCTTCACTAAAAAAAACAGACACACACTTCCCATCAAAATGGTGAATGATGGACGATGGTCTTACTTTAATTGTAGTTTTGTGCAAAATTTCCATCATCAAAAAGAGATGACCCTATTATTTACCTATCTGTTTATTGCTCTGTTTATTTCGTTCCTCTGCTCAATTATGGAATCAGTTCTTCTTTCCACTCCGGTAACTTTTCTGAAGATGAAACTCGAAAAGGGAAAGACAGGTGCATCCATCATGATTGCTCAAAAGAAAAAAATTGACCGGCCCCTCTCCGCCATATTATCTCTGAATACCGTGGCGCATACTGTGGGTGCTGCCGGAGTCGGAGCTGAGGCCGTAAAGGTTTTTGGAGAGGCCTACTTTGGTTTGATTTCTGCGATACTGACCATACTTATTCTCGTGCTTACCGAAATCATCCCCAAAACCATTGGTGCACGTTATTGGAAAAACTTAGCTGTAGTTTCAGGAAAAATCATTCAATGGATGATCTGGTTCACCTGGCCGCTGGTATTCGTTTCCTCACTCATCACACGCATGATCTCTGGCAAAAGCGGGGAGCCATCTGTCAGTCGAGAAGAAATCTCTATTCTTGCCAATATCGGAACAGAAGAAGGACTTTTTGCTGAGAAAGAAAACCTCATCATACAAAATCTTATCCGGCTACGTTCGGTAAAAGTATCGGAAGTGATGACCCCCCGTGTGGTGCTTGCCATGGCTGATGAAAACATGAAACTGGATGATTTTTTGAAAAATAAGGAATATCTGCGGTTCTCGCGCATACCCGTGTATGAGGGCAAAGAGGAAAACGTTACCGGTTATGTTTTCAGGCAATCTGTCTTTGAAAAACTGGCTGAAGACAAGGATAACCTCAGACTGAAGGACATCAGGCGCGAAGTATTGTTTATTCCTTCTACAAAGCCACTGCTGAGTGTTTGGGAGTTTCTGCTCGAAAAAAAGGAGCATATGACAATGGTAGTGGATGAATATGGCGGACTCGACGGAATTGTCACCATGGAAGATATCATCGAAACATTGCTTGGCTTCGAAATTGTGGACGAAAAAGACACCATAGCCGACATGCAGCAATATGCCCGCGAACGCTGGCGACTCAGGCAGGAAAAGTATTCCCATATGGAATTTGGCAAAGAATAGACCTTCTTGTTCAACTCCTGTTCAGCACTATCTTCTCAGCACAATTAAACTCCCTGACGGTTTTATATAATGTAATTTTAAGGATTTCTTAACACAACCGGTCTCATAAGGTTTTAGCTTGCCATTCCAATTAAAAACTAAAACCATAATGATTAAAAAACTTACCCTCAGCATTCTAACTTTCTTTTTGATGGTTTCCCTTCATGCACAGCAATCAGGTAACATCAAAGGACGCATTCTCGACTCGGATAACCTTTCCATGCCGGGAGCCACAATTATTATCAAATCGTTATCGAAAGGAGTTGTTTCAGACAATTTTGGTAACTATACTCTCGCAGGTGTTCCTGCAGGGGAGCATGAAGTATCGGTGAGCTACATAGGCTATATGCCTGTGAGCCAAAAAGTAACTGTGCAGGCGGGGCGCACCGTAACAGCCGATTTCAACATGGAAGCAGGAATTGAGCTTTCCGAGATCACCGTTTCGGGTCAGTTACAGGGACAGTCGAAAGCACTCAACACTCAGATGAACAAAGGCAACATTACCAACATCATTTCGAGTGACCAGGTAGGTCGTTTTCCGGATGCCAACATCGGTGATGCATTGAAAAGAATTCCCGGTATTAACGTTCAGTATGATCAGGGTGAAGCACGCTTTGGCAACATCAGGGGAACTGCGCCGCAGTATAACTCAGTAATGATTAACGGCGAACGAATTCCTTCAGCCGAAGCTGAAGACCGTACCGTGCAACTCGACCTTGTTCCCTCCGATATGGTTCAATCCATAGAAGTAAACAAAGCGGTTACTCCCGATATGGATGCTGATGCCATCGGTGGTGCCGTAAACCTTGTTACCCGCTCGGCTCCCTACGACCGTAGGGTGAGTCTTACTCTCGGCTCGGGATACAACCTCCTGGCCAACAAACCCATGCTCAACGGTTCAATTATTTTAGGAGAGCGTTTCATTAACAATAAATTAGGAGTTATCCTGAGCGCTTCCTACCACAACCACCAGCTCGGCAGCGATAATTTTGAAGCAGAATGGAATTACCTGGATGAGGATGACAAAGATAATTCAGCATACACCGAGGTAATCGAACTCCGTCAATACTACTTGCAACGTATTCGCCAAAGTTACTCACTGTCATTGGATTATGCTTTCAACCCTAACCACACCATTTTCCTGAACGGAATTTACAACCACCGCAATGACTGGGAAAATCGCTACAGAACCATTTATACCGGAATTGAGTACAATGAAGATGATAAGGTTTGGGAAGGCGAAATCAGGAAAGAAACCAAAGGGGGAACCCCTGATATCAAAAATGCCCGTCTTGAAGACCAGCGAATGATGAGTTTTGCATTGGGTGGCGATCACCAGTTTGGAAAAATAGAAGTTGACTGGACTGCTTCTTACAGCAAAGCTTCTGAAGAAAGACCCAATGAACGTTATATGAGCCTAAGGAAAAAGAATCTTGTTTTTGGAACTGATTTCAGCGACAAAAAACTCCCAAAAATTACCAGCGTAACTCCGGAAGCTGATGCTGATATCAATGCTGATTATTCAATAAGAGAGATCACAGAAGAATTCCAGTTGACTGAAGACATCGACAATAACTTTAAAGTCAACATTCTGATACCCATGCTCGAAAATAAATACAAAAACAGCCTAAAGGTAGGTGTCAGGTATAAGGGAAAAGAAAAGATGCGAGACAATTATCTGTTTGAATATGAGCCTGTTGACGAAGTCGGCTTCATCACCCAGACCATAAATAATCTTGAAGATTTCAGCAAGGATGATTTTCTTGCCGGTGATTATATGGTTGGTAATCAAATTACAAAAGAGTATCTTGGAGACCTTGACCTTACAAACAGTGCGTTGTTTGAAGAATCAGCTTTGGCGGAAGCAGAAGCAGGCGATTTCAATGCCACCGAAAACATCATTGGTGGTTACCTGATGCTCAATCAAAACATCGGAAAAAACCTATTCCTGATTGCAGGTGTAAGGTTTGAGAATACTTCACAGGAGTATCAAGGAAACTCATATGATGCCGACGAAGACGAAATTACACCTACAGATAAAGTTTCCGATTCATACCTGAATATCCTGCCCGGCCTGCATGCCAAATACAACTTCAACCCAACTACCATTCTCAGAGCCGCCTGGACGAATACGCTTGCACGTCCCAACTACTTTGCCCTTGTACCCTACCGCGAAATCGTCCGTGAAGACAACGAAATTTCAATCGGTAACCCTGAACTGATTCCCACTACCTCGATGAATCTTGACCTGATGATCGAAAAATACTTCAGAACAATTGGTATTGTATCGGCCGGTATTTTCTACAAAGACATCAAAGATTTCATTGTTACCGAAACCAAAGAAGACTTTGTGTTTGAAGGAAACGAATGGAGTACATTCAGCCAGCCGATCAATGGTGGTAACGGTCAACTATTTGGTTTAGAGTTTGCCGCCCAGCGTCAGCTTGACTTCCTCCCCGGATTCTTATCGGGCTTTGGAGTTTATGCCAATTACACCTACACCTCGAGCGAAATCAGCGATTTCCGCATCGAAGGACGTGAAGATGACAAAGACCTCAGCCTTCCAGGTACCGCAAAACATACACTTAATGCTTCTTTGTCTTACGACACAAAAAAATTCTCTTTCCGCACCTCTTTGAACTATGCCAGCGATTTCGTGGAAGAATTTGGTGAAGAAAAATTCTTCGACAGATATTATGACAAAGTTATGTATCTGGATATCAATGCAAACTATGCATTTACACCAAAATTCAGGGTGTATGCCGAAGTCCTGAACCTCACTAATCAGCCTCTGTATTACTATCAGGGAATCAGCTCAAGGGTGATGCAGGCCGAGTATTATAACATGCGCCTTCAGTTTGGTGTGAAATTCGATTTATAATTTAATCCTAGATTAAAAGAGTGTTCCGTTTCTAATACGGAACACTCTTTTTATATCCGTTTTGATGTATATCATTAACTCTTCCAACTGCCATAACCTGTTGATAGCTCAAGACACTAACCTAATACATTGCCCCATTGATTAAGCATATATTTGCGCACAATTACAGCAAAATGAAACAAAAGGAATCTGTACAGCAAAGCAAATTGATCCAAGCAATAAACAATCAATTCAGGATTGCAATGCTGGTATTCTCTGCCTTTCTGATTTCATGCGGCAACAATGCGTCTTACAATAACATTCAGTCTGAACAAGACCTTCTCCGAGATATAGCGACCTTCACATCAGATTCGCTCGTGCAGGTTGTCATAGAAATTCCGGCCGGAACCAACGAAAAATGGGAAGTGAACAAAACAACAGGCCGGCTTGAATGGGAGGTGCTCAAAAATGGTGAAAAACGAATGATCAGATACCTTGGATATCCGGCCAATTATGGTTTTGTTCCTCAGACAGTGGTTGATAAATCAACAGGAGGCGATGGTGATCCGGCCGATGTTTTTGTGCTTGGGCCGGCAATAGCACGAGGAAGTATTGTTGCAGTAAAATTAATAGGCATGATCAATATGCGCGACAACAACGAGGCTGATCCCAAACTGTTAGCGGTCTGCGCTGATGACACAATATTCAATATCAATTCGCTTCAGGAGCTCATGGATAACCATCCCGGAATAATTGAAATTATCAAGCTTTGGCTGGTTCACTATAAAGGACCAAATCATGTTGAAATCGTTTCAGAAAGAGACGAAGAAGCAGCATTAAGATATATAAGTGAAGCACATAACACTTTTATTAACGATTAAATAAACTAATGAACATGAAAAAACTGCTAAAGCTGTTAATTCTCCCCTTGGCATTGCTCATGGGAAGTTGGACAATCAATCATTCTGCCAGTTACAATTCAACGAATGAATTTGGCATACATACACCATCCGATTTGCCGAAGATGGCCACTCCCGGCGAGAAGGATACTATCCTCCTTCGCGTTGCATTTCTGGGTGATGCAGAACCCAAGCCACTTGCCGAATTTCCGGGAATGTCAGCAGCAGTTGATCAGATTAACACTCTTGGCCAAACGCAACATATTGATTTTGTGATTGGTGTTGGTGATATTGCACACAAAGGAACTGAAATCCAATATCAGGCGGCCACTCCGGTGCTTCAAAAACTTGCACATCCTTTTTATCCCATCATGGGAAACGAAGAGCATGGAAGCACTGTGGATCGTTTCCTTTATTATGCGAAACAGTGGAACAAAAAAGTTGACAGCACAAAGTATGTTTTGGAATTTGACCAGCTTGCCTTTGTCTTTGCCTCACCTGACTTTAGCCGGGATTTCGACAATAAGGGCGCAGGTTGGATACTGGAACAAATTCAGCGATTGGCACCAAAACCCATTATTCTTATCGTTCACGGAGCACAAAAAGGCGTGTATCCCGAAAACCGCAAAAAAGGTATCGGCAACCGCATGTTCCGCAAAAAAGTAATTGCCCAGCCCAATCTTGCAGTTGTTGTCTCCGGCGACCTGCACATGGATATGGATCGCACAGGACATTCTAAAAAGATAAAAAACGTGCAGTACCTTCATATACCTGCCTTGGAGCGCACCAAAATTCCTGATGAAACAAGACATACGCCTATGTTTCGTGTGATGACAATTTATCAAGACGGAAAAGTCACTGTTGATACTTACGCAGTTGGTGACACCAACCCAAAGAAAGAACATGCTTATTCCTTTTCCATTACACTAGTAAAGTGAAAATGATTCAGACAGGCCCAACATACTCCCTACCTTTCGTTGTTCACTCCTTCCTGAAACATTAGAAGTATAAAATGCTGAATTCTTTTTTTACCAATGAGACGCGAAAACACAATGTTTCACAAAGCACTAATATCTAAACATATAGTTTTAGTGATTCTTGGTGACCTGGTGTCTTTGTGGCATAGAAAACACTCTTCGTAGTACACTTAATTATTATCATTTACTGTAAACTTAAAGCAAATAGCTAACCCGCATTTTCAAAAAAAATATATTGAATCAGTTATCCTTCATTGATGAACTTTAAAGCTTAACCACCAGGGCAGTTTTATTGGGTTGCTTCTCAAGTTTAAGAAGTTTATTCCCTGACAAATAAAAAGTTTAAGGAATCAATCTTGAGCCTGTATTATTCTGTTCATTTGAATAACATAACTTTGTCTTCATATAGCCTTGTTTTTTGGGCATAGTTGTTTTTTCACATCCTAATCATTCCATTATGAAGAAGCTAATTTTGATACTGCTGCCATTGCTGTTTATACTGCATTTTTCATCCTGCAAAAAAGACCCCGTTGCTACGGGTATTGACAAGCAGTTGTTCGATATGGCCGGCGAAACAGAAGGTTACACCTGGTATAAGAATAGTGACGCCTTTCTTCCTAAAAGCAGCGGTTCGGGGCATCCCCAGGCATTGCTACGCACCCGCTTTAACGATGTGGCTTCCAGCATGCTTGATGAAAACGGAAAAGTAAAAGATGATGCTTCTTTTCCCGAAGGATCTCTGATTGTAAAGGAATTGCACGACAAGGAAAACAGCCTTTCCCGATATGCTATACTTTATAAAGATACTGGAAATGTTTCTGCCGACAACAGAGGTTGGGTATGGGGCTACGTCAATGCCGATGGCACAGTATCAATCAGCGCTACCAAAAAGGGAAGCTCATGCATCAATTGTCACCTGCAGGAAGGTAATATCGACTATACACTGATGAATAAATTCTTTCCCTGAACTGCACTTTGGAATCCTTGTCTTAAGTTTCAGCAAGAAACTGCTTCGGACAACACAGGAAGTGTTTAGTTACCGGAACCGACAGAACCGAAATATTCAGTTGATCTGATGCCTGCTGAATATCAGCCAGCCTTCCATCCTTGTAAACGATGTTGATTCTGGCCTGTCCGGGATGATAAGCATGGTTTGAAGTTGTATTGATAATCAGCAGATAATTTGCTTCTTCGCTGCTTAACCCAAAACTTTTCATGATTTCCTGATGAATAAGTCCTGTTTTTGATTCAGGAAAATCTTCGTTCTGCAGACTCACCCCGAACAACTGCCTGTTGACGATGCTCCGGCTCAGGAAGGAAAGTACGTTATCCGGATGATGCTGCCAAACCTTTAAGGCTGTAAATATATCAAAATCATCCAGTTGAGCGAAGTTCATCAGTGTTTCATGCTTTGATATGCCATCTTCATCAATATATTCCGAAAGGAAATACTTCAAGGCCGGTGTAGCAAAAAGCTGTTGCCCTTCCCGGCTGAGTTGCTGAGCCCTTTTGAGCGTATTCAGCAGCATAAACTCGGCCGACAAAACCGTTTTATGCAGATACACCTGCCAGTACATCAACCTCCGGGCAATAATGAACTTTTCGACCGAGTAAATTCCTTTTGCTTCCACTGCAAGTTCATCATCAATTACCTCAAGCATGGTTATCAGTCGTTCGGCATTAATGGCTCCTTCTGATACACCCGTAAAGAAACTATCCCTTTTCAAATAATCTATCCGATCCATATCCAACTGACTCGAAACCAACTGATGCAACACCTTTTTTGGATAATCTCCCGTAAAAATATCTCTGGCCATTGCTAGTTGACCATCAAATTGGGCGTTGAGTTCTTCAATAAATCTTAAAGAGAGGATCTCGTGCGACAAACCCCTGACTATGGATTGCTCCAGAGTATGTGAATATGGACCATGACCTGTGTCGTGCAACAAAATGGCAATGCATGATGCCTGAGCCTCCTCGTCGGTGATGTTGTGTCCTTTTGACCGAAGCACTTGAACAGCATGCTGCATCAGAAACATGGCACCCAGACTATGGTGAAAGCGTGTATGCAAAGCGCCCGGATAAACCAGATGTGTCAATCCAAGCTGTTTGATTCGCCTGAGTCGCTGAAAATAAGGATGTTCTATCAGATCAAACAGCAATTCATCCGGAATCGTAATAAAACCATACACCGGATCGTTAAATATTTTCTTTTTGTTTATGCGGAAAAACGGCATAGATATTGTTAACTTTGTACACACACAAGGCACTGACAGCCTCTTAATAAATCAATCACAAAAGTATCAGAATTATCGTCATCGTCTTTACCCTTTAATCACCAAACAATCCATTATGGAAAAGATCAGAATTCTATGGGCCGACGATGAAATTGATATGCTGAAGCCTCATGTTATTTTCTTGGAGCACAAGGGCTATGATGTTACAACCATCAATAACGGCAGTGATGCGCTTGAGCTGATTCACCGATACGATTTCGACATTGTTTTCCTCGATGAAAATATGCCCGGATTATCCGGCATTGAGACATTGGAGAAAATCAAGCACGACTATCCCGGACTTCCGGTGGTGATGATCACCAAAAGCGAAGAAGAGTCCATTATGGAAGACGCCATTGGATCCAACATAGCCGACTACCTGATCAAACCGGTAAAACCAAACCAGATTCTGCTTTCTTTGAAAAGAAATCTGGAAAATAAAAAATTAGTCAGTGAAAAAACCACCCTCGGCTACCAACAGGATTTCAGAAACATTGGACTTGAGATCGGAAGTCACCTGAACCATCACGAATGGACCGAGATTTACCGCAAGCTGGTGCGATGGGAAATTGACCTCGAAAAATCGAAGGACGAGGGCATCATGCAAGTGCTCAACATGCAGCAGGACGAAGCCAACGCCGTGTTTGGAAGGTTTATCGAAAAAAACTATATTGACTGGGTCAACGGCCGAAGTGCCGACAAGCCGGTGCTGTCGCATACAGTCGTTCGCGAGAAAATCCTCCCCAGGCTCGACACAACCGACAAGCCATTGTTTGTTCTGCTGATCGATAACCTGCGCTACGATCATTGGAAAGCCATTCAGCCACTTCTCGAAGATTACTACAGGATAGAAAGCGATGAGATGTATTGCAGCATTCTGCCAACGACAACGCAGTATGCGCGCAATGCATTTTTTGCCGGACTCATGCCCTCCGAAATACGCAAAAAATACCCTAAATACTGGACCGATGAAGAAGATGATGGCACCAAAAACCAGTTTGAATCAGAGTTGCTCGGCGAACAACTTAAGCGTTTTGGAAAAGATGTGCGCTTTTCCTACAACAAGGTTCTCAATCTGAACGCCGGTAAAAAATTAGTGGAAACCCTTCCTAACCTGTTGGGCAATAAACTCAATGTTATTGTTTACAATTTCGTGGATATGCTCTCACACGCCCGTACCGAGATGGAGATGATACGTGAACTGGCCGAAGACGAAGCTGCCTACCGATCACTCGTCGTATCCTGGTTCGAGCATTCTTCACTCTATGAAATTGTCCGATTCGTGGCACAGAAAAAGTGTGAACTGATGATCACTACCGATCACGGTTCCATTAAAGTAAAAAATCCGGTCAGATTGCTGGGCGACAGGGAGGTAAACACAAATTTGAGGTATAAATATGGACGCAATCTGAACTACAACCACAAAGAAGCATTTGAAGTCCGTGACCCCGAAAGCGTGTTCCTGCCCCGGATGAATGTAAGCACAACCTTTGTATTTGCCCGTCCGGGTGACTTCTTCGCTTATCCCAACAATTTCAACTACTATGTTAATTACTACAGGAATACCTTCCAGCATGGGGGAATTTCCATGCAGGAAATGCTCATTCCGATCATTTATCTTAAACCTAAATGATAACTATTGAAGCGCATCAGCCTGCTGCACTGGCACAGGTTGCGGAAAGCATACTTGCCCATTTTGGCAACCAGCGCATATTCGCTTTTTTTGGCGCTATGGGTGCCGGAAAAACAACACTGATCAAGGCCATCTGCAAACAACTCGGAGCAACAGATGAAGTCAACAGCCCTACATTCAGTATTATTAATGAATACATGACAATGTCATATGGCCCATTGTATCACTTTGATTTTTACAGGTTAAACAAAGCTGAGGAAGCATTCGACATCGGTTATGAGCATTATTTCTACAGCGGGAGCTATTGCTTCGTTGAATGGCCTGAAAAAATTGAGCAACTTTTGCCAAACGATTACGTAAAAGTCAGCATTGAAGTTGATGAAAGCAATGACAAGCGAACCATCACTTTCGGAAGATAAACCTTTGATATACTTATGGGCGAAAACATTCCGTACAACATCAGAATGGGAACCTCTGGCGAATACCTGCCAAAAGAGGAAAGGGTTGAAACTGCATGGAAAAAGAATGCATTGAGCATTGGTATTCCACGCGAAACGTCTCCCAATGAAAACCGTATTGCACTGATACCTGACGCAGTTAAACTGCTTACGTCACACGGACACCGTGTAGTGGTTGAGCAGAATGCCGGAAACAACGCACATTTCTCCAATCATCAGTACTCAGAGGCAGGTGCTGAAATTACGGAAGATACAGCTACAGTATATCACTGCGACATTGTTTTGAAAATTGCCCCTCCAGATGAAGACGAAATCAAGTTACTCGACAAAAGACGTACACTGATTTCGATACTGCACCTGCCTTTGCGTGAAAAGGAGTATTTTCAGAAACTGATGACCCAAAAAACCACAGCCTTTGCATTTGAATGGATACAGGACAGGTCGGGAGGACTTCCCATCAAGCGCTCCATGAGTGAGATCATTGGTAATGCTGCCGTGATGATTGCCGCCGAATACCTTTGTCATCCTGAATACGGCAAAGGCCTGATGCTTGGTGGTTTTCCGGGACTTGCACCAACTTCTGTCGTGATCATCGGAGCCGGAACAGTTGCAGAATATGCAGCCCGTACTGCTCTGGGCATGGGAGCTTCGGTAAAAGTGTTTGACAATTCAGTGTATAAACTTCGCGACTTGCAATCTCTGGTCAACAGCAGACTGTTCACCTCCACCCTGAAGCCCGACCTGATTAACCAGGCACTGCAGACAGCCGATGTCGTTATTGCAGCCAAACACAGCCCCTCTGGCCTGGCCTCCTGCCTTATTACCAGTGAAACTGTCGCTCAGATGAAAGAAGGATCAGTAATTATAGACGTGAGCATCGATCAGGGAGGTTGTTTTGAGACCTCACGCCCGACTACACATCAACACCCGGTGTACCGGAAGTCTGGCGTAACCCATTACTGTGTTCCGAATATCGCCTCCAAAGTGCCTCAGACATCCTCAACCTCTTTATCAAACTTTTTTGCACCTGTGCTGCTCGAAGCCGGAGAATGCGGCGGAATTGATAACCTGCTGAAAACAAACCGACCACTGAGTAAAGGAGCATATGTTTATCATGGTTCACTTACCAATGAACAGGTGAGCAAAATGCATGACCTCCCGTTTCAACCACTCGACCTGATGCTTGCCGCCTATTTCTGAAACCTGTCTGAGACTTTTTAACGAAACCCCGCCATCCGGTGTTCAAAAAAAAATTCCACTGAATACTGTTTGCTTAACTTTGTGTCATGAAGGTTGATCATTTGACTGGCAATAATATCATTACAGCTAAAAAGGCTAAAAACGCTCTGAAAGAGATGCTTATGGAGTTTCTTGCTGAGAAGCGTCAAGTTGTTGTACTCACCGACACAAACACCAAAATTCATTGTCTGCCTGTTTTGCACAGGATGACCGAAAATATCCTGACCAAAACACCCGTAATTACCATTCCTTCTGGTGAACAGTTTAAAACATTAGAAACAGCCGCCTTCGTCTTTAAAGAACTAGCCGCGCTGAATATACAACGTAATGGCATACTGATAAACCTTGGAGGAGGTGTTATTACGGATTTGGGTGGTTTTGTGGCATCGACATATAAACGTGGAATCGACACCATCCACATTCCCACAACACTTATGGGTATGGCAGATGCAGCCATCGGAGGTAAAACAGCGGTTGACATCGAATCCATTAAAAACCTGACAGGAACATTCTATATTCCCAGAGCCGTATACATTTTTCCTGAATTCCTGAAAACGCTTCCTGATCGGGAAATTTTACAGGCACATGCAGAAGTGCTGAAATACGGATTCATCCATAGCCCACAACTGCTTGAGGTATTACCTGTTAATCCTGAGAATTTTGAACATATGATCAGCCTTTGTTTGTCTATTAAACAGGAAATAACAGAAACTGATCCACTGGAAAAAGGAGTGCGCAAACTGCTCAATTTCGGGCATACCGTCGGCCATGCATTCGAGTCTCTTGCCCTCTCAAGACAGCAGAGTCTGCTCCATGGTGAGGCTATAGCATCAGGAATGGCATGCGAGTTATTCCTGTCCCACAAATTGACCGGCCTAAACAAAAAAGAGCTGGATAATTATATTAAAACCCGGTTCATCCATTTCCCTAAACTATACATAGGCACGGAGGATTATCCCTTATTGATGCAATTTATGTCGAACGACAAAAAAAACATGAACGATCAGATCATGTTTACCTTGGTGCAATCACCCGGTAATGCTGTATATAATATGTCTGTAAGTCAGGAGGATGTTGTTGAATGTTTTGATTACTATCGCTCCGTAAGCAATTAATCATGAAACTTACTCCTTACAAAAAACGACCTTCGGGCAGCGTAAAGCTTCCATACAGCAAAAGTGAGTACAACAGATTGAAAATGATTCAGGCTTATTCCGATGAAACTATTACAATCCTGAATCCATCAGGTGCTTCTGACAGCAAGCTGCTCGATAATCTGCTTTCTATAATCAATAATTCAAACAGTTCATCAGAACCTGTTCTGCTTGATTGTGGCAATGCCGGCACGGTGTTAAGGTTTCTGTTAACTTATGTAAGTGGCCTGAATGGACGGTGGCTGCTCACAGGAACACCTCGCATGAAACAGCGTCCTGTCGGTTCTCTGGTCAGTGCCCTTAAAGAACTTGGCGCCAGTATCACATATACTGAAAAAGAAGGCTATCCGCCTGTTTCGATTGAAGGCCGGAACCTGAAAGGTGGCAGGGTTTTCATCGACACTTCACAGAGCAGCCAGTTTGCCACTTCTCTGATGCTTGCAGCACCTATGCTGGAGCATGGTCTCGAACTCACTTTTGTCCATAAAACATCTTCATTTTCTTACATACATCTAACCGCAGGATTAATGAAGCATTGCGGGGCATTGACAGAATTCAGGGAGAACAATATCATCATCCCTCCTTCTAAGTACAAAGCTTCAACAATCGCGGCAGGAAGTGACTGGAGCGCTGCCGCATTCTGGTACGAGTTGATTGCATTGAGCCAATCAGGCGAATTGTTTCTCGAAGGAATCGATACCAAAAGCCTTCAGGGTGATAAAATAACAAGCTCTGTATTTGAACAACTTGGTGTGGAAACACATCCGCAATCGAATGGAATCCTGATCAAAGGAACAGGAAAACATTGCAAATACCTCGCTTTTGACTTCACCCATTATCCTGATATGTATCCTGCCATTGCTGCTACATGTGCCGGTCTGGGAATTAAAACAAAATTTACCGGAACATCCAACCTCAACATCAAAGAGTCGGACAGAGTTAAAGCAATGAAAACCGAATTGGCAAAACTTGGTCTCTGTCTCGAGACAGATGAAACAGAATCCAACACACGAACCTTCGGTGATCAGATTGATGAAGCAGGATTGAAAGTCCTTAACAGCTGGGACGACCATCGTATTGCAATGTCACTTGCTCCGCTAGTGTTGGTGTGCGGCCCATTCCGTATGACCGGAGCAGAGGCAGTCAACAAATCCTATCCGGGTTTCTGGGATCAGCTCGTGTCAACAAAGTGTATCGGGATTACAGAAGAAAATGAAGAGTTATAGCTGTTTTTGCCGGGATGATAAATAAATGATCAGAATTCCTAATTTTGCACGAATAACCTAAACACATGACAGTTGATCTGTTCATCCCTTGTTTCGTAGATCAGGTTTATCCTGAAACAGCCATGAATATGGTTAAGCTCCTGAAACGGGCAGGCGTTGACGTGCACTATAATCCCGAACAAACCTGCTGCGGACAGTTTGCTTTCAACAGCGGTTTCTGGGATGAAGCCAAGGAATTGGGGAACAAATTCCTTAAGGATTTTCCGAACGACAGGCCCGTTGTCAGTCCTTCAGCTTCATGCAGCGGATTCATCAGAAACTATTATCACGAGTTGTTTCATAATACAGGAAACCATCTTGAATACAAAAGACTGGTCAGAAACACCTGGGAAATCAGCGACTTTTTGGTAAACTATCTGAGATTTACCGATTTCGGAGCCGATTTTTCGCATAAAGTAACTTTTCACGACAGTTGTGCCGGACTCAGAGAATATGGTTTGAAACAGGAAGCAAGATTATTGCTCTCAAAAGTTAAAGGACTGGAACTCGTCGAAATGAAAGACACCCATGTTTGTTGCGGATTCGGAGGAACTTTTTCGGTGAAACACGAACCCATATCTGCTGCCATGGCAGAGCAGAAAGTCAGCAATGCGATCGAAACAGGTGCTGAATATATCGTTTCAACTGATCTGTCATGCCTCATGCATCAGGACGCGTATGCACGCAAGCAAAAAATGGACATCAAAACCATCCATCTGGTCGATGTTCTTGCTTCTGGCTGGTAATTTTTATTCGCAGAATGCCCCATCAGCAATCCAAAGGCCTTTTACCGAAATATCGAGCGATCCGCTGGCTTTCAATGGATGCTTGCTGAACAACGATTCGACTCCGGCAACATCACTTCCACTGATGACCAAAAAACCATCGGCAATACTGCTGTTCCATCCTTCATAAACAACTTTTACAGCCTCAATATTTTTGGCCATGAAATCCCGATGCACCTTTTGAACCTGAAAATCATCCCTTCTGCCGGAGGCAGGTGTTATCTTTACAAATACAAGCGAAACCATTTCAGCACTTTCATGTACCTGACATATAAACCCTTTGGTAGCATTATATGGTGTTAGTGCAAAATCAAATCTTGAGGCTTTAACTGCCGGGTCTGATGAAACGGCATCTCTTGCTTCATCAATAGTGTTGCACTGAAGGATAAACAACCCCCCGCCCCCTTCAAAAGGACCTGCAGCAAGCAAAACACCAGCATTGTTTAATTCTCTGATATGCGCAAGATGCTCCTTCTGAATCTGATTGACAGCTTCCTGGCTCAACACAGGTTTGTCAGCTTTACTGATAAGCTCGACCAGATACAGTGACTGGGCATGGCCAAAACTGACCGAAAAAACTGAAAGGAAAGCCAGTGTAAAGAAAAACAAAACTCTTTTCATTGTATATCAGATTTGAAATGTTGATGTTGCGAAGATAGAAAAAGTTATCCAACACCGACAAATTTCGATCCGAACCCGACAATTTTACCTGCCAGGTCACATAATATATATCTGCTTTGCGCAGCAATAATTGTCAGTTGATGGGGAAACTTCATCGAAAAACAAGCAACAAACTATTTACCTTTGCTGCCCTTTCTGATCCTGTTTTTGGAAGCAACGGTAACATATAAACGAATCTGGGAAGTAGCCTACCCAATTATCCTGGGAAGTGTGGCGCAAAACTTAATCAATGTAACCGACACGGCCTTTTTGGGACGAGTTGGTGAAATTGAACTTGGGGCCTCTGCTTTGGGCGGAATGTTTTATTTCGTGTTGATTATGCTGGGCATGGGATTCGGCACAGGCACGCAAATCATTATTGCCCGAAGATTCGGAGAAGGCAACCATGATGAAATCGGAAAAACCTTCAATCATGCTTTCTATTTCATGATCCCGCTGGCAATAGCATGCTTCGGGCTGATGTTTTTGTTTTCTTCAGCTATTCTGAGACCTGTAGTCGAGTCTGATGCCATTTTCAACTCAACCATGCAGTATATAGACTTCAGGATGTATGGCATTTTCTTTGCTTTCGCGCAGGTTTTATTCAGATCCTTCTACATCGGAATTGCATACACACAAGTAATTACCTGGAGCACACTTGTCATGGCGGCAGTTAACATCGTTCTGGATTATGTGCTTATATTCGGACACTGGGGATTTCCGCAAATGGGAATACAGGGAGCAGCGCTCGCATCAGTCATTGCTGAATGTACAGCAGTAGTGTATCTTTATCTGTACACAAACAAAAAAAAATTTACGCAAAACCACGGGTTATTTCGTTTTAACCGGCCCGATCTGAAACGGTACAACCGTCTGCTTAAGCTTTCTTCGCCCATTATGGTGCAGAATTTTCTTTCACTCGGGGTTTGGTTTGCATTCTTTCTTGTTGTCGAGAAACTGGGTGAGCAGGCCCTGGCAATTTCGAACATCATCAGGAGTATTTACATTGTTTTGATGATTCCGGTCTGGGGTTTTGCTGCTGCAGCTAATTCGCTAACAAGTTATTTGATCGGAATGGGCAAACCCGATGAGGTGTTCAGGCTTTTGTGGCGGATCATTCTGATGTGTGTAAGCGGGGTAGCTGTTTTTGTACTCGTCAGTTTAGTCATTCCCGAAGCGATAATATCTGTTTACACCAACGACCCTGACTTATTGCAAGGTTCTGTTCCTGTACTTTTTGTGGTCAATTTTGGTGCTTTAACCATTGCGGTCGGATTTATTTTGTTCAACGGAGTGCTTGGCACAGGCAAAACGCATATTTCGTTTATTATCGAAGCGATAGTACTTTCCATCTACCTTGTTTTTGTTTACATGGCTGTCAACACCTTTGGGGCAAATGTCACACAGGTTTGGGTCTCTGAGGTGGTTTATGGAGTCTTGCTTGCACTTCTTTCATGGCTATATCTCAGAAAGGGTCGATGGTCGGCTTCCGGAATCTGATAGAACATGTTTAATCCATTCGGTAGCAGGAAACAATTTCTCCGCTATAGGTCAGCATTATAATCCGTCCATCTTTACCGATTGCGTCAAGTGAAAAAGGATTTTCACCGGCTAGTGTGGCATCAAGAATCAACTTGTGGTCGTGAGAGATGAGGAATATGTTTTCGCTTTTATCGGGATGTATGGCGATGTATCTCTTAGCGTCAATATTCAGGAATACCGGTTTCTGCAGTACAGGATAACTGAACTGCTGCTCATACAACTTTGATTTAAATCTGTCGAAAACAACCATTCTGTTTCGGTCCACGAATATAAAATCAGCTGCATTATTAAGGTCGAAATCATCATAAAGAAAATGGTGATCCGGACTGAAAACGCCAAAATCAGTTTTAGAAACCAATCCATTACTATTGATATAGAACAACTTACCTATGCTGTCGGTTGACATCAGTAAACCCTTGGAATTAGTTCTGTTCAGATAGAAACTATTATTTGCCGATCGTTGTATATCGCTTTTGACGTTCATCCTTATGTTTCCGTAATCGTCAGTAATCCTTAGCTCTCCATTAATATCGGTAATCATAATATAATGCCGTCCTCCAGCCACCAAATGCTCTGCAGGGACAACCATTATGTCGTTTGTTCGCGGAAACTGCCAGCCTGAAGTTGTATTGCCGGAAAAGGAAAAACTATGCAAGGATTGATCAGTACAAGGAATAACAAATTGAAAAACAATTCCGTCAGCATCTGTCAAAGGTCTTACTCCAGCTGTTGCCTGTGGACTGAGCTGAACAGGGAAACCCGGTAGCGATTTGCCGTTCCGATTAATTAAAAACAATTGTGTTGCTGTGTTTAAATAAACCGCAAAATCACCGTCGCGCTTTGTTCTCACAACACCAACATCGCCCAGTATCGGGCTTCCTGCCTGAAATTTCCTCAACATTTTTCCGCCGGCCGACAACAAATAAACACTATTATTAACATCCTGCACAACAACAATATAATCATTTGACTGAGGTACTCCAATAATCCAAGGCCTACCGGTTGCTGCAGCTTCAAGCCCGGTCTTCCACTCGAGCATACTTTCTTCTTTGTAATCAGGATTATGCTCCAGATGAATATTCACATACAGCAAATCATCATATGCCGAAAACTGAAAAGACAAACCACCGAAATCATCAAGTAATCCTCTGTCTGCCTTTAAAGCTGCCGCAACGGAAGGACTCATGAACGCATCAATTAAAGACGACGATTCTCTGACATTCAGAAACAGCATGAGTGAGGATGCATCGGCAAGATGGCTCGCAAAATTTGTGAAATTGTCGCTATTGCTCAATGTCCTGCCCTGCAACTGAAGCCGCAGAATTCGATCAAGAATTTCCCTGCTTTCACTGACCATGAAATATGTTCCGGTTTGCAATCCCCAACCTGTTGCTGAAAAATTCTGTTTGCCGGTAAAAAACGAGGAAAAGAACCTAAGATTACTTAAAGGTTGAATAAAGTCGTCTCCGGTCCAGTGTTCATCATCAGTAACGAAGCCATAAAGCCTGAGCCAGTCGTGAAATTCTTGAGTATCATTCTGACGAAAAACGATCACAGGTGCTTCAACTCCATCGCTTTTCATCTGAGAAAGTAAAACTTCCGAATCCAACTGCTCCAGAAAAGGACCACGCAACCAGGAAAGGCTATCGGATAGGTAAGGCTTATTTTCGTATCCAAAAAGTATTTCAGGATCATTCAGACTTGTTAAAATGAACCCTGTGAGGCCGGCAGGCAACACTGAAAAAGCTTCAGGCATTGTGTTGGTCTGTCCGGTCAGCTGCGACAAAAAACTACTGTCCTTTTCTGATGCTTTGGCATAACCATTGAGCACTAAAGATTGATCACTCAAAATAAAATCAAGTGCCATCCATCCATTCATTCCGTTCAGTTGTCGGTTTATCAGCGGGTCAGCTCCGGCAATCATCAGCTTACTGATTATTTTTCCAAGCTCATCCAATTTGATCAGCACATTGTTACCCAGCGAAACATTGCATGTAGCTCTTAATCTTGAGAAAGTCGGATTTTCCAGCAGGGTTCGTCCGGATGCTAATTGTTCCAGACTTCTTTCCAAGAGTTTTTTATCAAAACTTCCGATAAACAGTCCGTCAGTGATACAAAATTCGTATTGCAATCCTTTGACTGCATCTACGGCAAGGTATGTATCAAAATCCCTGAAACTGCGCTTTATCAGGGTTATTGAATTGCCAAATCGCTGCTCGGCAATTTCAATGAGATCGAGTGGATGAAGCGAACGGCCTACCTCAGCGATAAAAACAAACCCATACTGATCTTCATGTCCGAGCAGTACCAACGCGGCCTTTAACTCTGACAGTTTGCCGGCAAGCACAGGTTTGTGTATAAACAAACTGTCAAGAAAAGAAATCTGTAATGCAACCCTCCTGAAATAATCGTGTTTCACAAGTGAGGTCCAAATTCCGGGTTCAGCGGTTAGTTTTTCCCAGCTCAGGCCAATATTGCCTGATTCAATGATGATGCCTGCAGATTCTGGAACTGCATGATAGACCGTCTTGTAGTTCTTTCCGGTCTGCCCCACAAAAAACCACATGATTAATACCAGCAGCAGGAAAGATATGATGGCAAAGCGTGTGAGTCCTTTATTCGTCATGCAAGTATTGATGGGAAGTCAAAACAAAATTAAATAAAAACCATATCCTTGCTAAGGCCCGACAAACAGCAATATTTGTTTCACAGAAAATTAATATGGTATACTTTCTTATAAAACATCTAACTCACATTCAGAAATTTCAAAGATTAGAAGATCATTGTAGGGCATTTGCTAAAACTCAATTTTTGTCTGGATGCTGCACCTGAAACTCCTGCGATGGTGCGGACTAAATCCATAAATGAGCATTGCAGTCTGATGTGCGGCGGTTGGATAACCTTTGTTTCGATCCCATCCATATTCAGGAAATTCATTGTGTAATGACCGCATCAGTGCATCTCTGTGGGTTTTGGCCAGGATGGAAGCGGCGGCTATAGATCTGTATGTCGCGTCACCGGAAACAATGCATTTGTAAGGGATATTCTTGTAAGGGTTGAATCTGTTTCCGTCAATCAACAACAGATCGGGCAGCTTGCCACAGGCATCAATGGCTCTGTGCATCGCCAGAAACGAGGCATTCAAAATGTTTATTTCATCAATCTCTTCCGGACTGGCTTCACCGATTCCCCAGCAAATGGCTTCGCGCATGATAATCAGAGCCAGTTTTTCTCTGACCAATGCACTGATTTTTTTTGAGTCGTTCAGCTGCGCATGATCGAAACACTCAGGCAACATTACGGCTGCAGCCACCACAGGCCCGGCCAGACATCCCCTCCCGGCTTCATCACATCCGGTTTCAAATAATCCGGAAGAATAACCTGACTTTAATAAGCCCATAAATAATCAATATACTGTTGCCCAATGGCGGAAAGCAACAAAACCAACAGGGCAATATTTGCCCATCTGATATTTTTCGTGTGTGAAAAAAAACCGGCTACGAAAATTATGGGGACTATCCACATTAAACCACTTCCCAGTCGCGCTTCCTGTGTCAGAAAATGAAGAGGCCCAAGGGCAAGAAATAAAAACAACAGAATACTGGTGCGCTTTCTCATAATGATACTATTGTCAGCCGATGGCCCCAGAATCCAGAAAAACGAAACAACCGTCAGTATTATCAATATAGCGGCCTGAATCACATCGGCAACACTAACTATCTGAAATGAAAACGAACTACCGACAGCAGCCATCAGAAATTCTTCCCATTGCAACAAAAGTGTGTCTGTGAGAAAAAAATATACCGACAGAAAAAAAAACGGTGCCAGAAAACCGCCAAACGGCACAATCCAAAGTTTGAAAACATGAGCACGGGCAACAATGAGCGAAAGAAAAACAACAGGAAAAAGCAACACATTCGGCAAATGAAAGAGCACGGCTAAACCTGAGTAAAAAGACGCGTAAAAAACGGTAAATGGCAAATTCTTGCTATTATAAAAGGCAAGCATATGATACATGGTCGCCAGCACAAAAGGCAGGGAAGCGAGCCATGGGCTGAATCCTGTGCTGAGATAAAAAGGCCCTGCCATAAGCACGAAAAGCAGCATGCCGTGGGTTCCGGTTCTCAACTGAAAACCTCCCTCAGATACAATCCTCCCAAAAAAAAACGATATCACGAGAAAGAATAACAGCAAAAAAACCAAACCAATTTTAGTCTGATTGATAAATAATGGTTGAAACACATCGAAAAAGGGATGAAATCCGTCAAAAACAATCGATTTGTTCTGACCAACGAAAACGGGGAACCAAAGCAACAGTGCAACAACAACTATGGAAAAGTGCTGAATAAAGAAACCCGACCTGAAAAACCTGATCAGCATAGCAGAATGTTTATAAGTGCTAAAACCAAAAGAATTTTAAGAATATTTTTTTTGATAGCGCATCAGATCAAGTCCTATGTCTTTCCTTGAATAGGCATCTTTAAACTGAATTTTTGCAACATTCTCATAAGCAAGTGTCCGGGCTTCTTCAAGGCTGTAACCGAGTGCAGTAAGTGCAAACACCCTTCCTCCGGTACTTTTGACTCCTCCGGTTGAAATGTCGGTTCCGGTACCTCCATGAAAAGCCACGCAGTCATTCAGGCTATTCAATCCGGTAATCATCATCCCTTTTTCGAACGAACCCGGATAACCCCCTGAGGCAACCACTACTGTCAGTGCATAGCGATCATCGGTCTGCATCTGGCAACCGGCAAGCTTACCAGCCACAACAGATTCAAACAATTGCAACAAATCCGATTTAATTCTGGGAAGTATGCACTCTGCTTCAGGATCTCCTAATCTGACATTATACTCTATCAGATAGGGCTCCTCCTGCACATTCATCAGTCCCAAAAACAGGAAACCTTTGTAGTCAATTCCTTCTTCTATCAAACCCTGAATTGTAGGCTTTATTATTTTCTCTTCCACCTTGTTCATGAACCGATTGTCGGCAAAAACAACAGGTGAAACAGCACCCATTCCACCCGTGTTTAATCCCGTGTCGTTATCGCCAATACGCTTGTAATCCTTAGCAGCAGGAAGCACTTTATAGTTTTTTCCATCGGTAACAACAAAAACGGAAACCTCTATGCCGGAAAGAAACTCCTCAATGACCACCTGCCTTGATGCCTTCCCGAATTTGCCGCTGATCATCAGTTTAAGCTCATTGACTGCCTCTTCCAACTCAGATACAATCAACACTCCTTTTCCGGCAGCCAGGCCATCGGCTTTGAGCACGTATGGTCCCTGACCAAAACTCTTCAAAAAACTGATTCCTTCTTCCAGATTATCGGAACTAACGCTATAAGATGAAGCTGTCGGGATTCTGTGTTTTCTCATAAACTCTTTGGCATAAGCCTTGCTGCCTTCGAGTCTGGCGCCGGCAGAAACAGGACCAATGATCCCGATATGAACAAGATGCCTGTTGTTTTGAAAATAATCTGCAATCCCCTCCACAAGAGGCTGTTCTGGCCCAACAACCACAAGATTTATCTGATACTCGATGCATGCTTCGCCAATTTGTTCGAAATCATCAAGATCGATGGGTAGGTTGGTCCCCTCCTGAGCAGTTCCTGCATTTCCCGGAGCTGCATAAATCCTGTTCAACGACTTGCTTTGACGTAATTTCCAGACCAGAGCATGCTCACGTCCCCCGGAACCAAGAACTAAAACATTCATATATTTTTATGTTGATTCATTGCTTTTTGAATACTCTCCCACAAAAGCTGCGCTGTTTTGTCCCAACTGAAGTCCCTTGACCTTTTAAAGCCCAATTCGACAAGATGTGCACGAAGTTCAGGACTTGATGAAACCCGCTTCAGGGCATTTTTTATTGATCCTGCATCATATGGATCCACATACTCAGCTGCCTCAGCTGCTACCTCCGGCATGGAAGTCACATTGGAGGTGATCACAGGCACTCCGGCATTGAAGGCCTCTACGATAGGTATTCCAAAACCCTCAAAGCACGAAACATAAGTTACTGCCAACGCTGATGCCGTAACCCGGCACAACTCATCCATACCCAGTCGTCCGCAGAAATGCACATTATCTCTGTGTTTCATATTCTCGTACGACTCCCTGATGGATCTGGTCCACCATAATTTCTCTCCAACAACAAGTAACTCTATATCGTCCGGAGATTCATCCCTGAAGAGATCGAAAGCAGCAAAAAGCCTTGCCAGATTCTTGCGGGGATGTAGGGAACCCACAAAAAGGAAATATGGTTTGCCGTCGCTGTATGTCGTCCTCACTTGTGAAATTTCAGATGCAGACAGAGGAACAAACTTTGTGCTTGATCCGTTATATACAACATCAACAAGGGAATCCGGCACTCCATACTGAGCAATTATATCTCTTTTCGAGTACTCCGAGACCGTTGCAATCCTGACAGCCTTATGCGCAAATCTGGGGAAAAAAAATCTGTAATACCACCTGACAAGCCAAGGCAGATCGGCTGGGAAATGCTCAAAATTAAGATCATGCATTACAGCCAATGACTCCGTTCTTGTCGAAAGCGATAAATATCCATCAGGTGACAGGAAAAGATCCGGTTTTATTTTTCGCAACATACGGGCAACGGAAATTTCGAACCAAACAACAAACAAAAGTGGATGACGTGCCTGAGGGGAAATCACGATGGGTTTTACATTATCACTGAACAAAAACCCCGGATCTGGCTTGCGGTCAAAAAAAAAGTAAAACGATACTTCAGGATGCGCTTTGGTGATCCGCGACAATGTTTCGTAGGTAAACCAGCCTATTCCATCGAGCCTGTTCCGGATCAGCAACCGGGTGTTCACAGCAATCCTGATTCTGGGCATTACTTTTTGGTCGAAACGATGATGAATAAGTAATAACTTTGCCGCAAATATCCGAATTTTTATGAAGTCGCATGTAAAAAAGATACTCCAGAAAGTCCTTGGCTTCGAGTTGTATCTTTTCCTTTTTTCACTTTTCATCATCAAAACATTGCGATGGAATAAGAAGGAAGGTGATTTCATTCATTTCATCAGGCAAATTCCCGATGGAGGCCTGGTGCTGGATATTGGTGCCAACATTGGCGTAATGTCAGTTTGGCTGAGTACCAAACTTCCCAATTCCAAGATACTAGCTTATGAGCCGATTCCACAAAATATTAAAACACTGAAACGTGTTATAGATCATTACCGGTTGCATAATGTTCAGGTAGTTGAAAAAGCAGTCGGCAACCACAACGGTTCAGTCGAAATGGTTATGCCTGTCCTGAAGGATGTCAGGATGCAGGGACTAAGCCATGTGAAACATGAGTCCATCACAGATTTTAATGAAGGCAATACTTATACTGCACCGATCATCAGGCTGGATCAATGTCCCGGAATTATTGAATCAGGACTCAAAGTAACGGCTATCAAACTCGATGTGGAGAACTTTGAGTATTTTGCTCTTCAGGGCGCCCATGAATTGATATCAAAGCATCGTCCGGTTATTTACACCGAATTGTGGGATAATGACAACCGCAATGCCTGTTTTAGATTTATTCAAGATATTGGTTATAAGATATGTGTCATCGAAAGCAACCAGTTAACAGAATATATTGAAGGCAAACATAAGACTCAGAATTTCTTTTTCATACCTTAGTCCACTGAAACCGGACAGGCTGCATGCAGAATCGTTTTGTAAAAAATCTTGCCCTTTTACTATTTCTTAACCTACTGGTCAAGCCGTTCTGGATATTGGGAATCGACAGAACCGTACAGAACGAGGTAGGCGAAGTGATGTTCGGGCTTTATTTCTCTCTGTTCAACTTCTCCTACCTGTTCTATATATTACTTGATCTGGGCATCACAAACTTCAACAACCGAAACATTGCCCAAAACAATCAATTGCTCAGCAAACACTTTCCCGGAATAGCCACCATGAAGCTGATGCTTGGTGTACTTTATGCAGCAGTAGTTTTCGGAGTCGGGTTAACATATGGGTACAGAGGTGAGGAGTTGGTTCTGCTTTCTTGGGTTGTGCTTAATCACGTTCTTCTGTCATTCATACTCTACATTCGTTCTAATTTCAGTGGTTTATTGCTTTTCAGGACAGACAGCTTTTTATCCGTTCTGGACAAATTACTGATGATTCTTATATGTGGCTTTCTGCTTTGGTCGGGATTCATCCATCAGCCATTTCAACTGTTTTGGTTCGTGTATGCCCAGTCAGCCGCTTACGCGATCACATTTATCGTTGCATTTATTTTGTTGCTGCCGAGACTTGGAACCATCAGATTCAGTTTTAACTGGCCTTTCTCGGTAATGATTATCAGGCGAAGTCTGCCGTTTGCCTTACTTGTGCTGTTAATGAGTTTTTACAGCCGCATAGAGCCGGTATTGCTTACCTGGCTGCTGCCGGGTGAAACAGGACTTCACCAATCAGGGATTTATGCTCAGTCCTTCAGGCTTCTTGATGCCGGCAACAATATTGCATTGCTGTTTTCTGTACTTCTCCTTCCTTTGTTTGCCTCTCTGATTAAAATGAAAGAGCCGGTGGATGGTTTGGTTAAGGTATGTTTCACGCTGATGCTGTTGATGTCGGTGTTGGTTTCGGCTGTTTCATGGTTTTTCAGCCGCGAAATAATCGAATTGCTGTATGGAATCCGCGATGGAGAAATAATTGCTGATTATCAAACCAGAGTCGATGAAGCTTCTGTTGTGTTTAGCCTGCTGATGAGCAGTTTTATTGCCATCTCTTCAACCTACGTTTTTGGAACCTTGCTCACAGCCAACGGCAGCCTTAAAAACCTTAATTTCATTGCAGCCTCCGGCGTAGTGTTGAACCTGTCGCTGAACCTGTTGCTGATTCCGGAATGGACAGCTGCCGGAGCTGCAGTCGCAAGCCTCTCTGCTCAGTTTTATACCGCAGTGATGCAATTCATATTGGCTAGAAAAACATTCGGACTAAACTTTCGGGCCAGATTCTGGCTTAGTTTTCTGGCATATATTATTGTCTTGATATCCTTTATGTCAGTTTTTAGTGCTTTCAACCTTCACTGGATATTAAATATTCTCTTATCATCAACCGTGGGGATACTTTCGGCGATATTTCTAAAAATAATTCCTTATCAAAGTATTGTGGCTCTTTTCAGGAAAGCAGCAGAAACAAGGGACTGACAAGCCATGTATAGTTGAAGGCTAAAGTTGGTATGGACACAGCAACAGCAAAACCGACATTGCATAAAGCATTCTTAATCTGCAAATTTCTATCTTATGTTAAGAAAGTTGTAAATACTGGTTTAATTTTCCTAATTTTGGCCACTTATAATTTTGAAGGTCATGCACAACACCGGAACCGGGGATATTGATTCGAAATCGTTGTTTAGGTTGTTGCTCCAGTACAAAAACCATATTTTCGTGATAATTGCTGCGGCTGCACTGTCGTCCTACGTTTTCACACTACCTTTTTTTATTACCCCATTATATAAGTCAACTGTTGTTCTGTATCCAACATCTACCAACTCTATATCCAAAGCTTTGCTGAGCACCACCTTCAACAGCAACAAAGATCTGCTTGAATTTGGTGAAGATGAACAAACTGAGCGGATGCTTCAGATTCTGAGTTCAAACAAGATCCGCGACAGGATTATCGAAAAATTTAACCTGTCGGAACATTACAACATAAGCGAAAACAGCAAATACCGGCTCACACGTTTGTATCGCGAATATGAGAGCAAAGTTCGTTTTCGCCGCACCGAATACATGGCCGTTAAAATTACTGTGGTGGATAAAGATGCTTCAGTTGCAGCCAACATTGCCAATGAGATTGCTGAACTGTTTGACTCAACCATGAATGCCATGCAGAAAGAGGTTGCCGTCAAGGCATTTCGGATTGTTGAAAATGAGTACCTTAAGCTACGCGATCAGGTAGCTTTTATGGAAGACTCATTAAATGAAATAAGGCGACTTGGTGTGCATGACTATGAAAGCCAGGCCGAAATGATGAACCAGCAATTGGCCATTGAACTGGCTAAAGGAAACAAAGAAGGCATAAAACGGCTTGAAGAAAAACTGGAAGTATTGTCACGATACGGAGGAACATATGTTTCTATCAGGGATATGCTTGAGCATGAGCGCAAGCAATTGTCACAGATTAAAGCTAAATATGATGAAGCAAAGGTTGATGCAAACGAGAACCTGCCTCACAAATTTGTAGTAACTAATGCATTCGCTGCAGAACGCAAATCCTATCCTATTCGCTGGCTTATTATGGTTATTGCCGTTTCCTCGGCTTTCTTCCTTTCCATTTTTGCAGTGATCGCTTTGGATAAAATTCAATTAACTCAAAAAAAAAAGTCAGTTTCGACTGGAGACCAAAACTTCCTAAATTAATAATCATACCTCAAAGAAATCAACAAGTAATAAAACAGCCTAAAACCAACGTCATGGACAACTATTTTAACAATACAGCTATCGTAAGACTGATTCTGAAATGGAAGGTGCACCTGGCGGTAATTACTGTAATTGCAGCAGTGTTGGGCGCCATTTTCTCAGGGCCAATGTTTATAACCCCCCTGTATAAATCCGAAGCAGTAGTCTACCCTGCAAACATTGATAGTTATTCTGAAGAAAGTTCGACTGAACAAATGTTGCAACTCCTTCAATCGCAGGATATTATTGATTCAATGATTCGTATATTCAACCTAGCTGAACATTATAAGATTGACCCGGATTATAAGTTTTACCGCACTGCATTACTCTATGAATATCAGCAAAGTGTTAAAATCAGCAAAACACCTTATGAAGCAGTTAGCATCGTGGTGCGCGACAAAGATCCGCTGAGAGCCGCCAAAATGGTGGAAGAGATACTGAGGTTATATGATGTAAAAGTGTCAGGTTTGCATAAAGCAAAATACAGAGAAGTTGTTGATATGTACAAAAATCAATTAAATCTCAAAAAAGAGTTGATTGATTCTCTTCAGCATAGACTTTACATACTAGGAACTGAATATGGCTTGATCGACTATTCCATGCAGTCGCAGGAAATCATGAGGGGCTATCTGCGCACAGTCTATGGCAACAACGCAGGAACCATCAACAGTTCCGGCGTAAACGAACTGAAAAAGAACATTGAGCAAAGAGGGGGAGAACTACTGGTTATTGTAGAAATGCTACAGCATGAAGCACGAACATTTGTTGATGTAAAAGTTGAATATGAGCAGATTCTGAGGTTCTACAACGCGAAGATGACTTATTCAAATATTGTTTCTTACCCCTACACTGCCGATAAAAAAGCCTATCCGGTCCGGTGGATTATTGTGCTCATTTCGATGGTTGGAGCATTACTGCTTTCAGCATTGGTTATCGTTACCATCGAAAACAGGCATGCTTTTCTGGCACACGGACAATCACCACAAAACTAACCGCCACTTTGAGTGATAAAGCTAAAATAGGCTGGCTCTATGCCATAGCATTTATCTTTTTGTCCATCAACCTGTATCTGGTGGTACACAAAGATGTATTCTGGTTTTTTTCGTTGCCACTGGTATTGATGGTTTTGCTTCTTTATGTATTTTCACTCGATAAAGTCCTGTTGCTCATTACCTTTCTTACACCTCTATCGCTTGATATACAGGACATGGATATTGGACTTGGAGTAGCCCTGCCAACCGAACCTCTAATGTTTGGTGTGCTAATCCTCTTTATTGCCAAGCTTATATATGAAGGGAAGTACGACAGACGTATCGCCAGGCACCCATTATCAATAGCTATCTACCTGATGTTTTTCTGGATGCTCATCACAACCCTGACCAGCGAAATTCCTATCGTATCCTTAAAATTTCTTGTTGCCAGACTTTGGTTTGTGATTCCGTTTTTCTTTGTTGCGGCATTGGCATTTCGTAATATCAGATACATACATTGGTTTATCTGGCTCTATAACATTGCATTGATTTTTGTGATCGGATACACCATTGTACGACATGCAAGCTATGGTTTCAGTGACAACTCGGCACACTGGGTTATGGCTCCGCTGTATAATGACCATACAGCGTATGGGGCAGCACTAGCTATATATCTGATTATGACGATTGGGTATCTATTCTACCCCGGTCTGACAAAAACTCAGCGACTGCTTGCCTTGATTATGGTCGTAATCCTGGCAACAGCAACACTGTTTTCGCTCAGCCGGGCTGCCTGGATCAGTCTGGCGGCATCGCTTCTTGTATTAATTGCAGTATGGCTCAAGATAAAATTCAGGTGGATCATAACAACTTTGGTCATATTCATAACAGCATTTTTTACTTTTCAGCATCAGATAATCGATGTTCTCGAAAAAAACAAGCAGGATTCTTCTGCTGACTTTGTAGAACACGTTCAATCCATTTATAACATATCATCAGATGCATCCAATCTGGAAAGAATTAACAGGTGGCAATCTGCCATCAGACTTTTTCAGGAACGACCGGTCCTTGGATGGGGACCGGGGACTTACCAATTTGTTTATGGTCCTTTTCAGCAATCCAAACAAAAAACAATTATCAGTACTAATGCCGGCGACATGGGTAATGCACACAGCGAGTATATCGGCCCGCTTTCTGAAATGGGATTGCCCGGAATGCTCATCATTATTCTTCTTGTATCACTTATGATATTTACGGGACTAATGGCCCACAAAAAATCGAAAACGAAGGAAGCAAAAATTATCAGCCTATCAGCTACACTTGCATTATTCAGCTATTTTGTGCACGGATTTCTGAATAACTTTCTGGATACCGACAAATTAAGTGTACCGGTATGGGGTCTTGCCGCCATTCTTGTAGTTTCTGACCTCTATCTTTCCGAAAAAGATACTTTCGACCTATCAGGCAAACAATCCGGCAATCAGGTAAGCAATTCCATGCAGCAGCAAAATTAGTTTCTTAACAAGCTTTTATCACTATATCTTTGTTTACTTATTCAAAAACAAATAGTTAACACTTAACTATTGTTTACAGTCTTTAACACTTTTTAACGATACTTCCAGATTCCACTTCTTTATCTTTGCGCTTCAAATTTAAACCC
Organism: Bacteroidales bacterium; assembly: GCA_024710405.1. Classification (GTDB taxonomy): domain Bacteria; phylum Bacteroidota; class Bacteroidia; order Bacteroidales; family F082; genus UBA6192. The sequence continues at coordinate 46,408 of JANJUV010000008.1, forward strand.
AGTCACGTATGTTAGTAACCGATATCAGGGAACTCAATGAGAAAATCCAGCAAGAAAGTCAGTTTCTGGATCTTATCAATCTGGAAATGAACAAAGTAATTATTGGTCAGAAATCCATGACAGAGCGTTTGATGATTGGATTACTTGCCAACGGACACATTCTCCTTGAAGGAGTTCCCGGTCTTGCCAAAACACTGGCAATCAAATCACTCGCCAATATCATCAAGGCAGATTTCAGCCGGATTCAATTCACTCCTGACCTTTTGCCAGCCGACCTTATTGGCACCTTAATCTATAGCCAGAAGAAAGAAGAATTCGTTGTCAGAAAGGGGCCAATATTCGCCAATTTCATTCTGGCTGATGAAATTAACCGTTCTCCTGCAAAAGTTCAGAGCGCATTGCTCGAAGCCATGCAGGAAAAACAAGTTACTATCGGAGACCAAACGTTTAAGTTGCCCGATCCATTCCTTGTGATGGCAACACAAAATCCCATCGAACAAGAAGGAACCTATCCTCTTCCCGAAGCACAGGTGGACAGGTTTATGCTAAAGGTTGTGATTACTTATCCGGCAAAAGAGGAAGAAAAGCTGATATTGCGCCAAAACATTACAAATGATCTGATGCAAACCTCAGGTGTTATTTCAACCGCTGATATTATCAAAGCCCGCAACGTTGTTAGGGAAATTTATCTGGATGAAAAAATTGAAAACTATATTACCGATATCGTATTTTCAAGCAGATTTCCTGCGCAATACAGGTTAAAGAGATTTGAAAACATGATATCATACGGAGCTTCTCCCCGTGCCTCAATCAATCTTGCTCTGGCATCCAAAGCTTATGCATTCCTGAAAAAACGCGGATACGTTATTCCTGAAGATGTCAGGGCAATAGCCCAGGACGTGATGCGCCACAGAATAGGACTGACCTATGAAGCCGAAGCAGAAAACATTACTACTGAAGAAATCATCAGCGAAATTTTAAATACCGTTGAAGTGCCATAGTTTATTCCGTACCTGAAAATTGCCTTTCACGCATGACAGAAGCGAGTGAAATATTCAAAAGGGTCAGGAAAATCGAGATCAAAACACGTGGTCTTTCACAGCAGATTTTCTCAGGTCACTATCATAGTGCCTTTAAAGGTAAAGGTATGGCTTTCAGTGAAGTCAGGGAATATCAATATGGCGATGACATCCGTAGCATTGATTGGAATGTAACTGCACGATTTAACCATCCTTATGTGAAAATATTTGACGAGGAACGCGAACTTACCGTTATGCTGCTGGTTGATGTTTCCGGATCCAACGATTTTGGTTCTGGTCAGCAACTCAAACGATTGCTCGCAGCAGAACTTACTGCTGTTCTGGCGTTTTCTGCAATTCAGAATAACGACAAAGTCGGTGTGATTTTTTTTAGCAATACAGTGGAAAAGTTCATTCCTCCCAAAAAAGGGACTTCGCACATCCTCAGGATAATACGTGAGATTATAAGTTTTAAACCGACCGAAAGAAAAACTGATGTGGCAGTTGCTCTGAGGTTTTTGACCAGTGCAATTAAAAAAAGGTCTACCGCCTTTGTTATTTCGGATTTCATTACCGTAGATTTTCTGCAGGAATTGCGCATGGCTTCGCGAAAACATGATGTTGTTGCCCTTCGCATTACGGATAAACGCGAAAACGAATTGCCGGCAATCGGACTTGTACGCTTTAAAGATGCTGAAACAGGGCAGGAACATTGGATCGACACTTCACATATTGCTTCCCGTAACCATTATGTGAAATTCATACGGTCAAAAAGCCGCGAACTCGATGAAGTTTTTTCCAAAACCGGCGTAGATCATTGTTTGATTTTTACTGATCAGGATTATGTGAAACCCTTGATGAAACTGTTCAAAACAAGAGAATCAAGATTATGAAGATAAGCAGATTAATAAAATCTTTTCTCCTTGGTTTCGTTTTATTATTGAGTGGGCCTGCGCTCAATCAGAACGTTGAGGCTTTCATCACCGTGCCTTCCGACTCTATACTTGTCGGGCAACGCTTACCGCTTGATATTACCATAAATCTTCCCGAACAATTCACTGTCAGATGGCCAAAATTCGGAGACACCCTGATAAAAAACATTGAAATTCTCAAAGCAGAAGAACCTGCTAGGCAAAAGTCGTCAGTGGCAGGCCAGGCATCCTTCAGTCAGCGACTTTACCTGACTTCATTCGACACCGGGTTTTATTATCTGCCAGCCATTCCGGTTGAGTTTTCAACCGGGCCTGACACTGTTTTCTATCAGGCACTTACAAATCCGTTAATGATATATGTTGGTTCTGTTGATGTAGACACTGCCGGCACTTTCAAACCCATAAAGGATAATGTGAGCGTTCCCCTGACTTTTGCAGAAGTGTTACCCTGGATTATCGGGATTCTCGGATTGGCACTCCTGATCTTTCTCATCTTACGATTTGTTGTGAGACGAGGAAGTCGTCTGGAAACCATCGCCGAAAAAATAATACCAACCATTCCACCGCATATTCATGCGTTAAATGAACTTGAAGAACTCAGGCACAGCAAGTTATGGCAATCCGGCCAAATAAAGTTATATTACACAAGACTTTCTGAGATTGTGCGGGTCTATTTGGAAAACCAGTTTTCGATATTGGCTGTTGAAATGACTACTGATGAAATACTCGGAGCAATAAGACCGTTAGAAATCAACGCAGAAGCAACAAATAAACTGAGCACAGCTCTGCAGCTTTCCGATTTGGTGAAGTTTGCCAAAGCGCAACCTTCAGCTCTAGAGCATGAAATTTGTCTGCAGCATATGATCGATTTTGTGCAGGAAAGCTATGGAAATCTGATTGCTGCTGCCAATGACACAGAAGAGGATTTTACTAATGACAAACAGGTAAACCGGTAAACCATGCTAAACGAAATAGTTTTTGCCAATCCGGAACTTTTATATTTATTGATTCTTATTCCTGTATTGGTCATCTGGTATGTCTGGCGGGGGACAAAACAGTATGCCACATTACAGGTTTCAGATGGCACAATGCTGGTGGATACACCAAAAAGCTTAAGGTTGCACTTCAGGCATTTGCCGTTTGTATTGCGTCTGGCCGCCCTTTCAGCTTTGATAGTGGCAGTTGCGCGTCCGCAAAGCAGCTCGTCAGGCACCAATATGACTATTGAAGGTATTGACATAGTGCTTGCTCTGGATGTTTCCGGAAGTATGCTGGCCCGCGATCTTAAACCCGACAGACTTGAAGCTTCAAAAAACGTTGCCATGGATTTTATAAAAGGGAGGCCAGGCGACAGAATTGGTTTAGTTATTTTCAGCGGTGAAACATTTACTCAGGTCCCTCTGACGACTGACCACTCCATTATCCTCAATATGTTTAAAGGGATAAAAAGCGGTATGATCAAAGATGGCACAGCCATTGGCGATGGACTGGCAACTTCGGTCAACAGACTGCGCGACAGCAAAGCCATTTCTAAGGTCATCATCCTATTGACAGATGGTGTTAACAATGCCGGCTCTGTCGACCCTCTTACAGCAGCTGAAATAGCGAAGGTTTTCGGAGTAAGGGTGTACACTATTGGTGCAGGAAGCTATGGCACTGCTCCTTATCCTGTTCAAACTCCGTTCGGTGTTCAATTGCGTGATGTTGAGGTGGAAATCGATGAAGCTTTGCTTAAACAAATTGCTGATCAAACCGGTGGGAATTACTATCGTGCCACATCCAACCAAAGACTCGAAGAAATCTATAAAGAGATTGATGCTCTCGAGAAATCAAAAATTGATGTCACTGAGTTTAGTCGTAAACATGAAGAGTTTTTGCCAATTCTTCTGCTTGCTCTGCTGTTTATAATTGCTGAGTTTTTGCTTAAACAAACAATCTTAAGAGTTCAAACATAGTCAATGTAAAGGATATGAATATGATTAGATTTGAACATCCGGATTACCTGTACCTGCTCATTTTGTTGCCTGTTATGTTGCTGATATTCATTGCAAGTGAACGGCTTCGGAAAAAAGCACTCAACAGGTTCACCTCATCGATTCTGTTAAAAGTGCTTATGCCTGACTCATCGGCATGGCGCAAATGGTTCAGGCACACTTTGTGGCAACTTTCCGTTTTCTTTCTAATAATCGCAATTTCCAACCCACAAACCGGCGCCAGGATGGAAGAAGTTAAACGAAAAGGTATCGATTTGTTTCTTGCCATCGATGTTTCTAATTCTATGCTTGCCGAAGACATTGTCCCAAACAGACTCGAAAGGTCTAAACAGGCGATAGGACGACTGATCGACAAACTTGAAGGCGATCGCATCGGGATGATCGTTTTTGCCGGAAGAGCTTACGTGCAATTACCCATCACAACCGATTATCAGGCTGCCCGCATGTTTTTATCCACTGTCAACCCCGGAGTCATTCAGGCTCAGGGAACGGCAATAGGCGAATCCATAAGGCTGGCCATCAGCTCATTTGACCAGAATGAACACAGCAAAGCTATCATTATCATTTCGGACGGCGAAGACCACGAAGAGTCAGCAATAGAAGCAGCTGAAGAAGCTGCAAAAGCCGGAATAAGGGTGTATGCCATCGGAATGGGATTACCCGATGGCGCTCCGATACCTATGGTAAATGAATACGGAAAACGAACCGGTTTCAGAAAAGATAAAAATGGCAATACTGTGGTCACCAGACTTAATGAGTCTATCTTACAGGAAATCGCACTCAGGGCAAATGGTTCCTACACAAGGGCGAACAATACAAGATCAGGACTTGAATTTATCTTTGAAGAAATCAATAAACTGGAAAAAGCTGAAATCGAAGCCCGAATATTTACTGACTATGATGATCGTTTTCAGATATTTCTGGCAATTGCGCTTATGTTGCTCTTGGCAGAAATGATTGTTTCAAACAGAAAAGCCAGATGGGAAAATAAAATTGACTTATTCGGCATAAATAAAAGTACCTCATGAAAAAAGTAGTTAGTATTCTGATCATATTTTTACTGGTGCTAACAGAAGCATCGGCACAATCCGACAGAAACCTGACCCGCAGGGGCAATAAGGATTACCGGTCAGGCAATTTCAGTGATGCTGAACTCAATTATCGTAAGGCTATAGACAAAAATCCACGTAACGAAGCCGCCGGCTTCAATCTGGGCAATGCCGCCTATCAGCAGGAAAACTACCAGGAAGCCGGAAATAACTTCAAGCGTATTGCTGATATGAGCAACAACGCTTCCATGGAAGCCAAAGCACTGTATAATCTTGGGAATAGTCTGTTGAGTCAGCAGAAGTACGCCGAAAGTATAGAAGCTTTTAAAAGGTCCCTGAGATTAAACCCTGATGATGAAGATGCAAGATATAATTTTGAATATGCACGAAGAATGCTGGAGCAGCAGCAACAAAACAACAATCAGGACGAACAACAGCAAAACAACGACCAACAGGATCAGCAACAAAATCAGCAGCAGGAGCAACAGCAGCAGGAACAGCAGGAACAGCAGGAACAGCAGCAACAAGATCAGCAACAAAACCAGCAAGAGAGTGAACAACAGCAAAACCAGCAGCAAAGTCAGCAACAACAGAAACTTTCCAAAGAAGAAGCCGAGCGTATGCTTCAAGCCCTGACCAATGAAGAAAGGCAAACTTTAGACAGATTAAACCAGGAAAAGGCAAGGAGTACTAATGTAAGTGTATCTGAAAAAGATTGGTAACATGTGTATCTTTGCACACAGACAGCAACTTATGAAGAAGCCGCTTCAGATATCAGGACTCTTTCTGGTCGTGTCGCTATTTTTTAGCTATAGTGTTGTTGCACAAAACATTAATTTTGTTGCAACAGCCAAATCTACTGTTGAAACAGGTGAGCAATTCAGGGTAATCTATGAACTGAATGCAGAGGGCGAACGTTTTACCGGACCCGATTTTGGACAATTAAGGGTCATTACCGGGCCAATGACTTCAAGCAGTTCGAGCATACAGCTTATCAACGGACAGATGTCAAGATCATTTACCCAATCCTACACTTATGTTGTTACTGCTGCTAATCCGGGTGATATCAACGTCGGACCAGCAAGTATATATGTCGACGGAACCAAAATCAATTCAAACTCCCTTTCTATTAAGGTTCTTGCTACTTCATCCGGTCAAAATCAAGCCCAAAATCAAGGTAACGAGGGTGCCAGAAACAGCTCCCAACAAACAACAGTATCTGACAAAGATTTGTATATCAAAGCATCCGTTGATAAAAATAACGTATTCCTTGGCGAGCAGGTTATTGTAACCTATCGATTGTACACCAAAGTACCCATATCGAATATGACAAACATTAAATTGTCCGCTTTCCCCGGCTTTTGGATGAAAAACCTGCTTGATGACAACGCACCAATTCAGCAATCACGTCAAGTCATTAACGGTGAGGAATATGTTCTTGCCGATATTCGAAAAGTTGCATTGTTTCCGCAGAAAATCGGAAAATTGAACATAGACCCTATGGAGATGCAATGCACCGCACAGTTACGCGTGCAATCTGACAGACGAAGGTCAAGAGACCCTTTTGAAAGTTTTTTCAACGATCCATTTTTTAACCGAAATGTGATCAATATCGAAAAGAAGCTGGTCTCGAACCCCCTCGAAATTAACGTAAAATCGCTTCCTTCTGCCGGCAAAACCGCTTCATTTGACGGTGCAATAGGACAGTTTAGTCTTCAGTCAGCTATTGACCGTACAGAACTTAAGGCAAATGAGGCAGCGACCCTAACTTACACGATCAACGGATCGGGAAATATTGAACTCGCTGATTTTCCTGCCCCTGCATTCCCTCCTTCTTTTGAAGTGTATGAACCGAAAATAAGTGTGCAGACACGTACAGCCAATAATGGTGTGTCAGGCACAAAAAAAATAGAATATCTGGTGATTCCCCGACACCCCGGTACATTTACTGTTCCAGAAGTTAACTTCGTATTCTTCGATCCTGCCAAGAAAGAATACATCAGCCTTATGTCGCAGGAGTTTGTCATCAACGTGGCAAAAGGAACAGATGACAACAATTCAAGAACCATTATTTCGGGTGGACAGGAAAGCATCAAAATACTGGGGTCTGACATCCGTTTCATCAAAACAAGACATCCTGAACTTGAGAAAAAAAACGATTTCTTCTTTGGATCCTCATGGTATTTCGTGATCATCGCCGGTATTATACTCTCTTTTGCTGTAGCATTGATTCACATGCACAAAACCAGAAAACTAAGAAAAGACAACGGCCTGTTATTACGTAACCGCCAAGCCACCAAAATTGCCCGGAAAAAACTGAATAAAGCCCAGCTTTTTATGAAGCAGGGCAAGCAAAATGACTTTTACACCGAAATCAGTCAGGCAATCTGGGGATATCTGTCAGACAAATTTAACATCCCACTTTCATCACTTTCCATTGGAACTGTTCAGGAAACCATGAACAATAACAACATTGATCAGGAAACAACAGGTATTCTGATGGAAACCCTCAGCAACTGTGAGTTTGCACGATTTGCTCCTGGTGATCCGGGTCGAAAAATGGAAGAGTTGTATAGCCAGGCATTGGAGATTATTTCAAAAATAGAAAGAAATTCAAAGTAATATGCTAATTAATAGAACATATGGAATCTGTTTTGTAATAGCTATACTGGCTTTAACTGCTAAATATGTTAAAGCTGATCACCCTGAAAATTACACTCTATACAACAAAGCAAACCAGTTTTATCAGGAGGCGATCTATGATTCTGCATTAGTAAACTATAAAAAAATTGAAGACAACGGATTCGCATCATCTGACCTTTATTACAACATCGGCAACACTTATTTTAAGCTCAATAAGCTTCCATCGGCGATTTTATACTATGAGAAAGCGAAGAAATTAAATGCCAACGATGATGATATTCAGCACAATCTCGACCTGGCAAACAGCATGATCGTGGATAAGATCGAAGCAGTTCCGCAGTTGTTCTTCAAACAATGGTGGAACTGGTTCTATGGAATGTTTCGTGCAGACACTTGGGCATGGTTATCAATTCTTTTACTATCAGCCACATTTATGATGGCATATTTATTTTTCGCTTCAGGCAATGTCACCGTACGCAAAACATCGTTCTTTGCCGGTCTGGTCAGTCTGGTGCTTACCATAATGTCATTTGGACTGGCATCACAAAAATATTATTACACACAGCGGATCAACGAAGCAATAGTATTTGCACCAACAATTACCGCTAAGAGTGCACCCTCAACCAATAGTGTTGATCTGTTTGTCATCCACGAAGGCACAAAAGTCCTGCTTCTAGATGAGGCTTCCGGATGGTCAAAGATTCGCCTGGCTGATGGCAGTATTGGCTGGCTGCAGTCAGAAGCACTTGCGGGAATTTAGGCCATGAAGCCAACAATTGCGATAAAGCCATTATTATTCATTAGCATTTTGCTCTGCTTTACTTCATTGTATTCCTGTCTGAAATCAACAGAACCAGGATTACCTGACAAGGTTTTAAAAGTACTCAATGAAACGGGCTTTAACAGAATCGAACTTACCAAAACAATTGCTGAATTCATAGATTATCCTGATGAATTGAAACTAAGCGGAGCATACTACCTTATCAGCAATATGGACAGGCAGTATTATGTTGATTTTGATGTTAAAGACACTCTTGGAAACATCTATTCAATCGATCCTATGTCATTTGGTTCAGAAAGTACCTTTCTGGCTTACTGGAAAAAACTGGACACGCTTTCAGGTGGTTTAAAATTTAAGGCCAGAACTTTTGTGCTTGATACGGATACTGTTGAGTCATCCATACTTGTATCGCGCATCAACAGGATTCTCGACACATTGACTAATCCATATCTGGATCGATATCCCATTGATATCATCTTCGAATGCGCACTTCCGTATCGAATTGCAAATGAAGCTATTGAAAACTGGCAGAATATACTTCTTCAAGAATATCCTTTGCTTTTTGATCATACCGACAAACTTGGGCCTGATAGTATGATTAGCCTGATTGACTCATTCGTAGAAGCAAATTTCAGATTTGATGGACGTTTTGTCAAACAATCATCTATTCAACCTTTACGTCAACTCATAATGAATAAGGCCGGAAGCCACGAAGATCTGGCTCAATTAAAAGTGAAGATGCTCCGCACTGCGGGTATTCCCGCCGTAATGGACTATGTACCATATCTTGCTGATTCGGTAAACGGGTTTCATTGGGCTTCGGCAATGCAAGAGGATTTAAGTTTTAAACCACTTGTAAACAAAAACATGCAATTTCTTTTCCGCGAAAACAACCTTCGGATTCCGAAAATCTACCGCAGGGTTTATACAATACAACCAAGGAGTCTGTTCAGAACGAAAGAAACTCAGTTCTTTACCCCTCCATTTTTAGGTCACTATGATTACCTAGATGTAACAGAGGAATACTTCAGCGTTGTTCACAATTCAATGAGTGCAACCAGTTCTGATAGCATAATATATTTAGCAGTTTATAACGATAGCATGTGGAAAGCAATTGATTATGCTGTTGTCGAAAACTATATTGGATCGTTTAAGAACATTAGACCGGCGTTGATGTATAAACCTGCTGTTTTTAAGAACGACTCGATCATATTACTCAACTAGCTGATTGCGCTGAGTATTATTGCCAATTCTTCTGAAACCCACCTTCTGCACACTCGCATTATCATCATGCTCTTATTTCTGTTGAGACCATAAACTTTGCTTTGATTACCGAAAACTTAACTTATGTTGAAGATCACTCAATTCGGCTTATCTTTGTTATGAATGGCAATCATTTTCTGACTGGGTATGTTGATGATTTGCTTTTCGAATGAAAAATTTGATCAGGGAATACTGCACAAGCTTGAAGACCATAAAGTGTTTTCCCGAAAAAAAACACTGCGGATTGGTAGCGAACCAGTACCTGAATTTAAAGTACTGTATGGTGTTAATTAATGTTAAATAAAATCGAGTTATCTTTGTTGCAGTTCTGAATAAAAACTGTAACTTGTGCCGCTATTTCAGTGCACTTGCAACAGAAACACAATCTAAATTACAGGATATGAAAAAAGGATTTTTACCCTTAAGTTTACTTCTGGCATCCATGCTGTTAACGCTAACCTTCATGAGTTCAACCACACCATCCGGAGGTTTAAGTTACACACCCAGGGGCAATGCTTCACCAGGCCCCGATGAGTATTTAAACAGCCTAAAAGCGAATCAGCACACAGGCAGCATCAATCCTGCCGATGTCAGTAACGCACGTTTGGGTGCAGCCATGATGGGTAGTTTCAGGCAATCAGAAGAAGAGCTGGTATGGACTTCACTGGGGCCTGATAATTTTGGGGGAAAGATAAAAGCCATCATATTTGACAATCGCGATGCATCAGCGCAAACATTGTTTGCAGGCAGTGCAGGCGGCGGTGTATTCAAGACCTCCAATCAGGGAATAACCTGGTCACATGCCGGCACCACAAATCTTCAGGTTAGCTGCATGGTTCAAACTTCAACAGGTGACATTTTCGTTGGAACCGGTGACGGTTTTGAATCACAAAAATATAATGGCCTTGCCGATATGGGTTTTGTAACAGGCCTTATGGGTCAAGGTATATACAAATCTACTGATGGCGAAAACTTTACACTGATAGAAAGCACAAAGCCCGAAGCAAATAACAATCTTTCCGGATGGGCATTTGTGAACGCAATGGCAATCCACAGCAACAGGTTATATGCTGCTACAAACGGTGGCTTAAGGTATAGTGAAGACGGTGGAACAAGCTGGAATTTTGTATCTGATGCTGATGGCAATCAGCTCAGCGGAAATGCCACAGACGTAAATACCGGCAACGACGGAACAGTCATAGCCTCTGTCGATAATAAGTTTTACATTTCCAGAGACGGTTCAGTAAATGGTTTTGTTAACCTTTCTACCGGTGAAGCACCCGGACTGCCTGTTACAGGAGTTACCCGCCTTGAAGTAGCTATAGCCCCATCCGATCCTTCTGTAATGTATGCCGCACAAGTTGACAACCTCGGTGTGCATCTCGGGATTTATCGCTCAGACAACAAGGGTGAAACATGGGAAGTAATACTCCCTGCCACTAACTCTCAGAACATCTATCAGCAAAGGGGGAACTACAATAACCTTTTAACGGTGTACCCAAATAACCCTAACAGAATTATCGTGGGTGGTGTTAACCTTTGGGAAGGAGTGCGAGTGGTTGAAAACGGTCTCTTTGCATGGGATGGCAAATCAGCCGGCTTCAGTGAATTATTTGAGGGATATGTACATATCGGACAGCAAGACCTTGTTTTTGTGCCTGATCAACCCTATTCATTCTTCGTTACTACAGATGGTGGTATCCATAAAGGTGTTGTCACAGGCAATAATTACTCCTTTACAGCTTCCAACCGTAACCTGATCTCTACTCAGTTTTATAAAGTTGCACCCAGCGGCATTGAAAACAGGGTTCTTGGAGGCGCTCAGGATCAAGGAAGTATATTTATTTCCGGAACAGGCAACACAACACGTCAGGGAACCGAGCTTTGGTTTCAGGGCGGATTTGACAATTCAGGTCACGGTGGTTCCTGTGTCGTTTCAACCATCAACCCCGATGCGATTGTCTTAAGCGCCACAGCAGGTCAGATGAGAAGATCTGAAGACATGGCCTTTACATTTTCAACACAGTTCCTGGGAACCAATATGGGCAATACCCAGGCATTTGTAACTCCGATTGCTCTGTGGGAAAGTTTCACAGATCAGAACAGCCGCGACTCTGTAGTATTTCACGCAAGAAAAAATTATGCGCCCGGCTCTACGCTTAAAGTTAAAAGCCGCAACTTCGATCATCCTTTCTATTACGACCTGCCAGCCAATGTCGGACTTGCAAATGGTGATTCGATTAAAGTCAAGGATATAGTAGCTTCCAAGCTGTTTATTGCAGTAGCCAATAGACTCTTTATGACAAAAGAGTTTCTGGTATTCACCAAAACCCCTGAGTGGTTTGAACTTGCAAATACTTCAGTGGGTTACTCTGGAATTCCACAGTCAATCGCTTACAGCAAAGATGCAAATCATGTTTTTGTAGGCATGCGCAATGGGAAACTTTACCGGATTTCAAATATTGCATTAGCCTACGATTTCGCACGTGCTGATGTCAGTAGCCCCGACTGTATTGTTGCAACCAAAGAATTAGTGGTGACCCTTCCAGGAACAAATACCCCAATTTCTCAGGCTATTACCTCAGTGTATGTCGATCCGACAAATGCAAACAATATCATCATCACCCTTGCCAATTACGGCAACGATCATTATGTTTTCATGAGTACCAACGCACTTTCACCAAATCCTACATTCACAAGTAAACAAGGTAATCTGCCCAAAATGCCGGTCTACTCTTCTTTACTTGAGATGAGCGACCCTTCGAAAGCAATGATAGGCACTGAATACGGAATCTTTATGTGCGACAACATTTTTGCTCAGTCGCCAACTTGGTATGCCAGTCAGGGAGAAATGGGAAATGTTGCCGTGTTTGATCTCAAACAACAAATGATCAATAAGCCATCTGACACTGTTCAACTTATCAATGTTGACACTTTGGTGGCAACATATCCAGGCACCAACAATTTCGGAATTGTTTATGCTGCAACTTTCGGACGAGGACTATACAGGTGCAATAACTTCCGCAAACCTGTTAGCGTGGATGAACAACCTTATGTTAACAATGAATCTGTGTTGCAGATTATGATACATCCTAATCCTGTTCGGGATTTTACTACCCTTACTTTCGACATCATTACCGGAAGCGAAGTAGTTTACAGAATATTTGACCTGAATGGTAAAGTGATACATTCATCCTCTCTCGGATTTTTCCCTTCGGGCAAACAGCATGTGAGTATCCCAACAACTGAACTCAGCCGTGGCACCTATATTATATCGGTTCAGTCAGGCAAACAGGTTTCAACAACAAAACTGATCAGGTATTAATAAAACCCCGGAGAGAATAAAATAAAGAATTCAAAAACAAAAAGATATGAAAAAGATTTTTCTTCCCGTCTTCATTCTGTTAATGATCAGCTCGGCCCTGTCAGCACAAGTAAGGGTATATGCCCCGGAGCTTAAAGCTCCTGTTGACGGAGCCATTGAGCAATCTCCTGACGCATTGCTCGACTGGAATGCTGTTACAGGAGAAGGCATCGAAATTCTGTATGAAGTCCAGCTTGCCGAGAATCCAGAGTTTACCAATGCAACGCTTTTCCCGGCAGTTTCTGTTACCTCATTAAAGATGAGCAATCTCCTGTTTGGTCATGTTTATTACTGGAGGGTGAGAGCAACTGACGCAGTTGAAACCAGTGATTGGTCAGTAACCTGGTCGTTCACTGTAATCACCACCGTGTTGATCCAGTCACCAACCAATCTTGCAGTTGTAAGCCCCGACCCTGTTATTGTCTGGAAAGAACTCACAGGTGTTAACGGATATGATATTCAGGTAGATACTGCCTATAGCTGGTCAGTTCAGGCAGGAGTAACAAATGCTAAATTGAATGATGTGTTTGAAATTGATGAAAACCACATCTGGTTTGTTGGAGACAACGGAACCATCATTCAAAAACTTGACGGAGAATGGATCAACATCCCCAACGTAACAACAGTTAACCTCTTTGATGTTTTCTTCACCGACAACAATAATGGATGGGTAGTTGGCGACAACGGCAAAATCTTCTACTACGATGGCAATGAATTCACAGAGCAAACCAGCGGGCTTACCACTGCCATTAATGGTGTGTATTTCACCTCCCCGACCAATGGCTTTGCAGTAGGCAACGGTGGGAAAATCCTCCGCTTCGATGGAAACAACTGGACTCCTATGACAGTAAACCTGACTGCTGACCTGCTTGCCATCAATGGAAACGGAGAAAACAATATCTGGGCAGTTGGTAAAACCGGTAAATATGCTCAGTTTAACGGAACTACATGGACAGATGGCTCTTATTCAAATCGCGACATGAACGATGTTTGGGTAACTGCGGCCGGAAAAGTATGGGTAGCTGCGAAAGCCGGCCGTATTTTTAATTACGACGGCACTTCCTGGTCAGAACAAACTGTTGGGGCACCCCCTAGAGACCTTCAGGGAGTGTGCTTCCTAAATGAGCAGAATGGATATATTGTTGGAAACAATGGTACATTATTGTATTTCAATGGACTTGTCTGGCAAACCCTTGCAAGTGGCACCACCGAGAATATCAATGGTATCTATCTGGCAAGTGATCAAAGCGGATATCTCACCGGTAATGCAGGTACAATCATAAAATATCAGGGTGAAGGATTCAACAGCCCCTATTTACACAACTATTCAACACCCGGTGGCATTCTTGAGTTTAAACTGGATAAACTACTTTTTGGTCAGCCGCATTATTTCCGGGTAAGGGCCAAACATGCCGCTGACATTTCTGAATGGAGTCCGGCAAGTTCATTCAAGGTTATTGACAAACCTGTGCTGACCTCACCGGCAGCAAATGCAACCAATATTGCTCTCGACACACTTGTTAAGTGGCAAGCTATTTCAGGAGTTGCCAAATACTCAATTCAACTCTCTGATAATATCGAGTTTGATAATCCAAGATTGTTTGAATCAACCGTTCCTGAATATAGATTTGATGAGCTGGTATTTAGTCATGATTATTGGTGGAGGGTAAACGCACGCCACGCTGTTGATATCTCTGATTGGTCTGAACCAAGGAAGTTTTCAACAGCCAATACCGTTACTTTGGTCAGTCCGGCCAATAATGCAACTGACGTAAGCCTTTTGCCCCGATACGAGTGGCAGGCAATCAGAGGAACAGAAAAATACATGGTACAACATGGTAAGGATAATACTTTTGGGGTAACCGAAACTGATATTGTTACTGATGCATTTTACCAGACTATTTTCCAACTCGAGAAACAAATGACATATTACTGGAGGGTAAAAGCAATTCAGGGTCTTGATTCCACTAATTGGAGTCCTGTAAGGAGTTTTATCACAGAAGGTGAAACTTCAGTAGGCGAGCTCAATTTTTCAGGTGGAATATCAGTTTATCCTAACCCCGGAAAAGATGTATTTACAATTACCCTAAATCAGATCATGACGGGTTCCTTCACTATTGAGGTGTACAACCTGACAGGCACAAAAGTCTTTGAACAAACAAATCAGCCCACAGCATTATCAGGCCTGACCCAGGCAACCATTGACTTGAGTCTGCTAAGTAAAGGCATGTATCTGTTAAGGGTTTCTGACGGGAAGACAATACGCACCAAAAGAATCATCATAGAATAATATTTGATTCATTCGTAAACACTAATTTAAGAGGCTGTTCTGAACAGCCTCTTTTTTTAATATGGTTTATGCGTAGATAACACTCTGACAACAAAGTAAATTATACTGAACTGAACAAAATGATGCATTAAATCTGACTGAGAAACAAACAAAAACGAAAGTAATCAAAGTAAAGGAATTAATACTTATTAAATCGTTTACCAAAACCTATGCTCAGGTAAAAGGTCAAAAACAATCGCTGATCCAGATCATCGGCCATAATATTAACCCCTTGGGGGAATATATCCAGAGCAATACCTGCTTCAATTGACCTGATGCTTGTTTTGACATAACCAAACTCAGCATTTATTCCGGTCCTCATAAGAAAACCCGGTACCAGACTTATTTCGTTCAGACCCTTAGTAAAAGGAGCTCTACCATAAATGTCATCAATTGAAATACCAGAATGATACTTTTCAGTTTCAATAACTGCCGAGTTGTTGTCAATCATTCGTCGAACAAAGAGGTAATATGGCTTTTGAATAGCCAAAGATGCTCCTGCTTCATATAGCCATCTTAATTCAGCACCGCCCCAATAAGGCTTTCTGTTGAGTAGTTTTTTAGTACCATATCCGGCCCTCAGTATGAATACATCATTCAGTTTGCCGTAAACGTATCTTTTGGCATTATTGTAATAGGGGTTGATAATTTTAAGTTGCTTGGGTGATCTGATACCTACCAGATCAATTGAAATAATTCGGGTATTGAAAGTATTGCGGTTCAACCCGGTACGGTAACCGGCACCGAAACCCTGCGAATGAGCCACTAGAACTCCATAACGCTCATTGCTATAGATTAAGATATCTTCAAGGGTGTCGGGCTCTGCTTCGATCTGAGCAAAACCAATTAATGGCCAGCTAAATAGTGGCAATATAATAAAAAAAACCTTCAAGGCCCGGCAGATCATAATACGTGGTTATGACAACAATTGCACCTGGCCCGGTAATATCTCAATAGCGTGTTTCTTTCTGAAACTTGTGTGTTTCACCATATGCAGCACATTTGCTCGACGACTTGCAAGAGGTCATGAAAAGGCCGGCAAGGAACACAACAGAAAGGATTACTACTATTTTTTTCATAATTTTACCAGGTATGAAATTAAAAACTCAGTACAAAGAAAACTGTTTTTCCTGAATTATTCAACCTTTTTAGGTTATATATTCTATCTGATTGAACACCAATATTATCTCAATGAGTCAGATCAATCCTGATATCGAAAAAAGCTGGAAAGAAGTACTTACAGCGGAGTTTAACGCACCATATTTTGCACAATTGAAGGAATTCCTCATTAATGAGCGGTCAAGCCACATGGTATATCCCACCGGACGTGATATATTTAATGCATTCAATCTCACTCCGCTTCCGGCTGTAAAGGTCGTTATATTAGGTCAGGATCCTTATCATGGACCGGGACAAGCACATGGATTATGCTTTTCTGTCCCAGAAGGCATCCAACATCCACCAAGTTTACAAAACATTTTTAAGGAGATTAGATCCGACCTTGGTATCAACCCTCCCCGATCAGGTAATTTAACCAAATGGGCAAAATCAGGTGTTCTTCTATTAAATGCTACACTGACCGTAAGGGCAGGACAAGCAGGTTCGCATCAGGGCAAAGGATGGGAGACATTTACTGATGCTGTAATTAAAGCAATATCTGACAACCGTGCAGGAGTGGTGTTTATGCTATGGGGGAATTATGCCCGCTCCAAAGAGGTGCTTATTGACAGCAACAGACATTTTATACTGCAAGCCCCTCATCCCTCACCATTGTCAGCTTCACGTGGATTTTTGGGCTGCAGGCATTTTTCATCAGCAAATATTTATTTGAATTCCATTGGCATACAACCTGTTGATTGGAATCTGGGTGAGTAAGAGTTACCATACTCATTTATAATGGGAATTATTTACTTCTATGCGTAATTGCTTTTTTTACTAATTTGCACCGTTTTTACAAAAAATAACACAACCACTATGAAAAAAACCTTACTATCAATTATGTTTATTCTTGGGTCATCACTTATGCTTTGGGCTGGTGGCTATCAGGTACGCCTTCAAGGCAACAAAAACACTGGTATGGGCCTAACAGGCGTTGGTCTGAATCTTGGATCCTCATCTGTTTTCTTTAATCCTGGTGCATTGGCCATGATGCAACAAAAGGCGGATTTCTCGTTGGGTGCCAGCATGATTCTTTCCAACGTGGCGTTCGAGAAATCCGGCACCGATTACAGGTCCGAAACCGAAAGCAAACCGGGCACTCCATTTTATGCATATGGCGCCGGCAAAATAAATGACCGTTGGACAGTAGGATTGGGTGTTTATACCCCATTCGGCAGTTCAACAACCTGGCCTGATGATTGGGCAGGCAAACTGCTTATTAAGAACATCTCGCTTCAGGCAATATTCTTTCAGCCTACGGTTGCTTTTAAAGTCACTGACAAAATCGGGATAGGTGCAGGATTTGTTTATGCTACAGGCAAGGTTTCCATTGAACGAGGGCTTAACTACAGTCCAACAAGTCAGGTTGCCCTCGAAGGCAGTGCTGGCAACATTGGCTTCAATGCAGGCGTTTACTTTCAGGCAACCGAAAAACTTGCTATCGGAGTTGATTACAGATCAAAGGTGATGATGGAAGTTTCCGGTGGAACGGCCACCTTCACCTTGCCCGAATCCTTGTATAACACCTTACCTGAAAAAAATGAGTTTGATGCAGAATTGCCACTACCTGCCAACCTCGACATCGGTCTCAGCTTTAAGGCTTCAGAAAAACTGACACTTGCCCTCGAGCTCAACTGGGTTATGTGGAGTGCATACGATTCACTGAAATTCACTTTTAAGGAAAAAGGAGAATTGCTTAACTCATCAAACCCACGGAAATACAAAGACAATTTTATTCCGCGTATCGGCGCCAGTTATCTTGTTAATGACAAACTTTGCGTCAGGTTAGGCGGTTATTATGACCCGACACCAACCGATGAGGAATATTTTACTCCTGAAACAGTAAGCTTGAACACCGCTGCCTTTACATTCGGGCTTTCATATATGCCTGTGAAGAATCTGAGTATCGATATTTCTTACCTGCAAACAATTGGTTTACAGTCAGAGCGCAGCTATAAACCAGATCAATTCTCTGGATATTACAAAACATCAGCCTCAATACCCGGATTAGGCATTTCGTATCAATTCTAAACTAAAAAAATTACTTATCATGAAATACAGAATACTATTCATTGCATTGGTTTTCATCGGTTTTTGGTCGTGTAAGCCTGAATTGAACGAGTTTGAAGCCAAAAAAGGGTCGGCCGATTTTACAACCTTTGTTGCCGGCGGCAACTCGCTTACTGCAGGCTTTACTGACGGCGCTCTCTATAAATCAGCACAGGAGCAATCATATGTTGCCATACTGGCTAAACAATTTGAATCAGTAGGAAGACAAGGTGCATTCAATATCCCTATGATCAATTCTGAAGACGGTGTCGGCACACGGGGTCCTGCATTAGTTACAAAAATGAAAATGGGTTTCAGCACTGACTGCAACGGAAACACTTCACTTGCACCTGTGATGGCCAACCCGGCAGTTTCTCAGGCAGAGCTCTTTCAGTTGCTTACTACTTCAGTGGCTGCTACCGGACCATTCCATAATCTTGGTGTCCCGGGAGCAAAAGTCACCCACCTGCTTGCACCAGGGTATGGTCAGCTTAATCCATTTTATGGTAGATTTATGTCATCCCCCACAAGTTCAGTTGTGCAGGAATTAGCAGCAACACAACCCAGTTTCTTTACATTATGGATTGGCAATAATGACGTATTGGGATACGCCATTGGTGGCGGACTTGGTGACGTAATAACACCTGTTGAAGGCGCACCAGGACAAGGATTTGCCGCAAGTTATGAAGCCGTTGTTGCGAGTTTTAAACAAACTGCAACTGCAGGTGCAGTAGCCAATATCCCTGACATTACTTCAATACCTTATTTCCGCACTGTACCTTACAATCCTGTAGTTTTCGCTGAAAAAGACAGCTTATTGATTAATTTTATAAATTCACAATATGCTGCCTATAATGCAGGAATGCAATCAGTTGGTCTGCCTTACCGGATCAATTTTGCCGTAGGTGCTAATGCACTAGTCATCGAGGATAACAGCATGCCCATCCCGGAAGGGGTGCCAATTCCTAAAATTCGTCAAATGACCAATGAAGAATTGGTGCTTTTGTCAATTCCTCAGGACTCATTGAAATGTGGTGGATGGGGAGTTGCTAAAGCTGTGCCTGACCAGTTTATACTGACTCAGGGCGAAGTAGCCAATATAAAAACTGCTGTTTCTGCCTTTAATCAGGTTATTGCCTATACAGCCCAAACACACAATCTGGCGCTGGTTGATGTGAACGCATTCATGCAACAAGCTGCCACCGGAGGTGTAAAGTTTGACGGGGTTACATTCACCGCTAATTTTGTAACCGGCAATATTTTTTCAACTGATGGAATACATCTGACCCCACAGGGAAATGCAGTTGTGGCCAACTACTTTATCGATGCCATCAATGCAAAATACAATGCCAGCGTACCTAAGGTGGTAATCACTGATTTCAGCGCTGTAATTCTGCCATAATAGTTTTTAACACGATAACTGAGGGCAATATGCACATCATATTGCCCTCTCCTTTTTTCACATGAAAGAGATCGTATTTGCTACCAACAACAACCACAAGCTTGCAGAAATCAGGCAAATGATTCCTGAAGAGTTTCGAATTATTTCCCTTGCAGATATCGGCCTGACAGATGAAATTCCGGAAACCGCCGAAACAATTAGCGGTAATGCCTTGCTTAAGGCACGCTACGTGTACGAAAGGTATGGAAAAGACTGCTTCGCGGATGACACAGGATTAGAAGTTTTAGCACTTAATGGTGCACCCGGTGTTTATTCAGCCCGGTATGCAGGTCTGTCTTGTTCCTATGCCGACAATGTGAACAAACTATTGAAAGAAATGAATGGCGTTGTGGATCGTAAAGCTAAGTTTATTACTGTGATTGCCTTAGTTTTTAATGGAACTGAATATTTATTTGAAGGAACAGTATCCGGACAGATTACACTACAACCAGTCGGCACCAGTGGCTTTGGCTATGATCCAGTTTTTCTGCCCGATTTTCAGAAATTAACATTTGCTGAAATGCATCCTGCCTTAAAAAATGAGATAAGTCATCGCGGAAAAGCAGTTCAGCAACTAATCGCATTTCTTCGGAAAGAACAATAAGATTATTCATCAATTACATTGTCAAGGGCCATTCGGAATAACTCAGTCAGACTTATTCCCATAACCTCAGCCTGTTTTGGCAATATACTTGCCCTTGAAATACCCGGAACAGTATTTACCTCAAGGAAGAACAGTCTGCCTTTGCTCACAATGAAGTCGAATCTCACGAAACCTTTGCAGCTTAATGCCCTGAAAAGCATTGCAGCCGTAGTCTTAATCTTTGTTTCAATGCTGTGTGAAATATCTGCCGGCGTTATTTCATCGGCCATTCCGGGAGTGTACTTTGCCTCATAATCAAAAAATTCCTTTTTACTCACAATCTCGGTCACAGGAAATACCATCATTCCCTTCCGGGTTTGCATCACTCCACATCCGAACTCCCTACCTTCAATAAACGACTCAACCAATACTTCATCGTCTTCCATCATGGCTTTGTGTACCGCGGGTTGAAATTGATCAGCATGTTTAACCTTGGTTACGCCAACACTTGAGCCTCCATTATTTGGCTTAACAAACAAAGGAAGCCCGAGTTTGTCAATAATGGACACAATATCAATTTTATGATCTCTTTTGAGCAGAACTGATTGTGCCACCCGAACACCATATGAGGAGACCAGTCTTTTGCAAAAATCCTTATTGAAGGTAAGCGCCGAAACAAGCATACTGCTCGATGTATAGGGTATTCCTAACACGTCAAAATAACCCAGTATTGTTCCATCTTCACCTGGCGTTCCATGTATGGCATTGAATACTACATCGAACCTAGTCTTAACACCATTAAAAACAAAACTAAAATCCTCTTTGTTCACCGGAACCTGCACTTCATCAGATAACCAAACAAACCAACCTGAAGATGTTATCAAAACCAGATATCCATTAAACCTGTCAACTGGTAATGAGTCAACAACAACATGGCCACTTTGCACTGATATTTCAAATTCGCCAGAATAACCACCACATACTACTGCAACATTCTTCATTGGTCAATTTATATTATCTGAGATTAGTTCAATTGAGCAAAAACAATCAAGTTTAATTTCGAGAGGCACAACTGTTGTGCTTCAAATATAATCATACACTCATTCTGTTGACAAATTTACGTATTCAGCTTAATCACAAGCACAAAAATCTATATTTCCAAAAGCTTGAAATACACTAAATCGAAAAAAAAACACTCAGGATCATTCTGGCAATAGCCTGCCTAAAGACAACCCTTGTTTTACACCACATTCCCGGATCGTATATCTATCTGCAATATATAGCGATAAAAAGAGTTATTTTTGCTGACGGCAAATATATCAGGTGGCAAACGCATGTGATTAATAATTTGCTAATTAACCAATGAGAATTTTTTCGGTATTCTTAAGCAGAAGTTTTTATATTCACCTCGCCATCGCCATTGGCGTTACTTTATTGATTTTAACTGGAGTAACCCGATATCTGGAGCATTATACGCGCCATAAAGAGGTATATGTTGTGCC
Source organism: Bacteroidales bacterium (assembly GCA_024710405.1). Taxonomy (GTDB): domain Bacteria; phylum Bacteroidota; class Bacteroidia; order Bacteroidales; family F082; genus UBA6192. The sequence goes on from JANJUV010000008.1 coordinate 68,515, forward strand.
CGACTTTTATGGAAAAGATGCCGAAGAAGTGATCAGTGATTTTGGCTCACGATTCCATTTTATTGTCACTGACAGTATTTATGTCAAGGAGGCACGCAGTGGGTCTGTATTACAACAGAATCCGTATCCCGGTTCCAAAGTCAAGGAAGGACGGAATGTTTACTTTGTTACAGTGGCCAGAATGCCCGAACAAGTCACCATGCCGAACCTTCGCAATCTGTCACTGCGACAGGCAATTGTTCTTCTTGAATCGAACAGTCTGATTGTTAACTCCATAAGCGTCACTGAACATTTTGCGCGCAATGCCGTAGTTAACCAGTATATGGAGGGTAATGTAATAGAACCGGGCACTCCGGTGTTTAAGGGATCGCTCATAGATCTTGAGGTTGGTGACGGTGGCTCGGTACATCGGGTCGCAATTCCCGCTTTGCTTGGAAAAAAACGGAAGGAAGCGATAAACCTGTTACTTAATGCTTCACTAAATATAGGTGAGGAGTTTTATCCCGATGGTTACGACACCACTCATGCCCGTGTTTTCAAGACCGAGCCAAATCTGATCACTTCCAGAATGGCTCCTCCGGGATCAAAAATTAATCTGTATTTCAGGTCCGAGTTAACATTTGATTTTGCAGAACTGGAACGGGTGTACCAAAGCGACAGCACATTGATCGATAGTTTATTTTACCAGGAGGAATTCATCCCTGAAAATGATATTATACAGCAACCTGATATTGATGCAGAAGATGACTTTTAGAACGTTATTCGCAATTTCTTTGTTTACTTGCTGCTCATTGCTGGTGCATGCACAGGAAACACTTACCGGACTTCAGTTCAATGAAGCGCTCAATAAAGAACATAGTGAACCCATAAATGACTTTGACAGAATTGAAATTCAATCTCTACAACTGCCGTTTTTCGACGATTTCTCAGCAGAATCAGTCTATCCCTCTTCCGAAAGGTGGATTGACCGAAATGTTTTTATAAACAGAGATTTTCCAATGTTTCCTACAAATACCGGAGCAGCAACTTTCGATGTTCTTGATAATAAAGGTGCTGTTTATATGCATGCTGTTTCAGTTCCATTTGAAGCCGATTATCTCACTTCAAGACCTATAAGGCTTGATTCGCTCTTTTTTCCTTTTCCAAAGGCAATTTCACCGGCTGATTCTGTGTACCTGAGTTTCTTTTATCAGCCGCAAGGCAAGGGCGATAAACCGGAAATAAGTGATTCACTAGTATTACAATTTGGGTATCCAACAGGCAATATGGTTCTTGACTATATTGACTCAGTAACTGTATTGGTCGACACATATTTGCTTGAAAACGGAATCGATTTTATTTACCCCTTCGACACGATCTGGGCGCCAGCAGGATGCCATCCTGATATTTATATCGTAAATTATAATACACTAACCTGGGGCGACATGGTAACCTTACCATGCGATTCTGTTATGAAAGATGAGATCAGATGGGAATCAATCTGGAATGCACCCGGAATGCCGCTTACAGAATTTTTAGATACTTATGGCAGTTACTTCAGGCAAGTTATGATTCCGGTTACAGCGTCCAGATTTTTTACAGACGCCTTCCATTTCAGGTTTTTTAATTATGGCAGCATTGCCAATGATATTATTCCTTCAAAGAGATCAAATGTTGACCAGTGGAATCTCGATTTCATCTACCTCAATGTTAACCGCAGCATTTTCGACACTACTTACCGGATGCTCTCATTCTCTGAACGCGCACCATCTTTTTTGAAAAGATACGAAAGCATGCCTTACCGTCAATACAGAGGTGATCCCGTTAATGCAACATCTCCTGAATTTAAAGTTTATCTGACAAACCTTGATCAGATAGAACATAACACAAAATACAGATATTCAGTAAAACAGGCAAACGGCAATTTCAGCTTCAGTTATGATGGCGGAAGCTGCAACCTTCCTCCGTTTTATACATTCGGTTTTCAGAACTGTGCTACCAATTGTGGTGCCGCTCACTCCTGCCCTCCTGTTAATTCAGTATTTGCACTCGATTTCGGTATCGACAGCACATCCTTCCAAATCACTCATTACCTAAGCGATTCGTCCGGATCGAACATTCTTGTCGATTCGATCCGTTACTCACAGGGATTCTACAATTATTTTGCCTACGATGACGGTACTCCTGAACTAGGATATGGTCTGGAGCCAGCCGGCGGACTATTGGCCTATCAGTTCAAAATGTCCATTCCTGACACACTTAAAGGCGTACAGATTTATTTCAACAGGACACTTAACGATGCCAACAATAAGTTCTTTGATATAGTTGTCTGGAAAGACAACAATGGAAAACCGGGAGAAGAGATTTACCGAAAAAAGCGTCAAAGACCTGTCTGGTCTGACCAGATTTACGGTTTTCATCTTTATGAAATTGACGAAAAAATATTCCTGAACGGCAATTTCTACATAGGACTGATGCAGGAAGAAACAGGCAGCATGAACATTGGATACGATGTTTCCAGAAGCAGCCAGCAATACACTTTCTTTAATGTTGACGGAATATGGCGCAGCAGCCAATTCGAAGGGTCACTGATGATCAGACCTGTTGTGGGATCTTATTATTTTATCGGAATGACAGAAAATGAATCTACAAACGATCATTCATTTACTGTATCGCCAAATCCGGCAAAAAACAACATCAGAATACATTGTAAACAGGGGGTAGTCCGCAATCTCGAAGCCTCCATTTATGATGTTTCCGGCCGCAAAGTAGCTCAACTATCCATCAGAACCAACGAAAACAATCTGATCCCGAGACTAAATAACGGACTTTATATTCTTCGTATACACGACAATAACGATAATCACAGCATTAAGCTAATCATCAGAAATGACTGAGGCAGAAAATCAGGAATACATTATAGCGACTTCAAAAGAAAACTCAGAAGAAAGCAGTGACCTGTTTGAACACTTCAGATTTACGGTGGATAAAGGACAGAGTTTGCTCCGAATCGACAGATTTCTCACTTCGAAAATCGAAAACATTTCCCGTAACCGAATACAGCAGGCATTGCTGGCAGGCAACATACTGGTGAATCAACAGCCGGTAAAAGCAAACTACAAAGTGAAGCCGCTGGATCAAATCGCTATCATTCTCTCATATCCTCCCCGCGAAATTACTATTACACCGGAAGACATTCCTTTAGATGTCGTTTATGAAGACAGCAACTTAATGGTTATAAACAAACAGCCAAATCTCGTGGTTCATCCCGGTCACGGTAATTTTACCGGAACACTACTCCATGCACTGGCCTATTATTTTGACAAAAGGCCGCAGAAACCCGAAAACAGTTTTGGCTATCTTGTTCACAGAATTGACAAGGACACCAGTGGATTACTACTCGTGGCAAAAGATGAATTGTCGCAACAGAAACTTGCAAATCAATTCTTTCACCATACAATAGAGCGAATATATGTGGCTCTTGTTTGGGGGGATATTGACTCAGAACATGGAACCATTGAAGGCAATATCGGAAGAAGCCAGAAAGACAGAAAATTAATGGCAGTTTATCCTGTTGGGGATTCAGGCAAGGAAGCTATTACTCATTTTAAAGTAGTAGAACGCTTCGGATATGTAACCCTTGTGGAGTGCAGGCTTGAAACAGGCAGGACTCATCAGATACGAGCACATTTCAGGCATATCGGGCACCCACTGTTTAATGACGAAGCATATGGTGGAAGCATCATGATCAAAGGCACAGCCTACACGAAATACAAACAATTCATTGACAATTGCTTTAAGATTCTGCCCAGACAGGCACTACATGCTAAAACTTTAGGTTTTGTTCATCCGGCTAATGGAAAACCGATAAATTTTGAATCTGAGCTCCCACAGGATTTCGCGATGGTGTTGGAAAAATGGAAAAAATACACAGGATCAAGAGCCCATGAAGAGGATTAATATACTATTATTCAATTAATTATTAGCTTAACTGCCATTCTATTTTCTTCTGTTTCCAGTTCAACCAACAGCATTCCTTTATAATCGTTAAGCAATGAAAGGGTAATATAACCAGACGCCTTATCTTGTCGCGCGAACTCCAGTTCCCTGCCGGTAACATCAAAAATGTTTATTTTAAATAACTTCGGCAGAATATTGCCGGTAAACAATTCAAAGCTTCGTGTTCCGGGATTAGGCACAGCCACAGGCAACACTTTGATCATTGATTCGCGCATCAGGCTGTCTTTTCTGTTATCACCGTAAACTACCAGAGCAACATCAAATGCACCTATGCTATGGTATCTGACTGTTCCAGGATTGGATTGATCGCTGGCACCTGGAGTACCTCCCTCGAAGTACCACTTGTACCCTTTAATATCTCCTATTGATTGATCTGAAAACTGAATTGACTGATCAGGAAGTATTTCTGTGTAGTCGCTCGAAAAAACGGCCATAAGCAGGTCAGTTCCTTCTCCCAACCCATTTAGCAGCATCAGGTCGGTTTGGTCGGGATCAAGCCAGGGCCGGAGTTGATGTTGTGGCTCGGTTCCATTTTGATCCCAACTGAAAGAAAACTTTCCATAATAATCAGGAGCTTCAGGATTAGAGCAAGATGCGTTACCCCCGGTCAATGCACCTGTGATCAAGCCATTATTGTCAAAAAGCGGTGATCCGGAAGAACCACCTTCGGTGACACCATAACCGTTGGGGGTTTCGGTCCAGTTTACCCTCCAATACTTACCCGATGGATCATTATTCTGTTGTCCGAAGCCGGAAGAAACAGGCCTTGAGGAAAAAGTCGAAATCTTCTTAATGTCACCCGAAGGATGATGTATCGTTACACCGCTGTTACCAATGATTTCACTTCGAGTCCATCCATTAAAGTACGCATTATATGTTTCAGGAATTGATTGATTCAATAGCACAAGCCTGAAATCAGACCCATCTTCAACTCCGTTATCTGAAGATGAAATCATTTGACTTCCTGTGATCAACTGATAAGCAGGTTCGGTTAGAGGGTTTTGACATTGCGCTGATTCGTAATTGAAGTAATATGCCCACTGCAAATAATCATCATCAGAAGATTGAATACCGCAATGGTTAGCAGTAAGCACATAAGGAGTTTTGTCCTGACGAACATTGTTTATCAACGAACCGCTGCACCAAAAAAGTGCTGATCCCTGCTTCACCAATATGCGTAAAACACCACGTTTCTGATTTTGCCAGTTTGATCCTTCGGCACAATTCACGTTCACGTTACAACTTCCGCTAGCACCAAAGTTATACTCTGCCAAGGGATTGCTGATCACCCCAATATGATGCAGCCGCACAGGTATTTCTGAACCCTGTCCCTTCCATGATATACGCAAAAATGTGCTATCGCTGTAATCAGGACCCAATACATGATAATATCCATCAGATAAATGTGTAAACCGACCAATTATCTTATGCTGCCTTGCAGAAAACAATTCAACTAAATATCTGGCTTCAGGTACTTTTGCTGAAAAATAAAAGGCTAATCCAATTTTTCCTGACTGCAAAAACAGTCCTTCCCATACCATAGAATCCTGACTTATTGATTTCTGTCCGTGACTAAGTAAGGAATCGGAAAAGCCAATAAGATATCCTGCTTCCAATGGGTAAGCTGCTGATCCTGATATTTGTTGTTGCCTTTGACTGTTGAACTCAATATAATACCGGTTATCACCAATAATTTTTATTTCATCTTGATATTCATTTCTTTGCGCATTTAGTTGCGCCAGGACAAAAAGCATCAAAAAAGTACATGAAACAATCCTTTTCATCTTAAAGGTGTAGTACCTGCAAATGTAAGCTAAATTGAATTCAACGCAAATCCTGATACTGGAAACCAAAATTCTGACAGATACTAAGGTCCATATCATGACAGGCTTCAAACAAAAACATTCAATAAATAAAATGTTTCAGACGACTTAATACACCGTCTTGAACCATCTAAAAAACTTTAACTACCTGCTGATGGAGATCCTTTTGGTCAAAGCTCCTTCACCGGATATAAATTTGAGCATATAGATTCCATTTTCAAAGCCAGATAAATCAACAATATAATCGCCGCTCATCATGATTTGTTTATTCAGAATCTCAATCCCGTTTGAATTGATTACACTTATTGTCACCAGATCATCCGTATTACTCAGATCCTGTATGTTAAAAATCCCTTTTGAAGGATTCGGAAATATTCTGAATCGTTCTGCAATCTTCTCATCCACTCCAACCCAATTAACAATAATGAAGTCCTCGATGGTTTTTGTGTGGATACCATAATTATTGACAACAGTGAGCGAAACATTGAAGGCACCTCCTTCGGGATAAAGGACACCCTGTGGGTGCTGGGCTTCTGAATATGAGGGGGTAGCACCTTCAAATTCCCAATACCAGTAGTTTGGATTGCCTGAAGACAAGTCTGTAAAATTGACAGTTGAGCCCTGCATAATTTGTGTTTGATCGGCAGTGAAGTCCGCTACAGGCAAAGAAACGGCTGTTACTGTAATGTAATCTTCAACGATTTTTGTGTCTTCACCACCGTAACCCACAACACGCAGGCTAACATTAAAAGTTCCATCACTATTGTAAGTCACCACTGGATTTTGCTCATTTGACACCTCAGGATTCCCCCCTTCGAATTCCCAATACCATTCAAAAGGATTACCTTCAGACAAATCGGTGAAGTTTACTTGTCCTCCCTGCGAAATCGTTGTTACATCAGATTCAAAATCTGCAACCGGAGGCGCAGCAGCATTAACGGTTATGTAATTCGCTTTTGTTTCAGTATCAGTACCATCAGCATTAGTAACTGTAAGACTTACTGTATAAGTTCCTGTTTGTGTGTAAACGATAGGACCCGGATTTTCTTCTGAGCTTGATTCAGGGTTTCCTCCTGTGAATGTCCAGTCCCAGCTTAAAATACCTGGTTGTGACAAGTCAGTGAAATAGACTCCTTCGCCTTGTTCAACAGTTGTTTCGTCAGCCGAGAAATTGGCTACCGGTGGAGTTGCCTGCCAGTTGATTCCAGGAAGTTTTTCAATTCCGGTATTATCGGGATCAAGCCAATCTCTGAGCCTTGTGGCCGGAGTGCTTCCATTCTGGTCCCAGGAGTACCAGATTTTTCCATAAAATGCAGGTGACGGATTCTCACATGAATTATAAGTGTATCCCCCTGTTAAATCACCAACAATCAACCCATTACTATCAAAAATAGGTGATCCTGAGGAACCTCCTTCAACGATTGATTTACCGTTAGTCGTGGTAGCCCAGGTTACCCTCCAGTGTGAAGACAAACCATTCCAGGCAGTTGATGATACTAGTGGGGTTGTATATGTAGAAACTTTTTTAATATCGCCTGCGGGATGGTGAAGGCTGACACCATTTCCCATGTCGGTATTCACGTTTGTTCTGTTCCACCCACTGAAGTAAACATTAAAGAAATTGGGTATAGAATTATTAAATTGTACCAGAAAAAAGTCGGATCCATTATCACCCTGCGAGTTATCTTTTGCTTTCAACTGGCATCCGGTAGTGGAATTGCTACCGCTGTTGGTACCCTGACAGGTTGGTGCCTGATAGTTGAAATAGAAGATCCACTGGTTGAGGTCGGCAGCACTTGCTGACCCACCGCAATGCGCAGCGGTAAGAAAATACGCTGTACGATCGTTGTTGGTGTTATTTATCAGAGCACCGGAACACCAATAAAAATTAAATCCTATTTTGATCGAAATACGGGCTACAGATCTGATCTGGTCTTCCCAATCATCTCCCTCAGAACAAGCTACGTTGATCATACACCAAAGCGAGCGGTAATCGTCTGTTCCCCGTTCAATAAATTCAATGTGCCTGTAAGCGTAAGCCAGTTCCGATATATCTAGGACTGCCTGCTCCTGTACCGCACTTTCCTGATAGTATTCAAGATACACCACATCACCCTGAACAAATTCGGTTGCAAACAAACCCGATTCAGGATTATTCAGATGGTTATAGGCACCAAGTAACTGATTCCTGCTCTCATTATACAGAAAAAGACTTGATCCTTCGGGAAGGAAAAATCTGTTGTAATATACCCCCAAGGCTAAAGCATCAGGCACATGAATTCTTAAACGCCAAACTTTACTGCCATCTTCAAGGGTGCTCCAGTTTCCTGAATTCTTCATACTAATGTCGGCTTTAACCGAAACACCCATGCGCAACGGGCCGGGGCTTTCGCTCGATTCTGCAAGCTTGTCTTCCTGTTCAATCAACATAATATCAGGAGCATTCAGCGATACTTCACCAGCCTTTAATGTCAATGAAGGGTGCTCAAAGCTTGGGGGGATGCCACCATAACTTATTTGTGACCATGAGGCAGTATGCATAAAAATAAACAGCACAACTGCGGCACCAAGTTTCAGGAAAACAGTTTTTTTCATGTGGTTTCAATTTAATTTTGATCAGCCAAAGTTAGGGTATTTTCACCTTAGGTATTGATGATTTAGGGTAAAATAAACCTAAACACATGCTTTAATCATTACTTGCCATAGTTGTTAAAGGAATGAAAGCAAATCAGCGAAAACCACTAAATTTGCGAAAAAGTTGAATCCATGATCATTGTTACTGGTGCTGCCGGATTTATTGGAAGTGTTGTCGCATCTCACATTACCAACAGCATTAATGCTGAAGTGGTTTTAGTTGATGATTTTAACAGGCCTGACAAGCATAACAATCATGCTCATTTTTCATCTGATCTGAAAATTGACCGAGACATATTTTTTCAGTGGGCTAATAAGCATGTACATAAAATCCAATATGTGATTCATCTGGGTGCGCGAACAGATACAACTGAATTTGATGCATCGGTTTTCGAAGAATGGAATCTGGGTTACAGCAAAAAGATATGGGATCTTTGTGTGAGATTCAGCATCCCCCTGATCTATGCCTCATCGGCAGCCACATATGGGATGGGGGAATGGGGTTACAGTGACAATCACGAAATCATTGAACACCTTAAACCATTAAACCCATATGGTGTATCAAAAAACGAATTTGATAAATGGGCTTTAAAACAGCCTCTGCAGCCACCAAAATGGGCCGGTTTGAAGTTCTTCAACGTGTATGGCCCTAACGAATTCCACAAAGGACGAATGGCGTCTGTAATTTTTCATGCATTCCGGCAGATTAAAGAAACCGGAAGGGTTAAGCTTTTTCGATCGCACCACCCTGATTTTGCTGACGGCTGTCAACTGCGTGACTTCGTTTATGTTAAAGATATTACGTCGGTGATTGAATTCCTGATGAAGAACCAGACAGAAAACGGAATCTATAATCTGGGGACAGGTAAAGCCCGGACATTCATTGATCTGGCCAATGCCACTTTTGAAGCGTCAGGAAAAGAATCCAAGATTGAATTTGTCGATACCCCTTTGGATATCCGGGATAAATATCAGTATTTTACAGAAGCTGATATGTCGAAACTGACTTCTGCAGGCTACAAGAAACCATTTAGCTCTTTAGAAGAAGGTGTCAGGGATTATGTTGTCAATTACCTGACTGAGAATAACAACTATCTATAGTTCCTTCAATCGGCTTTCCATCGATTGATTTATTTCAGCAAGCAAATTTCGCGTGTTGTGCAATGCCTCCCTGATTTTGATTTTCTCTTCAATACTTTTGGCATCTTCCTTCAGATACTCTTTGGCTCCTTTCAGTGTGTAACCTTTCTCTTTCACTAGATGATAAATCATATGAAGATACTGAAGGTCGCGTTTGGTGAATAAACGATTTCCTTTTTTATTCTTTTTGGGCCTCAAAATCTCGAATTCCTTTTCCCAAAACCGGATCAGTGATGCATTTACTGCAAACATATCGGCAACTTCACCGATGCTGTAGTAAATCTTCTCAACACCCGTTTCTTTCATATTTAATCCATTGATTGAGAAGGCAATGTGGACATTTCAAGGATCAGTCCATACTCTTCGGGTGTAAGGTCGTTGAAGAAAAAGTGGATCGGATTCACCGGCTTGTCATTCTTATGTACTTCATAATGAAGGTGTGGTGCAGTCGATTTACCTGTATTGCCTAGTGTAGCAATCAATTGTCCCCTTTTAACAGTTTCGCCTTTCTTGACCTTGAATTGATGAAGGTGACTGTATTTTGTTTTATAACCAAAGCCATGGTCAATAACAATGGTGTTTCCATAACCCCAGTAAGACTTCTCCACCATGATTACTTTACCGTTTCCTGTTGCATAAACCTCAGTACCAATCGGAGCTGAAAAGTCAACGCCCTGATGAAACTTGTTCACCTTGTAGAATGGATCAAGCCGAATTCCAAAATAGGATGTAATTCGTTTAAGATCAAGATCTTTAACAGGCTGTATTGCAGGTATTGATGCCAACATTTCGGCCTTGTTTCGGGCTAGCTCAAAGACTTCATCGAATGATTTTGACTGTACATACAATTGGCTCGATATCTGATCTAGCTTTTGAGTTGTGGCTACAACAAGTTCTGAGTTTTTATAACCTTTGAGGCGGTCATACCTGTCGACACCACCATAACCGGCTTTTCTTACAGAACCAGGAATCGGTTCGGCCTCAAAAATCACACGGTAAATATTATCATCACGTTCCTGCATGTCGGCAAGCAACAGGTTTATATTCTGCAACCGTTCCTGCAACAACTGATATTGAAGCTTCATATAATCAATTTCCCTTTGCTGCATGCGTTCCTTTGGGGATCCAAAAAAATTATAAACAACCAGCATGATCACGACTGCAAAAACAGAAGTCGACAGCACGAAAGAGATTACCTGAACAAGTCGTTGCTTCCAACTGACTTTCAAGCGTTCATATGATAATGTCTTTTGGTTGAAAAAATATTTTGCCTTCGCCATCTCTATTCTTTTTCCTTTGACAGCCTGTAATGAGGCTGAAGAACCGCAAAATTAAATAATTAAGCTAAATTTGCAACCTTAAAAAACCTTAAAATAACGACCCATTTACTATTATCAAATTCATTATGAACGCTTCAGAAATTCGCAGCACCTTCCTTGATTTTTTTCGTTCCAAAAACCACTCGATTGTCCCGTCCGCACCCATAGTTGTAAAGAACGACCCTACCTTGCTGTTCACCAATGCCGGAATGAATCAGTTCAAAGATGTGTTTCTGGGGAACGAAAAAGCATCGTCACTCAGGATTGCCGACACCCAGAAATGTCTTAGGGTTTCGGGGAAACATAATGACCTTGAGGAAGTTGGATATGACACATATCACCACACAATGTTTGAAATGCTGGGCAACTGGTCGTTTGGTGATTATTTTAAAAAAGAAGCTATCGAATGGGCATGGGAACTGCTCACAGGTGTTTACGGCATTGATAAAGACCGATTGTATGTAACCGTTTTTGGCGGAGATGATCTTGACAAACTTGAACCAGACCATGAAGCATTTGAACTCTGGAAAAATTTCGTTTCGGAAGATCGTATACTTTTTGGTTCGAAAAAGGACAATTTTTGGGAAATGGGTGACACAGGGCCATGCGGGCCATGTTCTGAAATACATGCAGATATCCGTTCCGAAGAGGATCGTCTCGCCCTTAAAGGCAGCGAACTTGTGAATAAGGATCATCCTGAAGTAATCGAAATTTGGAATCTTGTATTTATCGAATTCAACCGCATATCAAATGGAAGTCTTGAAGGATTGTCTGCGCGACATGTAGATACCGGTATGGGATTCGAAAGATTGTGCGCTGTGCTTCAAGGGAAAAAATCAAATTACGATACTGATGTCTTCCAACCGCTAATCTTTGAAATTGCAAAACTGGCTGATGCATCCTACGGAGCCGACAGCAACAAAGATGTTGCCATGCGTGTGATCGCCGATCATCTGAGGGCTGTGAGCTTTGCCATAGCCGACGGGCAATTGCCTTCGAATACGGGCGCAGGATATGTTATCAGAAGAATACTCAGGCGTGCCGTTCGCTATGGTTATACATTTCTTGACTTTCACGAACCGTTTGTTTTCAAGCTTGTTCCGCATCTTGCCAACATGATGGAATCAAACTTTCCGGAGATCAGAATCCAATTAAACCTGGTCAGCAAAGTAATTCAGGAGGAGGAGGCCTCGTTCCTACGGACACTTTCGCAAGGTATCAGACGATTTGAAAGCTACCTCGATAATCACAAAGGATCAGGGATCATTGAAGGACATTTTGCCTTTGAGCTTTTCGATACCTATGGTTTTCCTATCGACCTGACTGTTCTCATGGCTCGTGAAAAAGGCTTTGAGGTTGACATGAATGGGTTTAATCAAGGTCTCGAAGAACAAAAGAACCGTTCGCGCAAAGCCGCTGAAGTGGCACTTGGCGATTGGGTCAGAATTTACGAGGATTCTGGTAAAACACAATTTACAGGTTACACATCTTTAACCGAAGAAGTGAAGATAATGCGCTACAGGATTGTAGAGAATAAAAAAGGAAAGCATACTGAAATTGTACTCGACAAAACTCCCTTCTATGCTGAGTCGGGCGGACAGGTTGGCGACACCGGTATCTTACAGAATGCATATGAGCGTATCACCATCACAAATACAATCAAAGAAAACAACCTGATCATCCATGTTTGCGATACCATACCGGCCCATCCCGAATCAGGATTTGTTGCACTGGTTGACATCCAAAAACGAAGGCAGACTGCAAACAACCATTCAGCCACACACCTCATGCATGCTGCTCTTCGCGAAGTGCTTGGAACCCATGTGGAACAAAAAGGGAGTCTGGTCGATAGCGATAGATTACGTTTCGACTTCAGTCATTTCGGCAAAATGTCGGCAGAAGAAATCCGCAAAGTAGAAAGCATCGTTAACAGCAAAATCAGAGAAAACATCGAAGCACACGTGCACAGCGAAGTTGAACTGGATGTTGCTATCAATGAAATGGGTGCTATGGCTCTTTTCGGCGAAAAATATGGTGAAAAAGTCAGAGTAGTTACTTTTAATGAATCTTTCTCGGTTGAATTGTGCGGTGGCACACATGTGGAACAAACAGGGAATATTGGCAGTTTCAGGATTATTTCGGAAGGTGCTATTGCATCAGGAATCAGAAGAATAGAAGCGGTAACAGGTGAGAAAGCAGAAGAATTCATAAATAAGCAGTTAGAACAGCTATCAACGATTCGTGATATTATTGGTGGAACAGGTGACCTCATCAAATCGCTGAATAACCTAGTCACTCATAACCAACAACTAAGTAAACAAATTGAGGCTTACGAATCAGAAAAGACCATTACACTAGCTCATCAATTATCCGAATTAACTGTTCGCTTAGCTGATATCGAAATCCTTGCCAGAGAGGTCCAGATTAAGCCTGAACTACTGAAGAATGTTGCAAATTATTTAAGAACCCGGAAACAGTCACAGGCTATACTGCTGGCAACCAAAGAACCGGATAAAGCATCACTTTGTCTGGCATTTTCTGATGATTTGACCAGAAAATATGATGCTTCAGCAATTATCCGCGAACTTTCCAAAGAAATAAATGGCGGCGGCGGCGGGCAAAAACATTTAGCAACAGCGGGAGGGAAAAATCCTTCCGGCATAGAAAAAGTGTTACAGGTTTTTATTGAAAAAATGAGTTCAGGAATAGTATAATCAGCATATTTGCAAAGAGGTTGGCAATAAAACACTGTTAATAATTTTTTTAATAAATAAATTGCTTCTCCTTCGAAACGCTCCCAAAATCACTAAATTTGAGCATTAACAATAAACCGTTTAGGGCACACTTTATGTTTTGCATGACCAATACAAGTTTCATCGTGGCCAAATCACTATATTTACAATTAATTGTACTCATTATCTGCATCTTACCAAATGGTCATGTGACAGCACAAAATCTGGCTGATCCGGACTGCCCTGAAGAATTCTACTACGACCCGAACGATTTTTCCATCTTAAGCCCTATTCACTCTGAATTGGACAGAGCAACCGGATGGGCACTTCAGGACAATGGAACCTGGGCATCGCAACAAAACGTTATACCATCCACAAACACCCGGTCGCAGTTTCAGAACGAAAGAATGATCAAGATGGGGCAAGATAATTTTGTCTCATTACAGTTGCGTAAAATCACCATTAAGGATAAACAATATAGTATTCTTCTGAAAATTTATGAAGATGGTGAATTTGAATTCCCAATTCTTGAGCAAGGATGGAAATCTTATCATTCACTTGAATTTTTCATTTTCGACAGCAAGAAACTTAAGGAATTGCTGCCCGAAGAAGTCCCATATAATTTGAAATACCTCGTAAATCTTGAGTGCTTCGCAACCGGAGTTGTGAGAAATTATACCCGTATTATTGATGTTGACCGGAAAAAGTTGCCGATTTATAATTATTACAGCACTGTTGCACGCATGTACTCGATTAAAAGAAGTGACCCTGATGCTGTTATTGTAAGACACATTCAAAATGTCCTTGCAAAAAATATAATTTCAGATGCAAATATTTTCGTGGCGGTTCACCCCATCAGGGAAACGAATAATGAGACTGTCCGGTTTAAATTCATAACAACTTACCTGAAAGAAGACCTCAATAAGCGACAGGCATCACCTGATAATTGGACAAACATCTTTGAGAACAACTATTACGAAGTCAATTTTTACGATTATCAAAGATTTATAAGAGACGCTGAAAGCTACTACGTTGATATGATTTCATTAGGAAGTGCCGAGAACCAGAATTCGAGTTATCAGTATGGCATAATCAGGTATAATACAGGCGACTTTCTGGGAGCCGCTCAGGCTTTTGATGAGGCAATTGCCAGAAATCCTAATGGAACTGATTTTCTGATATACTCCTACCGCGGGAATGCCAGAAGCAAAATGGGCAGATTCAATGATGCTGTTTCTGATTTCTCGAGGGCCATCAGCCTTAAACCTTATGATGTTAAGGATTATTCTAACTGGATTAAAAATTACTACAACCGGGGAGTTGCCAAATATTATCTGGGCGATCAACAGGGTGCCTGTGATGATTGGAGAAAATCTTTTGATCTGGGATATGGCAGTGCCGAAGATTTGCTGCTTAATTATTGCAACCGAAGATTAAACTGATGCCACCCATGAAATCCGTCGCAACCTACTTACTGATCCTGTTTATTTTTGTGGCCAATAGCGGGAATGCACAAACTTTAAGGGATTGTGACAAAAACAAGACCCTCGACTGGGAATTTGGCGCTAACCTTGGATTTACTCAGTATTACGGTGATGTAAGCAACAAAACCTACTTTGGAAAATTTACTGAAGAGATTCGCTTTGGCGGGAATATATTCGGAAGGGCTATCTTCAATCAGCTCTATGGATTTGGCCTTGGCTTAGGTTACTATTCGCTGGCCAGCGAAAAAGACAGCCTGCTCAAAGGCAACCCCTTGAATTATGGGTATAAAGGCACAAATTTTCAATTTGGAGCACATGCATATATCAATCTAACCAATCTATTCTGGGGCATCAGACCCGAAGGCAGAGTTTTTAATCTATACAGCACCGCAGGCCTTTCATACATCAGTTGGAAAGGAACACTAAGCAATACACTAAACAATGCGGTAATTGTCGATGACGGTACTAATGCGCTCGGGCTTTCCTTTTCAAGTTCATCGGTTGTAATACCTCTGACAATGGGAATGGGCATCCAGGTTAGTGAAAACCTCAGGCTTAATCTCGAAGGGTCGATCCAAACTGTTATGTCCGATGATCTTGACTTCTACAAAGACGGATTCAAAAATGACATCATACTATATTCTTCTGTTGGGCTATCTTATCATTTCAGACAGGTAATGAAGGAACGAGCCAGAATCAATCGTCCAATGGGTCCTGACTTGATTGAGTATGAATTCTCACAGAGAAGGACTCAACCGTCCTCGTCCGACAAAAATCTGCCTGTACTTGAGTTTTCTGCCGACAAGTCTCCTGCCATAAAGGGACAGTATGAATTCAGGGTGCAGGTTATTGCCATGAGTAAAAGCCGTATCAATATGGAGGCCTTTGCACGGAGATTTAAAATTGAAACACCAATCATCGAAAATACTTTCAGCGGATTATACCGTTACTCAACCGGTCGGTTTAACTCATTCAGCGAAGCTGAGGCATACAGCAAGGTCATCAGAAGTAAAGGAATACACGACGCTTTCGTTGTTGCTTACAGGGCAAACGAACGTATTCCGATCACCGAGGAGATGAAGAAGGATTAGTTGGAATTTTAAACCCTATTCCAAATCTGAATGTATAGGACAAAGAAGTGCCTTGTGTGGTACGACCGTGCATACCTGACTGGTCAGACAGTATTAGTCTGACGGCCGGACTTGCTATAACGAAATAATGTTTCCAGAAATCATATCGGTAATTCAAGCCCAGCAATGCACTTGTTATGAACTTGTTGATGTGGTAATCACCGATGAATCCAACTATTTTTTGTCCGTTGTAAAGAGTGGTTTCCATTGATTTCGTGAGTAAACTGCCAAACTCAAAACCACCTCTTACGGATAAGTGGTGGGATGCCATTCCAAAAACACGGTAATCTGCATGGACAGGGAACACCAAATACTCAAGCCTGAAGTTTTCGCTTTTTATTTCCAAATCTTGTGGATTGTTCTTTGGAAAATCAACGTGGTAGCCTCTGTCTTCATAAGCAAGTCCGGTTGTTATTGAAACTCGTTTGTTCAGCATGAGGGTAAAGTGCAGGTTCAGTTGATAACTTCCCTTATCTTTATAGTTTTCCATGCCACGAAAGGGAAAATGCACCTTTGTGAAACCAGGACTGATCAAAAGATCACCTGAACCGGCATAAACAATCTGATAAGTCAATGATGCAACCAGTATTAATACAAATTTGCGTGCATTCATATACTTAATAATTGTATGCCAAATGTACATAATCAAATAATCGAGTGGTGAGAGAAAAATAAAAAAAAGAGGCTACCATATGGCAGCCTCTTTGTAGGGTTTGGCGACGACCTACTTTCCCACATTTTACTGCAGTATCATCGGCGCAGGCAGGCTTAACTTCTCTGTTCGGAATGGGAAGAGGTGGACACTGCCGCAATAGT
>JANJUV010000016.1 GCA_024710405.1 Bacteroidales bacterium
TTTTTAAATCAAAACAAACCGGCCCCCCCCCCCCCCCCCCCCCGCGTCGCGTTACAGTCTCAAAAATTTCAAAATTCGACAGCTTTTGGAATCTTTTACGAATTAACACTATAGATATTGGGTGCCAAGCATTTCAAGATGCATATGATATTGTTAATAACAGAATTTCAATCAACAGTAAGCGTTCAATTTTCAAATTGGGCAAAAACACATTCATTGTTTCAGGCATTCTGCATTTGTCGGTTTTTGCAGGATGCCACTTCCGGGAATAAGGAACCGATAATTACTTTTATTAATTAAAATAATACTTAAGATTATGAAAAAGTTTATTAAATACATTCTTATTGTTTTTGTTTTATTGCCTTTACATGCTTACGTCCAAACTGATACGCTTCTGCCTTGGCACTATATCGACAGTGTTAATCTGCAAGACAATCCACCAGTTCCTTATCAGGTTGAGGCTGGAGATGAGCTCGAATCAGGTAGTTTGTTACTATCAAATAGCCTTGCCGGAATTGCGCCTTCCGATATACTTTATGTAGCTTCACAAAACAAATATTTCGTTTATGGCTATCACCGGATTGTTGTAATAGATGCTTCCACACGTGAGTTTATTGATGCTGTTGAGATTTCGGACTATGGACGACAGTATAAGAAGAACTATGGATTGTTGAGTTATCAGGAAAGTAATAATCTTGCGTACAATCATTTGGAAAACGAGGTATATTGTTTCACGGAGGATCAAAAGCTAATTGCCATAGATGCCTCGAATCATCAGGTCAAAGCGGTAATAAAGAATGCACCGGAAAACCCAAACTCAGTAATGAATGTTTACTGGAATCACTATATTCAATATGATAGTCGTACGAATATGATTTTTCTGGCAATTGCTTTCCCTGAGCTTTATGACGATTACAAAACAGTGATCCATATTTATAACGGTGCACCTCCTTATGCAATAATTAAAACTATTTACTATGACAGGCACATTTATGGATTCAGGGTGAATAGTGATTTTGACAAAATATATGTGACATGCAAAAACAGATTTGAGGTTATTGATTTCACCGGTTCAGTAATTGCTACACAAGAACTACCCGCTACGACGGCTGCTGCTGGTAATCTGTTATACATTAATGATGTTTCAAGCGGTATCCACAGAGCAATCTGCTTTCCCGGTGAACAAGTATTTAATCTTGAGGAAAGAAAAGCCTACTACTTTAATGGCAACGATGATTTGCCCGGTTCATTTGATATACTGAGGCAGTATATTACCAGTGCTGTGTATAATCCTCAGCAACAACGGATATACTTAGCGCATAATGACGGCAATTATGGTATTGATATTATTAATGCCATAAACAATACACTTATCCAAAGTGTTGAATTTGGCCAGTTTAATAATCTGGATAAAAGAATCAGACATCTTACATTGTTTAACAACAAGATTTTTGGATCTTATGCAAAGTCACAGGATGATGTTAAGATTGGAGAGGGTGCTTTTAGCCTGAATACAACTTCGCATTCCGTTAATCACTTTGGTGATGTTCCATATGGGCATGTTTCACGACTTGTTGTAAATAATCAAAACAATGAAGTTGTAACAGCAAATTTCAGTCATGGTTCATTGTCTTTTATTTCAGCAACTGATAATAGTGTGGCTACTTTGCATACAGGGGGCTCTGCTTTCACAGGAACTTATAACAATGTCGAAAACAAGTCATACTCTTACAATCAAAAGGTTGCCAAACTGTACATTAATAATCTCAACGACAACACATCAACGACAATAGATTTTGGTTATTTAGGTATGGGTGGATATATTTCTGATGTTGTATTTGATGAAGCCAGAAACCGAGTGTATGTGGCATTTTATGCAAACACCAACAAATTGAAGATTATTGATGGCGTCACAGATCAATTGCTTGAAACCGAAATATCTCTGACAGACACATATTGCCGAAAACTTTTCATTGGCAAGAACGATAAATTGTATAGTGTGGTTGGACCCAATGACTATGGTAAAAGAATGGTCATTACCGATCTTAATACCTATCAATATATTGGTTTTTGGTCGTTGGGAGGTTACTATCAATCGATTTTTGCCTGGTTTGCACTCACAAAGGATGATAACATTATTCTTTGCTATTCACTTAAAAATGAGGATTTTGGAAAGGTGATGATATTTGATAAGAACAGTAATACACTTATTAAGTTCTTTGAGAGCAAATCTCTTGCCCGACTGGCTTATAATCCACTCAATAACAAGGTTTATAATCAGAGAGTTATTTATACAGATTTTGGCACAATCTTTACCAATGAAGTATTAGTAACAAACCTAGATCATGATACACAGTACACTTTAAGGGCTCCTGATAAGGTGTTTGATTTGACATACTGTGCGAAAGATAATGTTCTGGCATTATTCAAACCAAAGGAGTTCATCAACGGACAACCAATTTCCCCAAAACTCACTATGATTAATGGCAACAATGAGGACTTGATCTCACATGAAGAAATACCCAATTCAGCCTCAGGTATTAAATACAACCCCTTGAATGGCAGACTATACACAGTACATCCTGCAATGATGGACGAAATAGGAGGGAATTTGGGTAGAATAGAGGTGCAATCAATAGATTATTTTAATTCCAGGATGAGCAGAATCATCACCGGCACTAACGAAACGATTGGAATAGCACATGAGTTGTTATTTTCTACTGATAATGTGATTCACAACACAATAGACAATCAACTGTTGATCCCTGCCGGATTTCATTCAAAAATAATCGTTGTGGATTGCGCTGAAGACGAACTCCTCCTTAACAACCGCTATAACTGGGTTTCGTATCCCAGACTGGAACGTGAAGGAAACGAACCTTTCAACACACGTACACTGCTCGAAAGGCTGCAACCATTGCCTGAAAGAATTACTATGGAAGGAAGAAATCCCCAAAATCCAGGGCCTCTATATTTTTATAAAGAAGGTGATGATTGGGATGAACAATATATACCAACAGTACAAAGCAGCAGGGGTTATAAACTCAACACCTCCGATGGCTCAAACATTCTGCCTTTGTATGGAAGTATTCTAGCGCCAGACACGCCAATGGAGGTTTTTGAAGGATACGACAACTGGGTGGGTTATTTTCTGCAACATTCCCAAAGCCCACTGGATGCCTTTGCTCACCTGTTGCCATATCTTTCGTCAGCCAAGGGATATGGCTGGCTGTTGCACACAGGCGCTCCCATTGAAGGGCCGGGAGGAGAACCTGTTAACATTTGGAGGGTTGATCCTGCCGACGCACGCATCAGGTATGGTGATATGGCCATTGTTCGTGTGAAATCTGATCGCACCTTTATATGGAGTCCTGACGGCGAACCCGGCCCAAAATGGGAACCTTCCTTGACCGATTACTTCACCTATGATGAAAAGGCGGATTATGCCCCGATCATCATCGAATTAGATAGCATCAACAAACCTGATGAAATAGGTGCATTTATCAACGACTCATGTGTAGGAGCGTGCAAGGTAGAAACAGCTGATAGCACAGTATTGCTCAGGGCTTTCCTGACAGAAGGTTCAAGCGGCGACAGCCTGAGTTTTCAAATGCACTATGCAACCAAATCAACCCAAAGTGGGCGCATAAAAACCTATTATGTTTTCGACGAGCAAAAAAGGAGAAGCGAAAGAAGGGCCATAAAGACAGGTGAGCGAAAGAAAATCTATTATGTATCGCTCAAAGATAAACCCGCTGATATTGATCTTGAGGGGGATGAGTTCGTAACGATTCAACTGCACCCTAATCCGGCTAAAGACAACATAACTGTAAACTATTCGCTTTCAAGCGGACAGGATTTCACCATCGAAGTGCTTGATATGCAGGGAAGGAGTGTGGCCTTGATCGAAAGGGGGTATTCCGAAGCCGGTAGCTATTCAATTGTATGGAACGCATTGACAATGGGGGTAAAACTGCAACCCGGCATGTATGGTGTCAGACTGCAAACCAACCGGGCCATAGCTACTGCTAAACTATTAATCATGCAACCGTAAACCTGATTAAACCCGATGTCCCCGGCTCAAAACCGGGGGCATCTTTTAAACTTAAATGATTATGAAAGTAAGTGCAATAGTATTCTTATTAACCTATCTGGTATTTTCAAAAGGAATTAATGCGGATACCTTAACGGTGAAGCTGGATGGAAGCGGTCAGTTTACCTCCATTATGGCAGCCGTGAGCCATGCATCCGATGGAGATGTGGTGCTGGTGTATCCGGGGACCTATGTTACCAATATTGATTTTTTTGGCAAAAACATTACCATCGCAGGCACATGGCTGATCAACCCGGTGGACTCGCTCATCAGCATGACTACCATTGACGGCCACCAGAATGGCAGTTGCGTGACCATTAACCGTGGCGAACAGAATGCCCGTTTGGTAGGCTTGCGTTTGGTTAACGGCAGCGGGCGTTTTGTTAGTTTTAACTCATCTTCTGAAGGTGGCGGGGTGTTTATCAGGGAAGTTGTGGCAAGCATAGAACACTGCATTATCGAAAACAACTCTACCATAGGGGGTGGTGGCGGCCTGTTTATCCACTCTTCTGACGTACAACTCAAGGGGAATGTGATCCGCTACAACCGCTGCAATTATTTCGGGGGCGGGATGTATATCACATCTTCAAGCAATGTTTCATTTGACCCCGTTGAGCTGAACAGCCTGTTTATGAATTATTCTCAATTGGGTACAGACCTAAGCATCAGTTACACGAGCACTATCAACCACATAGCACTGGATACGGCAACCGTATCAAACCTGAATCGTTATTATCTGATCAGGCTTGCCTACAATACCGCCCCCATCAACGATCTTACCTTTTCGGCCAACAATGGAAAGCTTGAAAGCGTGAACGCTGACCTGTATGTGAGCCCTGCGGGGAACAATAACAACACCGGCCTCAGTCCTGAGCAACCCCTTAAAAACATTGCATTCGCCCTGCTGAAAATTCAATCCGACACATTGCATCCCAAAACCATTTATCTTTCAGAGGGTGTTTTTTCACCTGAGCTTACCGGCGAGCATTTGCCATTTTGCTTTAAAAGTCATGTGTATATCGTTGGTGCCGGGCGGGATGAAAGCATAATTGATGCCGAATCAAAAAGTAGCATGGGACTGTTTCCTTTTGGCGAAAAAAGCCTCAAATTGTCGCATTTCACATTCAGGAACGGGAACGGACACCGGCAACCACTTTTTTATCAAGGTGGTTTTGTTTCCTATGTTAATCAATACTGTTCACTTGACAATTTAAAGTTCAGCAACAACAGGGCATGGCCTGTATCATCTGCTGGCTTTAGTGCGATTGATACAGTGTTGGTGAACAATTGCCTGTTCGAAAACAATAAATCTGTTCGGACACTTCAATTATCAAACTCATTTCAAAAGAATAATACTTTTTTCGAGATTACCTCCTGTATCATCAGGAGCAATTTGCCTGATTCAACGGATGATATCCAAATGCCAGTATCTGTTTTTGGCCTTGAACCTTTATTGAACGGGAATGGGTATATTCATGGCCATTTCATAAACAGCGAGTTAACCGACAATGCTTCATATTATGAAGGTATATTGCCTTCAGGTTTTGGTATTTCTTCCTATCAGAATGCAACACTAACAATTGTTAATGCCACTATTGGCAATAACCTGAGCATGAACGAATACAACGGCAGTGCTATAGGGGTGGGGCAGTCTTCTGTAGTAAAAGTGTACAACAGCATTGTTTACGGTAACTATCCCTATCAGGCTCATTTAATTAATGATGAGTATGAGCTTAGGAGTTCATTGTATGTGTATCATTCTGTTATCCAGGATGGATTAGGGGGGATCAACGATCTGGGCTCATACAATTATGTGTATTATGATTCAAGCAATATTGACCAGGATCCTTTATGGCACCTCACGGGTGATTATCCTTATGCCCTTACAGGGCTTTCACCCTGCATTGATGCCGGCACGCTCGATTTACCGGAAGGCATTGTGCTCCCGGCAACTGATCTGGCCGGCAACCCTCGTGTATGGGGTGGCGCCGTTGATATTGGTGCCTATGAGTATAATCCGGTTGGCATAGGTTTTGGCCAACAAAGTCCAAAAAATGACATTAAGTTGCTGTCGGCCTATCCAAATCCATTTGGTAATCAGATTACTGTGACTGCCTCATATCCAAAAGCAAGCCGTATGTTAATATTGGTATATGACGCAAAGGGAGTTATGGTAAAAACCCTTGCAGATATACAAACTCAGGGTGGTCGCTCCGAAATTAACTGGAATGGCTCAAATGATGCACAGCAAATCTTGCCTGTTGGAGTATATCAAATTGTTATGTTGGTTGATAATAAACAGGTTGATTCTAAAACTATAGTTAAAACCAGATAATGTTTCTTAGTATTTTTGTAAGAAACTTCTTTAATATCAATTGCCTAAACAACAACGGCCGGCAACTTTACAGTATGCCAGCCGTTTGGGTTGTGTTATTTTCTTAGCGCTTATCTGTTTCCTTTTTTGGCGGCGGCGGGCATTTCGGCATCCCACAGCAGGAAAAGGAATGGATTGGTGACCACATCAATCGGGTTGCGGTCGAGGGCGGCACCGGGTTTTCCGTGAATTTGTGAGGGGGTTCCGGACTTCATGGTATTGCCTCCGGCTTCGGCAAGGCCGGTTTTCCATCCAGCTTTTTTGCCTTCAATGACATTCAAGGATTCTTTCATTTCCTTAGGATAGTTGCTGCCGATGGCCAGCACCTGCCTGCGGATGTCGTTCATGCGCGGGGTATTGCTTTTGGCCATGGTTTCGGCAGTCATGTTGAGGTCAGACTCGGTGAACAGTTCGGTGGTTCCGCGCTCTTTCTTGTATTCTTCGCGCAACTGGTTCAGTTTGTCCTTGTCTTCCTTGCTCATGGCCTTGTCCAACTTGGTGCGTTCGGCCTTCATCACAGGATACACTTCCTTTTTCATGTATTCGATCGAAGCGGCAGAGCTCTTGGCAGCAGTTTCCTGCTGACCCGATTTGCTGATCACCTGGCCCTTTTTGTTGTCGGAAGGCGTAACGGCGGTTGCAGAATTACTTTCCTTAACTGCACCTGTTTGTGGCGTTTCGGCTTTTTTCATCTGGCCTTTCACCTTGCCCGGAGCTGCTTTATCCTGTGCCTGTTCTTTGCTTTGCATTTCCTGACTTTTCTTTTTAACAGGTTGTGCAACAGAGTTTTGCGCATGTACCGAATAGGTTCCGGCAAGGGCAAGGGCTAACATGACATAAATGATTTTTTTCATGACAATAGTTTTTTAATTAAATGAATGAATCATAACCTGGTTGTTAAACTACCATTTAACAATCTTTGTTGTAGTTACTACATCATTCACAAAAATCCGGCCAAAATATACACCCGGTTTCAATTGCTGAACATCCATATCTGAAATCCGTAAGGTATTTTGTCCGGGATTCATAATTTGGTCCACCGTGGCACCTACCTGACGGCCTGATAAGTCATACAATTCAGCACGCACAATACTGCTTGCTTCGAGTTGAATACTGAAGCTCAGCTGATCACTGAATGGATTGGGATATGCAGCAATGCCGGTTGCAGCCACCGGACGGTTTTCGACACCTGTCCATACATATGGTATTCCGAAGAAGTTCAGCAGCGATGCCATAAATGCCGTCTGTTCAGTTTCAACCTCAGAGGTTAGACCGGCAAACATCATCGAGGCGCCGACAGTTTTGTAGGTTGTGGTTTCGTTGGCAACAGCAGTCACATAATCAGGGTTCTGATTACGCAGTATGCTGAAAGAAGTGGGGCTGTTTGGCGCGATTCTGTCGATATAGCTGTTCAGTCCGTCATAGGTGAAGCTTAATCCGGCTGCAAAACTACCCTCAATTCCGTTGATCTGACCCAGATCGCCTGAGCCGTCTTCCTGACCATTGATGCCAAAGTAGCTGTGCACAGCGGTTTGCTGGTCGTAGGCCCAGGTGTCGCCACCTTCCATATAGAGGTTTCCGCCTTGCTCGAGATAATCGGCAAGTTTTTGGCCCAATTCGGCCGACAAGACCGTGTTTTCGGGATAAATTCCAAGATTTACAAAAACTGAGCGGTAGAGCGCGAGGTTTTCAGGCATCGAGGTCATCATATCCATACCAACATTGAGTTCTTCGATACACAAATTCATCATTGTTCCGGATTCTCCGTCGGCCATATCCAACACCAGCACGGGCACTTGCCCAACGATAAGGGTAAAACCTGCTTCGGCGGTGAAGCCATGATCGGCAGCGAGATTCACTGTAAACTGGGTAATATCGCCTTCCGGTGTAAGCTCATCTGCCGAAACAACAAACGAAAGGGTATGATCAGAACCGGAAGCCATGTGTTCTGTAGAAACAGATTCCGTTTCCACAGAAATCCATGGACTTGAAGACGATAAAACACTTAATGCATTGTATGCTGCCGAGCCTCCCGTATTGGCCATGCCGATATTCAGGGTGACAGTTTCGCCCGGATCAAGTTTGCCATTGTTGTTTCCGGCAGCGTCATCCACTACGACCTCACCCAGATCCATAACGGGCGCATAAGCCGTAAAGGTAACAGCGGAATTCCACAAAGTGCGGTTTTGGCCGTCTTCAGCACTTACATTTAAGGCAATGATGGTGTTGTCGGGTACATTAGGAGCCATAGTTATGTCGAAGCCATCGGTCACAGTAATGGTTTCTCCGGCCGGTATTGTGCCGTAAAACTCTGAAGCATCATTGATAGTAATATACTCGCTTTGGGAGCTGATAACCACATTCACCTGAGTTGCATCATCCATCCCAACATTGAACATATCGAGACTGAGGAGGATGTTCTCGGCATAGTCAGCCTTTCCGTTGCTGTTTTCATCGTTCATGCCAAGACCCGAGCATACCACAAAAGGCCCTTCGTTGGGTATAACGTCAAGGCTGGCGGTATAGGGAAGGTGGTTAAAGGCAGTCACAGTGAGTGTTGCTGTTCCGGGGATTTGTACCGGGTCGAAATTGATGACAGCAACGCCGTTTTCCACTTCGGCAGCACCAAGCAGTTGTCCGTCCATCGAAAGCGCGGCAAAAGCACCTTCTTCGCTGCAGTTTATAGTAAACTGACCAACGCCGATAAAGATGCTGGGATTGTGCGTAACGATAAGGGTTTCGGGGTTGGCTGTTCGGACCATCAGCGATGGGTCGCCAAACAGTACCCAGGTATCGGTCATTTCGTCACCACCAGAGCCATAAGCATCATTCATTTTCATGCATCCGTTCATGGATAACCCGCCAAAGGTGCGGCGTATGTTGTTTTCATAGGCTTCGGTCAGAATCAGGTTCATCTCATCCTGTCCGGACATCGGCGGATTCCAGCTTTGGTTGATGGTCGATGCCATCATGGCAACAGCACCCGAAGGCTCGTTGTTGTGTGTTGCCCTCAGCCATGCTTCGGCAAAGCAGGTTCCGTTGACAAAGTCACCATTCACACAGGCCACAGCCCAGATAAAGGGTAACATGCCTGTGTTGGTCAACTGATTGACATTTGAAATATTGAATCCGGAAGTGCCCCATGATGACTGGCTTCCGTGGCCGGTGTAGTTGATGACGGTAGCACCCTGATTAACTGCTGCTGCAACTTGATTAGCTGTAGGATGACCGGGAGCATCGTTGCCTCCCTGGCTTCCTTCAAAGAGCTCGTGTGCATAGGTGTAGGTGAAGTCAAGATGCATCTGCTGGATTACCCTGATGTGTTCATAATCAAGTTCATTATTATCGCCGGGTCCTTCCTGTGAGGCAATTCCGATCGTTTTGTCGTACCAGTTCGTAGCAGTATAGGGATTCATCTCATAGTCGAGCGTACGGTCAATCTGTGTTTGCAAATCGTTAAGTGTTGCTGCTGAGAATCGTCCGACAAAAATATCAGGGTAGCTGTCGTTGCCAACGATATAGGCATAAACATTGTCGGAGTCACCACTCTGGAATCCCGGCGGAACCTGTGCGGCATCACCAACCAGCAAGAGGAAGGTGAGTCCGTTGGTGTTATAGTAATTTGCAACATATTGTTTTATTGCGGCGCTGTTGCCAATGGTGGCCACATCAACCATTTCGACTTCCATGCCTGACTGTACTTTCCAATCAACGAAAGACTGCATGGCATCCATGAAGGCCCCATAAGAAATAATCAGCATATTGCCTCTGTCGTTCAGCGGTGTATAGCGTTCGGGTTGCGGGCTGTAGTTCAGAAAATGATGCGAATAAACATATTCGAACTCGCTTCCGCTGGGCTGTACTGCCGGTTTATGGTCAAGCACATTGGTTGCCTGACCTGATGCTTCACGCACCGTAACTACGATCTTTGAGTACACCCGCAGCGTTTTGCTTGCTGGATTATATTGAAATGGATTGATAACCAATGTCTGGCCGCGTTTCTCCCTGATGATGAATGGATCGCGCATCCAGGCCAGTGACGTCGGATAGAATTCATCCTGCTGATAAACCTGGCCATAAACAAAGGGCACGGTGTTTGGGTCAATATTTCTGTACAGATTGCCTTTCGAAGGTGCAATGTTCATTGATTCAAAATCATGATATACGGCATCGATGATCTGAATATCCATGTGAGCGAGGTCGGGTATGTTCACCGATGCTGTTAATTTGCCAAGGTCGGGGGCACCGGCTTCGAGGATTGGGGTTGCACCATCAACGGTTGCTTTGTAGCTTCTTTCGCCTGTAGGAGTAACAACAGGTTTGAGCCAGAAACCGCCAAGATTGAACGAAATCGTTAATCCTTCACTATTTTCGTTAATTAGTTGGATATTGGCTGCAACAGGCGCGTTGCTTCCAAGGCTTTTCCATTCGTCGGCCTTGAGACCGGATACAGAAATAGACGCAAGAATCAGGATGAAAAATAATCGTCTCATTGTGACTAAGTTTATGTTGATTGAAAAGATTTCATAATACAAATTAAACACTTTTTGTGATACTAACGCTTAATCACCAAACGGGTAGATTGCCTGTGTCCTTCCGACTCGGTCACTACCACGCAAACTCCTTGGGGAAGATGTTGCGTATCGAGTCTGAACATCATATGCCCTGCATCTTCAAGCGCATCTTTTTCGTTGAGACTGAGTAGTTTTTGCCCCAACAGATTATACACTGAAACCTGAACCTGCATATTTTTCAGATTTCTAACCCTAAGGAATGTTGCCTCACCGGCAGGGTTTGGATAGAGACTGATTTCCATTGATTCAGTAGCAATTTTGTTGACTGAAGTCCAGAAATAAGGCACCTCGAACCAGGAGAGTATGCGCGACATCAGATAGTCTTTGGTGTTGCTGCCGTTGTCTTTCAGGCCTGAAAATTCAAATGATGTGCCAATGGTTTTATAAACAGCGTTTTCGTAAGAGACGGCAACATCATAGTCCGGAGCAGCATTGCTGAACATGGCCACTGCACCTTCACCGGGTTCTATGCGGTCGATGTAGCTGTTGGTGCCATCATATTCAAACTGAAGGTCCTGTCCTAGCGAGCCTTCCATTCCAATGATTGTGCCGAGATCTCCGCTTCCGTCCTCAAGACCGTCAATATGGAAATAGCTGTGCACTGGTGTGGCGTTGTCGTAGGCCCATGTGTCGCCACCTTCCATATAAAGTTTGCCGCCCTGATCGAGGTAATCAGCCAGTTGCTGACCAGCACTGCTGCTTAGCACATGGTTTTGGGGATAAATTCCAAGACAGACAAAAATACTTTTATACAACGAAAGGTCGGCGGGCATGCCGTTGATCATCTCGGCACCTACATTGAGTGTGTTGAAACAACTTTGCATGGCGGAGGCCGAGGGACTGCCTGCCAGATCGAGCAGAAGCACCGGAATCTGGCCTATCGTCAAGGAAAAGTCGGATGATGAAGAAAATTCGTTATTGCCGATGGTTTCAAGGCTGAAAATCACGGTTGACCCATCTTCGGTATCGGGAGAAACACTGACCTGATAAGTGAGTTCAATGGTTTGTCCGGACTGTATAAGTTCCATGGCGATCGGTTCAGTGTTCACCGAAACGCCCGGATTGCTGCAACTGAGTTGCGACAGGCTGTTCTGCAGGTCGGCACTTCCCGTATTTTTCAACATCAGAACAAGGCTGCCTGTTTCACCGGGTTCCAGGCGTCCGTTCCCGCCGGCATCATTCACAGCAACTTCGTTGACATGGAGAACCGGAGCATGTGCCTGTATGCTGAAACTGCTGTTCCATATTTCTCTGCCTTCACTTTCGGCAATCAGGTTGAAGGAGATGTTTTGCTTATCGGGCACATTGTTGTGCAGGTTGAGTGAAAAAGCACCGGCAACGAAGGCTGTCTGATTGCCTTCAATATCACCGAAACCGGCCATGTTTTCCGTAACCGTGACAAATTCGCTCTCTGTATTTAGCGTCACCGTAACATCTTCAGCCAGCCCGTTGCCTACATTTTCCATGGTCATGTCAAGGGCAATATGTTCGCCAAAATCAGCCTGTCCGTTCCCGTCCTCATCCTGAATAACATGTGTATGATAAATAACATATGGTCCATCGGGAGCATTCACTATGACCTGTCCGACATAGGGCTGATAATTTTGCGCCGTCACCGTAAGACTACCCATGCCGGGGGTGGAAAGCGCATCCAGTTCAACAACTGCCAGCCCGGTTTCATCGGCAAGTCCGGCTCCGTATAATACACCGTTCAGTGTGAAACCTACATAAGCATATGGAACGGCTTCAACGGTTATGGAGGTGGAACCAACTGGGAGAAATGGTGTATGAGTGACTGTCATAACCGGAGGTTCGGAAAAATATACCATCAGCGAAGGATCTCCGATGAGGTTGTATATATCCCAGTAATATTGAGCCATTCCGGGTGAGCCTTCTGTTACTGCCAGGTTTCCGGCAAATATCACCTGATCCTGTGTGGTGTACCACTCAGGAAAGGCTTCGCCATGGGTGTGGAACATCCGGTCGAAAGCACCAAGGCTGGTTTCTTCGTAGGCAGGAGGTGTTTCAGTGATTGCGCCAACACCAACAGCAAAATAGTAGTCTTCGTCCCAATAGGTGCTGTTCGAACCGCCGGCATGACCCACAGCGCCTTTGCCTGCTGCCCTGACGATGGCTTCGGCAAAACATTCGGACAACTGATACTCGGCCGATGAGCAGCAATTACTCAGCATAAAACCGTATTTATCCTGGTTTTGCAAGGCCGGTATATGACTAATGGAAAACGACGGGTCGCCCCAGCCATCGGGACTGCAATGGGCTGTGTAGTTGGAAAACGTAACCCCGTCGCTCACATTTTGCCTGATCTGTGCCGATTGGCTGCCCGATTCGGGATAAAGGTAGGTATGAGCCAAAATACCGTGATCGGCGTTGAAATAGTTTATGGTTCCGTAGTTAACCTGACCATTGCCCCAGTTGTAGCCGTGCGAACCATCCATTCCGGCCACAATAACCACTTCGTTGAGATAATCCGGATCCGGCATAGTATATTGTTCATATTGGAGTGTTTTGTCGATCATAGGTTGCAGCTGTGCTGTGGTTTGTGCCGAAAAACGACCGTAAAAGATCTCAGGAAACAAATCTCCTGTGTATTCAACATAGTTTCGGTCGGTAGCACCATTGCCGTTGTTCCATGCAGGAATCTGCTGTACATCGCCCACAAAAAGTACAAACGATGGTGCAGGATCTTCAGGTGTACCGGCATTATACAAACCCTGAAGATAGGCTTTGATGCTTGTGGTTGTGTTGCCCACTTCAGGTTGGTCAGTGTATGCTTCGATGACTTTGAACCCTTTTTGTGTTTTCCACTCGATAAAAGCCTGCATCTGCTCTTCAAACATTCGGTCGCTGATTATGACATAGCTCACCGGATAGCTTGTTAAGTTTTCACGTTGGTCCGTAATTTTCCTGTTGAGCAGGCCACGTGTTATTCCGCTGAAATAGGGCGAGCGAAGATGCTTTTGGTCAACTTCATTTTTTGTCCCATTGGGATAGCTGAATCCAATAGTGAATTCGAGTTGCCCGAAAACCTGTATTCTGTTGAAGGCCGGATTGTATCTTACCGGAGAAATATTTATGCGTGCAATCCTTGTTCCACGCATACTGCCCAATACATCCACCGTTACAAGCTCATTCTGGTTGAAATTGTTTTGGTGGTAATCTTTGGAGTTAAAAACCAGGCTATGTTCCTCTTCCGACTTAATGCGCGGAGGCTGAGAAGGATACAATGGTTGTGTGTAACCGTATTCAGCCAGGTCATATTCAATGTGTTCGAAACCTACAACGCTAACTTTAACCTCTGCACCTTCAGGAATTTCAACAAGACGCCTGAAAACAGGCAGTTCGGGTGCGCCAAACTGAAGGTTGTTCACATATCCAGGAATGCTAAGTTTCGTAAACTCCCGGTCTGCCGACACAATCTCTTCAATTGCAATTGTTTCGATCCGGTTGATAAGCCTGATACCCGAATCATCTGTTTGCAATAATTGAAGCACTGTGCTGCCGTCACCGGCAGACAAATTTGTTTGTCCGAAAATCATTGCAGGGGAGAGCAATGCAGATGCAAGAAACAGAAGGGTAAAACACAGGTAGAAACGTTTCATCTTTTGGGTTTTTTATTGGTTTGGAATACACGCAACAAGCTGCAAAGGTTGTGAATTAATCGATGTAATAAACAAATATTAATAATAAATTGCGCTATGACGACTGACAACCGGAATGCAACAAAAGTTGCAATGAAATGTGTTGTCTTTGTTAACTTTTTCTGATGGTTTCACGTCCCAGTCTTTTCAGCGATTGCCATACCGTATAGGCCGAAGATAACAGCCCAATGATCAATACTGTGATAAATACCAGCAGGATATCCAATGCCTGAAGACTGACAGGATAGGCTTCAATAATGAACGATCCGCCTTCGTTACCCAGTTTCAGCAAGCCGAATTGCTGCTGAAGCAGAACCAGAACGATGCCGGCTATCAGGCCGGTGATTCCGCCTGCAACAGAAATCAACATTCCTTCGGTCAGAAAAAGCTTGTTAATGAGTTTCTTTCCGGCACCAAGACTGCCCAAAACGGAAATATCTTTACGTTTGTCAACAATGATCATCGTGAGCGAACCAATGATATTGAAAGTAGCCATAATCAATATGAAAGTAAGTATGATGAAAATGGCCCACTTCTCTGATCGCATGATACGGTATAGTGTTTCCTGCTGTTCGTAGCGGTCCCTAACCCTGAACTCATTGCCCAGTGTTCTGCTGATTTGTTTTTTTATTCGTTTTTCGTCAACCGCTTTATGCAGAAATACTTCATAAGCCGTAACTTCATCCGTGTATCCCAGCAGTTCATTGGCAAATCCAAGCGGGACAAGAACATATCGTGCATCATAATCCTGTTGTGATGAAAAAATACCAATGGGCTGAATGCTCAGGCTGTTGAACGATTGTTCGAACGACATCACCGATGCTTTTCCGCGTTTGGGCACGAAGAGAGTGATGACGGAGGCCGGATTACTCACGTTCAGGCCGAGAAACCAGCCCACACCCGAACCTGCAACTGCGAAGGGAGTGTCGTCGTGGCCGAGCGAAAAAATGCCCTCTGTCATCAGCGGGTCAAAATGCCCAAGTGAGGTATAAATGTCCTCAACGCCTTTGACTCGTCCTATGTGTTGCTTTTCGTTGTGACGTATCAGCGCATCCTCTTCACTGATGGCAGAAACGGCAAGCACACCGTTGATCTGTTTCAGCTTTTCTGCCGGAAATGTTCGTGTGTCGATGGTTTTGCCTGTTTGTGGTTCAATCAGCAGGTGCGGACTCACACTATTGACCAGACTGCTGATTACCTTTTCGAACCCGTTGAACACCGACAGCACAACAATCAGCGCAAACGCACCAACCCCAACACCCACGACAGAAATAAGGGTGATGATATTGATCAGATTATGGCTTTTGCGGGCAATCAGATATCGCTTTGCAATAAAAAAAGGCAGGTTCACCGGCACCAGGAGTTTATCCCGCAAAGGTAAAGTTTTTGGTGCAGCAGGCACTTGCTTCTAACACTACTGCGTAATCAGCTACCGCATAATTAAGTTATAGACCCACTGCTGTTTCCCTGATGCCTTCCTTGTAATCCAACGGTTTGAAAAAATGGTCCTGGAATTTTTTGCTGCTGAACAGATATTCGTATTCGTATTGATACATCATTTCGACAGATTCTTTCGCCAGTGGGTTAAAAAGTCCGGCTAGCCTCATCATCAGGGTTGGTAGTTTCTGCCAGGAGGCTTTCACTCCATAGTTTGCAGCTATTTCCTGAATAAACTCTTTGCCTGTGAGGGCATCGTGGTGGGTGGGAAGGTGCCAGGTTTGTCCAAAGGCAGGCTCAGTTGTCCCGAGCAGAGCCACAGCTTTTGCGGCATCCGGGGTATAGGTCATGGAATGTTTCGCATTGTCCTTGCCCGGCCAACTGGCTTTTTTGCCCTGTTTCAGTTTCTGAAAAGCCATTGGGACAACAAAAGTGTTCATTGCGTTGGCACCATAAAAATCCGCCGATCGGGCAATAAGGGCGGTGATGTTGCCTGCTTCCATTTCAGCAAGCAGTTGTGAAGCAATGATGGCCCTGACTTCACCTTTACGGCTGCATGGGTTGAAGGGGGTTTCTTCTGTCATCCATCCGTTTACCTTTCCATACATATACACATTGTCGAAAAAAACCAGCTTTGTGTTGTTCTCCCGGCAGGCATTGATCACATTGCTCATAATCAACGGCCAGTCGCGCTTCCAGATATCGGTGTTGTATGGCAACCCCAGCATCAGATAGGCCACTTCGGTTCCTTTGATGGCCTCAGTAATTTCTTTGGTATTTCGTGCATCTGCGCGGCAGATGATATCAGATGGGTTCACCTGTAGCGGGTTACGCCCGGCCAGCACGGGTTGAATGCCTTTTTCATGCAGTTGTCCGGACAGCAAACTGCCAATAGAACCACCTGCACCGATGATGCAATGTTTCGGTCTGATTGTTTCCATTTACGTCAAAGATTTGTACCTTAAATACTTATTTCCATGCCTTAGCTATCAATCCTGTACCGGTTGGGTGAGTCATCCGCACATCAAGATAATTAAGCAGCAGGCAAAATGGAAAGACAAGTAAATAATAGAAAGGTAACAAAACAAAGAAAACTTTTGTGGTATTCAGCATGAGGATGGGAAATTTCATGGATAGTTTCCATGAAATCTTTCCCGGAACTCCGTATTGATAACGAATATCTGTATCGGAGAATCCGGCAGCTCTGAGTTTGCGGTCGAGTTCGTCTATTCCGTAGCCATCACGCACATGTTCATCGATAAAGCCTTTTGCACCTGTGTGGTCGTGATGTTCATGATGCACATCCGACCCTCCCTGATCCGACGGGGTTGAAATGAGCAACATGCCGCCATTTTTGAGTGCCTGGTGGTAGTTTTTCAGCACAAGTACATCCTCCTCGATGTGTTCCATAACATCCACACACAACACCAGATCAAATGAATGGTCGAAGTCGATTCTGGTCAGGTCGGCAACCTGAAAGCGGGCGTTTTTATGCCCGATTGACGAGAAAAAATTGTTGCAGTCTTCAATCTGTTCTTCTTTAACATCGAGACCCAGAATGTGCCATTGAGGGTTTTTTCGTCCCAGAAAAAAAACATATTGTCCAAATCCTGAGCCTGCATCCAGCACATGAACATCTGCCTTCTGGCCGATTGTGTATTCGCGGAGTGCTTTTTTGATGTGCCATGCCCTGAGCAATAAAATATCGAGCAGATGATAAAAAAGTTTCCGGCTCAGCGGGCTTTTATTGAATACTTTGCCCAGGCTGCGCTTGATCGGATCATATTGCATGTGTGGTAGTTTATTAAGGTTGTACGGATTGTCTATTCATGAAGGAGGTCGTCGATCCGTTCGATGTAATCCAGCGAATCGTCAAGGTAAAAAAACAGCTCGGGGATAATGCGGAGCTGGTGTCTGACGCGTTTGCCCAGCAGCAACCTGATCTCTCTGGAATGTTGCCTGAAGTTTTCGAGCAGACCATTTTTATCTTTTGGCCCGAAGAGACTCAGAAATACCTTGGCTGAGGACAGGTCGGGACTGATATATACTTTAGTTACTGTTACCAGAGTGCGCGGAGCAATCGTTTTTAGTTCTATCTGAAACAACTCGCTCAGGTCGCGTTGAAGCAACCTTCCGATTTTTTGCTGACGTTGTGTTTCCATGATGCAAAGATAGGTAAATCAGCACGAAGCTAGGAGGGATTTCACGGATGTGTCAAATCAGATATTCCTTAATCCAGTAATTATTAACAAATACTTAAAATGAAAGAAATATTACTGAAGTTGTTTTTGTGTTATTTTGTGTGTTTATAATCAAATTTTGCATATGTTTGATATTCAGCGGTTCAAATTAACTTTGCCAATGATTCAACTGCAAATCAGATCAGACCAACACAAAACCAAATGAATAGAATTTTCCTTATTGCATCAGTTTTTCTGATGATTAATATGGCTTGCCACCGTCATCCGGTAGGGCTGAGTTCCGAGATTTTTCCCTGTCAGGTCGTTGAAGCCACCATTCAGACTGATCCAATGGACACGCAAGGTGATTCGGCCGATGATCCGGCGGTGTGGATCCATCCTGTTGATCCGGCTAAAAGCCTTGTGATCGGCACCAATAAAAAGGCCGGGCTGGTTGTATACGACCTCAATGGCAGGGAAATTCAATTTGTTCAGTCAGGAAGGGTCAACAACGTGGATGTCCGCTACGGTTTCGACCTGAACGGAAAAAAGGTGGATATTGTTGCCGCAAGCAACCGATCATTCAACGCTATTTCGATCTATGCGGTTGATCCCGACTCGATGAGGATTTATGATATTGCGGCGCGTACCATTCGTTCGGGTCTCGAAGAAGTCTATGGATTCTGCCTGTACAAAAATGCGACTACAGGGAAGTTTTTCGCGTTTATCAATGGCAAGGAAGGGGAGTTGGAGCAATGGGAATTGTTTGCCACCGAAAACTCCACGATCGATGCGCGCCTGGTCAGATCACTATTGGTAGGCAGCCAGACTGAAGGATGTGTTGCCGATGATGAACTGGGCTACCTGTACATAGGCGAAGAAACCGTTGGTATTTGGAAATACTATGCTGATCCCGAAAAAGGCGATAACCGGAAACTTGTGGCAGATACGACCGAACCTTTTATGATTCCGGATGTTGAAGGGCTGACAATTTATTACACCGCAAATGGCGGCGGGTATCTGCTGGCTTCGGTTCAGGGCGATAACGCCTATGCAGTATTCGAAAGAGGAGGACGCAACAGGTTTCTGGGTTGTTTCAGGATTACTGATGGTTCCATCACAGATGCCGTTGAGGAGACCGATGGCATTGATGTGATCAATTTTGCTCTGAACAATAATTTTCCCAACGGATTTTTTATCGCTCAGGATGGTTACAATAGAATAAACGGAGAAGATACCACACAAAACTTCAAGCTGGTTCCGTGGGAGCGAATCGCAAACAGTTTCGATAAGCCTTTGGCTATCGACAACACATTTGATGTCAGACAGATTGGAATAGTTGAGTAGCTGTACCCGACTCGTTTAAGAACCCACCGATTACATCCTTTGAAACAGACTGTGGGTTTACTGTTTCACCTCTTTGGCAATAATGATGTATGCCGGGAAATGGTCGCTATATCCGCCGAGATAGCTGCCTCCTACATAAGTCCGGTTCGGATAGCCTTTAAAACGACCGCTTTTCTGAGTAAGCTCCGTCTTGTTGTGCACTCTGGCTGCTTTGAACCTGTATGACGACATATCTGTACCCAGCAATCCCTGACTCACAATAACCTGATCAAACAGGCTCCAGGTGTCTTGCCAGGCATTGGATCCTATCCCTTTTTTATAGAGGGCAAGCATGGGATTATACAGTTCACCCGGCTTTAATAAATTCTGAGAACCTTTTGCCTTCAGACCTTCTGTAATGCTTTTGTTGGTCGGGTTATCGTTCAGGTCACCCATCAGAACCACCTTGGCATCAGGATTAATCGCCTGCAAAGAATCAACAATGTGTCGGTTTAGTTTTGCAGCGGCCATGCGTAGCGGCATGGATCTTTTCTCTCCCCCGCGTCGCGATGGCCAGTGATTGACTATGATGTGCAGTTCTTCGCCATCAAACAGCCCGGATACTACCAGCTGGTCACGTGTAAGAAAATCAGGTTGCCCTTCAACGGTTAGCCTGTATGATTTGGAATAGGTCGGCTTGAAGTATTTTGGCTGATACATAAGTGCAACATCTACGCCGCGGCGGTCGGGCGAATGGTAGTGGATCACCTTGTAGTTTCTATGTGCAATTGCAGCCTGGGCAGCAAGATCGCGCAGCACCACCTCGTTCTCAATTTCCGATATCCCGAGAATGGCTGCTCCGTCGGGTGTAAATTCCAGGCCAATTCCGGCGATGGCTTCTGACAGGTTCTTAAGCTTGTGAAAATACTTCTCAGAATCCCACCTTACAGTGCCTTCGGGAGTGTATTCTTCGTCATTCACATTGGGGTCGTTGATGGTGTCGAAGAGGTTTTCAACATTGTAAAATGCAATGCAGCCAACCCTGAAGGCATTTCCCGCCGATTGTGCGCTTGCCTTTTCTGAAGTAATCAACCACAGCGAAGCAATCAGAACTGCAAAAATTGTATTATGTTTTGTCATAGTTTTAACTGAACAAATAACTGGATTTGAAAAGTATATCACGGCAGCTTCAGTAACAATAAATTATTGCAAAAATAGGACTTAAACGTTTTTGAACCTGCTCAGGGGTGAAACTTTTCTGTTAATTTTGCAGCCTAAAATTCTGAAAGATACATTAAGATATTTACCACATGAGAAAAACTACCTTGTTGCTAATGTCAATGCTGCTTTACGCTGTGGTAAGCGCACAAACAGATACCACTACGATGGATGTATCTGACATCAAACTACCCACTTTTGTGATGACTGAAGCCGATTTCGACGGCAAGGCGGAATCTCAGGATATATCAGGCCTGCTGCAATCTTCAAGAGATATTTTTGTCTCCACAGCGGGCTACACTTTCGGTTCTGTCAGATTCCGTATCAGAGGTTATGACTCGGATCATACAGCCGTAATGTTTAATGGTATCATGATGAACGACCCCGAAAACGGCAGGGCTTTTTGGTCCACCTGGGGTGGTCTGAATGATGCTACCAGAAACATTGAAGTGGGTAACGGCATCGGATTTACCGATTACGGTTTTGGCGGAATCGGTGGCATTTCCAATATCATTGCACGTGCAGGAACCTACCGCAAAAGCACCAACGTTAGCTATTCAGCCTCCAACAGAAGCTACAACAACCGCATTATGGCCTACCACGCCACTGGCATGATGGACAACGGATGGGCAGCTGTGGTTTCGGGTTCAAAGCGGTGGGCTTTGGAGAGCTATGTGGAAGGTACCTACTATGATGCCTACAGCTATTTTCTCTCTCTGGAGAAAAAACTTAACGATAAACACAGCTTCGGACTGGTTGCCTTCGGGGCACCCAACGAAAGAGCACGGTCTTCTGTTTCGACACAGGAAGCCTACGACCTGAGCGGAAGTAACTATTACAATGCCAACTGGGGCTACCAGAACGGAGAAATCCGTAATGCACGCATCAGCAGCTACCATCAGCCATTCATCCAACTGGCTCATTACTGGGATATGAACAAACGCACAAGTGTACACTCATCTGTTTATCACTGGTTCGGAAAAGGCAGTAATACATCGCTTGAATGGGGAGAAGCCAATGACCCCCGACCCGATTATTACCGCAACCTGCCCAGCTATTGGTTGCTGATTGATGACCTCGAAAAGTATGAGGAGGTGCTCTATCAATGGAAGAATAACGAGTCATACAGACAAATTCAATGGGACAATTTTTACTTTGCCAACAGCAAACGTCTGGCAACGATAGAAAATGTGAACGGTATAGACGGGAACACGGTAACAGGTTACAGGTCAAAATATATTGTTGAAGACCGCAGACAGGACAAAAACCAATGGGGTTTCAATACCACTCTGAAACATCAGCTTAACGCGCAAACCATTCTTGCCGGCGGAGTAAATGTAACGGTCTCTAAAGGAAGAAACTACAAAATGATTGACGACCTGTTGGGAGGCGATTTCTGGGTTGATGTGGATAAGTATGCTGATGAAGAACCTTTTAGTTCGACCGATGAATCACAAAACGACCTCAGATTCCCGAATCGTGTTGTTAAAGTTGGCGACAAGTTTGGTTACGACTATACAGCCAATGTAAACCGCTCGAAGTTGTGGGGACAGGCCGAATGGAAACTCAGCCGCTTCGATTTCTTTGCTGGGGTCGAACTTACCAACACAGTATTCTGGCGCACCGGCCACATGCAAAACGGAAGATTCCCTGATAACTCGTTTGGCGATTCAGAAAAGAATAACTTTTTTGACTATGCTGTAAAAGCGGGTGCTGCATACAAGATTGACGGGCGAAATTACATCGTTGCCAACGGAGCAGTGCTCACACGGGCCCCATTCTTTCAGGATGCCTATATTTCGGCCCGTACACGCGATTTTACCGTTGGAAACCTGAAAAGTGAAGAAATGATGTCAGGCGACATCAGTTATGTGATCAGAGCCCCAAAATTTAAGGCCCGTGCGACGGCTTATTATTCCAGATTTGCTGACGAACTGTGGGTTAGAAGCTATTACCATGAAGACCTGAAGACCTTTGTCAATTATGTTATGTCCGGAATCGACAAACAACATCAGGGACTTGAAATTGGTATTGAAGCCAATATAAGTCCGTCAATTACACTTACCGGTGTGGCCGCACACGGTGAATATATTTACACCTCAAGACCTCAGGTGACCATAGCACGCGACAATGATGCATCGCTGATTGCTGAAAACCGCACCGTTTACCTGAAGAACTATTATGTGGGCGGAACTCCGCAAACAGCTTTGTCAGCCGGGATAAAGTACAATTCCTCCAGGTTCTGGTTTGCCGGTATCAGCGGTAATTATTACGACAACAACTATCTTGAACCCAATGCCGATAATTACACTGCCGAATCAATGGGCAATTATTGGGAAGGCGATTTCAGGATAGACAAACTCCTGACACAGAAAAAACTTGATCCTGCATTTACACTGGATTTCTTTGGGGGTAAATCATGGAGGGTACAGGAATATTATATCGGCCTAACCGTTAGCGTAAACAATATGTTGAACTCAAAGGATATTATCATGTGGGGTTTTGAACAATTGCGCACCGACCTGAATAATCCTGATCGTTTCCCCGCCAAGTATTCTTATATGTATGGCACCACATATTTTGTAAACCTGACCATCAGAAGATAAAAAAAATACAACACGAAATAGCATAAATACTTAACAACCTAAATGATTATGAATAAGTTAAAAAGTTTAAATAATAGATGGACATTGATGATTCTTCTATTTTCCATCTTTTTGGGTGGCTGTGTAAAGAAGGAATTCGACAAGCCACCGATCGGAAACCTTCCGGTAGGAGAAGTCAAGACCATTGCCGAACTGATTTCCATGTATGACAATGCAAGCGCGAACGAAAAACCAATTGTTTTTGATTACGATGCTACGTTGTATGCAGTAGTAAACATGGACGAAACATCAGGTAACATTTACAAAAGTGTTTTTGTTGAGGATAACACAGGTGCCATCAACCTGCGTTTTACGGGTGAAAGCGGTCTCCGCACCGGAGACTCGGTACAGGTGTACCTAAGGAAAGCCATTCTGAACGACTACAACAAACTCTATCAGATTGACAATTTAAATGCCGACAGCAACATTGTGATTCTTGCAAATAAGAAATACCCAG
The DNA here is from genome assembly GCA_024710405.1 of Bacteroidales bacterium. Lineage (GTDB taxonomy): Bacteria > Bacteroidota > Bacteroidia > Bacteroidales > F082 > UBA6192. The sequence continues at coordinate 23,964 of JANJUV010000016.1, forward strand.
AGCCTGAAGTGGTTACAATTCCTCAGATAATGGCCGGAGGGTATCAGGCCAAACTGATCAAACTCGAAAATGTGCAGTTCATCTCAGGCGACCTCGGGAAGAACTATGCCGATGCCAATGGTTATGGTAACCGTTTCATCGAAGATTGCAACGGTAATACTATGATCATCAGAACAAGTAACTATGCCAACTTTGCCACAAAGGCCCTTCCTGAAGGTAAAGGAAACCTGATCGCTGTGGTGGGTATTTTCAACACAACTTATCAGCTTTATATCAGGACGGTGTCGGAAGTTGATATGACCGGCGATCGCTGCGGTGGTGGCGGTGGCGGTGGCGGTGAAGTGATTCCTGTTGCAGAAGTAAATGAAAACTTTAATTCGGTTACTGCCGATCAGGACATTGCTTTCACCGGCTGGACCAACATTGCCGAAGCCGGAACCCGCAAATGGCAGGGAAAGGTTTTCTCCGGCAATGGTTATGCACAGGCAACAGCCTACAACTCAGGCCTCACCAGCATGGTTAGCTGGATGATTACTCCTCCTGTGATCATGGACCAGAAGAAATACCTGAGGTTTAACACCGCAAAAGCATTCTATGCCCACAACGATAATACCGGCCTTACTGTTTGGGCCTCAACAGATTTCGATGGAACAAACATAGCAGGAGCCTCCTGGACACAGCTCAATGTTACCGTTGCCGGTCAGGCAGATGCTGACCATACCTTTATCGAATCGGGTGATTATGACTTATCACCCTTCATCGGAAATGATTATGTGTTTATTGCCTTCAAATACAGAGGAAGCGACACCGAATCAACATCGTACAGGGTGGATGATGTGTACATCGGCACCGAAGCCGGTGGCGGTGGCGGTGGCGGCGGCACCGGAGGTGGTACTCAGGAAGATCCCTACACTATAGCTCAGGCCATCGAGAACAACAACGCAACACCGTATGTCACAGGCTGGATCAAAGGTTATATCGTTGGATCTGTCAGAGAAGGAGTAACACAGGTAACCTCGGGTGATGACATTCTCTTTAATCCTCCTTTTCAGTTGGCAACCAATGTGCTGCTGGCCGATAACATCAATGAAACCGACTACACCAAATGTGTCATCGTGAACCTGCCCGCAGGAACAGAACTTCGCACACAGGTCAACCTGCTCGACACCCCCGGCAACCATAAAAAGTGGCTGAATGTAACCGGAACTTTACGCACTTATTTTGGTCAACCCGGACTACGTGACTGCCCTGGAACAGCTTCCGACTTCGTGCTCGAAGGCGGCGGTGGCGGTGGTGGCGGCGGCGATGCCATCTTCACCGAAGAATTCACCACCACCCTCGGCAGTTTCTCACATTTCACGGTTGTTGGTCCTCAGATCTGGGAATGGGCTGATTTCGACGGAGGATGTGCAAAGATGAGTGGTTATGCCAACAGTACCAATAATGCCAATGAGGATTGGCTTGTTTCACCGGCCATCAACCTGAGCGGACACACAGGTTCGGTGCTCGAGATCAGACAGGCTGCAAACTTTGTAAGCAATCAGTGGGATTTACTACAGGTGATGATCTCTTCAGACTATGACGGTACCAGCAGCCCGGCCGAACAGGGTACATGGACAGAACTGACTGTTCCAAACAGACCTGCCGGAAACAACTGGACTTTCGTGAACTCGGGCCCGATTGACATTTCGGCCTATAATGGACAGTCTGCTGTTTATGTTGCCTTTAAATACCGTTCTACGACCAGTGTTTCTTCTACCTGGGAAATCAGTAAAGTTGAGGTTAAATAGACTTTCATCTCAACAAGAAATAATTTCAGATAATTCCGGCCTCGGCCGGAATTATTTGTTTTGTGCAATGGTTTTTCCGAATTTTGTCAAAAACTTCTGGCAACGGAAGCAAACCGCATCATGTATTAACCCCCTCGATTATGTCTGACAGGCTTGTAATTATCCCAACCTACAACGAAAAGGAAAATATTGAGAACATCATCAGAGCCGTTTTTGGCCTCAATCAGGGATTTCATATCCTGATCGTGGAAGACAACAGTCCTGATGGAACGGCAGCCATCGTCAAAAAACTGATGCCGGAGTTCTCCGGGATGCTGTTTATCGAAGAACGTAAAGGTAAGCTGGGCCTGGGAACTGCCTATATTCACGGTTTCAGGTGGGGCATTGCTAAAGGCTACGATTATATGATTGAGATGGATGCCGACTTCTCGCACAATCCGGCCGATCTGATCAGGCTTTACAATGCCTGTGCCACCGAAGGTGCAGATGTGAGTGTGGGCTCACGGTACATCACAGGCGTAAATGTCGTAAACTGGCCCATGAGCCGTGTGCTGATGTCTTATTATGCCTCTGCTTATGTGCGCTTTATTACCCGCCTCAAAATCCGCGACACCACAGCCGGATTTGTCTGCTGGAACCGTAAGGTGCTGCAAACCATAGATCTCGACCACATCCGTTTTGTAGGTTATGCCTTCCAGATCGAAATGAAATACACTGCCGTGAAACTGGGCTTCAAAGTTGTGGAAGTACCGATCATTTTCACCGACCGCACCGAAGGCGAATCAAAAATGAACAAAAAGATCTTCAGAGAAGCCATTTTTGGCGTTATGTCATTGCGACTAAGAGGACTTACCGGCCGCATCAAACCGGTTTCATCAAATAAATAGCAGAACATCATGCCCGACTATCTGATCCGGAATGCAACAGTTGTCAATGAAGGTAGCCGCTTCAAGGCCGATGTCATAGTTCGTAAAGGGTTGATTGAAGCTGTGCACAGGGATGTGCATTATGACTCAAAACGGGATACAGCCGGTCTGGAAATTATTGATGCAACCGGTCTGGTGCTTATGCCTGGAATCATCGATGATCAGGTGCATTTTCGTGAACCGGGACTCACTTATAAGGCTGAAATTAGTACCGAAAGCAGGGCAGCTGTTGCCGGAGGAATAACCTCCTTCATGGAAATGCCCAACACCATTCCCAACACACTGACGCGCGACCTTCTGGAAGAAAAATACAGCCGGGCAGCGGAAGTCTCAATGGCCAACTATTCGTTTTACATGGGGGCTTCGAACCAGAACATCAGCGAAATAGTAAAAACCGACCCGATAAATGTTTGCGGCATCAAAATATTCATGGGTTCGAGCACCGGAAATATGCTTGTGGATAATCAGGAGGTTCTGGAAGGTATTTTCAGGGATGCCCCCTGTCTGATAACCGTACATTGTGAGTATGAACCCCGTGTACATGAAATGACACTTCATTACCGCAAACTTTATGGCGACGATGCTCCTCCGCATATACATCCCCTGGTGCGCGATGCTGAAGCCTGCTACCGCTCTTCATCACAGGCTGTTGAATTGGCTGCAAAACACAATACGCGGCTCCATGTGCTGCACCTTTCGTCTGCAAAAGAAATGTCGTTGTTTTCAAATGCTTTGCCTTTGAGCGAAAAACGCATCACCGCCGAAGTTTGTCTGCACCATCTCTGGTTCTCAGATGAGGATTACAAGCGTAAAGGGAATTTCATCAAGTGGAACCCTTCGGTGAAGTCGGTCTTAGACCGCGAAGCAATCATGGAAGCACTTCTCGACGGACGCATTGATGTGGTGGCCACTGATCACGCTCCCCATACCCTTGAGGAGAAGATGAGACCTTACTTCCTGTCGCCCTCAGGAGGCCCGATGGTTCAACACCTGCTGCCGGCCATGCTGAGTCTGGCACATGGGGGCAAACTCAGCCTCGAAATGCTGGTTGACAAAATGTGCCATAACCCGGCTATATGTTTCAATGTCAGCAAACGCGGCTTCATCCGTCCGGGATATCATGCCGATCTGGTTCTTATCGATCCCTCTCAGGAATGGAAGGTGCGTCGTGAAGATGTATTATATAAGTGTGGTTGGTCTCCACTGGAGGGAGAAATACTTCATGGAGCTGTCACACACACCTTTATAAATGGTAATCTGGCCTATGACCGGGGGGTTTTTGATGAAACTGTCCGGGGCGAGCGATTGAAATTCGACCGATAGATAGTGACAATAATGATCAAAACAATTCAATTAGTTGTTCTTCTTTCCGTGCTGGCTGTGGTTTCCTGTGGCAACAGCCAATTCACCGAAGTTGTTGTGGCACAATTTGAAAACGGAAACCCGAAAACTGTTCACCGGACTTTTACCAAAAAAAAGGCGGAAGCCCATGTTATTGAGGTGCATTTTTATGAGAATGGCGCATTGCATATGGAAGGCCCCTTGGTCAATGGCAAACGACATGGTTATTGGCGATCGTGGTATGCTGAGGGCGTGCTGTGGAGCGAGGGATATTTCGAGCACGGACAGCGACACGGCAAAGGGATAGTTTACCATCCCAGTGGCCTGAAACAGCTAGAAGGAGACTACGAAAACGGACGGAAAACAGGGGTCTGGCAGTCGTGGGACGAAACAGGTATGCTGATTTCTACTGTCGATTTCACCCTGCAGCCTGAGTAAATCTTTCTGTCCCTTAGCAAGAGGGTTCACTGATTACTGTTGCTGCCTGAGCCTGACCAGTACAGGCAGGTGGTCGCTGAACCCGCCGAAATACCTTCCGCCGGACATGGTGCGGTCGGGAAGGGCAACACCACCAGATCCCTGAAACAGCATCCAATGTTTTTTCACAATTTCCATTTCTTGGGCTTTCAGACTTTTTCGTTTGGGGTTTAACAACGAAGAGGAAACAATCACCTGATCAAACATGTCCCAGCCCCGATAATACAACGTACCTTCGCCACGGCTGCGGGGGGCAAAGGAGAGATTGTACAGTTTGGCTGCTCCTGTAGGTGTTGTGTCAGGGTTTAGTGCGCCAAGATGCAGAAACAGACTTTCATCTTCAGGATTGTCGTTAAAATCGCCAACAATAACAATACCGGCATCGGGTTGGACACTGAGTATGGAATCTGTTATGATTTTCAAGGCATTACCATTGAAATTTCGGGCATCCTGTGTATTTTCCCTGCCACCAAACCTCGATGTCCAGTGGTTTACAAAGATGTGCAAGGTGTCGCGGGTCGATACGATACCTTTGACATACATGATGTGCCTGTAAGTTACTTTTCGCCCGTTATCCCTGATCACCTGCACGGGTCGGTGATACACAGGCCTGAAATAATCGGGTCTGAACAGGATGGCTGTTTCGATGCCTCTGTTGTCGCTGCCTTCAGCATGAATCACTTCATATTTTGCTTTTCTGATGCGGGAATTGGCAACAAGGTCACGGAGCACTTCAATGTTTTCGACTTCGCACAAACCGAGCACATGCGGAAAACTGAGAGTATCCATCGCGGCAATTACTTTTGCTATCTGATTCAATTTGTGATTGTACCGCTCCGTATTCCAGGCAACTTCGGCATTGGGAAGGAAGTCGGCATCGTTTTTGTCTGGTGTGTCAATGGTATCGAACAGATTTTCAACATTGTAAAATCCGATTGTCCATCCTGTCGCCGGAGTCAGCAGCCGTCCCGTACGGGGCTGGCATGACGACATACCCAAGGCCAGAGTGACAAAAAGAAACAGTAATTGAATAATTCGGTTGGTTCGAAAGCGGTTCATTTTGTCAATCTTTAGGTTTATCATCTTTGAGCTTGTCAATCAGCCTTCGTTCCTTTTTGGTTGGCCTTCCGATGCCCCTTTCGCGTCTTTCGTAGTTAAATTCGCGCATCAGCTGCACCCTTTCGTATTCTTCCTGAGGTGTAAGGTCTGTGTAAACTTCCGGGACTTGCTTTGCCGATACCCTGTTTCTGAGCAGCTGCTTCACCTCAACGGTTTTGTTGATGTGCGGCAGTCTGATATCCAGTATGTCCCCGGTTTTGAGTTCGCGTGATGGCTTCACTGCCTGTCCGTCAATCTTGATTTTACCGGCACGGCACGCTTCACCGGCAAGGGTACGCGTTTTGAACAGGCGTGCAGCCCACATCCACTTATCAATCCTTACGTCTTCGTTCATTTTTGCCTGAAGTACAACTGCACAGGAACACCGCGGAAATCATACAATTCCCTGATCTTGTTCTCTAAGAAGCGTTTATAATTTTCTTTAACGTCTTTGGGATAGTTACAGAAAAACGCAAACTGCGGTGAACTTGTTTTCAGCTGGGTAACATACTTGATTTTCACATAATGGCCGCGTGGAGTTGCGGGTGGGGGTGAAGCCTGTATGATGGGAAGCAGGGTTTCGTTCAGTTCCGAGGTGGAAATTTGCTTTTTCTTGTTCTTGAACACTTCGTGGGCAACCTCAAGAGCCTTGAAAATACGCTGTTTGGCAGGCACTGAAGTAAATACAATGGGTATGTCAGTGAAGGGTGCCGTTTTTTCACGGATGCTTTTTTCAAACTCAAGATGGGTGTTGTTTCCCTTATCGATCAAGTCCCATTTATTGACCACAATAACAACCCCTTTACGATTTTTTTCAGCCAGGTGCAGAATGTTCAGGTCTTGTGACTCCATGCCCGACTGAGCATCGATCATCAGAAGCACCACATCGCTTTCCTCAATGGATCGGATGGAACGAAGAACCGAATAAAACTCAATGTTTTCATAGACTTTACCTTTTTTGCGTAAGCCGGCGGTATCAACGAGCATAAAATCCATACCGAATGCATTGTAGCGGCTGTGGATCGAGTCGCGTGTTGTACCGGCAATGTCGGTAACGATGTTGCGTTCGTGTCCGAGCAAGGCATTCACCAGAGATGACTTGCCCACATTGGGCCTGCCTACTACAGCAAATTTGGGCAGATCGGTATCTTCTTCAGCAGTTTCCTCCGGCAGCAGTTTAACCAGTTCATCGAGCAATTCGCCTGTTCCGCTGCCATTGATGGCCGAGATGGGGTACACCTCGCCAAGCCCGAGCGCATAGAACTCGTGAGCCATACTGCTTCTTTCATGGTTATCGGATTTATTCACCACCACAAGCACCTGTTTGCGCGATTGGCGCAACATCACAGCCACTTCCTCGTCGAGCACATGCAATCCGTCGTTGACATCAACCAGAAAAAGAATCACATCCGCTTCATCAATGGCCAGCGTCACCTGCTTGCGGATTTCTTCCTCAAAAACATCATCCGAACCAATCACATATCCGCCGGTATCAATCACCGTGAAACTGATTCCGTTCCAGTCGCTTACCCCATAGTGCCTGTCGCGCGTGACACCGGCCGTTTCTTCAACAATGGCCTGCCGTGCCTGCACCAGCCTGTTAAAGAAGGTAGATTTGCCCACATTGGGACGCCCGACAATAGCTACAATATTTCCCATAATAAATAATTCTGTTAAAACTCATGCTTCATAGCCGAAACGCTTCAGCATGTTTTCATCATCCCTCCAGTCTTTGTTGACTTTAACAGCCAGATCGAGGAATACTTTTCTGCCCACAAACTCCTCTATATCGGTGCGGGCCATGATGCCTGTTTTTTTGATTGCGCTGCCCTGATGACCGATCAGAATGGCTTTTTGTGATTCGCGTGCGGCAAAGATAATGGCTCTGATGCGGATGATATCTTTGCTTTCTTCATAAGATTCAACGGCCACTTCAACGGCATACGGGATCTCCTGTTTGTAGTTAAGGAGTATTTTCTCGCGGATGATCTCGGCCACAAAAAACCTCATCGATTTGTCGGTGAGTTCGTCTTTGGGGAAATAGGGCGGGCTCTCGGGCAGCAATTCAATAATCGTGTTAAGCAATCCGCTGATATTAAACCCATGGAGTGCCGATACAGGCACAACCTGTGCATCGGGTAGGTTTTGCTTCCATTGGGCGATGAGTGCCTCAACGTCCGGCTGGTTCGACAGGTCGATCTTATTCAGGAGTACAAAAACCGGCACCAGCGAAGCCTTTAGTCTTTCAATGATTTCAGTGTAATCCGTTTTTTCTTTGACGTCGGCAATAAACAATATGATGTCGGCATCAATCATGGCTGTTTCCACAAAGGAATTCATGATTTCATGCATTTTATAAGCCGGATTGCGGATGATGCCAGGAGTATCGCTGAAGATCAACTGGAAGTTTTCGTCATTGACAATGCCCAGGATTCTGTGGCGGGTTGTTTGCGCTTTTGAGGTGATAATCGACAATTTTTCACCCACTAAGGCATTCATCAGGGTTGATTTGCCCGCATTCGGATTTCCTATGATGTTGATATAGCCCGACTTATGCGGCATCAGATGAATATTTATGAAAAAAAACTTGCTTTGCAAAGAAACAAAAATTATCTTTGCACTCCCAAATTAAAAGGGAATCACCACATTGCGGGGTGGAGCAGAGGTAGCTCGTTGGGCTCATAACCCAAAGGCCGGAGGTTCGAATCCTTCCCCCGCTACATGAAAACCCAGGGCCAAAGCCCTGGGTTTATTCATGAATACCGGCCTCAAGCACCGCTTGAAGGCCGGTATTCATGAATAAACCTTTTGCCTTTCGGGCAAAAGGTTTTCATGTTAAGCCCTCCCTCAACGGATCATGAAATAATCCTTCCCTTTATTAGTTTGAAAGTTTGAAGGTTATGGAGGTTTGAAGGTTTGATAGTTACATTAAAATTAACGATCCGGTCGCTCAACCATTATTGGGGGTTGGGGGGCAAAAAGAAGAGTTTGTAAAAGACTGAGTATTGCGGCAATCATGATAACTATAGAAAAGTTTTAACAAACAAAAAAGGCTTCGCAATGTTGCGAAGCCTTGATTTCATTACACGAATAAGGTTTTTTTTAGTTTACCTCTTCGGTGGTCAGCGGATTAACAGAAATGTAGGAACGGTTATCCTTTTTCTTGCTGAATTCTACAATACCGTCGGTCATGGCGAAGATGGTATGGTCTTTCCCGATACCTACGTTATCGCCCGGATGATGTTTGGTGCCGCGCTGGCGTACGATGATGTTGCCGGCTTTGGCAAATTGTCCGCCGTAAATCTTCACGCCCAATCGTTTGCTTTCCGATTCGCGACCGTTGTTTGAACTACCGACCCCTTTTTTATGTGCCATGGCTTATCTTGTTTTTTCGTTATTATCCTTTAATTCTTTCAATGATTACCTTGCTCAGGTACTGACGATGTCCATTCATCTTCTGATATCCCTTGCGGCGTTTTTTCTTGAACACGAGCACTTTGTCGCCCTTCATATGTTCGATCACCTTCAGGTCAACCTGGGCGCCGCTGAGCAGTGGGGTGCCAACTTTTACTGATCCTTCGTTATCAATCATGAGCACCTTTTCGATCGAAAGGGTACTGCCTTCTGCGGCCTCAAGGCGGTGAACATAAATCTGTTGGCCTTGTTTTACCTTGAACTGCTGTCCTGCTATATCAACTATTGCGTACATCGTCTGTTCTGAAAATTACGGTTATAGGTCTTAAAAATCGAACGGCAAAAGTACAAAAAAAATCGAAACGCAAAATTTTTCCTCAGTTTTTCTGCAAACATTTTGGAAACATGCTGTTTTTATGCCTGAAATGGCTCCTTCCATTCCGATTATATATTGTTCATGACAAGCGTTTTTCGGTTACAATCCGGCGGGACTTGAAACTGAAAACCTGCATCAATGTATGAAAGGTAAGCTTGAAAGCATGAATCTCCCTGATTAATGCTCCGTTTTACTTACCCGCTTACTACGCACTTTCAGGTTCACCAGCACAACCCCTCCGATGATCAGCAGCATCCACAGGATAAGGCTTGGGTGGAAATGTTCGTTGTCGGCTATGCCCCACAGCAGGGCCACAATCGGTATCATATAGGTTACGGATGAAGCAAACAGCGGACTGCTCATTTTGATCAGCTTGTTGAAAGCGATCATGGCCAGACCCGTGCCCACCACAGCAAGTATGGCGATGTACCCGAGTCCGTGCAGGGCTTCCGGCTCACGGAACAACTGTGTCGTAAAATCAGTGAAACCAAAAAGAATGACTCCGGCAGGTATTCCGGCAATGAAAAAAGTGATGGCTGTGATGCTGACCGCAGGAATATGTTTCAGCTTTGCCTTGATCAGGTTCACGTTATAGGCATAAAGAATGGTAGCTGCTATAATATAGGATGCGTATTTAATGTTGAACGAAAACTCATTGCCACCGCTAAACTGAAGCAATCCAATGGTGCCGGCCAGTGCCACAAAAACCCCGGCAATATTCACCGGCCCGGCCTTGAGTCCAAAGATCATATATCCGATGATCAGTGTCGAAAGCGGGGTGAGCGAGTTGAGCATGCCGGCTGTGGCACTGTCGATGCCCGTTTGGGCCATGGCAAACAAAAAAGCAGGGATCAGGCTGCCGGCCAGACCCGAAATGCCCAGATACACTAAGTCACGCTTTGAAGTGCGGAACAGTCTGGGCAAGGCGATGGGCGCCAACGACAGAAAGGTGATCACCACACGCAATGCACCTACCTCCATCACCGAAAAATACAACAGACCCTTTTTGATCAATATGAACGAACTGCCCCATGTAAACATCAGTGCAATCAGGATTATCCACGACAAAAGGCGTTGGTTCATATATTGAGTTGGTTGGCAAAGGTACAGCGAATATCGGCATTCCTGACCCTTATTGTGAAACAGAAATGACTGCTTAATGGCCGGTTTAATTATACCTTATTATTAAGTGATTCATTTTAGCTATCGGGCAGTTTCTGCCTCAAATGACTATTTGATATATTTGCAGCCGAAACCAATTTTGCGGGATGGACAACGACCAGCTCAGGCTGATTCAGGGATTGACCCGGGGTGATAAACAAGTGTTCGGTGAAATCTTTCATTTGTATTATGCACCGTTGTGTACCTATTGCATGCGTTTTGTGAACAGTCAGGAGGAAGCCGAAGAAATCGTGCAAACCCTCTTCCTGAAACTTTGGTCCAAACACGACCAACTGTTTGTCAACACTTCCCTTCAAGCATACCTCTACCGCGCAGTGCGCAACTATGCCCTTAACTACCTGAAACAACTGAAAACCCACAAGGAGTTTGAGCAATATATTGGTTTCCAGACAAAAGACAGGGCAACTAATCCTGATAATACACTCGAGGAGAACGATATGCAGCGTATCATGAAAATCGCTGTTCTGTCCCTGCCCGAAAAACGAAGGGAGGTTTTTGAACTCAGCAGGTTCGAAGGCCTGAAAAACCACGAAATTGCACAAAAACTTAATATCTCGGTAAAAACCGTTGAAAATCAGATGACCAAAGCATTCGAACACCTGCGCGAAGTACTGCGCGATTATCTTCCGTTGCTCGCTATGGTATCTACGGTATTTACCTGATTGATTTGAATAAAATTAGCAGACCGGATAGGGGTAAACCCTTGTTTGTTTGTCTATAGAACGAAGAAATGAAGATGGGACTCAGTCTCATGAATGATATGTTATTCTGGACAAAAATATACAAATCAGTGCAAGTCAACAAGTTGACTGCCAAATCATCTTCCGGCAAACGGAATGGTGATCGTTTTGTATCGTCCGAAGAACAACATGAATTGCTGGACAAAATGATTGCTGACCTGACACGTCCGGCCATTTCTTCCCAGCCAATAAACACTGATCATGCCTGGGCTGTGATGCAGCAAAAGATGCAAGCACAGGATGCATCGAAAAGGAAGTTTGTCATGCCTTCCACTGGAAATGAAGTGCGTCTGATGCCGGTGCTTATCAGGGTAGCCGCGGTCTTCATTCTGGCTCTTGCTGCTTATTTCATGTTCAGATACGAAGCTTCGCCCGAATATATCAGTGTTGCTGCCGAATCCAATATGGGAGTTCAATCTGTTGAATTGCCCGATGGATCAAAAGTGTATTTAAGGGAAGGAGCCAGCGTTACTTACCCGGATGTTTTTGCAGACGATGAGCGCAGAATCACTTTCGAAGGTGAAGCGTTTTTTGAGATTACTGCCGATCCGTCAAAACCTTTCAGGATCATGGCCGGCCCTGTTGGTGTTGAGGTGCTCGGAACTTCCTTCAACCTGGATGCCTGCCCCGGTAAAGATCAGGTAGTGCTTAGCCTGCACACAGGTCAGGTTCTGTTTTATTCCATTGATCCGGAGAACGGTGAAATGCTCGAGAAAGTAATGCTCAAACCCGGCCAGTCCGGTATTTATTCTTGTTCTTCAGGTCTTTTGCAGCGTGCCTTAATCATGGAACCCAATCACCTTGCATGGAAATCGGGTGTGCTCGAATTCAATGACACCCCGCTTGATGAGGTGCTGCAACTGCTCAGTGAGCATTACAATGTTGTCTTCCACTGCGAACATCCTGCACCCGGCGACCTGAAACTGACGGCCACTTTCGACAACGAACCAATTGCCACAGTTGTCGAATCCATCAGCCTGATCTTTGGCTTCGAAGGCTGTGAGGCTGATACGCTGGTTACCCTGAAATAAGGAATTTCTGCCCATCTGTTTTTCCCTGAACAATTTTGATATTTTTGCCGGACACACTAAATGTGACCTTTTTTCGTAATTTAGCTGTAGATTTTTCCGGTTTGAATCTCGCTTTGAGGATGAAATTCAGATACTTTACACAACGACTGCCCTTACCGGGTATATTAAAGCTATTGATATTGCAGTTATGCTGTGTAACCGCTATGCTTGTGTTTCCTGCACTTTGGCAGAAAGCTCACGGACAGACAGTAGCCGAAGAAAAATTTGATTTCAGTGTCAGAGCACTGCCACTGACAGAGGTTTTTACCCGACTGACAGAGCTGCAAAAGATCAACTTTTCGTTCAATACCGGCGAGTTGCAATCGATTCCGCCGGTGACTTATCAGGGAACTGCCAGAAACCTTCGCGAACATCTGACGGCCATATTGAGCCCAACAGGATATTATTTTAAGTTTGTCGGCAACCAGATTGTTGTGTTCAGGCCGGGCAATCCGCCTGCTGAACAACCCCGACCGGAACAACCGGTCATTGTCAGTGAAGAAATTCCTGTAATAACCGATACATTAAAAACACGTATTTCGCAGGTTGTACTTCCGCAGATCATCCGCGATACCATTATTAAAACCGACACCATCATCCGAACAGATACCATTGTCAGAATTGATACTGTGTTTGTTACGCCTGAGCCTGCACAACAACCGGAACCGAGGAGCAGCCTGAGATTTGAGCCTGACCGGAACAGTGGATGGTCAGCCGGACTGTATGCCGGACCAATGTTCAATAATTACGCTTTTACATCTGCGGATAATGATCAGGCAATAAGAGAGCTGGTTGAAGAAACCGAATCAGTTTCGTTTCGCAATCTGGTGGCCGGAGCTGGCATAAACCTACACCGTAATGATTGGTTATTTTCTGGTTCAGTGCAGTTTACGGGATTCACCAACCGCTTCAGACATTCCTACGAACAAACCACCGGCGGATATTATGAGGTGGATACACTTGATGTTTACTATACGGTTGTTTTAACAGATACCACCTGGATTTATATAACTGATTCCAGCTATTTACCGCTCGACAAAAGAAACTACAGCATCAGCCAGTGGAATACATTTGGCTATATCGATATGCAACTTGGAATCCAATATACTTTGTACCGTAAGCGTGACTTCAGGCTTCATGCCCGTTCAGCGGTTAACATTGGCAGGCTGATCTATGCAAAAGGAAGCACCATTGACCCTGTGACCGGGCTGGAAGAAATTGATTTTGACGCGCTCGGAATCCGAAAAACCATGATTTCGTGGCAGGCAGGAATAGGATTCAGGCAGAAACTCACGGATTGGATAGATATTACTGCGGAAACATGGTACAGGGGTTCTGTGAATGATATGTTCAATGGTTATCCCGTTGAGCGAAAGTACAATGCATTTGGCCTGCAGGCAGGTTTACTTTATTATTTCTAAACACTGAAAAATCAATTGGATAAATATGTTCCAAACTGGCTCCATCCCGTAATCATCGGTGATACAGCGAAAAAAGTGATTTTACCGCTGCTTTTGCTGTTGATCTTCTGTGTTGGAAAAGCCCGTGGTCAGGAACCCGTATTGATCGGAGGGCTGCTTACCGAGAGTCAGGTTTGGACAAAGCAATATGTGTACATCGTCACAGACGACATCCGCGTTCCGGATAACATTGAACTGGTAATAGAAGCAGGCACAACAGTTCGCTTCAACCAGGGAACTGGAATAATTGTGGAATTGGGTAGCCTGAGGATTAACGGGCAGGTTGACGATTCGGTCCGATTGGTTCCCAACTATATTGGAATTCAGCAATGGAAGTGGAGAGGGATCAGTTATCAGAAGGCGACCGGGGAGGGATTGAATCATGTGCGGTTTGCGCGGATTGTGAATGCCGAAGTCGGGCTCGAAATGGTTTCAGCTACCCATGTTGTGATCGAAAACGTGTATCTTTCGAAAAACCAGTGGAGGGGTATCCGGTTGGTTAATTCAGAGTATTGCACAGTACGTGACTGTGAGATCAGTAATAACTATGTCGGAATTGAGATCTACGCAAGCGGCTCCGGTAATGTTACCCGGAACAATCTGGTCACTGATTCGTATATTGGAGCCAACCTGAATGCCAATATCACCCTGTTGAACGAAAACGAGGGATTGCTGGCACACAATATTATCGAGCGTAACCTGATCGAAAAAACACTGAACGGAATCAGATTCGACCGGGGCAGCAATGCTTTTGCCGCTGAAAACCATATCCGGCTCAATAAGTTCATTGAAAACGGTCAGGGCGTTGGATTCGGTATTTACCTGACCATGGATTCAACCCGAATCGTGAACAATATTTTCTGGCACAACAGCAACGCTCTTACTCTGAGGGATGCCAGCCATTGTTTGATTGAAGGAAACAGCTTTCTGGAAAATACCGATGCCATAAGCCTTCAGACCGGAGCACAGAATGTAAAGGTGATTCGCAACACCTTAGTGAAGAACGATAACCGTATATTGGTGCTTAATGCTGCACCACAGGAGGAAATTGCCGGAAATAACTTTTTCAGACAAATTTCGGCCGGAGGGTATTTCAGGAACAATACAGCTGTTGATATTGATGCAACGGGAAATTTTTGGGCCAGCACCGAAACGGATACCATAAATGGTTTTATCTGGGACAAGCTGGACAGTCCATCGTTGGGACTGATCAGTTTTGAACCTATACTGGCAACACCGGATACACTTGCTCCAGTATCACCGCCAAACAATTTTTTCAAACAGTTGATCAACGGTCAGGTGGTTTTTAGTTGGGAAGCATCAGTCGAGGAGGATGTGGAGGCATACAGGCTGCACTACGGACCTTTTTACCGCTACAGTTTTCCCTTTCAGACCGACACCACGTCAACAACTTCAATCATAATTCAGGGAATATCCATTGCAGATTCAGTGGCACTTACAGCGTTTGACAAACAGGGCTTCGGCAGCGAAGAACAGTTGCTGGGATATGAAAGTCCATTTGTTTTTCCGGAGATAATACCTTATGCAGGCCCTGACTTTAGTGTCTGTAAAAATGTAAAATCCATTGAGATAACGGCTTCTACGGTTCCCTATGCACACGACCAGATCATTTGGTCTACGGCAGGCGATGGCTTGTTTGATGATGCCAATGTGTTGTACCCAAACTACTATCCGGGACCTGCAGACCATGCATCGGGTTCAGTAGTCTTAACCCTGGATGTGTTGAAGAATGGCAGAAAGAAGAGCGATAGTTTTATACTGTCCTTTATTGATCTTCCATATGCATATGCCGGAAACGATACCATTCTTTCCCCCGACTCATCTTTGTTTCTCGGAACTGCCACAGCAGGATTTTATGATGTACTTTCTTGGGAATCAACAGGTGACGGAGTTTTTAATGACACTGAGTTATTGCAACCAACTTATTATCCCGGAGCCGAAGATCGCTTCCGGGGCGAAGTTCTGTTGATACTCAGTGTTGAATCTTCCTGCGGAATCGTCAGGGATACGCTCAGACTCAGTATCATTCAGTTATTCAGGATTTCCGGTACAGTTCATCCCTTCGGAGAAACAGATGCCCGTTTCACGGTTTTGGCCATCCGGACTGATGGTGCTGCGTATCAGGCGGCTTCAGCGGTGCTTGCAGAGGAATCCGGTTTGTTTGAGATTAAGAACCTTTTCAAGGGAACATATTCGTTGTTTGTTGTTGCCGATACCCTGAATTCAGGGCACTCAGGACCGTCATATTACATTCGGCAGATACGGTGGCAGGATGCATGGGTCTTCGATCTGCAGGCAGATATTTTTGATGTTGACATTGAGGCCCATCCACTGTTGCACCGGAATCAAAGCGGTGAAGGCATCATCAGCGGCAGGTTTTTGAAACCTCAGGATGAACAGGAGGAGATGGAGATTTATTGTCAACCGTGGTTTGGTGAGCCGGGCGAACCATTAGTTTATTGTCAGGATGGTCTGGCTAACGTAACCATACTTCTCTTCAATCCGGAACGTACGGTAATCCTTGATTATACACTTACTGATCACGATGGTAATTTTTTCTTCAGAAATCTACCATATGGTAATTATGTCATCGAAGCAGAAAAGCCTGGTTACATCAGCAATACTTCGCCGTTGCTGAGCCTGACACCAGATAATAAGGTCTCGGAGGGTATCATCCTTGAAGTTGAGAACAAAACAATCTCAGTGAAGATATTAACCGGTAAGGACGACACCCGCCCGCAACTTGTTGTATTCCCGAATCCTGCCGGAGCGGATGAGTTGCGTTTGCATGTGTCCTTCGGTACAGAGGGAAGCTATGTGATTGAGTTGTTGGATGGTTCGGGGCGTATTCTTTTTAAGGAAAGCATGAAAGTGAATGGAATGGATACGGTAACTATAGCACCGGTCTCCTTAGTCTTATCCAATGGGGTGTATCTGATCCGCATCTCTAGCGAAAATGGCAGCAGCACGACTCAGAAGGTCGTGATTCAATAGTTTTTCTGAGTATTTTTTGAAAACATTACTTGCTTACAACAGGTACATGGAGTTTTTGTGCTGCGGAATTTTCACATTTTCACATTTTTCAATTAATTGTAAATCAATGGTATGATTTGTTTTGAATATTTTATTTATGGAATATCAGGAATGGATGGAATAGAATAGGGGTATTGAGTGTTTAAATTGTCTTATATTTGCGCACAAGGTTAAGTAGAAATCATTAAAAACCTCATTTTGAGGCAAAATATCCGGAAATAGCTTTTGGAGCCAGGCCGGCTTTGTGGTGGTTGCTTAACTTTGATGCAAACTTCTTGAAAACCAAGCGTTCATTCATATAAATGTTAAACTAACCGTTTTGAAAGGAGAGAAATTATCGAGAAACCACAACTGTTTTACAATCTTTTTCTGACTGATTTACAAAAATCTAATTTTTAATTCAATTTATTGTTAACCAAATCTTTAAATCATGAACAGTAGAGCTACAATGCTTAAATGGGTAGCTGTGATGGTGTTCGGTTTGATGTTGATCAATCCGTTCAGTGCTTTGGCACAATTTTCCGTTTCAGCTACCTACACTGCCGGCAACATTCCCGCGGATTACAATACTCCGGGTGGATCAAGTTGTCCCGGTTTTCTTACTGTCAACATTCCGACCGGTGCGGCTATCGTCATCACCGGGGTGAATGTATCTTACACTGTTACCGCTGCGGGCGGCGGCTGGAAAAGCGAACAGCGTTCGAAAATCCATTGTACCAGCCCTGGTGGTATTGCCGAATCAGTGTATTACTCTGGTTCTGGAACAAGTGGAGGTCCTCAAACCTATAACCGTACCGGCCTTAACATCGCTAATGGTGTTGTTGGCGGCGGAGCCATCAATTTCAAGATGGATCTGTACCGTACCTGGGGAGGTTCGGGTTGCAACACCACCTATCAGTATGTAAATGATGGTACCTGGACAGTTACTGTACAGTACATTGTCAACGTACAGGGCGATGTTGAAGGATATGTCTTCAACGGCCAGGGACTGGCTATCAGTGGTGCTGTTGTTGGCATTCAAGGTGCTGGAAGTGTTACTACCGGCCCCAATGGATATTATTTCTGGGCCAATGCACCTGCAGGCGCACAGACCATGTACGCATTTAAAGAAGGCTACAATCTTGCAACACAGGATGTAAATCTTCTGATCGGTGGCACCACCCAGGTTGACTGGTTGCTGACCCGTCCGAACCTCACCATCAACCCTCTGTTGCTGGATGAGACCCTCAATCCGAACGAATACCTGACCAAATATCTTGGCATGCTGAACACAGGCGATGGCCCGGTTGAATGGGAAGCTGAAATTGAGTTCTTCGACGATCTTGCAATGTCATCCGGCAAGCCGGTTTTCGAGCATAAACCATTTAATGGTGAAATTGCTCCTGACAGGTTTCAGCTTTCGACAGGCATAGTACCCGTTGGTATTCAACCTACTCCCGGTTATGAAGAAGAAGCTTATCCGCAAAGTTTCCGCGGTAGCATCATGCATGGCATCAAAAATAATGCCCCGGCACAGTATATCTGGCTTGACATTGATGTTCCCGGAACACTTAATCCTATTGTGGCCTGGCCAGGTGGCGGCGGAGCTTTTTCAAATGCAACCGAATTCCAGATTGGCAGCACCGAGCTCATGTATGAAATCGACAACACAGGTGCAGTTCGTCTGGTAAATGTTGTTGAAGGTACCGTTACTTCTTTGGGAAGTACAATCGGTGATATTACCGGTATGGCAGCTGATAAATCTTCAGGAACTTATTATCTCTGCACAGGAACAGGTAATACCCTTTATACCTGGAATCCCGTAACCCTTGCTGCTACAGCTGTAGGACCGATGACAGGTGCAAACCTGATGATTGGAATCACATGTGATGGTGCAGGAAATCTATGGGGATATGATATTGGAACTGACCGTTTCTATTCCATTAATAAGCTGACAGGTGCAGTAACACCCATCGGACCTATTGGCTTTAATGCCAACTTTGGTCAAGGTCTTGGATATGACCCTGCAACCGACCAGATTATTATGTCAGCTTACAACTCCACTGCAGGACAAGCTCAGCTCAGGATTGTTGATCCCACAACAGGCAACAGTACCCTTGTAGGCCCACTTGGTCCCAGTGGAACTCAGGTAGCCAGCATCTGTGCTCCTGCCGGTTCCGGCGGATGGCTTACTCTGGATACTTATGATGGTCTGATCCCCGGCGGCGGAGCTTCCTTCAACCTGGGAGCCAACTTCAATGCTACCGGTTTTGAAGCCGGCGACATTGCCACAGCCAACATCCAGATCACTACCGAACCTAACGTAGGCACCTTCAACATTCCGGTTACCATGCGCGTTGCCGGCCCGGCTTTGTTGCCAGTTGACAACCTCACAGCAGTTCTGATCAACCAGATCACCGGACAGGTGAATATGAGCTGGACTTTTGCCTCAGATATTACCTTTGAGTATTTCCTCATTGAGCGCAACGGAGTTTCTATAGCTACCACCACCAACCAGACCTACACCGACTTTTTGCCCGGCTATGGCACCTATGACTATACTGTAAGTGCAGTATATGCCGAAGGCCAGACCGTTCCGGCAGGTCCTGTAACTGTTGAGTGGCTCATTCCTGATTTGTGCTAT
>JANJUV010000003.1 GCA_024710405.1 Bacteroidales bacterium
CGGACTTTGCGTGAACTTTTCTTTGTTTCTCGCAACGGGCGCAACGGTTTTTCTCGCAGCGGGCTTTGCGTGAACCTTTCTCTTTTTCTCGCAAAGGGCGCACCGTTGTAAATATCGAGGGGGACTTTGCGTGAAATTTTCTTTTTTTCTCGCATCGGGCGCAACGGTTTTTCTCGCAGCGGACGTGACGTGAACCTCTTTTTTTTCTCGCAAGGGGCGCGAAGTTATATATCTCGTGGCGGACTTTGCGTGAACTTTTCTTTGTTTCTCGCAACGGGCGCAACGGTTTTTCTCGCAGCGAACGTGGCGTGAACCTCTTTTTTTTCTCGCAACGGGCGCGAAGTTATATATCTCGTGGCGGACTTTGCGTGAACTTTTCTTTGTTTCTCGCAACGGGCGCAACGGTTTTTCTCGCAGCGGACGTGGCGTGAACCTCTTTTTTTTCTCGCAACGGGCGCGAAGTTATATATCTCGTGGCGGACTTGGCGTGAACCTTTCTCTGTTTCTCGCAACGGGCGCAACGGTTTTTTCTCGCAGCGAACGTGGCGTGAACCTTTTCTCTTTTTCTCACAACGGGAGCAACGTTATAAATCTCGTGGCGGACTTTGCGTGAACTTTTCTTTGTTTCTCGCAACGGGCGCAACGGTTTTTTCTCGCAGCGAACGTGGCGTGAACCTTTTCTCTTTTTCTCACAACGGGCGCGACGTTAACCTAATCGTTCTTACGCGGTTGTCACTTAGGATCTCCACAAACTATTATAACCAGATGGCTACTAGCCTTTCACCACAAGCATCGCTGTGTAACCGATATACAACACCAGAAACATGATGCCCTGCCAGCGTTCGAGGCGGTGTCTTTTTCCGGCAAACATAAACAGGAACAGCAGTGCGCTGGACAGGATCACAACATAGATGTCGAAATTGCTGCCCGCGTTGAAGGGTAGAGGTTTGATGGTGGCGCTGGTAGCCAGCACGAAGAAAACATTGAAAATGTTGGAACCAACCACATTGCCAATGGCTATGTCCACATTGCGCCGGAATGCCGCCACGGCCGAAGTGGCCAGTTCGGGCAGCGAAGTGCCCACAGCCACCACGGTGAGTCCGATAAGTGATTCGCTCACACCGAGCAGACCGGCAATATGCACGGCACCATCCACGATCCATTTACCGCCAAACACAAGGCCTGTAAGTCCCAGTAAGATGTACACCACCGACCGGAAGAGATTCATTTTCTTTATTCCACTTTCATCATCGGCGGGTTTGTGCCGGAGCGAAATTTCAAACACATACACCATGAAAATACTGAAGAAACCAAGCAGGATCAATCCATCACCACGGCTGATGAAGTTATTGCCTGCCCCGTCGAGCAGGGCATCGTTGGCCAGCACCCACAAGGCAATAGCTGCCAGCAGGCTGAAGGGAATCTCTTTCCACACGGTGGAACTTTGCACCGACAGAGGATAGATCACGGCCGCCACACCGAGGATGAGCAGCACATTGGCTATGTTGCTTCCCAGTACATTACCGATAGCTATGTCGGTGTTGCCGTTGAAGCTGGCCATAAGGTTCACAAACAGTTCGGGGGCTGAAGTGCCGAAGGCCACGATGGTAAGACCGATGACCAGGCTTGGGATGTTGAATCGGGCCGCAATGGACGAAGCGCCATCCACGAGCAGGTCGGCACCTTTGATCAGGATGATAAAACCCGCTACAAACAAGATATACATCAGCATAGTTGGTACAGTATTAAAGTAATGCGGTGCAAAAGTACATCTTTAGGGCAATCGCAACAGCCTCTGCTGAAGAAACAAAGATGGTTCAGAAAAACTCCAGCCTGAGGGGATGGACAAAGCTGAGGTTTTGCTCCTAGTTTACTATTTCGGGCAATAAGGTCTTCATTTCTTTGGCTGTGGCTTCGTAGGCTTTGATGGCAGCCCTTTGGAAGTCGGCACCGGCGCCTTTCACAGATGAGAAGCTCTTTTTAAAGGTTTCCAGTCCGTTGCTCAGGTCGGTGATGGCGATGGTGGCATCCACAAAGGAGAAATAAATGCCCTGTTCATTGCTACCGTTTCGGGCATGGGCATCGATGGTCAGCATCAGGTCGGCTTCGGCTTGTGTTTCGGTGAAGGCATAACCTTTTTCGGCGAGTAAATTTTTTGCCACAGGTTCCAGTATGTTCACATCGAGCCGGTTGTTGTAGGGGAGCATCTCCGCGCTTTTGATCAGCACGGTGAGTGGTTTCACGGTAACCAAAAATCGGGCAGGGGAGATGGGCCAGGCGTTTTCGAGCTGTCTGTTGAACGGCGTATTTTCTTCAATACCGGCGAAGGCAGCCACATCAAATTTAGCCAGAATGAGTTGCGTTTGTCGTGATGCTTCAAGGCTGCTGAAATTGGTTTCGGCAACACCCATATTGTTGGTGGTAGCCCGGGCCAGAATTTTCTGGTCAGCAACAAATACAAGAGGCGCATTGGCAAGCGGTTGACCTTCGTGCATGACTTTTACGGTGAGTGGTTTGTTCAGCGGACGACCGGCGCGTGCCTGATGCCCGTCGCTTAGGGCCGTGAGGGAGATGTTTCTGAGTTTATTGATGTTCACGAAGTTTTCCGGAACCCAGTTAATGTTGTTTTCCCGTATCCAGCTGAGCGGCATCATCACTTCGGCTGCTGCGGTCACCACACCGTTTTGCCTGACCACGGTACTCACGCGCAATGCTTCACCTTCTTTGCGGTAGGTGCCTTCGGCTTGCAAAGGCAGTGCGTGTGTGGCAGAAGCAGCGATTTTGTAGCCACCGGCTTTGACCAGGCTGCGCGACAAGGCTTCGTGAAAACGGTCAGAAAATTCGCTTTTGAGTCCTGAGGATTCGAAGGTAATATGCCTTAGTGCCATAGTCTCGTTGAGGCTTCCCAGTTGCAGAAACAGGCCATAGGCCATGAAATACGAAAGTTCTTCGATGTCGGCTCTGGGGCTTTGCTGCAGTGCGGTGATACCGTCTTTCACCTGTAGCAACAGCTGGTTACCTTTTCCAAATCTGAGGTCGGCTTCCGATTTCAATCCCAGAGCGATCAGTATCAGCTGGGCTTCCTCAAGCTGGTTGAATGAGGGCATGGTTTCGTAATAGGCTTTCAGGGCAAGGCTTTTGTCTTTTTTACCCTGAAGGTTGTCGGCTTCCTTGATCTTGATTTCGATTTTTCCGATGAGGTTATCCACCGAATTGCGGTAGTAGAAAACCAGTTCGGCTTTTTTCACCCAGGCGATGGCGAAGAGTTCGCGTTTCTTCTGGTCGTGATACCTTTCGGTGCGCAGTCCGGCAATGTCGGCGCGGGCCAGTGCCACGCTTTTCGACTTGAAGGCTTCGGTTGTTTCGGCATTCACATTGGCAACCATCAGGTCGGAGGTTGTTTCTATGTTCACCTGAATCTGCTGGATGACAGCGCCTTTGGCCTGTTCTTCAAACTTATCGAGAACTTCCTTGGCATTATGTCCTTCGGGTGCAAAACCCGAAATAAAAGAGATGAAATACTCCTGATCACTGCGGTTGGCAAGCCGCCACGAGGGATCAATCCACAAGGGTTTTTGAGCCAGCAGGGGTAAAGAGATAAAGGCCAGAATGCAGCCAAGTAAAATGTGACGTTGCATGGGCTTTAGTTTATGTCGGACTTATGCAAAAAACCTTCTTTACCGTCGGGTAGCTGGATGCGGAACCATTCGCCTTTTTGTTCCACCACATGAAACTCGAGACCACCGGGTACCCTGCCGATGATCTGGGCGTTTTTGGCAGGCAACTCATACACCTGAACCCTGTCGGAGCTTTTGCCTTTTGCTTTTATTTTTTTGGCCATGAGGTTGGAGGTGGCATTCATTTCGTACGCTTGTATGGGTCGTCCGATCTGTTCAAGAAAAGCAATGGTAGCTGCGCCTGCTTTTGCACGGGTAAGTGCTGCTGAATAAGTTGTGTTATTGGGTTCAAGGTTCGAAGCGATGGAGTAATACTGCACAGCTTCGTTGTATGAGCCAACCATTTCGAAGGCAGCGGCAAGGTTGTATGCAGCTTTCGGGTTATAGGAATCGGCCTGATAGATGGCCTGAAAGAGCGGAAGGGCGCGGTCGATGTTGCCGTTTTCGATATAGCCTGAAGCTTCATCTGCTTGTTTGCGCACATCCTTGAGTTTGATTTTCTCGAGTTCAAAGCGCATCAGTTCATATCCCGGGGTGAAGTAATCCACAAAACGGCGGGCAATACTCTGCAGGGCTGCATTGAGCAGAACGTCTTCCGACGCAATTGATGAGCGTTCGTCGCCGCATTTTTTATCCGAAACTGGCACTCTGGCTGTTTCGGTCCCCAGGATGACTGCTGTTTGCACATCGATGATCTTGATGGTGGCCTGTGCGGTAACTGTACGCTGGTGGCAGTGCAGTTCCTTGGTTTTGCCGTCAAGTCCGATGGTGGTAGTTTTGGGGTATTCATCGTTCCGGTCATAATTACCGTCACCAATGATGATGGCATTCAATCCCAGGAGTTTTCCAACTTCAGCAGCTGTGTTTTCATCAATGGCGCCAGAAAGGCTGAAACGCTGTTCCTTGAGCACCTGATCGATCTGACTGCGCTCCACAACAGTGAAAACATCTGTTTTATAACCTTTTACATAAGTAGTTCCGGTTATGGTTTTGCCCATACCCATGAAGCCCGATTTAAGGTCTTCGATGCCCCTTTGTTCGTTGAGAAGGTCGGCGATGATCAGGTCGGTGAGGGTATTGGCTACCTTCCAGTGGCCTGAGAAGTTAAGCACACCGATTTTCTTCACCTGATCCAGTTTTTTCACAGGTGCTTTGATGACATAGCAGTCAACCCTTTGGGCCTGAAGGGGAACTGACATGGCCCAGATCAACAAGGCGGTGATTATCAGCCTGAAATTAGTTTTTGTCTTCATATGGTTACGTTTTCGTTATGTTCAGTCACTCATCCATTCGCGGTACGAATTCATTCGTTTGGTAACTTTTTCGATATAGTCTTTGGTTTCCTGATAGGGTAAGTAGGCCCTAAGGTGTTCATACACCTGATTGGAGTTCATCTGATTGATTTTTGGAATTGCCTCACCTAGTTTTGTGGAGCCGATGAAAGCCCTGCTCACGTTTCCGGCTCCTGTGTTGTATGCTGCGATGGAGCAATACAGGCGGCTTAGGGGGTCATTCACTCTGCCGAAGTTTCGCACGAGCAGGATATGCAGGTAGGCAGCGCCGAGTTCGATGTTTTTTTCGGCTTCGTAGAGATAGTTTTCGTTGAGCAGACGGTCTTCGCCATGCACAAATTTATATGCATCGCGTCCGGCATATCGTGGAACGATCTGCATGAGTCCGAAAGCAGGCACATGCGACCTGGCTTTTGGGTTGAAATACGATTCGGTGTGCATGATGGCAAACACCAACTCGGGGTCGAGGTCGTAGCGCGCGGCAAAGATTCGGATGGACTCGTAAAACTTTTCGGCCCTGGTCTGTATGCTGTTGGGTGCCAGAGGCAGTTTCACCGAAACAACCACCCTTTTCTGTTCGTCGGCGCCGGTGACTGGTTTCTTTTCGATGGGTTTTTTTTCAACGACTTCACTTGCATATTCATTGATGTTGGTTTCGGTCACCGGCTTGCCCTCTTCGGTCACCAGCTGGTTTTTCAATACTGGCTGATCCGACAGAGGCATGGGTTGTTCAAAGTCCATGGAGAAGTCCTTTGACTTTCCGCGTGTGGTTGACAAGTCTTTTACGGCATCGCTCATTTTTTTGCGCACCAGTTCGGCGTTTGCGGCTTCCCCGGGGCTCAGGAGCAGTTCGATAGATGCTTCACCGGTTTCAAAATCCACCACGGTGCGTGTCATCTGGTCATCGCTGTATTCAACCCAGTCCTTGGGAGTGGACTCTTTGAAATTGGTGGCTCCCCACTTAAGTTCGATGCCTTTTTTGAAGTTCTCGAAGGCTTCTTTGCTGGCTTTTTCGTATTCGTCCCACTGTCGTGTAACTGCTTCGGAAAAAGCATCAAAATCGGCATTTGACTGACTCCTGAATTTCTCAAATGCATCTTCTGTTTCCTGTGCCACAGCGGACAAGCTTGTCCAAAGTGCCAGAAGGATGAATCCTGTAATTCGCTTCATAATGCCATGTGTTAGTTTTATTGTTTACTGACGCAGAACCCCAGACATGCATCCAGTTGCAGTTTTCGTTGTGTGCCCGATTTCCTGTGTGCCAGCTGGCAGTTCCACACAGGCAGCAGCACCAGCTGAATGTTGCTGACACTGACATTATACTTTCGGCTCAGTAGGGTTTTCACTTCTTCTTTATCTAATTTCCGCCCCAGTTTTCTGAAGTCATAGTCGGTTTTGTCCCTTTTTTCTTCTATGAAATGTACTTTGTTGTCAAAGTCTTCTATCTTGTGCGGTTCGATCTTTGTCATGGCTTCGAAGCGGATGGAGCGTTTGCTGATGGTTACGATTTCCATCGAGCGGTAATCGAGGTAGAGTGTGAGCGGAAGTTCTTCCATCTGTTTAGAAAACCATGATTTTCTTCTGGTGTAGATCATATCGGCCCTGATCAGGGGCAGATAATCGAATGTGGCCGACATAAGTTTTTCGTATTTGATCAGGCCAAAGAACTTACCCGGAAGGTAGGGCCGTATCTTTTTGTACAAGTCGGCCTCAAAAAGAGCGTGGTCAGCAACCAACACGGATTCTTTGTCGTTTTCTGGTGTTGGTTTTATTGTGGGATCAGCGGCGGCCGTTTCGCTTTCAAAAGGCTGACCAAACGAATTGTCAGAGAATGACTCCCGTGTCTGAATTTCAGGCTTTTTGGGTGTAAGTTTATACTTATTTCTGAGTTCTTCAGGAGTAAGTTCCGACAGTTGGTCTTCGCTGATGACGTCGTGACGTGTGACGAGCCATCGGATACGGAATTTGATTTCGTTGCTGAATTCGTCGGGTGAGAGCAATACAAAATTGCCTTTGGTAAGTGCGGGTATCTGGCTGAGGATTTCTTTCACCCTCAAAGGAGCCATTGCTTCGAGCCGGGTTTCTATCTTACTCAGGTCCTGGTTGGTTTTGAGGTTTCCGATGCAGTAGGTTGAGATTTGTGCAATAGATTTGTAATCGATATCGCCCGGGTTTTGTGTCGCGATAAGGCATCCCAGCCCGTATTTTCGTGCCTGTTTGAACAGAAGCATCAGGCTTTCCTTGCAGGCCGGCATTTTCACAGGCGGAAGGTATGGTGCTATTTCATCGATATACAGAAGCGCCTGCAGCCCATCCTGTCCTTTTTTGAGGGGATTATTCAGCAGCCAGTTGTAGAGCATCTGGGTGATGCTCGCCATGAAAAACTCTTTTTCCTCCTGACTGCCCAAGGTATTGAGATAGATCACCGAAACCCGTGTCTTTGATGTACCGGTTCTGTCGAGTCCCAGCAATGCTTCGACGCTGGCCGGATAACCTGTTTCGAAAATCAGTTTGCGCGAACCCATCGTCATGAGGCGAAGTTTGCGTAACATGTCTTCCATAAGCCGGGCCGACATCACCGGCCTGATGATGTTATTGATGGATTCGGGCAGGTCGGTGAGCAGGTCGATGAGTTCCATAAAACTGCTCATCCGTATGTGTCTTGCTGCGCAATATTCGAATACGGCAGTCAGGGCCGATTCGGCGGCTTTTCCTTCATCATTGTCGGTGTCGTAACCGATCAGGCCGGCCACGTTGCGTGCAGTTGCCGAAAAAAACCTCAGGCTGTCCTCAACGGAAAGCCCTGAAGCATCTTCGAACCGAAGTGGATTTATTGAGAGCGGCAGGCCCTTGGAACTGCCAGGAGTCCAGATGACCACTTCGACAGATTGCGCAAACGAATCTCTGATTCCGGCCGGAATGCCTTTGCCCTCAAGCAGCTGGTCATCAGGCTCAGGATGGATGAGCGAAGCTATATCTCCCTGAGGATCGAAAGCAATTACGGGAATGCCGGCTCTGGCCACCTCTTCAACGATTACCTTACAGGCAACGGTTTTGCCACTTCCCGAGGCGCCGAAACAGGCAATGTGCTTTTGCAAGGATTCCATGCTCAATGTAACGGTTTCGCCTTCTTCCCTGAATCCGAGAAATAGTTTGTTATTCTTCATGAAAATTGATGTTGAAAAACAGGTGTTTCGGATACGCCAACACAGCTTTTGTCTTTTCGCCGGTGCACAAAATAATTGTCATCCATTGGTTTTGTTGCTGATCTTTGGTTAGAAATGATCAATAAATATGTTGATAACCAAATATTTAATGATACTTTCAAAGATACAAAGTTTTTATTGAGTTTTGTTAATTTTGAAACACAAAATCACGTATTGTGCTGATAAATAAATAGAAAGTCAGGTAATTTAGAACAATTCTAAAATGTGATTTATATTAAACCGGCCATCTGAATCACCATTGCATTTTACAGAGCCAGATAGTTATCTGGGAAAAAAGAAATTGAAATACAGTGGATTAACATATTGGCCGGTAAAATTGAACTTCAGGGCTTATGGAGTTTTATCAGGACATCAACGAGAGCAAAAGCGGGTTGAAAAATGTTTGGTTTTTGTTTGTTTGTTTAAAAACACTAACTTTGGAGGTATGATCAGGATGTGACAAAAACGTTATTATATCGAACCAATTAAAACTAAAACAATGAAAAAGAGTATCATTTTCCTTATTGTTATTTTCGTCGGATTAGCTGTTGTACAGCCGGTTATCGCACAAAGCAAG
Organism: Bacteroidales bacterium; assembly: GCA_024710405.1. GTDB lineage: Bacteria > Bacteroidota > Bacteroidia > Bacteroidales > F082 > UBA6192. The sequence continues at coordinate 8,753 of JANJUV010000003.1, forward strand.
AAAGAGTTGCAAAAAGAAGTAAGCAAGAAGGCCATGAAGGAGGCCCGTGCCGAGGCAAAGAAGCTTGATAAACAGGGATTCAAGGTGAACCCGGGCCAGATGCCGCTGGCCAAACAGGTGGAGGCCTCCTGGTTGATGGGTGTTGAAGAGGACGGAAAGGGCGAGAAGAAGTATTTTATGGCCGATGCCTCATCGGTGGGCGAGACACAGTCGGCTGCCAAGCTTCAGGCATATGAAATGGCCAAGATAAACCTTGTAGGGCAGATTGCTTCGGAAGTGGCCGGTCGGGTGAAGAATAATATTGGTAACCAGCAGATGTCAACCGAGGAAGCCGCCTCAATCACCCAAACCATGGCCGAGTTTCAGTCGAAATACAGCCAGAAGCTTGGTCGTACGAAAACTGCTCTGGAGGTTTACCGGATGGTGGACAAGAAGAAGGTGGAAGTCCGCGTACTTTTGGCCTACAACACGGAAGAAGCCTTTAAACTCGCCAAGGATCTGATCCGTGAGGAACTGAAAAAATCCGGCGGCATGGATGAACAAAAAATCACAAAGACACTGCAGTTTTAAGAATCTGTTTTTCACACAGATTTCTCATCCACAAATGGCTGTGGCTGGTTAAGTGTTCTGTTTCAATAAGCATGTTCAAAGCATTGTATCATGGAAAAGAAATTGTGTTTTGTTGCGGTTTCCCTTGTTTTTTGTTTGTTTACATCTGCCCGTGCTCAGTCGTTCGATGATTTCCAGAAGCAGATTGATAAGGATTTCAATAAGTTTGAGCAGGAGGTACATGCCGGATTCAACGCATTTGTTGAGAAGATTGATCGTGAGTTTGCCGATTTCCTGAAACAGTCCTTTGAATCTTTTGATGTGCATGCCGGTGTAAAGGCACAACCCGGACCCAAACCCGGACAACGGCCCGAACTCAGGGGTGGTATTTCGGAGCAGAATATGCAATTCAGCTATACCCCTCCGAGACAAGACGCGGTCCGGGAACCCAGACTGCCCAATATACGAAAAACCGAACCGGCCAATTTTGAACAGAAAAGCCTCAGCTTCAACTTTTATGGTGCTGATATACAGATCAACTATGACAGCAGGCTGAATACAACTGCCCTAACCCAGACTACACCTGAAGCCATCAGCAATTACTGGAACATTCTGAGCCAGACCAACTACAACCACCTCACCAGCCAGCTCGATGCCATCAAAACAAGCTTAAACCTCAATGACTGGGGTTATTATCAGTTGGTTGAATCATTTGCCGGGGCACTCTACCCAAAATCCCCCAGCATGAAAAATCTGGTCAGTTGGTTTGTGCTGACACGTTCACGCTACAAAGTCAGGATAGGATTCAGCGAAAACCGACTCTATCTGCTCATTCCTTCACTGCAAACGCTTTATGGAAAAGCTTATCTGGAGACCGGAGGAACCCGCTATTACCTGATGGAGCAAACCTCGGCAGAAGTTTTTACCTACAAGGGTGATTTTCCGGAAGCTGACATCATCCCAGATCTGGTATTTCACAGCCCTGTTAACCTGCCGGCCGATATGGCCACACGTACGCTCAACTTTGAACATCAAGGAGCGAAACACAGCATAACAGTTCCTTACAACAGAAACCTGATGAAGTTTTATGGCCGGGTTCCGCTTACTGAGCCTTCCGTTTATTTCAACTCAGCTGTTTGGGGAAACACTAAGTATGCCTTTGGCGAGGCACTAAAACCTTTGTTGCAGGGAAAAACGGGCCACGAGGCCGTTTCGCTGCTTCTTGCGCTGGTGCAGCAGGCATTTGAATACAAAACCGATCAGGAGCAGTTTGGTTATGAAAAGTTTATGTTTGCCGACGAATTGCTTTATTACCGCTTTTCGGATTGCGAAGACCGTTCGGCTTTGTTTCTGTGGCTGGTACGAGAGCTTACAGGACTGGGCAGCATAGGACTTGCTTTTGACGGACATATGGCCGCTGCAGTCTGTTTGGGTGAAGAGGCTCCCGGCCAATCAGTCAGTTTTCAGGGATGCAGCTATCTGGTGGCTGATCCCACGGTGGTGAACGCTCCTCCCGGGATGCTGCTACCGTCGGCGGTGGGGCAGAAACCCGAGATCATTCCCATCATGGAGTTGGAAAGAAAAGCCGAAAGTATATGGGAGGATGTCCGTAAATCAGGCGGATACAGGGCCGACCGACTGAATGATGTGATCAGTGATGCTGCCGGAAACCGCTATGTATGCGGTTATTTTGTCGAAAAGGCAGTTTTCGGTGACTATCAGCTCGAATCTGCACATCAGGGCAGAAACTCGTTTATTGTCTCTTACGCACCCGACGGCAAGGTGCGCTGGGCGCGCTCATTTAACGGTGATTCCGACAACCTTGCCTACAGCCTTGCCACCACCGCTGATGGCGAACTTGTGCTGGCAGGTATGTTCCGGGGCAGGCTGCAGTTTGCAGGTGGAGCGCTTGAAGCCGCACCCAATGCCGATGTTTTTGTGGCCAGGATAAGCACCGATGGACAGTTGCGCTGGGCTGTAAAGGCAGGAATTGACAAACTGAACCAGGAAGCAGGACTGATGTACAGTGCAGCTTTCGACCCGCAGGGCGAAAAATATATGGCCCGATTGTTCGACGAAACCGAAGACTTCCGGAATTTCGGCTTGCAGGTGGATGAAAACAACAACACCTTTATTACCGGAGCTTTTTATGCCACCACCGGGATGAATGTGCAGCATGGCAAGAACTTCGACACAGGGGCGGGTTTTAGTCCTGCTGCAAGCCTGAAAGCCGAAAACGATGCCCTATTGCAGGAGCAATACGAGAAAACCATAGCCGGTTTGTTTGCAGCAATTAAACTCATACAGATCAACAGTCTGGAATTACCCGGTAAGGAAGTGCAACAGGTTTTTGATATACATAACCCCACTTTTGTGAAGACAGCACCAAAATTCTATGCAGGTTTTGGCGGGATGCGGTTTATGAAGAATGCCGGAGGCATCATCACCATCAAAACTGCTGATGGCAAGCCCGTGGTGTTCGACAAAATTGTCATCAGCGACAATGCCCGAATTAAGGTGGTCACCTATAAAAGTGGCAATGCCCGCATCGAAGTGTTTTCGGGCATCAACATCAGCAACGGAACACTCAGCTACGCCCTCAACGAAGTGAAGCTCTTCAGGGATACCGGCGACCTGCAGCTGGGCTACGATGCCGACAACACCCAGGTGAAACTGAACCTGAGAAAAGATATGCTGAAGATGTGAAATATTTGCCGGAATTAAACCTTCATATCAGGGTATGGAGGTGCTATTCAGCAAATAACATTTCCGGGTGTATAACCCCTACAGGGTAAAAGCGATCTTTTAGGTGTGTTATATAATACGATATGCCCTACGGGCAAAAATGAGGCAGATATAAGGGTTTAAGTGGCAAATTCTTTGCCGTAAGGATAAACAATCAATAAAGGCACATCATTTCCCCGTAGGGGATAAAGTATTTTATCGAAAGAACCAACAAACTAACCTCTTTCCCTGTAGGGGATATACAAAAGATCAGGCAGATAAAGATTCCGGGTGTATAACCCCTACAGGGTAAAAGCGATCTTTTAGGTGTGTTATATAATACGATATGCCCTACGGGCAAAAATGTGGAGAAGATCAGCGATGCAAGTTGTCCCTTATGTTTTATTCAGTAACTTTGAGGGTTGTGAATATCTTGCAAACCAAATTGTATTTACATGAAAGCTTTCTATGTGTTTATCTGGCTGCTGTTGTTTTCGTCACCACTGATTTTTGCACAATTTGAAGAAGAGGAAGAAACAGAGGAACCTATTCAGCGCATCACCATTAGCCTGAGTGAGATGGTCAGGATAGTCCGATCGGGTGATGAAGAAATTTTTCTGCAAGACCTTGTGATCGTTCCTTCGCCAGAAGATGAGCAGTTTCTGGTGGATAAGATCTTTTTCAAAGTTTATGAAATTCCTTCACCTTCGGACAAACCTTTGTCGCTGTATTTTTACAACTGTACGATTGATTTTGGGGTTTCAAATGCCATCAGTTTTCGCAACTGGCAATTTAACCGGCTCAATATAATTGGTTTGCAAACCAAAACACCCCTTACATTTGAAGAATGCAGCCAAACAGGCGTTTATCCGGTGCGGTTAGAAAACTGCACTTTCGGTCAGGCATTGCGTTTTACGGGTCAGGAGCGGCGCCTGCAACAGTTGCGCCTTGAGAAGTGTACTTTTAATAACCAGTTAGTTATCAGTCAATATCTTGACGAATTTCGCATGATTAACTGCCGTTTTGAGGCCGATACGGGCTGGTTCACTACGCTTGGTCAGGAGCAAACTTATTATCAGCTTGATATCAGCAATATGCAGCTCGGATCGTTGGATTTTCACAGGATTGTATTTGACCGGAAACTACCTGATAATGTGTACAGCATCAACCTCAGGGGTGCGGTTATTGGCAAAGTGCTGATGCAGTTTATCACTGCACATACGTTGAACCTGACTGATGCTACCATTGAAAAATCCCTGCTCGCTGATTCATTGGATATTGCTGCTTTTGTGGCTGTTCAGAATTTTGATTTTCCGGCCGAGAACACCAATTTGCCCTGGTATAATCTGGCCGGTGAAAAACTTTGTGTTTTTGTATCAGAAGGAACAGACAAAGAGCTGCCTTATCAGCCAAAGACTTCGGAATTGGTAGCAAGAACATTGTTTTTCAATGAGTTGATGGCGTGCTATAAAAAGATAAACGACATGTATGAAACACGGGGCGATAAAATTTCGGCCAACGCGTCCTATATCGAGATCAAGGATTTGCAGACACGGCAGCAGAAGCAACTATATGAAGCAACCGGCGAGCCAAATTATTTTATCGTTTACCACCTGAACATGATGGCCAGATACCTATCGGACTATGCAACGAATCCGGCACGCTCCATACTTGTTATACAATGGATCATACTTCTTTTCGCTTTTTTGTATATGCTTACCTACAGTGAATGGGATGGCATACATTTCCGGTATTTTGAGCGTCAGTATGAAATCCTGACAGAGTATTTTACGTCGGACAAAAGTCTGAAAGAACTGTATTGCCGGAATCAGGAGGAGCAGAAAGAGCATTATGAAAGCATGCGTGCAGCCTATCTGAATCGAAAAGAAGGTCTGCCTGCTGCAATCCGGATTATGGGGACACCGCTATATGGTGCATGGAAATTCAGACACAGACTGACGCTGTGGATTTACGACAGGGTTGAATTTTTACACGGACGCTGGGAGCAACTGCCAGCGCGCAGGAAAGTGATGATGGGTATGGCAATCGGCTTGCTGCTGGTTTTTTATTTGTTTTTCGTATTGGTGGTTAAGTTCGTCAATAGTTATCTGCTCAGCACGAACATCCTTGTTTCACTCGGATTCGGTAAAACACCTGAGCAGGTAATACCATTGTATATAAGCATTATACAAGGTGTTTTAGGATGGTTTGTGCTGACCATCTTTTCGATTACACTTCTGTCGCAGATGCTTCAGAACGTTTGAGTACCGGGTCGGTAATGCCGGTTAGGGTGGAATAAAACCTACATATTCCTTCTGTACTGTCCGCCAACCTCAAACAGGGTTCGTGTAATTTGACCGAGCGAGGCACGTTTACCCACTTCCATAAGTGTTTCAAACACATTGTGGTTGTGGACGGCGGCATTGCGCAGTTGTTCCATATCTGCCGAGATTTCGTTGCGCCAGGTCTTGTGCAACTGATCAAGCATAAAGATTTGATACTCCTTTTCCTCGGTTGTTGCGCGGATCACTTCTCCCGGAATTACTGTAGGGGAGCCCTTGCTCGACAGGAAGGTGTTCACGCCCATGATGGGCAGTTCGCCTGAATGTTTCAGGTTTTCGTAGAAGAGTGATTCTTCCTGGATTTTTCCGCGCTGGTACATGGTCTCCATGGCACCCAACACGCCTCCGCGTTCGGTGATGCGGTCGAATTCGGACAAAACAGCTTCTTCTACCAGATCGGTAAGCTCTTCGATGATGAACGAACCTTGTAATGGGTTTTGGTTTTTAGCCAGTCCCAGTTCGTGGTTGATGATCATCTGAATAGCCATGGCACGACGTACCGATTCCTCGGTGGGTGTGGTGATAGCTTCGTCGTAGGCATTGGTATGCAGTGAGTTGCAATTGTCATATATAGCATACAGTGCCTGCAGAGTGGTGCGGATATCGTTGAAGTCTATCTCTTGTGCATGCAGCGAACGTCCTGAAGTCTGGATGTGGTATTTGAGTTTTTGTGCCCTTTCGTTGGCTCCGTATTTGTTTTTCATGGCTTTGGCCCAGATCAGTCTGGCTACCCTGCCGATGACCGCAAACTCAGGGTCAATGCCGTTGGAAAAGAAAAACGACAGGTTAGGCGCGAAATCGTTGATGTCCATCCCGCGCGACAGGTAGTATTCCACGTAGGTAAATCCGTTGGCCAGAGTGAATGCCAGTTGCGTGATTGGGTTGGCGCCAGCTTCGGCGATGTGGTAGCCTGAAATGGATACAGAATAGAAATTCTGAACGCTGTTTTTGATGAAATATTCCTGCACATCGCCCATCAGTTTCAGTGAGAAGTCGGTGGAGAAGATACAGGTGTTTTGTGCCTGATCCTCCTTAAGGATATCGGCCTGAACGGTTCCCCGGACGCGGCAGATGGTATCGGTTTTGATGCGGTTGTACACTTCTGCAGGAAGCACCATATCGCCGGTTACTCCGAGCAGAAAGAGACCCAGTCCATCGTTTCCTTCAGGAAGTTTTCCCTGATAAGAGGGACGTTTGCTTCCTTTTTCGGCATAGATGGCATCGATGAGTGCATTAACTTCATGTTCCAGACCATTTTGCCTGATGTATAACTCGCATTGCTGGTCGATGGCTGCATTGAGGAAATAGGCCACTAAGGTAGGGGCAGGTCCGTTGATGGTCATGCTGACACTGGTTTTCGGGTCGGCCAGATTGAAGCCCGAATATAGTTTTTTGGCATCGTCGAGGCAGGCGATGGATACGCCGGCATTACCGATTTTACCGTATATATCAGGTCTGCGGTCGGGGTCTTCACCATAGAGGGTCACTGAGTCAAAAGCAGTAGAGAGCCTGCGTGCCGGCATGCCGAGTGAGACGTAGTGGAATCTGCGGTTGGTGCGTTCGGGGCCGCCCTCACCGGCAAACATTCGTGTTGGGTCTTCTTCTTCGCGTTTGAAGGGGAAAACACCCGAAGCAAAGGGAAATTCACCCGGAACATTTTCTTTGAGCGACCAGCGGACGATTTCACCCCATGACCTGAAAGGAGGCAGGGAAACTTTCGGGATATTCAACTGCGACAGGCTTTTGGTATGTGTTGTTACTTTGATTTCCTTATCCCGTACCTTAAACACATAAAACTCATCCTGATAGTTTTTCTTTTTGGCATACCAGCCATCAATGATTTTGAGAGTCTGAGGGTCGAGTTGCTGCTGTTCGTTTTTAACCAGTTCCTTTAGAGCACCGGTATCGCTTGATAGAGAAGAAGCCTCGAGTATCGAAAGGCTTTCGCGCAGGCTCTGCATCCTGTGGGCAACGCGACTCTGCTCCATTGCCCAGGAGTTATAGTGCCGCACTGTTTCAGATATTTCCGAAAGGTAACGCACCCTTTTGGGCGGGATGATAAAGATCTTTTCCGACATTTCTTCGGCCTGCTCCATGGAAGTGACAAACTTATGACCTGTTTTGTCGGCAAGTTTGGCGAGGATACCCATGTAAAGTTGGTTCACACCCGGGTCGTTGAACTGAGAGGCAATAGTTCCGTAAACGGGCATCTCGTCCACCTGTTTGTCAAACAGTTTGTGGTTGCGCTGATATTGTTTTCGTACATCGCGCAAGGCGTCCATAGCACCTCTTTTGTCGAATTTGTTCAGTGCGATGAGGTCGGCGAAGTCGAGCATGTCGATTTTCTCAAGCTGGGTGGCAGCGCCGTATTCGGGGGTCATGATGTAGAGCGACACATCGCTGTGGTCGATGATTTCTGTGTCGCTTTGGCCGATGCCTGAAGTTTCGAGAATGACCAGGTCGAATCCGGCAGCCTGCAGGATGATTTCGGCATCTTTGACGTATTTCGACATAGCTAAGTTCGATTGACGGGTGGCCAGCGAACGCATGAACACCCGCGGGTTGTCGATGGCATTCATCCTGATACGGTCGCCAAGCAGTGCTCCTCCGGTTTTGCGTTTTGATGGGTCAACCGAAACGATACCAATGGTTTTGTCGGGCTGGTCGTGCAGAAAACGTCTGACTATTTCATCCACCATGCTTGATTTACCTGCTCCTCCGGTTCCGGTAATTCCCAGCACGGGGGCTTTGACGGTGGTTTCTGCGGCCAGTTTGTCGATGAAACCCCTGACCTGTTCGGGGTAGTTTTCGGCAGCAGAAATAAGTCTTGCCATGGCATGATGATTTTTGGCCCTGATGGCATCAAGGTCGGGTTGGATATTGTTTCCGGTCGGGAAATCTGACAGAGCCAGCAGGTCATTGATCATTCCCTGCAGACCCATAGCTCTTCCGTCGTCGGGCGAATAGATACGGGCTATGCCATAGCGGTGGAGTTCTTCGGCTTCATCAGGTAGTATTACCCCTCCGCCTCCGCCGAAGATGCGGATGTGTCCGCAGCCTGCCTGCTGGAGCAGGTCGTACATGTATTTGAAGTATTCCTGATGGCCGCCCTGATACGAGGTTATGGCAATGGCCTGCACGTCCTCCTGAATGGCAGTGCGCACAATTTCCCCCACCGAGCGGTTGTGCCCCAGGTGAATCACTTCGGCCCCACTGGACTGAATGATGCGTCGCATTACGTTGATGGCCGCATCGTGACCGTCGAACAAAGAGGCGGCCGTAACGATCCTGACATGGTTTTTCAGCTTATAGGTTTCAACAGGACTAATCATGTGTTCATGCTGGTTTTAGGTACAATTTACAAAGATAGAAGATTCCGGTAAAGTTTGGTGCATTGTGAAGTGCTTAATTTGCTGTTCATTAGTTAACAGAGAATATGACATTGGATAGAAATTGTGGAATTCATATAATATTTTTGGATTAAATATGGAGAACGAAATCTTAGAGTTTATTACATCCCAGAGATATATAATAGCTTATAAAGTAGAATGTGCTGTGAGGCAATTAGTTGTTTTTATCCTCCCAACCCCCTTCCCCCTAAAGGGGTCTTCCCCGAGGATTAGTTTTTTTACAACTTTAAAGAGAGCCGCCTTTGTAGAAGCTTTGGGATGGTCTCCCCCTCCAGGGGGTTGGGGGGTGAGCGTCTGCTAAAGAAAATTCAAGTATGGTTCGGTATTTTTCACTACACCCCCTGCTCTCAAAAGGTGTCCACAGCATGTTTAAGTTCAAAGTGGGAATCACTCTTTAGAATTGTTTATTAGTGTATAAAAGAAAAGACTATATTTAACTTTTTAAGTGGGTTTATGACAAGACTTGCAAATACTGTTATAAGAACAATGTTTTATCAGGCAAGTCCAATTATTTTCGGACGAGCAAAATCTTTAAGATTAAGGAAAACAGCTGCTGAAAAGAAATTGTGGAATTTATTGAGAAAGAAGCAAATGTTAGGATTACGGTTTAAAGCCCAACACCCTATAAATCAATTCATAGCTGATTTTTATTGTCATACTATCAGGTTGGTTATTGAGGTTGATGGTAGTTCACATAATAAACTCAAAGTCAGAGAAAGCGATGAGAAAAGATCTATGGAGCTGAAAAAATTTGGTATTGAACTAATTCGTTTTAGCAATGATGAAATCTTTAATGATATAGAGCAAGTTAGAAGCAAAATAGAATTGAAATGTTTAGGGTTAATTGATAGCCACCTCACACCCCCTTCCCCCTAAAGGGGTCTTCCCCAAGGATTAGTTTTTTTACAACTTTAAAGAGAGCCGCCTTTGTAGAAGCTTTAGGATGGTCTCCCCCTCCAGGGGGTTGGGGGGTGAGCGGTGGCTAATGAAAATTCAAAAAAGGTTCGGTATTCCTCCCAGCCCCCGCCCCCTGAACGAGTCCGTCAGAAACTCACTTCTGATTGTATTGCTTCAACGATGAGTTTTAAAATCAAAGAATCCGGATAATCATGCCAGGCTTATACAACTACTATTTAAAAGTAGGTTGTACATTTGTAAACCATAATCTGTGAAACTGCACCTGATAACCAATAATAACTAACATGATTATCAAACAAATATTCTTTGCTCTGGCGCTGCTCATCACACTCCTCATTTTTGGGTACACCATGCGCCGTATCTTTTATTATTTCAGATTTACGAAAAAGGTGCCTCTGCACAATATTCCCCGCCGGATAATGGTCACTTTACAGGTGGCAATTGCCCAAACCAAAATCTTCAGACATCCGGTGATGGGATTGCTGCATGCTTTGGTTTTCTGGGGTTTTCTGGTGATTTTGCTGGGTAGTATAGAGATGGTTGTTGATGGCCTTGCCGGAGTGGAGCGCTCTTTTCGGGTACTTGGCCCGGTTTATGATTTTTTAATGGCTTCGGGTGATATTTTTGCGGCCATCATCACTATTGCGATTCTTGTTTTCCTTTTTAGGAGGCTATTTTTAAAAGTAAAGCGTTTCTATGGCACGGAGATGAAACCGGTTTCCAAGGCCGATGCCAATATGGCCCTCAGCTTCATTTTAATCCTGATGATTACCCTGCTCGGGATGAATGTGTTTTATGTGATACATACCCAGCAGATTGGAGCCGGACAGGCAGGTGTTTACCCGGTGAGTGCATGGATTGCCTCCCTTATGCCTGAGCTGTCGGAACAAACAGTTTGGTTTTGGCATGAGTTCAACTGGTGGTTTCATATTCTGCTGGTTTTTGCCTTTGCCAATGTTTTGCCTTATTCAAAGCATTTCCATGTTTTTATGTCGGTTCCCAATGTGTTTGTCAGCAGAATCAGTCCCTTAGGATATGCTGAAAATATGGAAAGCATCACCAAAGAGGTGAAATTGATGCTTGATCCGGCTGCTGCCATTGCGCCTTCCGATGCGGCTCCGGCAAAATTTGGCGTGTCTGATGTTGAGGATGTGAGTTGGGTAAATTATATGAATGCTCTTTCATGCACCGAATGTGGCAGGTGTACTGCCGTTTGTCCGGCCAACATAACCGGCAAGCTGCTTTCGCCCCGCAAAATCATGATGGATGTCCGTGCCCGGATGAAAGAAAAAGGACCGGGAATGATTCGCGAGGGGAGTAATTATTCTGATGGCAAATCATTGCTTTACAATTACATAACTGAAGAAGAACTTTGGGCATGTACCATGTGCAACGCCTGTGCACAGGAATGTCCGGTCAACATCAATCAGCCTGCCATCATACTTGATTTGCGCCGCTATCTGGTACTTGAAAAGTCAGCTGCTCCTGCCGGACTGAATACTGCGTTTACGAACATCGAAAACAATGGCGCTCCATGGCAATTTTCGCCACAGGACAGGTTGAACTGGGCTAATGAACTTTATTTGAATGATCATCTCTAATTAATCTATTAAAATGTAAATCAATCAGATAGAGTTAATTGGAAAATGCCAATAAACGACTAAAGAAAACACAATGACAGAGAACAGAATAAAAATAGAAGTGCCAATAATGGCAAATCTTGCTGCCGAAGGCCGTCAGCCGGAATGGCTGTTCTGGGTAGGATCGGCAGGGGCTTTCGACGACAGATACAAAAAAGTTACCCGCGAATTCGTGAAAATTCTGACCCGATTCAACATCGATTATGCCGTGCTCGGCACAGAGGAGTCTGACAGCGGCGATGTAGCCCGAAGGGCGGGCAATGAGATGTTGTTTCAGATGCAGGCTATCACCAACATACAGATATTGAATGCCTACGGAGTAAAGAAAATTGTTACCTGCTGTCCGCATGACTTCAACACACTGAAAAATGAATACCCTGATCTTGGCGGCCACTATGAGGTGTGGCACCATTCGCAGTTTCTTGAAAAACTCATCAATGAGCAGAAGATCAATATTTCATCGGAAATTTTTTCAGGAAAAACCATAGTATTTCACGATCCGTGCTATCTCGGCAGGGCCAACAGCGAGTATGAAGCCCCAAGAAGAGTGCTCAATGCCATCCCCGCGCAGAAAACAGAGATGAAGCGCAACCGTAGTTTCGGGCTCTGCTGTGGTGCAGGCGGAGGGCAAATGTTCAAGGAGGCTGAAAAGGGCGATAAGGAAGTGTTCATTGAACGCACTGAAGAAGCCATTGCAACCGGTGCTGATATCATTGCAACTGCCTGTCCCTTCTGCATGGTGATGATGACTGATGGCATCAAATACAAGAATCAGGAAGAACGCATGAAAAATTACGACATCGCTGAATTGGTCAGTTTGTCGCTTGGATTATAAACAGATTGCCAAATCAATCGTTATGAGAATTATTTCTACAAGTTTCAGGCTTGGTTCGGCTGCATTTCTTCTCCTGTTGATTGCTTATTCCTGCCAACACTCTGCCAGAATAAGTACAGTTCAAAAGGTGCAGAATTTTGCCGACAGTATCTTAAAGACTGACAGCCTTCCGGGTATTTCTATCGCATACATGTTTGCCGACCTCAATCCTGTAACCATCACATCCGGAATGGCCGACCTGGAAATGCAAATTCCGATGGATTCCGGAATGCTGCTGCTTTCGGGCAGTATTGGCAAAACCTATGTGGCGTCACTGGTGCTCAGGTTTTACGAACTTGGGCTTATCCATTTAAACAGACCGGTGAAAGATTATCTTCATGACGAAAAATGGTACGACAGCCTTCCTAATGCAGCATTGATAACTCCTTTACATCTGCTGCAACATACTTCTGGCCTCGATCGCTACGAATTTAAGAAAGCAGTTTGGGACAGCATTCGTATCAGACCTGAGAAAGAATGGACTGTGGCTGAACGGTTGGCGCTGCTTTATCAGGATTCACCACTTAATGATGCCGGTAAAGCCTTTGCATACTCCGATGCAAACTACATCCTGCTGGGTGCACTTCTTGAAAAGGTTTCAGGAATGGATTATTACGCACTTGCAACTGACAGTATTCTTTTGCCCATGAAGCTATATATGACAAAACCATCAGATCGTCAGGAAATTGCCGGACTATGTTCGGCCTATACAGCCTTTACAGAACAGTTTCAACTACCAATGAAAGTGGCTGACAACCAAAAGCTTTGTTTCAACCCTCAGATGGAATGGACCGGCGGAGGCATGGCCAACACCCCATCCGATTTATGTCGCTGGGCACAAATTCTTTATAGTGGCATGTACTTATCTGACAGTGCTTTGAACCTGATGACCAGCCCTGTGCCTTTTGAAACCGGAATCAGTGATGATGCCTCTTATGGTATGGGCTGCATCATCTGGAAGCCGGGTACCGCAGAGGTTTCCTATGGTCATACTGGTTTTTTTCCTGGGTTCCGGTCCATCGTCCGTTATTATCCGCAACACAAACTGGCCGTTGCTTTCCAGACCAATACCGACAAACTCCCTCCGGCGGCAAGTCTTGCCAAATACAGTGATCAAATCAAACAGCTGATTCTCGATGAAGTCCCTTTATAATCCGCAGTTTGATGACTTCGTTTCGGGAATACCCGATCATGCGCGTGAAATTCTCGAACGCCTCAATCATCTTTTACTTTCTTATCCTGGGATTCATTGCAAAATACGGTTCAGGATTCCATTTTATGACTGCAAAAGTTGGATATGTTACCTGAATCCGTTGAAAAAGGGTGCCGTTGAACTGGTTTTTCTTCGTGGAAGGGAGTTGGCAGATGAAAGTGGTCTTTTGGAATCTCGCGGACGTAAAATGGTAAAAGGTATTGTTATCAGTGATGCCGCCAATATACCTTACGAAACCATTCACAGCCTGATGGCTCAGGCACTGATAATCGACGAACAGTCCATCACGATTGGAAAACAAATCAGGGATATCCGAAGCAAGAAAGGCACCTAAAGTTTTTTCCGTTCCTGTTCGATGGTTCGAAGCATGTTTGCAGCATTGCGCTTCAGCACGGAGGCGTTTCGTTTCAGGTCAGGGTGCGTAAACTGTGCTTCATCAAGTATGTCATTAACAGATATAAAAGACTCAGCTGCCTCAGAAAGTGTTTTTTCCAGAACGTCAATAAATGGTTTATAGTTTGGGTACTTATTCCGGAGGGAAGCATAGTCGTTGTAACGCTCAGCCCCCCGGTTATACATTGCCGTTGCCTCGTTGAACCGCCTGATTCCAGCGTTTAAGATTTCCACTGACAGTGCCTGATTCAGGTATTCTTTTCTGATTTCCAGTGCTTCATCTTCGCCTGCAGCATCAATTCTTCTTAATTCCTGAGCCAATCGTTCAGGTCGTGAAAGTGAAAGATGGTACCTGATGGAATCTTCATAAGCAAACATCGTTTTTATTGTTGCTGTGTTTGTTTGACCCAAACGGAAATCCTTGTGATTTACCGGAAATTTCAGAAACTGCCAGATGGGATCATAGGGCATATGGGTGCGGATCATTGTCGAAGGTGGAACCATAAAATACCGTTCGTCAAACTCCTTTTGGAATCTGTTGTTGACCACACTGCCGGCGCCCCATGTCGGGTCGAACATATACCAGTAATCATTTATTTTTGCGGCTATCCAGGCATGGGGAAGCGGATCAACCTGATCTTCTTGACGGGTGTAGCCACTCACCATGTAAGAAGTAATTCCGGCTATTTCGCATAACGAATCCATGATTCCGGCATAGCCTTCGCAAATACCTCGGCGCTTTTCAAAAGTGCGAACAGTGATTTCTGCATCGGTTTCTTCTCTGATGAGTTCGTCCATTTCACGTGTATCGTAGCGTATGTTGTGCGCCAGCCAGACATACATTGCCCTGACTTTTTGTGTGTCGTCGGAAAAATTCTGGTTGATCAGCCAGCCAAGTTCACCTATGGATTCTATCCTGTCTGAGGACAGCGCCATGATTCGCCTGTCGGTATCTTCCCAGCCACTTTGCGCAACAACGGCCTGATTTAGAAAAAGTAAAGGGGCAAGCAGGCGGAACAAATTTTTCGTCATATTGCATTTTATCATCTCCGTCAAACGGCATTTTTTGATTATCCTTAACCTGCCGCCGGACAAAAATACAACAACCCGCGTGCCAGTAGCTCACGGGTTGCCAGATAGATTAAATGTTTTTTGAAACAGATTAATAACTCTGGAGGAATGGTCTCAAAGAGGCGTTAATCAACTATAGTAACGCTTTTTTGCTTCACTGTTTCGGTCACGAAATAGAAGTTTTTGCCGCCATATTGAGCTGTGGAAAACTTCCAGGGAGCAACGGTAACGATGCCCTGTCCTTTGGATAATCCACTAAGGTCGGCTGCGCTGAATGTAGCGGTAGTTGCGTTTCCGGCAAATGCCTTCAGTTTGTCATTGATCATGAAATACACCGAGTCAGCGTTGGATATGTTGGTTATTGTTACTGTAAATCCGGCACTTTTGGAAACTTCATTACCACTGGTGATGTTGCCTGCATTGGGGAAACCATGGCTAACGGTGTGTGTAAAAGCAGGAACACCGGTTGTGCTGTTACCTGCAACCGACCAGTTGACACCACCACTGAAATCAATGCCCGTTGGATTAGCAACACCGGGAGTGAATACATAGGAATTATTACTTTGTTTTTGAAGTGATTCGCTGTTGAGGCTCACAACTCCGGCATCAGCAAATGATGTGTAGTTGCTGCCTGCTGCAAACACGGCTACACCGGTTCCCAGTGTAATAGTAACATCACCAAAGGGCGTTGACTGCACTGTTTCGGACCTTACAGCAACAAGGGTGCCATCACCAAACTGCAAAGATGAGGAAGGTTCGCTGTTGTTATTGTTGTTATTGTCGTCGTCGTCATCTTTCTGACATGAAGTGAGGGTGAGACTCAATGCAAACAGGACAATCATACTTTGTTGTGCTGCTTTTTTTAATCTTGAAATAATGGACATTTTCATGGGTTAATTTTTTGAGGTTTTTCAATTGGGTTAGCGGTACAAAATTAGATTGGCAGACATCGCTTGCAGTTGTGGTAATCAACTTAATTATCTACGTTGTTTACCCTATTTCTGCTGACAGTGGCCATTGAAGCACACCTGATTTTTTGATCTGAGAAAAAAGTGATAAAAAAAACCGGAATTAAAGATCCGGTTTTCACATCCATCAGCGACTGATAGTTTAAGATTTGATTTCTTTGACAGCTTCGATAAACTGTGGGAGTACTTTTGCCACATCGCCTACGATACCGTAGTCGGCTGCTTCAAAAATGGGAGCGTCGGGGTCTTTATTCACTGCGACAATCACTTTCGAGGAGCTTACTCCACCCAAATGCTGAATTGCACCTGAAATTCCGAAGGCAAAATAGAGGTTGGGGGCGATGATTTTTCCGGTTTGTCCCACGTGTTCGCTGTGTGGTCTCCATCCTTCGTCAGACACCGGTCTTGAGCATGAAGTTCCTGCGCCGAGCAGGGCGGCCAGTTCTTCGAGCGGTGCCCAGTTTTCGGCTGCTTTCATTCCCCTTCCGCCACTGACAACAATGTCGGCATCGCTGAGCAGTACCTTTCCGGTGACCTTATTGGTCTGTTTAATTTGGATATGAAAATCAGCATCCACCATTTCGGGGTCGAAGAATTCAACTGAAGCAGTAACCTGTTTTTCGGCAAGGCCAAAGGAATTTGAGGAAAGTGTAAGAACTTTAACAGCTGATAACATTTCAATATGCCCGAATGCTTTACCTGTAAACAGCATTTTTTTAACCACAAAGGGTTCAGTGCTGACAGGTAGCCCGTTAACTGCACTAACCAATCCGGCTTTGAGTTTCACCGCAAGCCGGGGAGCAATGGCTTTGCCGAGATTGTTGTGGGCCAACACGACGCAGGTGGCTCCGGTTGTTTGGGCAGCTTGCGCCACTGCTTTCGCAATAGCCTGATTGTCCAATGCATTAAAACGCTCATCGGGATTGTTCAGGATACGAGAAATGCCGTAAACGGATAACTTTGATAGTTCGCTGTTATCCACCTTTCCGAGTGAAAGTGCAACTGCCGGCACATTGAGGCTTGCTGCAATGGAGGAGGCATAAGAAGCCAGTTCGAAACTGATTTTTTTGAATTTGCCGTCCCAGTTTTCAATATATACTAATACTGACATATTTTTTCCGTGTTAATATTGTGCAACATGAAATGATATTAAAGCACCTTGGCCTCGTCCCTGAGCAGATAAATGAGCTCTTTAGCCTGATCTTCGCCAATCTTGCGGCAAGCGGCCTTAGGCTGAGGCATTTCGAATGTACGGATTGCCGTGAGCGGCTGTGCATCAACCGGCTGAAGTACTTCCAACGGCTTGGTTCTGGCCATCATAATGCCCCTCATGGCTGGGATACGGGGTTCTTTGGCAATTCCTT
This sequence comes from Bacteroidales bacterium, assembly GCA_024710405.1. Lineage (GTDB taxonomy): Bacteria > Bacteroidota > Bacteroidia > Bacteroidales > F082 > UBA6192. The sequence continues at coordinate 26,219 of JANJUV010000003.1, forward strand.
TCTGAACGATTGCCAGCAAAGGCAATGAAACGCCCAATGTTTGTGAGCCACCATCAATTTCGCGGTTAACGATCACCTGACTGCCTTCGATGTTTAAGCCTGAAACAGCAGAAACAGAGTTGATGCCAAGCATCTCGGCCAACATACCGCCTACAGCATTGCCGTTATAATCAGAAGCTTCGATTCCGGCAAACACCAGATCGAATTCTCCGGCAAACCGGGCCAATTGTGTTGCCACATATGCTGCATCAAGCGGGTCTGCATCCACACGAATGGCTTTATCGGCACCGATGGCTAGTGCTTTGCGCAGGGTACCCTCTGTTTCGGCCCGGCCAACATTGGCAACGACAATAGTTTCGACCGTGCTTCCAGGAGCTTCTTTCAATTCCATGGCACGTGTTAACGCTAACTCATCCCAGGGATTGATGATCCACTGCACACCGTTTGCATCAAAAGCTGTTTTGTCAGCATTGAACTTGATCTTGGTAGTGGTGTCGGGCACATTACCAATTAAAACAAGTATTTTCATAAAGTGAGGTTTAATGCATTTTGAATGGAGCAAAGATAAGAACTAAATTTTGATCCTAAAAGAGTCAGTTTGGAGGTTAGAAGGTATGGAAGTTTGGAGGTTAGAAGGTTTGAGAGTCAGAGGAAAATCTTTTCCTGTCATGTCCATAATGCTTGTTTATCAATGCAAACTCATCGCATCCTTGCGCAAAACTACGTATGGATAAGGCATAAGGCATAATTAATACGGTGTGGTGCATTACCGCAAATCATTTAAGATTGGTAATCAAATAAACTCTTAAGCCGAAACTCGTGATTCGCAACCCTCAACTCATTTAAGCAGGTCTCTGGAAATCACAATTTTCTGAATTTCAGAAGTTCCTTCATAAATTTGTGTCAGCTTGGCTTCGCGCATCAAGCGTTCCACATGGTATTCCTTAACATATCCATACCCTCCGTGGATCTGAACGGCTTCGGTAGTTACTTCCATGGCTGTATCGGCAGCGTATTGTTTGGCCATGGCGCTGGCAACGCCATAGGGTTTGCCGTTGTCTTTCAGCCAGGCGGCTTTCAGGCAGAGGTTACGTGCGTTTTCCACCTTCACGGCCATTTCGGCCAACTTGAAGGAAATTGCCTGATGTTCGAACAGAAACTTTCCAAACGCCTTTCTTTCCTTTGCATAGGCAACAGCCCTTTCCATGGCTCCTGAAGCCAGCCCAAGTGCCTGAGAGGCAATGCCAATACGACCGGCTTCGAGCACCTGCATGGCAAATTTGAACCCAAAGCCATCTTCGCCTATACGGTTTGCTTTTGGAACCTTCACATCAGTGAACATCACCGAATGGGTGTCGCTGCTGCGCATTCCCATCTTGTCTTCATGTGGTCCGAGACTGATTCCCGGGGTGTCCTTGTCCACTATCAACACATTGATGCCTTTGTGTTTTTTTTCGGGGTGGGTTTGAGCAATGAGCAGATATACTGAGCCGGAATGTGCATTGGTGATCCAGTTTTTCGTTCCGTTTACCAGATAATAGTCCCCTTTGTCTTCGGCCAGGGTTTTCTGGCTCGTGGCATCCGAACCGGCTTCGGGCTCCGAAAGCAGGAATGCACCAATTTTTTCGCCTCTGGCCAGAGGTTTCAGATATTTTTGCTTTTGTTCTTCGTTGCCATATTTCTGGAGTCCGTAACATACCAGAGAATTATTGACCGAAACGATCACGCTCACCGAAGCATCCACTTTGCTCAACTCCTCCATGGCAAGCACATAGGAAACGGTGTCCATGCCGCCGCCGTCATATATCGGGTCAACCATCATACCCATAAAGCCCAGTGAAGAGAGCGCCTGAATGTGATGCGTGGGATATTCAGCTTTTGTATCCCTTTCAATTACGTCCTTGATCAGCTCGCGCTGGGCATAGTCTCTGGCCGCCTGCTGGATCATGATTTGTTCTTCGGTCAGTTCAAAATTCATAATAATTTGGTTTGTAAGGATATTCGACAAAAATTAATAATCAAATTATTAGCAATATTTAAATGTCTTTTAAATGGCATTAAAACGTTGTTTTGATAACATCTTCCTTAGCTTCTGTGTATTCGCTGATCATCTCATGCAGGATTTCAGCTGCCGGTTTCACCGAATGTATCAGTGTAGCTACCTGCCCGATCTCAAGTTCTCCTTCAATCATATCCCCTTCGAACATGCCTTTTTTTGCACGTCCCCGTCCCAGCAATTCTTTCAGTTCTTCCTTTCCGGCTCCCCTGAGTTCGGCTTCTTTAACCTGTTCAAAGAAAGGATTTTTAAGCAGCCGTACCGGTACCAGTTGTTTCATCGTCAGTGCTGTGGAACCATCACCTGCTTCCACAATTTTTTGTTTGAATGCAGGATGAGCCGATGATTCCTCAGAGGCTGCAAACCTGCTGCCCACCTGAACGCCATCGGCTCCAAGTGCAAAAGCAGCGAGCATTTGTCTTCCTGTGGCAATACCTCCTGCAGCAATCAGCGGAATTTGTGACATCGCTCTGATCATGGGAATCAGTGTCATGGTGGTGGTTTCTTCCAGTCCGTTATGTCCTCCGGCTTCAAAGCCTTCGGCTACCAGAGCATCTACTCCTGAATCAATGGCTTTCTGAGCGAATTTTTGGTTGGCAACCACATGAACTACGGTCACTCCTGCTGCTTTGAGCATGGAAGTATATTTTCCGGGATGGCCTGCCGAGGTGAACACAATGGGCACACCTTCGCGCAGGATGATCTCCATCAGTTCATCGGATTGCGGATACAGCAAAGGAACATTAACCCCAAAGGGTTTGTGTGTCGCTGATTTGCACTTAAGGATATGTTCCAGAAGTACTTCTGGATACATCGAACCGGCTCCAAGCAAACCGAGTCCGCCAGCATTACTGACAGCAGAAGCCAGCTTCCATCCGCTGCACCAGATCATACCGGCCTGTACGACAGGATATCTGATGCCAAAAAGGTTGCAAATCCTATTCTTCTCCTTCATCGTTGAGGTCGCCCATCATGGCATTCACCAAATTTTCAGCTCCTTCCATGATTTCGCCGATGGTGGCATCCAGCATATAACAGGGTGTGCTGAAAATATTGTTTTCGGCATCATAAACCACATCGCCGTGTCCGGTTTCCACATGCTGGCCACCCATTGTCTCAATTGCACCTATAGTGCCTTCGTCATTGCCAATGGTGACCATAATATCACCCAACACTTTTACCAGAAAAGTGGGAGCAATGCACATGGCTCCAATTGGTTTTCCGGCTGCATGGGTGTCGCGGATGGCGCGTTCTACTTCCTGATCCACAGTGGCAGATGCGCCGTCAAAAGCAACTGAGGAGAGGTTTTTGGCTGCTCCAAAGCCTCCTGGAAAAAGCAGGGCATCAAAATTTGCGGCGTTATACTCGTTGAGTGCTTTGATATTGCCCCGGGCAATGCGGGCCGATTCCACGAGAACATTCCTTTTTTCTTGCATCACTTCCCCGGTGAGGTGGTTGATCACATGATGCTGTTCCTTGTCAGGTGCAAAACATTCATATGTTGCGCCTGCCTGATGAATGGCCAGCAAAGCAAGGGTAGCCTCGTGAATTTCGGCTCCGTCATAAACACCGCAACCGGCCAGTACTACTGCGAATTTTTTCATATAGCTGGTATTATTGTTTATGGTTGTTACAAACTTTTGGCAGCATTATCCAATGAAGCCGGTCAACAACCAGAAACTGTTTTTGTCAATATTGTTTATCAGCCTCTTTTATACACTATTGCCACCACAGTAACATCATCACCGCCCATGTTGATGCTCAGACCATAAGGTTTCTGAGGATTCAGCATTATTTGAGCATTTCCAGCTTTTCCGGTAAGTTGTTGCCAGATGGTTACGGCCTGATGCACACCTGTTCCACCTGTCGGGTGTCCCCATCCAATAAGTCCTCCTGTGGTGTTCATCGGAATGGATCCATTGCGGGAGGTGTGTCCGGCTGCTACAAATTCAGCTCCTTTTCCTGCTTCGGCCAGTCCGAGGGCTTCAACAGCAAGCAGACCTGCAATGCTGAAACAGTCGTGTGTTTCTATAGTTCCTACCTGATCAATGGAAATACCTGCATTGCGCAGTGCTGCGGCGGCTGCCATTTTGATTGTGGTGACCTCAACCGGGTTAGGAGGATCGAGTGTGATGTTACGTGTGAGTTGGGCAAATCCGACAATTTCAACGGCATCTGCCTTACTGATTCCAATGCGTTTCAGTCCTTCTTCGCTGACAATGGCGATACCTGATGCTCCGTCGGAAACCTTGGAACAGTCGAGCACATTGAGGTGATCCACAAAAGATGCGCCGTTGGGTTTCATTTTGTTGTATAGTCCTTCGAGGTCTTCAACCGTATTGTGGTATTCCTGTGCCGTTGGGTCGAGGCGGGCATTTTCCATAGCGTTTACAAACCATCGGCACATCCCTTTGCGGGCATAGTCGAAGCCGTATTTTTCGTAGTACACTCCGGCTCTGTCGGAAAACTGTCCGGGGAAGAAATAGGCATGTCCTTTTTTGCGGTTGGCAAACCAGCCTGCACCGGCCAGAATATCGGCACCATAAATGGCTTTAACAGTGTTTTGCACTTCAACACCCAGTGAAAGGACGACCTCAGCTGTTTCGGCCAGCACCGACCTTATGCCACTGATCAGCGACAAACCGCCTGATCCGCAGGCACCCTCAACACTCAGCGAAGGTTTGAACTCCAACTCATGGGCGATCAAACCGGCAAAACCTCCCAGATGCGCCTGTTTGTTGAAACGGGCAGCCATGAAATTGCCTACCACGGTTTCGTCAATATGTGCAGCACCGCCAATCTGTGACACAACGCCCTGACCAGCTTCTTTAATGTAATGCTCCAGGCCCGGACGGCTTTTCTTTGGGTTAAACTCCTTGCGGCCGGTACCCATCGAAATGGTGTTGAACCCTGCCGTCATATATACTTTTCTTCTCATGATCTTCTGGTTTTTGCTGTTGATACCGTGTTGTTAATTGAAGTAGGTGTTGATCGGGCCATAGGCATGGAAGAATCCGGTTAGCATCACCGTATTCACATCCTGTTCGTTATGGGCAACCTTGTCGGCCACTAATTTCCGCCCGATAGCATCCGAATTACGGCCGTAGCGCAGGGCAATGGCTGCACCGGGGGTGTTCATTGTCTTCATGGCGGCAAAATAAGGACCGAAATGGGCATCCTTATCCTTGATTTTTACGGCGTTTTTCCATGGAACGAAAGCTTCAGGCAGTTTGCCGAGGTATTCATCACATCCTGCTTGAAAATCAGTGATGTTGACATAGGTTTGTTTTGTTGGGTCAAACACTGCGACCACAGCGCCTTTCTCATATTTCAGGAATCCGTCCTTCTGTGCACCACTCGAATGTTGTCCGCCTTTCACCCCAAGCTCCATCATCTTGTCGAGCAAATCACTGTGCAGGTCTTCGTTTTGAAGGTGCGGATTCATCACTTTCATGATAAACTGTACAACATCAACACCCACATAATCAATAAGCTGGAAAATGCCCATAGGCCGCACCAGAAAATCCTGGCTTACCTTGTTGATCATGTAGATGGCTTCGGGCAGCGGGCGGTTTTTGGCCAGTTCAAGCGCTTCGTTGATACCATGCAGGGCATCGCGCATGAAATGGCCGTTGCCGATGAATCCGGCAAAGTCATTGCTTGGAACAACCACTTTTCCCATTGCTTTGGCATAATCAAGGGCGAACTGACGGGCCTCGGCCGTGGTGTTTGGTGTAACAATAAGTTCAACAAGTTTTTGCACAGCCGGTGGGTTGTAGAAATGAAAACCGAGTACTCTTCCCTGTACACCAGCCTCATTTTCAATGATATGAATCGGCACGGAAGAGGTGTTGGTGAAAAACCATGTTTTGTGCGGATTGTTTTGGTCAATCTGTTTCAGAAGCTTGACTTTTAAATCTTTGTTTTCGCTTACGGCTTCAAAGACAAGTGTAGAGCGATATGCAACCTCCATTGCTGTTGTTGGCCGCACAATGCGCATCACATCATTGATATACTGTTCAATGATGTCGTAGTTTTCGATCAGGTCTTCGCGGCCGGCATAAACGCTGCGGAGCCATACGGTTTTCTTTTCGGCTATCTTGAGTACCTGTGCCCTCATGTAATCCATAAGCCCTGCCAGTCCTTCATCGGAGAGGTCGATGGCATTGAGCACAAATGATTTGCCTTTGTTTTCGGGTTTCAGGCTGAGGTCGGCCATTTCCACGGCAGTAAGCAGCAGGATGCCGCTGCCCATTTTTCCGGCGGCGCCCATCACCGACACATGTTGAAGTCTTTCGTCGTAATTCATGCTGTTGATGTATTTGGGATATTGATTGTTTACCAGTTTGGCTGTCTTTTTTCGAGGAATGCTTTCATGCCTTCTTCACCTTCGGCTCCGGGTCCGAACAACGATCCGAACTCATCGGCTTCGAGTTCGCTGCCTTCGTCAAAGTCCATAGCAAAGCCCCTTCGGGTCACCTGCTTCACCTTTTGCACTGCTTTCGGTCCTTTGGAGGCAATAAGTTTAGCCAGGCGCAGTGTTTCTTCCATAAGTTGTTCAGGCTCGGTAACTTTTTGCACCAGACCAATTCTGAGGGCATCTTCGGCTCCGATCAATTCGGCAGTGAGCAGCAGAAAGAGGGCGTTGCCAAGGCCTGTGAGCCGCGAAAGTCTTTGTGTGCCTGCATAACCGGGAATAAGGCCTAAATTCACTTCGGGCTGCCCGAATTTTGCCTTGGCTGAGGCAATACGAAAATCGCAGGCCATAGCCAGTTCGAGACCGCCGCCCAGAGCAAAACCGTTGATTGCGGCAATTACAGGAAACGACAATCTTTCGAGGTTTCGGAAGGTGTTTTGTCCAAGCCTGCTGAAAGCACTGCCTTCATCCGAATCTTTATGCACCATCTCAGCGATGTCGGCTCCGGCCACAAATGCTTTTCCCTCACCGGTGAGCACCATCACCCGCACTTTACCGGAGGCCTGAAGTTCGGCTGTAAGGTGATCCATCTCATGGAAAAAAAGCGTGTTCAAGGCATTGAGTGCCTGTGGACGATTAATGGTCACCACTGCGATGCCATCGTTGATTTCATGTTTGAGTATCTGATATTCCATAATTTGCGTTTGGTTTATTTGGTTCATCTGCCAAATGTAGCAAATAAAATCATATTGCCGGCGTCATTGAATAAATTCCGGTAATTTTCCCTTCTTTGCCACCCGAGCGCCTTTTAGGGTGTCCTGAAGCGTACAGGCTTCGTTGTATAGGTCATGCTCCAGAAAAAGGATATAGTCGTTGGCCAGAGCTTCGGCATAGAAACGCTCGCGGTCCTGCAAGGTTACCAGCGGTCGGGTGTCGTAGGCCATAATCCACGGCATGGGGATGTGTGCAGCTGATGGCATCAGGTCGGCCATAAAAACTACTGTGCGGCCGTTGTAGTTAATATGCGGAATAACCTGCCCTTCGGTGTGGCCGTCGTATAGTTTAAAGATGATGTTAGGGATATATTCGCCCTCTTCATCAATCAGCCTGAGACGGCCGCTTTCGTGAATGGGCATGATGTTTTCCTTAAGGTAGCTGGCTTCTTCGCGACGGTTGGGGTTGGTGGCCCATTCAAACTGCCTTCTGCTGGTCCAGTAGGTTGCATTGGGGAAGGCCAGTTCGTATCCTGTTTTGTCAGCATTCCAGTTTACACTGCCGCCACAATGGTCAAAATGCATGTGTGTGATGATCATATCTGTGATGTCGGCAGGTGAGAGCCCTATTGCAGCCAAAGAGGTTTCAAGCGTTTCTTCTCCGTTGAGGTAATAATGACTCAGCCATTTTTCGTCTTGTTTGCTGCCAATTCCGTTGTCAATCAATATTTTGCGATCGCCATCAACAACCAGAAGGCAGCGCATGGCCCAATTGCACAGATTGTTTTCGTCGCATGGATACACCTTCTGCCATAATATCTTGGGCACCACGCCAAACATAGCACCACCATCGAGTTTAAGGTTGCCGGTTTCAATTGGATAAAGTTTCATAAAGCATTATTATGTAGTTAGTTGTTTAGTAAATTGGTCGCACAGGAAAATGATTCCTGACGGATTGGACAAATATACATGAATATTTTTTTGCCGGGAAATGCCGTACTTCTCAGTATTAGGCGATGACGGATACGCCTGATGCAACTCGAATAAATTAATTATTGAACTTATGTTGATGTCATCAGGGCATTGGATTAAACTGTTAATTTTGTGGCTGCAAAGTTTTTACAAACCATAAAGGTGCACCGATATCGATGTGCCAGATTAAAACTAAAAAACGATTATGAAACAGTGGTATCAGCAGTTATTTGAAAATTTTGCCGGAAATTACGAAAGGGAAAGTTTCGTGCAGGGCACAATGGGCGAGGTAGATTTCATTGAACAGGAAATCAACTTCGACAAGTCAAAAACCATATTGGATGTTGGTTGCGGTACAGGTCGTCATTCGGTGGAACTGGCGGCACGCGGATATAGATTGACGGCTTTCGACCTTTCGCCGACTATGATCAGAAAGGCCAGAAATAATGCCGCTGTAAGAGGCGTTCAGATTGATTTTTCGATTCGTGATGCCCGAAGTTTCCGCTACCGCAGACAGTTCGATTGTGCCATCATGATGTGCGAAGGCTCTTTTCCGCTGATGGAGAATGACGAAATGAATTTCAGTATTTTGAAAAGCATCCACCGTGCACTGAAGCCCGGTGGCAAAATCATTTTCACAACGCTCAACGGACTGTTCCCGCTTTTTCACTCGGTAAAGGATTTCATCAACAGCGCTGATTCGGCAGGGAAGAACCACAACAACAGCTTCGACCTGATGACGTTCCGCGATCATTCAGACTACGAAATCACAGACGATGACGGAAAAGTCATGACTCTTAAATGTAACGAACGTTATTATGTTCCTTCTGAGATCCATTGGCTGCTGTCGTCGCT
>JANJUV010000009.1 GCA_024710405.1 Bacteroidales bacterium
CTACACCTGGAAATCGAATGGAGCAAAGGGTATCGGCTTCATAGCCCAGGAAGTAGAGGAAGTAATCCCTGAACTTGTGAACACCAATGATGACGGCACCAAAGGCATTTATTCCCTCGAAATGATCCCTTACCTTGTGAAGGCTTTGCAGGAACAGCAAATTCTTATTGAAGACCTCAAAAATCGCATTCAGCATTTAGAAAACCAACCCCAATAACATGAACAAAATATTGATTTGTATCGCACTCACCCTTTGGGTTTCACAACTGCAAGGGCAATCAGTTTCGTCTGAAGTGCTTTCCGCCGCAGGAGGTTTCTACGGGCAATCAGGTGCTTCACTGAGTGTTACAGCAGGGGAGACCGTTATAGCCTTCCACAGTACGGACAATCATTCGCTCAGCGCCGGTTTCCAGCAAAGCTATGGCGCCCTGATGCGCGCTCTGTTGGTGAGCATACTGCTCGAAGGCCCGTTCAGTAGCACCGAAATGCAGACTATTCTCAACGACAACGACCTGTTGCCGCTGAACCAGCCCTTCAACGGCAGTCCCTGGTTTTATGGAGGAAGTGAGTCGGTGGCAAATTTTCCCGCCACAGTCGTGGACTGGGTGCTTGTTGAACTACGTGATGCCGACGCCCCGCAAAATGCCGATGAAACAACCACGCTTCCGGGCTGGCCCAAAGCACTGCTCCTTGATGAGCAGGGCGATATCCTCGACCTTGACGGCAACCCCGAACAGTTTGCCAATACCGCCGAGGATAACCTCTACATCGTCATCCGACACCGCAACCACCTCGATGTGATAAGCAACAGCCCTTTGGTGCTTTCGGGCAATACGTATACATACGACTTTACTGATGCCATCACCAAAGCCTATGGTGGCGCACTGGGCTACAAACAGATTGCTTCCGGTGTCTTCGGCATGGTGGCCGGCGACAGCGATGCTGATGGGGAAGTCTCTGTACTTGACTTCAGCACATGGGCTTCGCAGTTTGGCGGTTCAGGAGTGTACTCCAAGGCCGACAACGATATGGATGGCGAAGTCTCGGTGCTCGACTTCAGCAAATGGGCGATCAACTTCGGCACCGGGAATCCGGTGAGTAAGCCGGAAGAACAGATTATCTACCGCTCGCAGGTGCCGGATAACAAATAGAATTAACTTAAACAACCAAATAAACATGAAAAGAATCCTTACTTTACTCGCATTCATGCTGATCGCTTCGGGCATGTTTGCCCAGCAGCTTTCCTGGCGCTTTGCCAATCCCCGCATCATCAGGCTCTCGGGTGTTGACCACCTGCAGTTCGAGGTGCAGGTGCAGTGCAGCCAGGCCGGAACCTACCTTTGGGCTTCCCAGATCAAACTGGTGTTCAACAACACGGCTTTCAACAACACAGCTGCTAACTGGTCGGTGATCAGGGCAGGGGTGTTTGCCGGAAACAACACCCAGGATAATCCCAAATACACCATCACCAAAACCATCACCGGTACAAGTCCCGATAAAGTCTACAACATCGGGATCACAGGCGATGTCAACGTACAGGGTGAAGGCGGAAATCCTGACGATTTCGGACTGGTACCCACCACCTGGACAACGCTGGTCACCGTCAGCGCCCGGTTTATCACTCCTGTTGATGATGACTGGCTTGCAGGTATTGATTTTCTGGAATCAGGCATGAATGGATTTCAGCAATACATTACAACACCAAACACCTTTGTGCTGTACCAGAATCCGAATCTGTTTGATGCAAAAGAATTCCTGACAACCAACTCAGGGAGGTTGTATTCAACCAACCACGGTTGGTCACAAATTGGCGGTTCAACAAATAACCAGCAGCATAATGACTGGAACACAAGCGTGAGCACAACCGTATGGGAGGGAACAGCAGCCGTTACCCAAACCGATCAGACAGCGGCTCTGGCCGAAAACCTTACCGTGCTGTCCGGTGCAAGTCTGAATGTGGATGCCCTGAAACAACTTACAGTTGCCGGAACCCTCAGCAACAGCGGCACTTTCGTGGTCGGCAGCGATGCCGCTGGAACAGGTTCGTTGCTGCACAACACGAACGATGTGACGGGCACTGTCCAGCGTTATGTCACCGGAAATGCCGATCTGGACGAGATGGCTTATCACTTTGTTTCGGTGCCCATCACCACCGGAGCTGTTTCGGGCTTGTTTGCGGGCTCATACCTATACCGTTTTGATGCGCCCACTCAGGATTGGGCATATGTCGGCCCAGGTGCTGCCATTCCATTGAACACCCACGAAGGCTTCATGACCTATTATCCCGGCCCTTCCACCACCTATGCGTACAGTGGACCGATGTATAACGGCAACGTAAGTCTCGATGTCGGCTACCACACTGTGGGCGCCTACAGCGGCATGAACCTGGTGCCCAACCCATACCCATCGGCAATAGACTGGAACAGCGCAACAGGCTGGACAAAGACCAATATATTGGATGCCATCTGGATATGGAATCCCACACTGAGCAATTATGCCACTTACGGCACCTTTATCGGTACCAACGGAGCGACACAATACATTCCGGTAGGTCAGAGCTTCTTCGTGAAAGCCGGTGCAGCAGCCCCCGTACTCGAGGTCAACAACAATGCCAGGGTGCATAACGGGCAGGCATTTTTTAATGAAACAGACGAAGGCATCATCAGAATAGCATCCTTAACAGAACAGTCTCAGGATGAGATTGTGCTTCGTTTCAGGGAAGAAGCAAGTGAGGCATACGACGCAGTTGAAGATGTAGAGAAGCTTTTCGGGAGTCCGTTGTCTCCGCAATTGTACAGCTTATCAACTGATGAAATGAACCTGACCATCAACACATGGCAATATCCTGAGACCATCACTGCCATTCCGGTTCATTTTACGCAGCGTTTGAACGGATTGGTAACATTGAACATTTCGGAGGTTTCTTCCATTCCCGAGCAATATGCCGTGCTGCTCGAAGACCTGCTGACAGGAACATGGACAGACCTGAGGGAACAGTCCCTGTATCAATTTGGGCACGACACGCTTTATGATGCTGACCGTTTCAGGATTCATCTTCAAAACCTTATGGGCAATGAAGAGTATGCTTCAGGTCAGTTCAGGTTGTGGAGTCAGCGTGAGCGGGTGTATTTCACCATACCCGGCAGTATTGGAAACAAAGTACTGCTTAAAGTAGGCGATATGTCGGGCAGACAAATCCTCGAACAGGAGATGATACTGCAGCATCTGAACTCCTTTGTGATTCCGCGCTTCACCGGCAACATCAGTGTGGTGGTGATTGAAAGGGACAAGATTCATCAGGCAAAAACCTTAATACTCTGGTAAGATGAAAACAAAAGCGAAATATTTTCTCATGCTCATCAGTTTTTCGCTCTGCACGCTAACTCTTAATGCCCAGCCACCAGATCCGCCTTCCGATCCCAGTGCCGGGGGCGGTCCCATTGGCGGCGGAGCACCGCTGGGAAGTGGCACAGGGGTGGTACTTCTGATGCTGTCGGTGTATGGAGCAGCAAAATGGCGCGCCTGCCTGAAGAATATTAATGACACCAAACAGGAAATTGAGGAGTAAGTCCTGAATCTGGTACGCCATTAGGTAGAATTGAGCAGTATGCGTTCGCCCAGGATTCATATTCTTTGTGTTGCTCCGTGCCTTCATGCCTTTGTGGCATAAAGAAATCCTGTATCTCGATTGGCTGCTTAAGAAATAATGAAGCAGTGGTCCGACGAGCATGTTTTTATTCATGGTGCAACTTCGTGCCTTTGTGCCTTCGTGGCAGAAAAATTGCAACCTATTTTGACTCATTGATTCTAAATAACTGTACTAAGACACTGAAAAACAGTCATTATTATTTAGACTATAATAGTATATAATATATTAGGTACAACAATACCTAAATATACTATCTTTGCAGCAAAATGAATGTATGAAATACTTTGCTGCTGCGGATTCCTTATACGAGATCACCGAGAAGTACCCCGAGACACTCAGGGTATTTCTTGCGCACGGGTTTTCGCAACTGGCTGATGCCGGTAAAAGAGCAACATTTGGCAAGGCCATACAGCTTGACATTGCGCTTCAGATGAAACAGATTGATGTGGAACTCTTTGTGCATGCACTTGAAGAGGCAATATCGGGAAACGCATCATCAGCACAACGGGAGCGTAATGAAAACAAGGTGTATATGAAGGGATTGCTGCCTTGTCCGGTGCGACTGCCGCTTCAGGAAGCACTCGATGGCTTTGTTGCCGCGAAACAGGAAGAAGGCGTTGAAATTCACGCAGAACTGAAAGCGGCGAGCATGGGCCTCGACTGGATCAAGGAGGAAGTTGCCGAAGCCACTTCAGCCGACATGCTCGACGATCTGTACCTTTCGGCAGGCTTTGATATGTTCTTCGAAGATATGTACTTTGGTCGTTTCATCAAAGAAGGCAGCTTTGCAGATCCCATCCGCAGAAACAAAATTAATGCGGCATTCGATGGTATCGGCCTCACCGACCCTTATGGCCGGTACGGCATTATTGCAGTTGTCCCGGCTGTTTTTCTGATCAACACTGATTTGCTGAACGGCCGTCAAATCCCACAGTCCTGGGCCGACCTGCTGAATCCCGAGTGGGAGCGGAGTGTGAGCCTTCCGGTGTCGGATTTTGACCTGTTCAACGCCATTTTGCTCACTATTGACAAAACTTACGGAAGGGAAGCGGTGGCTGCACTTGGTCGCAATATGCTGCAAAGTCTGCACCCAGCACAAATGGTTAAATCTGACAGGCTGAAGGTGAACAAGCCCACGGTGACCATCATGCCAAACTTTTTCGCCAAGATGGCTAAAGAAGGAGGCGTGATGAAAGCAGTCTGGCCGGCTGACGGAGCCATCATCAGCCCGGTTTTTATGATCGCCCGTAATCCCGTCAGCAAACATCTGCAGCAACTTGCCGAACTATTGGCAGGCCCCGAAGCAGCCACCATACTGGCGCATCAGGGCTTATTCCCCACCGTGCATCCGGATGTGGACAACCGCCTTGGACCAGACAAGAAATTCCTCTGGCTCGGCTGGGATTATATTGACAGCCACAACCTGAACCGCAGGTTTGTCGAGTGTCACGAAGCTTTTGAACAAGGTAGTGTTTCTTTAACCTAATACCTCTATGAACCTGATCACTGTTTCCGGCCCGCCATCCTCAGGCAAGACAGCCGTTATCCTGAAAACCGCCGAAACCCTGATGCAGAGAGGGGTAAAGATTGGCGCTGTAAAATTCGATTGTCTCCATACCGACGACGACCTGGCCTACGAAAAAGCCGGTATTCCGGTCAAAAAAGGGCTGTCAGGACAATTGTGCCCCGACCACTATTTTGTTTCAAACATAGAAGCAGTGCTCGAGTGGGGACTTAAAGAAAACTTCGACCTGCTTGTTTCTGAAAGCGCAGGTTTGTGCAACCGCTGCTCGCCCTACATCAAGGAGATTAAAGCAATTTGCGTGATAGACAACCTGAGTGGCATCAACACCCCGAAGAAAATCGGGCCGATGCTTCGTATGGCCGATATCGTTGTGATTACCAAAGGCGACATCGTTTCCCAGGCCGAGCGTGAAGTGTTTGCTGCACGCGTGCATTCAGTGAATCCTGCTGCCATTGTCATGAACATTAACGGATTGACCGGACAGGGAGCCTATGAACTCAGTACATTGTTGTTTAGCCCCGACAAACATATCGACAGCCTGAAAGGCCGTAAGCTGCGCTTTTCGATGCCATCGGCCCTGTGTTCCTATTGTCTGGGCGAAACCCGTATTGGTGAATCCTACCAGATGGGCAATGTGCGTAAAATAAACCTAAACGAAAACTAATATGGCCAGCAGGGAGTTTCTACTCAAATCTACCCCTATGGAGTTGCTCAGGCAGTTTCCTTTCCTGAATTCATTTTTTCAGGGACAAACCATCGACCTTGAGCGCAGCAAACAGTCAACCTTGCAGGAAATCCTCCTCGAAATGGACGAAAGCAGCCAGGAAGACAAGGCGTTCGACGCGGATCATTTTCTGGAACAATTGCTGGATTTCATCACCCAGATGCAAACATTTCTGGGCAACGACCAGCTGACTGTGGATTCGCTGACCATCCTGCCCGGACACGATAAAAGCGGTGTTCCGGAGCATTTCACCGAACTTCTGTTCCGAAAGAGCACAATTACCAGTATCGTTGGCCCTACAGGCTCAGGAAAGAGCCGCCTTCTTGCCGACATCGAGTGGGTGGCACAGGGCGACACGCCAACAGGAAGAAGCATCCTGATCAACAACGAAAAACCTTCGTCAGACTGGCGCTTTGCTTCAGGTAAAAAGTTAGTGGCTCAGTTGTCGCAGAACATGAACTTTGTGATGGACCTCAGTGTAGCCGAGTTTCTGGAACTTCATGCCAAAAGCCGCATGGTGCACAACGAAACCGAGGTGATCGCCCGAATCATTGCGGCTGCGAACGAACTCGCCGGAGAAAAGTTTCTGCCATCAAGCCCTATCACTTCATTGAGCGGCGGACAATCGCGTGCGTTGATGATCGCCGACACAGCCATGCTGAGTTCCAGTCCTGTGGTACTGATTGATGAGATTGAAAACGCCGGTATTGACCGCAAAAAAGCCCTGCAACTGCTCGTGGGTGAAGAAAAGATTGTACTGATGGCCACCCACGACCCCATTCTGGCACTCATGGCCGACCAGAGAATCATCATCAGGAACGGCGGTATTCATGCCGTGATCCACACCACTGAAGGCGAAAAGGCCATGCTCCACGAACTTGAAGAAGCCGACCGTAAACTGCAGCAGTTGCGGAATATGCTCAGAGCAGGTCAGGTGCTCAGCACAACATGAGTATGCTATACAGGGCAGATGAGAAAATAAAATGTAAATAATTGACAGAAAACATATTGTATAACTAAATTATCAGATAATTATGTCGCACGATGGATGTTCAGGCACTTTTTCCAATGGAATGATGGTAGCAGACAAGGTAAGGCAAATGGGATTCGATCAGCAGTTTATGCCCATGCCTTTTGATTTGAATTGCCACAACTGCCGTCAGGTGTTTGTGATGGAAAAGTTTGAAACACATTGCCCCAACTGCGGGATGGTGTATGCCGTAACCCCGTGTCATGCCTTCGACCCGGAAAATGTAATGGCAGCAGGTATTGGTTATTGATTCAGTATTTATGGCAAGACAATGAAAAAGTGGAAATGGCTGCATAAGTGGTTTTCTGTCGTACTTGGTTTCTTTTTGCTGTTGTGGGCTGTTTCGGGAATCATTCTCAACCACAGGGACTGGTTCTCAGGCTTCAGTGTAAACCGTAATTATCTTCCGGCAGAATACAGCTACAGCAACTGGAACAACGCTTCGGTGCGCTCGGCTATAACACTCGCTGACGGAAGGGTACTCATGTATGGTAATGTCGGTATCTGGCTTACGGATACAGCATTCAGCTCCTTTGAGATTTTCACGGCGGGCATCAAAAACGGTATTGACAACAGCCGTTGCATGCGCATCGTGCAAAGCCACAATGGCCATGTCTTTGCCGGAACGCAATCAGGTCTGTATGCGCTGGATAAGGCTGATAACAAATGGATTTCGATTGATCTCGGGATTGACGACAACAGAATAAGCGATCTGCATATCAAGGATGGGTTACCGGTGGTACTTACCCGTTCCGATTTGTTTTTCGCTACGAATGATGTGGCCTTACCCGAATTCCGCCTGCAGAAAATTCCACCGGCAGTCAACGAAGATGGCAAAACAGGCTTATTCAAAACGCTTTGGGTGATCCACAGCGGTGAGATTTATGGTTTTGCCGGAAAACTGATTGTGGACTTTTTTGCGTTGCTGCTTATTTTTCTTGTATTGAGCGGATATGTTTATTTTTTCTTTCCGGGCTGGATCAAAAGCCGGAAGAAGGTTCAGAAACCGGCCGGAAATCTGGTCAGTATAAACCGTTTTTTCATCAAATGGCACAACAAGCTTGGGATCTGGTTAGGCTGGTTTCTACTGATTACTACGCTCACCGGGATGTTTCTGCGTCCACCGCTGTTGATACCGATTGCGCATCTGCGCGTGGGAAAAATTCCCTTTTCTTCGCTTGACAATCCGAATCCCTGGCACGACAGGTTAAGGGCGCTGCACTGGAACGAAGAGCAGAATTCATGGCTGATCGCTACAAACGACGGTATGTTTATGTCGGCAGAGAAGTTCAATCTTCCGTTGATGCCCTTCAGGTCACAGCCACCCTTATCAGTGATGGGCATCAATGTGCTCGAATACAAAGGCAATGGTAATTATCTTATAGGCAGCTTCAACGGCCTTTTTCTGTGGAATGCCGGGAACGGCTATCAGGTGGATTACCTTACCGGCGAAATACCTGAACGAAGAGGGGGAGCCGGTTCGCCAATCGGAAAACATCTCATAGCCGGATATTTAACATTGAATGAAAAGGAGTTGATATTTGACTACAATCAGGGATTGCTGAACGGACACCTTCCCATGCCCGAAAAACTGAGTTCGGTACCCATGCCCTTGTGGAACCTTGCCCTCGAGGTCCACACCACACGTATCTTTCAATTTCTGACCGGTCCTTTCTACATCCTGATCATTCCATTGTTTGGCATGGGAAGTCTTTTGATACTGATTTCAGGTATTATAGTTTGGCTGAGGAGGGGAAAGAAACGAGCTTAATTAGAATCATTCTAAATATAAATTACTGCTTCTTTTTTCTTGAATATTAAAAAGTAATTAAATAGTTTTGTACAATAATTCAGGAGTATAAATACTGAAATACTTAAATAAGCAGATATATGAAAAAACTCCTTCAATTGCTGATGCCTCCGCCACAATGGCGCGTTGCGGTAGTGATCATGCTGGGTGCCATAGCCGGACTGGGTATTTACGCCGCTTATTCAAGCAGGGCAATCTCGTACCTTTCCGATTCACCCGAAACCTGCGTCAACTGCCACATCATGGCTCCGCAGTACGCCACCTGGCAGCACAGCTCCCACCGCGAAGTGGCCACTTGCAACGACTGCCATGTTCCGCACGACAATGTGTTCAGGACCTATTACTTCAAAGCAATGGATGGTGCGCGCCATGCTACCATGTTTACTCTCAGGCTCGAACCCCAGAATATTTTCATTAAGGAAGCGGGAATTGGGGTAGTACAGGAAAATTGTATCCGTTGCCACAGCAACCTCATCACCGATGCAAAACTACTGACCCAGACACAGGCATTTCATGACAAATTCAGCGACCGCCTGTGTTGGGACTGCCACCGCGAAGTGCCCCACGGAAGGGTAAAAAGCCTTTCGAGCACTCCTTATGCACGGGTTCCGATGCTTCCTTCGCCGGTGCCGCAATGGCTTAAAAAAATGACAGAAAATTAACCTCAATAACACTGAAAACCATGAGTACAACAAAAACCACCAAACGCAGCCCCTGGGTCAACTGGACACTCTTTGTCGTAACCCTTGCTGTGGTATTTTTTCTCGGATTGCTCGTATCAACCATTACCGAGCGCCGTGCAGAAGCCATCTTTGCATATAAGCCAAAAGTGCAACTCAACGAATTTGAGCCACGTAATGAAGTCTGGGGCAAGAACTACCCCTGGCAGTACGAATCATACCGTAAAACACAGGAAACAGACTTCAGAACTCCACACGGCGGCAACAGCATGAAGGATGTGCTTGCCGAAAGTCCTGAACTTGTGGTCATGTGGGCCGGTTATGCATTTTCGCGCGATTATAACCAGGGCAGGGGACACTCCTATGCTGTGGAAGACACCTGGAACTCCATCCGTACCGGAGGCCCGAAAGCCCCTGATCAGGGAATGCCCAGCACTTGCTGGACCTGCAAAAGCCCCGATGTGCCCCGCATGATGAACCAGATGGGCGTGAAAGAATATTATTCGTCAACCTGGGCAGCGCTGGGCCACGAGCACACAAACTCCATCGGCTGCGCCGACTGCCACAACCCCGAAACCATGGACCTGACCATCACACGCCCGGCACTGGTGGAAGCACTCGAACTGATGGGAAAGGATGTGACCAAAGCTACCCATCAGGAAATGCGCTCACTCGTCTGTGCCCAATGCCATGTTGAGTATTATTTTGATAAAAAGAGACCAGGCGCCGAGGGGGCAAACTACCTCACTTTCCCCTGGACCAATGGATTTGGCCCGGAAGACATGTTGAAGTATTTCGATGACAAAGGCTTTTCGGACTGGACACATGCTGTGAGCAAAGCTCCCATGCTGAAAGCCCAGCATCCCGATTATGAAGTATATATGACTGGAATCCATGCCGAAAGAGGTGTTTCCTGTGCTGATTGCCATATGCCCTATGTGAGCGAAGGCGGCCTGAAATACAGCAACCACCATGTGACTTCACCATTGAAATATATCTCGCAGGCATGCCAGACCTGCCACCGCGAAAGCGAAGCCACACTGCTCAAAAACGTTTATGACCGTCAGAACAAGGTTGCCGAAGTAAGACATAAAGCCGAAAAACTCCTTACCCGTGCACATGTTGAAGCCAGACTGGCCTGGGACAATGGCGCAACTGAAGACGAAATGAAAAGCATACTGTACGACATCCGCGCCGGACAATGGTACTGGGATTATGTAGCAGCCTCTCATGGCGGTTCGTTCCATTCACCTGTCGAAAGTGCAAGGGTGATGGGCAAAGCCATTGACCACGCACAGGAAGCCCGCGTGAAACTCGCCCGTCTGCTGGCCACAAAAGGCATTACCGCCGAATTGGCTTATCCGGACATCAGCACCAAGGAAAAAGCTCAGGAATACATAGGTTTGCCAATGGAAAAGCTCCGTCAGGAAAAGCGTGAGTTTCTGGATGAAATTATCCCGGTATGGAAAAAGAAGGCAGCCGAACGTGAAGCTGCCTACGACGTGGTGCTGAATGACTGATAACCGAATTACACTTAAAAAAGGGGCCGGACAGCCCCTTTTTTTATTTCATTGATGTGCGCAATTGATTTAAACTATTCATCCTGTAATAAGCCACCAGAGGTAATATGCGGTGAATGACACCAGAAAAACAATCCCGACCCATGCCCATATTTTCAGAAACAAGCCCGGGCGGGCTTCTGCCGGCATATGGGTTGAGTTGGCGATGCGGTAGTTGAGTATGGCGAGTACGGGCGCTGTTACAAATGAGAGTGAAGTAGCCAAATCAACCATAAAACGCATGGAGTTTCCGGCGCGATAAATCAAAAACATGGCTCCGGCCGAAACCACAAGCATGATCAGGATGTATTGCACCCTGCCATTGCCATTGGCAGGTTTGTTAAACAGATGTACGGCCGCAGGGCTCAGCACCCTGGGATAAGCGTCTGTCACCGTAATGGTGGTGCTGAACATAGTGGTGAACGCTGCAATGGATATCACCGGATAAGCCCACTGGCCAATGCTACCGGTGTAAAGACTGATCAGCTGTCCGGCAAAAACAGCTCCGTTCGCCGACAGGCTCTCCCCGGTTCCATGCAGCACCAAAGCACCCAGCGCCAGAAAAAAGGCTGCAATGATCATGGTGCCGAAATAGCCGATCCTGAATTCTGTAAGTACTTCTTTTAAAGATGGTTTAAAACTCAGTTGTTGCATCTTGGCCTGATTCCAGAGCGAACTCCAGACTGCCACATCAATGGGAGCAGGCATCCACCCGATAAATGCGATGAGAAAATAAATATGGGTGCGGTTGCCGTAATCAAACACTGTTGTTTCAGCAATCCCGTCACTGTGATTTAGCGAAGCAGCAATGAGTGCCGTCACTGTGGAAAGCGTCAGCACTAGTATAATGACCTTCACCAGGCCGTCAAGCGTCCTGTATTTGCCAGATATCAGTATGAGAATTGTGGCTGCCATAAGGATCATGCTCATCTGAAGCGGATTGAGCGGCATGCCTGTAAGGTTGATGGCAAGTCCGGCTGTAACCATAGTTACGGCAGCCTGAATCGGAAACATGGTAAGCAAGGTTAGCAACACAAAAAGTACAAGCACCCATTTTCCGGCAAAACGATAAGCATCAATGAGGTTAAAGCCTGTTGCATGCACATACCTGCCTGCAACTTCAAAAAACGGGTACTTCAGAATGTTGGCAAGCAGCAATATCCACATCAGTTCAAAACCGAAATCGGCACCTGCGCGGGTTGACTGCACCAGATGCGACACACCAATGGCTGCACCGGCATAAAGCATTCCGGGTCCAAGCAGGCTCAGAAACCTTCTGGTTGACATAGGCTTATTTATTCCAGATCTTCCATGACTCTTCCGCTTGTTTTTCAAACATCATCTGACCGTTGACAGTTGTTGCACCGGCCATTCTTCCAAGCTTCAGAAATTGTGTTTCAATTGGATTGTATATCAGATCGATCAGGATATGATCTCGTGTCAGATAGTGATAAAGCAACTGTGGCTTGTCGTCCGTGTTTGGATACATACCCACAGGGGTGCAGTTGATGATAAGCTGATGAGTCTTGATCACTGAAGAAGTAACCAGCGGATAAGTGAGTTGATCCGATTTCAGCCCTTTCCTGCTTACAAGCAGAAACCCGATGCCAAGTTTCCTTAATACAAACTGCACTGCTTTGGAAGCCCCGCCAGTGCCGAGTATCAGGGCATGTGAATTGACCCGTCGCTTGATAAAGGGTTTTAATGTTGCTTCAAACCCTGCAATATCGGTATTATAGCCCTTAAGGTGCCTTCTGCCGTTTGTCTTTGTTATTTTTATGGTATTCACTGCACCTGTAAAATAAGCTTCGCGGCTGAGTTCGTCCAGATACGGAATAACCGCTGATTTATAAGGGATAGTAACATTAAGCCCCGCCAAATCATTGTTCTGTTGCAGCAATACGGGAAGTTCATCAATTGAAGGAAGCGGAAAAAGTGTGTAGCATGCCAAAATCTGGTTTTTACGGAATTTTTCTGAAAAGTAATTTTCAGACGCTGAGTGCTCTAATTCCTTGCCGATGAGGCCGTAGTGTACCATCAGATGCTTAATCCTTGTTGGGTTTTGCATTGGCCATGCCTTCGATTATCCAAATCGTTGAGATTCCGGCAATCATGATGAAAAAGGCAAGAATAACTTCGGTGTTGAAAGCTTCGGGTAACGTAACAACATATCTTTCAACTACTGGTGCTCCGTCTTTAATGAGTGTTTCGCCGGAGTTATTAGTCATGTGAACAGCCTCTTTCCACGGCCACAGTATACTCAGTGAACCAAGAATAAAACCTGTAAGAACAGCAATGGTTTCGGACTTGAATCTTTTCAACAACCACGAAAGGAAATGTGAAAAAGCCAGCAAACCAAAAACCGCTCCGATAGCCATCGGAAAAAGTATTTTCAGGTCGAAATTGTTGATCGCATCAATGGCTACAAGCTGGTAATTGCCCATCAGAATAAGCACAAATGAGCCGGAAAGCCCCGGCAGAATCATACTGCACACTGCAACAACGCCACAAAGTATGAGATACAGAAAACTACTATTTTCCGTAGCCGGATTGAGAAATGTTATCCCGGCTGCTACAGTCACTCCGGCTGCAAATGAAACATAGACAGGGATGTTCCAGCGCGGAATAGTTTTTCCGACAAAATAAACCGATGCCATCACCAGTCCAAAGAAATAAGACCAGATAAAGACAGGATATTCAGTGAACAGAAAATCGAATATTTTGGCCAGGCTGATGAGTGCAGCACCAACACCGGCAAATATAGCAATCAGAAAATATAGATCAATATGCTGCGCAAACTGTCTCCACTGACCAGCAAACAACAACTTCACTGCCTTTGTGTTGAAGTTTTTGAGGGCATTGATGAGCCGTTCAAAAATTCCGGTGATCAACGCTATGGTTCCTCCCGAGACTCCCGGAATGATATTTGCCGTTCCCATGGCAACTCCCTTGACGAAATAAACTAAATAGTCTTTAAGTTGATGCATTTGATTTTGTTAGTTGGCAGTTGTTTTCTTTCTGAGATCCTTATGATGCTCCTGTTTTGCTTTTGTCATGCTTTTGTCAATATTACTTACTCGACAGGCATTCTTCTACTTCAGTTTGCCAAACATATACTGGCTGATCAGATCTGAAACCAGACTGCTGTTCAAAATGTCGGGATAATAGTCGAGCATGTCATAATGCGCATTAAAATCCATTTCAAGTGCAGAGGTCAGAAAGAATGAAGACTGAATGGGGTTGTTATTCAGATAATAGGCAACAACAAGGCGATAATAGATGGCAACGTTTTCAGGCTGGTAGGTGAGGCCGGTACGGAGCACCTGAACGGCACGCTCATAATCGCCTGTGACAATAAAAAGGTTGCTGTATTCAGGCCACAGGTCCTGATCGTTCGGGTCGAACTCTTCAACGCTTCTGTAACAGGCTTCGGCTTTTTCAAAATGTTTCATCTTGATGTACATATCGGCCTGAATGAGAAAATACTCAGCATTAAGCGGATCAAGCTCAATGGCCTTTGAAAGGTACTTTACTGCTGTTTTAGTATTTCCTTCTTCATCAAAAACAACCCCGATTCCGGCCCAGGGTTCAGCCAGTTTATCATCAAGTTCGAGGGCTTTGTTGTAGTGAACGAGGGCATTGCGGTAGTCCTTCATCTTTTCGTAACATTCGCCAATATAGTAATGCGTCATGGCTTCAGGCTTCTCATGGACAAAGGTCTCCTCATACACATTAATGGCTTTTGTGTATTCGCCAAGGTTCGACCATGAATGTGCGATGCTGAGGTGAGCCGGTACATGGGTATCGTCAATGGCGAGCACATACTCAAGTGCATCGATAGATTTTTCAAACAAATCCATCTGCTGCAGTATTAATCCGAGATTAAACCATGCCGGTATGCTGTAAGGGTCTTTGTTGTTGATGAAATCCTGAAAATACTGAACACCTTCTTCAGGTTTTTTTACCAGTTCATAGCAAAGTCCAAGCTCGTAAAGCAGCGGCTCAGCCCCCGGATTCAGTTCAAGAGCTTTTTTGAAATAACGGATGCTTTGTTCATAGTTTCCGAGGTTTTCATACTCGTAACCAATTGTGGCATAAACTTCTTCCAACTCTTCTTCATCCACAAGCGGAAGTGCTGACTTGTAGGTGTCAACAGCTTTTTTGTACTCCATCATCATGCTGTACACCGTGCCTTTGGTCATGATCACATCTACATCATTGGGCTCGGTGACCTCCAGCTTGTTGAGAATTTCAAGGGATTCGATAAAGCGGCTGTCAATGGCAAGCTGACGGGCATAGCGGATTCTTAGCTGAACATTGTCGGGATGTTGCCTTATGGCGTGTTCGATAGCAAGCCTGATATGCTGTGCATCAAAATGATCCTGATAATGCTCAATGATGGCTTCGAACTCTTCAGCATCGAAGTAGGCGTGATCGCCTTCATTCAGCATTCTTTCGAAACGCTCTGCCAAAAAGGCATCGTGACGCTCACTGTTCCATTGAAAATCTTCGCTCATGCGTTCAAAAGTACTTTTTTACCGCTGCAAAATTAATAAAATCAGCAATGCAGGACATCCATTGCCTGCCGGTCGCCCATGATTGCACATTGTAAAAGTATAACACGATTGTAAAAAGTGTATTTGATGGGCCAGATTTTTATAAACAGGGGATGGTGATAACTTTTATTCCTGATTGCCCGGGATTACACATGAATACCCGGCGGTTATAAAGTGTTCATAAGCCCGTTAAACAAAAAATAAGGAAATTTACCAAACGGCATTTGTGCAACCGTTATACGTAATCTTGCCTTTTCCGGCATGGAAAATTTGGTACATTTGCCGCCAAATTACAGGTTCATTTATGACATTGATTACATCTATCTCGGGTATTCGGGGAACCATTGGCGGAATGCCCGGAGAGGGACTCAGTCCGGTTGATATTGTGCGTTTTACTACTGCCTTTGCAGAGTTGATTAAGCAGAAATCGGGCAAGCAGAAAATCAGGATTGCCATTGGCCGTGATGCCCGCAGGTCGGGCGAGATGGTAAGTAACCTGGTTGCCGGAACACTGGTCGCGATGGGAGCAGATGTAGTTGACCTGGGGCTTTCCACAACACCTACAGTAGAAGTCGCGGTTCCCGGACTGAAGGCCGATGCGGGGATCATCCTCACGGCAAGTCATAATCCCGGCGAATGGAATGCATTGAAACTCCTGAATGAGAAAGGCGAGTTTATCTCAGCCGACGACGGAAACTGGCTGTTGCAACGGGCGAAAGAGCAAAACGCAACATATGCATCCATTGAACAGATTGGCTCTTACCACAAGGACTACAGCTGGATCGACAGGCATATTCAGATGGTGCTCGACCTACCCCTGGTGCGCAAAGACCTGATCGAAAAAGCAGGTTTCAGCATCGTCATTGATGCCGTTAATTCAACCGGAGGTATTGCCGTGCCTCATCTGCTCAGGGCATTGGGCGTTTCGGAAGTCCACGAACTGTATTGCACACCCGACGGCTTTTTCCCGCACAATCCCGAACCATTGCCCGAGCACCTGAAGGACCTGTCTGAAGCCGTTGTCAGTCAGAAAGCCGACCTTGGTTTTGTCGTCGATCCTGATGTGGACAGGCTGGCAATCGTAGACGAAAACGGCGAAATGTTCGGTGAGGAATATACCCTGGTGGCTGTTGCTGATTATGTGCTCGGGCACACCAAAGGAAGCACCGTATCGAACCTGTCATCGAGCCGTGCCTTGCGCGACATCACCCAGAAACATGGTTGCAGCAGCTTTGCAGCAGCGGTAGGTGAGGTGAATGTGGTGGAAATGATGAAAGAAGTAATGGCCATCATAGGCGGCGAAGGTAACGGCGGTATAATCTATCCCGAATTGCACTACGGACGTGATGCGCTGGTTGGCATTGCCCTGTTTCTGAGCGCACTTGCTGCAAAGAAAATCAAATGCTCCGAATTGAGAAGTCAACTGCCCGACTACTTCATGGTGAAAAAGAAAGTCGTGCTACAGGCCGGCACCGATGTGGACGGCTTGCTCACTAAGGTGGCGTCAGGTATAAAAGACGGGATTATCAACACCACCGATGGCGTGAAAATTGATTTTGAGGAAGGTTGGGTCCACCTGCGCAAATCAAACACCGAACCTATCATCAGGGTGTATGCCGAAGGCAAAAGCGTTGCCGAAGCGGAAGCCTTGGCCGGTATGGTGATGAACATGCTTTAGGCTTGTCAATATTTTTTTGATAAAACACGTTCATTCATAAATGTCAATAAACAATGAATGACTAACTTTCGCTGACTAAAACATGCCTTATGGAGCAGATTCGTTTGAAAAGGAGTGTGAAAAAAGGAAAGAAAAAGTCGAAGAAGCGACGATTTAAAAAGATTGAACTCAAACTTACCGCCCGTCAGGCCAGATCGCTCGAAAATTATTGTGCAGCCCGCAAAACCAGCCCCATCAAACTGATCAAGAAGAACATCTCCAAATACCTTAACGGCTACGAAAAAGAAGTTCCGCGGGAATTTTATGTGTCTGAACGTCAGTTAGACCTATTTGAAGGGCCTTAAAGAACTTTTTCGAACAAAACCCTGTTGGTGATTGACCGTCCGAGAGTTACCTCGTCGGCAAATTCAAGCGTATCACCTATCGCCACTCCTTTTGCTATGGTCGTCAGACGCAGGGATGGTCGGCTTAGTTGCCGGTGCAGATAAAACGATGTCGTGTCGCCTTCAACGGTGGGCGGAAGGGCAAGGATAACCTCATTAATCTGTTCGTGCTGCATTCTTTCAATAAGATGGGCTATGGTCAGGTCGCCAGGGCCAATGCCTTCAATGGGATTTATTACGCCGCCAAGTACGTGATAAAGACCATTGTATGCAGCTGTGCGTTCAATGGCCATCACATCGCGCATGTCTTCAACAATACACAGCGTGTTTTCGTCGCGCCTCGGATTGCTGCAGATGGCGCAACGTTGCTGGTCGGAGATGTTGTGGCAGCGTTCGCAATAATGGATGCCTTCGCGCAACCCGGTTAACGCCTTGCTCAATGCATCAGTGCGCACAGGATCCTGCCTCAGCAGAAAAAGTGCCAGCCTCATGGCGGTCTTACGGCCTATTCCGGGCAGGCGCGACAGTTCGTTAACCGCGTTTTCAAGGAGCAAAGAAGGGTATTCAGGCATTATTTACGTTTGTGCAAAAGTAAACGTTTTCAGTGAAAAAATGTCGACTGCTGCAGGCTTTCAGGCAGTGCATACAAGGGAGGTATTTTACTGTTGCAGGATGATACCAACAACAGCACAACAGAAATATCTAATTATCAAATATTGTTGCAGTGCATGGTTATTCATTGCTATTTTTGCCCCATAATATACATCACTATGCATACCAGGTTAATCATTTTTTCATTGTTTTTGCTGTTTTCGTTTGTTTATTCAGGATTGGCTCAGGAAATGTCCAACCAGACTGACGACAGAGGCAGAAAACAGGGTTCCTGGGAAGCCCGTTATCCGCAGGGCGGCATCAGATACCAGGGGCAATTCAGGAACGACAAGCCTTACGGCGAATTCAGGTATTTCCATCCATCCGGGGAGTTAAGGGCAGTTCAGGTTTTTTCTGAAAACGGCAGGATTGCACGCAACAAAACCTATGCGGAAAACGGCATGATGATCGCTGAAGGAAAATATATTGACCAGAAGAAAGATAGTGTGTGGCGTTTTTACAGCGATATAGACGGGAACCTGTTATCCGAAGAATCTTACATGGATGATAAAAGACATGGGGTTATAAAGAATTACTACCCCGATAACGGCAAAGTTTCTGAGATCATCCATTACGAATCAGGGATCAGAAATGGCGACTGGCTCAGGTTCTTTGATGACGGGCTGCTCATGGCCAGAGGCTTTTATTTTAATGATTATCTGCACGGAACAATTCAGTTTTTCTATCCCGACGGCAAACCCCATATCAAAGGTCAGTATGTTGAAGGAATGAAGGATGGCCTATGGGAATACTTCACCCCAGAAGGTAAACCCGATTACGAAGAGCATTACATAAAAGGGATGCTGCGTTAATAAATGATTTCCGGCAATTCGGATAGATGAGCAATGATTCGGATCCCCGCTCTTCTCTCCACTTCCTTTTCCAGTCGTTGCAAACTCTGGTGCCCACTGGGAATAATGATGCATTTGCAACCAAGGGTCTCTGCCACCTCCATATCGTGTATGGTGTCGCCGATAAGAATCGTGTTTTTGGAAGCAATCTGCCGTTCAGCCATTAACCTCATGGCTGCCTCGGTTTTTCCCTGACCGAAATGATCAGTAATTCCATAGACGCCATCTATGAGGGAGGGCAAGCCATGATCGTTTACCAGTTGTTCAAGCAGTTTCTGCTCCATTGCCGAAAGAATCAACTGGCTGATTCCCGCATGTCTGAAATATTTAATGACATCTTTTGAGCCTTCGCGCAGTCCTGCTTCACCGATTGAAGCGATATACTGCTGCATGAACTCCATGGCCGGTACGGCAAAATCTTCATTAATCAGGTCGAAACCAAGCAGTTTATAATACTCCCGAACCGGGAAGGTGAACAGCTCAGCATAGCGATCTTCATTGATCAACTGCAGGTTCCTGCTCTGAAGCAAGGGAT
This sequence comes from Bacteroidales bacterium, assembly GCA_024710405.1. Classification (GTDB taxonomy): domain Bacteria; phylum Bacteroidota; class Bacteroidia; order Bacteroidales; family F082; genus UBA6192. The sequence continues at coordinate 19,632 of JANJUV010000009.1, forward strand.
TCATTGTGCCAACGCACACATGGGCATCATCGAGCAAGGTTCCGTTCCAGTCCCAGATAATCAGTTTATACATATTTGATCGAAAGGGTAACTAGATATTGAGCAGGAAAACATCAGAAACAAAAGCGCGTTTTGTCCGAAACATTGGGTTTGCCAAGCTCTTCGGCCTTTTTGTAATCGATGCAGGCACCTTCTTTGTCGCCAAACATCTCCTTTAGCAGCCCTCGGTTATAGTAAGCATCTGCAAAGGACGGATTTAGACTGACTGTCTGATCGTATGCCTGCATGGCTTCCTGGTGTTTTCCGGTAGTATACAGGCAGTTTCCGTACTGAAAGTAAGCCTCATAAGATTCCGGATCGAGTTCAATGGCTTGCTTAAAATGGTTTATTGCTGCATCAAAACGCGACTCATACATTTCAATGATACCCTTGTTGAGGTGTTCTTTGGAACGTGAAGTTTTGCTCGTGCAACCAGCGACTACCAAAACCGGAATCAGCAAAAACAGAAGAACTTTCATGTCTTATTTTTTGCGCGAAGATAAGCATAAGCTTCATGATGGGCGATGACCGGTACGGATGTGCTACTCTGCGAAGCCATCTCATGAAACGAAGCCGGGTAACTCAGCGAAGCGATCTCATGAGGCGAAGCCGAATAACTTAGCGAAGCGATCTCATGAGGCGAAGCCGAATAATCCGTGCCTAACGAAACCTACCCATTTTTCCCCTTATGCTACCGTGCTGATTCCTTCGAGTGGCAGCAGGAGCTTAGCTGATATGTGTTTGGTTGAACGCAGGAGTGAGTCTGGTAAGCATTGCGCATCGCTCCGGCCCGGAACCAATACTGAGCCAACAGAATGACTAAAAATATAGCGGATGAAGGATTAAGCCTTTTTCGTTGTTGAATTCAAGCGCCGGAAACGGAATTTTGATGAAGTTAACCACATTCAGAAACATATTCACCCCCCTGTATCTGGTCTTAATTTTAGAAAGGTCAACATCAGCCGAAAAATAAAACTGACGATTGCGTTCAAACCAGGGAATGGGCTGTCCGTTATCGCTCAGGGGGTTTTCAACAGCTCCGGTCATGCCCGTAGCACTGTATCCGATACTGAGGCAAAACCAGTCGGGAAAGATGTCTTTGTTGCGCAGCAATGAATTGATGTTAAACGACAACCAATAGGTTTGTCCGTTGTAATCCTTCAACCATTGTTCGGCATGATTCTTCCCCAGCAGTCCTGGGCGGTATGCGGCAAACGGGGTTGGGTGGTAGGAGTATTTCAGCATGATTTTTTGTTCCTTCCATAGCAGTTGCTGCCCGATGAACAGCATGCTTCCTGTGGTATTTGCAATGAGGTCGCCTCCCGAGGCACCCCATTCGGCCGAAAAACCATCAAGTATCTCGATAACTGTCAGATATACAAAACCAGCCGAACCTCCGATCAAGGCTGATGGCTTTTCGCTGTAACCGGCCCAGCGCATGGCTTCGTAGCCAATTCGTCCAATCTGGTAAGCACTTGCACCATGACCAATTTTGTCCATCTGCAGCCATTCATTGTTGTCGTTGATGAAATGAAAACTGCTTTGCGGATAATTGCTGTACCACGCATAGTAAAGCCCTGTCATGCTTGCAGCGTAGCCTGTTGCGGCCGTTGTAATCAATGCGGTTTTCCGGAACCGGTAATTTGGCTCCTGCAGGGTGTCATCCTGTGCGACAGCGAAGCCACAGGTAAATAGCAGCAGGATGGTTACAAATCGGGTTTTCACGAATTGCGGGGAGTTGCTTCAAGCTTTTCGATGATGGCGCGTGTTTCGGCAACAACCCATTCAAGCTTGTCCGGATTTCTGGCTTCGGCAATAAAACGCAGATAAGGCTCTGTGTTCGACGGCCTGATGTTAAACCACCAATCTTCGAAATCGAGTCTGATCCCATCGAAATCATAAGAGGACAAAGGAGTTTCACTTTGTTTAAAATAATCTGTTACCAGCTTGATGGCCAGTTCCTTCTGTGCTACTTTGAAATTTATTTCACCTGAGTTGGAATAAGAAGAGATGGAGCCAATGACTTGAGAAAATGTCATGCCTTTTCTTTTGAATTCATCGGCAAGTCCGAGGACAATCAGGGCAGCAATAAGTCCCGAATCGGAATAATAGAAATCGCGGAAATAATAATGGCCGGCGAGTTCGCCGCCGAAAACGCCTTTTATCTCACGGAGTTTACCAGCGCCATAAGCACGCCCGACGCGCCATGTGTGCACTTCGGCTCCAAAATGTTTATTTAAATACTCCGAAACAGCCCTTGAAGACCTGATGTCCTGCAAAACGGGTCCTTTCATCTTTTTCTGCCCCAGAAAATAATGACCAAGCAAGGCGATGATCAGGTCGGGCGAAACAAAATCTCCCTTTTCGTCAAGAAACATAACCCTGTCGGCATCACCATCGAAGATAATTCCCAAATCGCTGCCGTTTTCCAACACATGCTGCATCAGCTGGTGCCTGTTTTCGGCTTCAAGGGGATTTGGTTCATGTGCGGGAAAGTTGCCGTCTGGTTTATTGTTAAGATACATTGCATGCCCAGGGAACAAGAATCCGGCGAAAAGTGCCGCCATGCCGTTACTGCAGTCAATACTGATATTCAGTCCGGTGCTGGAAGGCTTGTATTGACTCAAAAAGGTCAGGTAGTCGTTGTGATAGTCCACCTTGCGTATGGTTCCTCTGATTTCATGGTTCACAACCGGGTATTGCTCTATCATCTGCTCCAGTTTGCCCAGTCCGTTGTCATAACCCACAGGAAGTGCATCGGCTGCCGAGACCTTCAGGCCGTTGTACTTTGCCGGATTGTGCGAAGCAGTAATCATTACCGATGCAGTGTAACCATATCTGGCAGTAGCCCAATAAATCATCGGAGTAGTGCACAGACCGGCATCATGCACTGATGCTCCGGCCGCCAGAATGCCGGCACTGAGGGCTTCAATCACTTCATCGGACGAATTGCGGCAGTCGCGTCCCACCAGAATGGTGTCCGATTTCAACAATTGAGGCAGAAAGTAGCCTGCCTTATAAACCAAATCATAATTAAGGTCTTCACCCCATATTCCCCTGATATCGTATGCCTTGAATGCTTTCATTTATGGTAGTTTCTGGTTTCCGGATTTATTTTTTGATGTTCATCCTGTCGAGTGCCCGTCTATATTTCCATGCATTTAATTCATGTTCGAGGTTGGTGCGTGCAAATGCATGGTAGCCCGACAGATCGTCTTTGGCGCAGAAAAAGTAATAGGAATGTTTTTCGTAGTTAAGCACGGCATCTATTGAAGCGATGGAAGGGATACAGATAGGGCCGGGCGGTAATCCGGGATATTTATAGGTGTTGTAAGGCGATTCGATGGTTTTATGAATATCCAGAACCCTTCGGATGCTGAAATCTCCGGCAGCAAACACAAGTGTGGGATCGGCCTGCAGCCTCCATCCTGACTTTAACCTGTTGACATAAACCCCTGCCATTCTGGCTTTCTCGTCGTCCTTGTTGGTCTCTTTGTCGATAATGGATGCAAGAATGGAAATATCCAACTCACTCATGCTAAGCTTAGCCGCTTTTGCTTTTCGGTCCTCATTCCAGAATTTCCGGTACTCTTGCAACATGCGCGAAACAAAGCCTTCGGCATTGGTTGTCCAGTAAAACTCATAGGTGTTGGGTATAAACAGGGCAGGAATGCTCTTGCGGTTAAATCCCATCATGGAGATGTAGATACTGTCATTTAGCAGTGTGGCTATGGAAGCTGAGTCGGCCTCGATTTGATCGGCCACTCTGCCTGAGAGCTGATAAACATCTCTAATGTTGTTAAAAGTCAAATGAACAGGTGTTTGGTCTCCTGACCTCAGCAAATTGATCAGTTGGTCGTTGCTCAGACCATGTTTTATGGTAAAGCGGCCGGGTTTTATCAGTTCAGGGTACTTTTTCTCTCCCGCAAGCCACTCGAAATTATTCCGGTGGATGATCAACCCTTTCTCGTATAGGATACGCTTTACATCCTCATAGTCTGAACCTGTTGGGATATAGACAACAACATCCTGTTCATCAGGAGTCCATACATTAGGCTTGAAAACAACCTGATAAAGCAAATAACCAATGATTAAAGAAATGATGATAAGCAACAATAAGACGCCAAAAATGATCCTGCGGAGACCTCCGCTGCTTTTCCGGGTTTTAATGCCATATTTTGAATGATACATTGCCATGGTTGGGAATTTTCATTGTCTGATCAACTGAAAATGAAGTTGGTCAATCCAAGAGTCTTTCGTTCTGATCCAATCTTTCTTTGTTCCTGAGTGAACGAATTTTCTTGACAGAAACAAGCGGATACTCTCTTCATTGTCAGCATTAATATAACAATACAATTGCCTGAGCAACAACTTTTCAAAAGCATATTGCTCAAGCAGTTCAAGTGCCTTTTTAGCAAAACCTTTGCGCCTGTGCCGGGCCTCAATCATTATACCAACACCTGCACGGGCGTGTATCGGGTCGAAATCATACAGATCGACAGTGCCAATGGGTTCTGCTAATTCTTCAGTACTGAGCTCGATCATGAACCTGATTTGCCTGTTGGTAAAGATGTCCTGATTATTCAGTATAAAATGTTCGATTTGAAAAACAGACAGTTGTGTAAGGTTTTCGCTGTAATTCCATAATGCCAGATCGTTCTCCCAGGTGTACAGCAGGGCTACATCGGAGGGCTCCGGTGCCCTCAATCTGATACTGTATTGTTCGGCCATAACAGAATATATGGTTTTGATAGAGCGACTAAATTAGTGCTTTTTTCCGAAAGACGGGTTAGAATCTGTGCGCTGAAACAGGTGGGATAAAAAAAATATAGCGCATAGATACATCGTAATGAAGGACATGAGAACATAACTGTTTTCTTAGGGCTCGCTCAATTAAAGCACGCCTTCAAAAACAAAAGTTGCCGGCCCTTCGAGCCGGATTTCGGTGAAGCTGTTCGTTCCCACATTAAACTGCACCTTAAGCCGTCCACCGGGCATCGAAATCTCAAAACTGTTGCCGCCATACCAGAGCGAAGCAGCAATAGCGGCAGCTGTTACACCAGTACCGCACGAAAGGGTCTCTGCTTCCACTCCGCGCTCATATGTCCTGAGCTCTATAAGCCCATCTTTAATCTGGAAGAAATTCGCGTTGATTCCATTTTCGGCTATTGCTTTATTATACCTGATTTTCCTGCCTTCCACAACAACATCCAGTTCATGAAGGTTATCAACCCGCTGCACTAAGTGTGGCGAACCGGTGTTAATCAGCAGGGCATCACCGGTATGCTGCCATGATTGCACATCCGATAGTTGCAAGCTTACCATTGTTGATTGCCCGCTTTGGCTCAATATCACCGCTTCGTGAAGGCCATCAAATGCCTCAAAATGCATGGCTTTTTGTGCAATACCCTGATTGAAGGCAAATGCGGCAGCACAACGACCGCCATTGCCGCACATGCTTCCTTCTAATCCGTCTGCATTAAAGTAAAGCATCCTGAAATCTGTCTTTTCAGACGGCAGTATGAGGATCATACCGTCGGCGCCAATGCCAAAATGTCTGTCGCAAATTGCTGATATCCATGACTTGTTCATCCAAACCGGGAAATAATCCTGACGGATGATGATGAAATCATTACCGTTGCCATGATATTTGTAAAACGTAGTTTTTTTCCTGTCAGGGTTATTGGTTGTCATTTGTTAATTCTTCTTAATGTGCTCTTGTATGGTGCGATTTTTGATTAAAATCATCCGAAACAGTCCGCTTTTTTGCAAAGCTATGAACTTAACATCATTTAACACGAAAATGCAAACAAAAACGGGCGTTATTACGTTTAAATAATTGTGAAATCTAAAGAATAAAACAGAAAGCCATGAAAGAGCGTATGAAAAACATTTTATTCGGATTAATAGGAGGTGGACTGGTGATGCTGGTTTTTATAGCCACACAGTCAAGAGAGAACAACACAAAGGTCTCAGCCGAAAATGCCTCTGAGATCAGAACTACTGTACAACCGGAGTCGCTGGCACTTCATCGTACTGCTTTTGCTTCCGTGCCACAGGATGTGGATTTTGTAGATGCAGCCGACAGAACAGTGAATGCTGTGGTACATATCAGAACCGAGATGACCAGAAGGAGTTCTTCTTATGACGACTTTTTTGGTTCCTTACGAGAATATCTTTACGGCATGCCCCATCAGAACAGATCTAATGTATTGGTCGGTTTTGGTTCGGGTGTAGTCATTTCCGACGATGGCTATATTGTGACCAACAACCACGTTGTTGAAGGGGCAGAGAAAATTGAAGTAACGTTTAATGACCGCAGACAGCTTACTGCCACAATCATAGGGAATGACCCATCAACTGATCTTGCTCTTATTAAGGTAGATGCAAAGGACCTGCCGTTTTTGATCTACGGTGATTCAGATAAAACTAAAGTAGGAGAGTGGGTACTTGCCGTTGGCAATCCCTTCAATCTTACAAGTACGGTTACAGCTGGAATTATCAGCGCCAAAGCCAGAAACATCAACATTCTGGGTTCACGTTCGTCTATCGAATCATTCATCCAGACTGATGCCGTTATCAACAGGGGCAACAGCGGTGGAGCTTTAGTAAATACTATTGGTGAACTAATCGGAATTAATGCAGCAATTGCTTCACATACAGGTGTTTACGAGGGATATTCATTTGCTATTCCTTCAAATATTGTAAGGAAGGTAGTTGACGACCTGATTCGCTATGGCGAACCACAGCGAGCCTTCCTTGGCGTGGAAATCAGAGAAATGACGCCTGAATTGGCCGGAGAAGTGGGCCAGGACGACAATAAAGGAGTCTATATAGCCAATGTTACCGATAATGGCGGAGCTTCTGCAGCCGGAATTAAACCGGGTGATGTAATAAGAAGTGTGAACGGAACAGAAGTCAATAGTCTTTCGCAACTGCTTGAAATTGTCGGACAATACCGCCCGGGCGATAGGGTAGATGTTAAAGTGTTCAGAAACAAAAAGATGACTACTTTTAATGTAACCCTTAAAAATCAATCCGGAACCACTGATCTCGTTAAGCGTGAAGAAAGATTTGTCAACGAACGACTGGGAGTAACACTTGAGCGTGTTTCCTCAACCGATAAACAGAATTTGGGAATTCAACACGGACTTAGAATCTCGGAAATCAACGATGGTGTACTGAAAAGAGGCGGAATAAGCAAGGGATTTATCATTCAATCAGTCAACGGCCGGCGTATTGACAGTAAAGAAGACCTTGAATCGGCATTAGGTAATTCGGGCAGTCAATCAACACGTATTCAAGGGATTTATCCCAATGGAATGAAAATTAGTTTCGAGTTTGTTGGATAATTTAGAATAATTTTAAATAAAAATCGTTTGATGATTGTTTAAGTAGCAGACACAAGCACAACAAAATATAAGAAAGATAAGGGTTTTCGATTTAGTCGTCAATTCCAGCTTTCAAAAAAAAATACGCCATGCGACAACTAAAAATATCCAAATCGATAACCAACCGCGAAACCGCTTCTCTCGACAAATATCTTCAGGATATCGGTAAGGAGGGAATGATCACAGCGGATGAAGAGGTTGAACTGGCCCGTAAAATCAAGGCCGGTGACCAAAAGGCGCTTGAACGATTGGTGAATGCCAATCTGAGGTTCGTGGTCTCAGTGGCCAAGCAATATCAGAATCAGGGGCTTAGCCTTCCTGACCTCATTAACGAGGGCAATCTGGGTTTGATTAAAGCAGCACGCAGATTTGATGAAACCCGTGGATTTAAGTTTATTTCTTATGCAGTCTGGTGGATCAGACAATCTATCTTACAGGCACTGGCCGAACAATCGAGGATTATCAGGCTGCCCCTGAATCAGGTGGGATCGCTGAACAAGATTAAGAAGGCAGCTTCACGTCTGGAGCAGGAATTCCAGCGTTTGCCCTCTTCGGACGAGCTTGCTGAGAACCTCGATGTTCCGGAACACAAAATTGATGCAGCCCTTAAGATAAGTACCCGTTACATTTCGATGGATGCCCCATTGAAGGCTGATGATGACATTATGTTTCTGGACAGTTACGTGCCCGATGATATTGAAGAAGCCGATGAAGCCCTGATGCGCGAATCGCTCGGAAAAGAAATTCAGCGATCGCTGTCGAGTCTTTCGGACAAGGAAAGAGAAATTATCAATATGTATTATGGCATTGGTATGAGCCACAGCCTTACCCTTGAAGAAATTGCTGCAAAGTTTGACCTGACGCGCGAAAGGGTCAGACAGATCAAGGAGAAAGCCATCCGCAGGCTGAAACACACAGCCCGCAGCAGACTGCTTAAGGCTTATCTCGGTCAGTAGCGATTAACTATCATACATTCAATAAGTTTCATTTCTTTATTTGGTTTTGGTTAACAATAACAGGGAGATTCTCTCCCTGTTTTATTTTTTTCCGAAAACGATTGCGGTGTTTTTTTATATATTTGCATAAACTGAAACTAACGCCGTTTTTCACTTGATAATGTATTGTGAATAAGTAAATTACAATCACTTTGTTAAACACCATTATAATCAAAACCACTTATGGAACAATTTAATTCCTCACTAAAATCATGGATTGACAATGAAAAAGCAGCAACTGAACTTATCGGGGTCATCGGTTGTCTTTGGTATGACAAATCCATTGAACTTATTCTGCTCAGGTCAGTTCTGGTAAATCGCGGCGCTGGTAAAATCCTCAACAAGCACATCAGGGCTGAAACCATCTTGAAAAAACCTGTCAGGGTGCAGGATTCGTTGATGATTGCCAAAGCAATACTGGCTCAGGAGATTGCTCCTGCACGTATTGATATTGGCCGCCTGAATTCGGAGTGGACCGATGAGAAACATCTGTATGCTGATGTACATGCTTTCGTTGCCGATAAGCTGAAGGCTTTTGTGAAAGCCCCGCCACGCAGCAACAAAACTCAGGATGTAGTTCTGTATGGTTTTGGTCGCATTGGCAGACTGCTGGCCCGCGAACTGGCTCTTTTTGCCGGAGATGGATCACACTTGAGGCTAAGGGCTATAGTAACTCGTACCAACTCAGCCGACGACATCAGAAAAAGAATCTCTCTGTTCAGAAAAGACTCCGTGCACGGAACCTTTAATGGTGTCGCCAACGAAGACCTCGAAAACAAGGCAATGGTTGTTAACGGACAAATTATTAAGTTTTTAGCGGCCAATAATCCAGAAGACATTGATTACGAGTCCGAAGGCATACATGACGCATTGGTTATTGACAATACCGGTGTTTTCCGCGACAGGGAAAACCTTTCGCGGCACCTCAAGGCAAAAGGCGTTTCAAAGGTGTTGCTTACAGCTCCAGGTAAGGGTGACATTCCCAATATTGTTTACGGTGTGAACCAAAACAGCGTTGATATCGACGCCGAGCAGGTTTTCTCGGCTGCCTCATGTACTACTAATGCCATAGTGCCTGGTCTTGAAGTGCTTGAGAAACAAATTGGTGTTGTGAAAGGTCACATAGAAACCATACATGCTTATACCAACGACCAGAACCTGCTCGATAACTACCACAAAAAAACACGTCGCGGAAGATCAGCTCCATTGAACATGGTTATTACGGAAACAGGCGCCGGATCGGCTGCAGCAAAAGCCATTCCTTCCTTGAAAGGCAAACTGACTTCCAATGCCGTTCGTGTTCCTGTCCCCAACGTGAGCCTGGCTATCCTAACCGTAGAACTCAGTCGTGCAACAAGCCTTGAAGAAATAAATGAACTGTTCCTTGATGCCTCGTTAAGAGGCACACTGATTGAGCAAATCAGATTCAGTAATTCAACAGAGTTTGTTTCGTCTGACGGAATCGGCGACTCATGCGCATGCATTTATGACAGCCCTGCCACACAGGTTTCTGCCGATGGAAAAACTGTGATCGTTTATCTATGGTACGATAATGAATTTGGTTATACCAGTCAGGTGATCAGGCTTGCACGACATTTAGGAAAAGTGAAGAGCTACAGATACTACTAGTCTGCAAGATCAGAAGCCTTTCCAAGCTTCAACAATTGTAATTTGCAGTGATTTTTATCCGGAATTGGACTCAGCATAATAAGCAGTCCTTTCGTGGTGAGTAAAATCATCGGGTAAATCGCATCTGAACGAATTACGCTGAACTATATAAAAAAGAGGGAAATATTAAACGCAAAAACCCTCTTTTTTTCTTGGATTTAAGTTTTACATTTGCCTGCTGAAACAGCACAAACTTACATGAAAGAAGCAAAATACATCTTTGTTACCGGAGGTGTAACATCATCGCTCGGAAAAGGCATTATTTCAGCCTCTTTAGCCAAACTGCTCAAGAGCCGTGGTTTCTCGGTTACCATTCAGAAACTCGACCCATACATAAATGTCGATCCGGGCACATTGAATCCTTATGAACATGGTGAGTGTTACGTCACCGAAGATGGTGCAGAGACAGACCTTGACCTCGGACATTATGAAAGATTCTCAAACAGCCCGACATCACAGGCCAACAATGTTACCACAGGCAGAATCTATCAGCACGTAATAAATATGGAGCGCCGTGGAGAATTTCTCGGCACTACTGTGCAGGTGATACCGCACATCACCGACGAAATTAAAAGACGGATCAGGTTGCTGGGCCAGACCGGACAGTATGATTTTGTAATCACCGAAATAGGCGGAACAGTCGGAGATATTGAGTCTTTTCCGTTTATTGAGGCCATCAGACAGATGCGTTGGGAAATGGGTAGAAATTGTGCCGTAGTGCACCTGACGCTTGTTCCGTTTTTGTCCGCTGCCGGTGAACTGAAGACAAAACCTACACAGCACTCTGTAAAAACCATGCTCGAACAAGGAGTTCAACCCGATATTATCGTTTGCCGGACTGAGCATCACCTGAACGAGGGTATCAGGAATAAAATCGCCCAGTTTTGTAATGTTGAACCCACCTCGGTTATTGAAAGCATTGATGCTGACTCCATTTATGATGTTCCTGTGCTTATGCTTCAGGAAAAACTTGATATTGAGGTGTTGCGTAAAACAAATACCCCTTATTCAGATAAAATTGACATCACCAACTGGAAAAACTTCCTTTCCAGACTCAAAAATCCCAAAGCAGGAGTGACCATTGCCCTTGTAGGAAAATATGTTGAACTTAAGGACGCCTACAAATCAATCCATGAATCATTTATTCATGCCGGGGTTGTCAACGAATGTTCGGTACGGATCAAGCATGTGCATAGTGAGCAGATCAATAAGGATAATCTGAATATGCATTTTCATGACGTAGGTGGCATATTGGTAGCACCCGGTTTTGGTTCACGGGGTATTGAAGGAAAGATTCTTGCTATAGAGTATGCACGTACAAACAAGTTACCCTTTCTGGGAATTTGCCTCGGAATGCAATGTGCCGTGATTGAGTTTGCCCGAAATGTTCTGGGATATGCTGATGCACATTCAACGGAGATGAATCCCAAGACATCTGCTCCTGTGATTGATTTAATGGCGAGCCAGCGAAAAGTGCACGACATGGGCGGCACAATGAGGCTTGGGGCTTATCCATGCAGGTTGAAACCGGGAACCAAAGTAGCTGCCCTTTATGGCGAAGAACTGGTGTCGGAAAGGCACCGCCATCGCTTTGAATTTAATAACACCTACCGAAAACAATTTGAAGACAATGGAATGATTCCCGTTGGAATCTATCCGGAAGACGATCTGGTTGAAATAGTTGAACTTAAGGAGCATCCCTGGTTTGTGGGAGTTCAGTTTCACCCTGAATACAAAAGCACTGTTGCCCGCCCGCATCCGCTTTTTGCCGGTTTTGTAGCAGCTGTGTTGGTTCATTCCTCCAGATAGATTGATAACTAATCATGGATTATTAAGTCTGGTTAGCACGATTTGTTCTATTTTTGCACTTCATTTTCTTGAACCCTCATTCTTTTTCCATGAACAGAGACACTATTATAGGATTCATACTTATTGCAGCCATTCTCATCGGCTATTCCATCTGGATGACTCCGTCCAAAGAGGAAATGACCGAAAGGCAAAGAAAAATTGATTCGGTAAATATGGTCAGGCAGCAACAGATGGTGCTTGATTCTATCAGAATTGCAGCCGAAGCTTCCCGCTTATTGAATGAAACAACAGAAGAAGAATTCCGGATTTCCGGCGATACATCATCTGCAATTGAATTTGAGGAACTAAGAGATAAATTCGGTGTATTCGGTTCTTCTGCTGTTGGCAACGACAGTCTTATAAAGGTTGAAAATGGGTTAATTACACTTAGCTTCAGTACAAAAGGTGGTTTTGTAACTGACGCTGTACTTGCAAATTATCGCTCTTACGACACTTCTCCGCTACAGCTTTTCGATCCGGAAACAGCCTCATTTGACTTGTCATTTTTTGCGCAGAACCGCATCATAAACACACGCAACTTCTATTTCAAACCTTTTCTTGATGGTAAGCCGCTCAAATCTGCCATAAGGCCTGTTGCTGAAAACGACAGTGTTGTCTTCTCGATGAGGCTGCATGCCGATCTGCCCGATGGTAGCCCTGATGAATCCCGATATATTGAGTATGAGTACACCATCAGGGGGGGTGAGTATATGCTCGGATTCAATCTGAACCTTGTTGGACTCGATAAAATAGTAGCGCTCAACACGAATTTTTTGAGTATTGACTTCGGAATTGACCAACTCCAGCACGAAAAGAGTATCGATCAGTTCAACGGATCTACTATCTATTTTAAACATCTGATGGATGATGTGGATTATTTGTCTGAAACAAAAGACGACGAAGAGTCTGTAAAAACCAGACTGAAATGGATTTCTTTTAAAGAGCGTTTTTTTACTGTTTCATTGATTGCCGGGAATTATTTCGAGAATGCCGTGCTCACAACCACAACCAAGACTGACACCCGTCATCCAAAATACCTAAAATCACTGCATTCAAGCATAGACCTTCCTTTTAACCTTGATGCCAGTCAAACCATTCCAATGTCGCTCTATTTTGGTCCCAACAGTTTTAAAGAGTTGAAGGCGTATGATCTGGAGCTTGAGCGGCAAATTCCGCTGGGGTGGGGATTTTTTCTGCTGGCATGGATCAATATTTACATCGTAATCCCTGTGTTTAATTTTCTGGGAAGCTATGGATGGAACTACGGAATTGTAATTCTGGTGCTGACAATTCTTCTAAAGATTATCCTGTTTCCGATTGCGTTTAAAACATATCATTCATCAGCCAAGATGCGGGTGTTGAAACCTGAGATTGACGAGATTTCGGCCAAATTTCCCAAACCGGAAGATGCCATGAAGAAACAGCAGGCAGTAATGCAGCTATACAAAAGGGCAGGAGCAAACCCTATGTCGGGCTGTATTCCCATGTTGCTTCAAATGCCTATACTGATCGCTATGTTCCGTTTCTTCCCGTCAAGTATCGAACTCAGGCAGCAACCTTTCCTCTGGGCCGACGACCTGAGCAGCTACGACAGCGTAATGAGCCTTCCGTTCAGCATTCCTTTTTATGGTGATCATGTCAGCTTGTTTACACTACTGATGACTATATCCACCATTTTTTACACCTACCTGAACAACCAGATGATGGGTGCACAAGCTACGCAGTTGCCCGGAATGAAAACGATGATGTATATTATGCCCGTGATGTTCCTGGGATTGTTTAATAACTATGCTTCGGGCCTGAGTTACTATTACCTGCTGGCTAACGTGATTACTTTCGGACAGATTTTTATTTTCAGATACGCCATTAACGAGGACAAACTCAGGGCACAGATCGAAATCAACAAAAAGAAACCCGTAAAAAAATCCGGCTTCCAGAAAAGACTCGAGGAAGCGGCAAAAAAACGTGGTTACAAACCCTGACAAGCATTGAGATGCAGTTGACATATTTTGAACGGATCGGCAATGAGAATATCCGTCGCCTCATTGAATTGTTTTATGTAGAAATCAGAAAAGATGAGGTGTTATTGCCTATGTATCCGGGCGATCTTGAGGCTGCCGAAAGAAGGCTGTATCTATTTATGGTTCAATATCTCGGTGGGCCTGGAACGTACAGTGAGCGCAGGGGGCACCCCAGATTGCGCATGAGGCATATGGTCTTTCCGATCAATGAAGAAGCTCGACAACGTTGGCTCGGATGTATGAAAGTTGCTTTGCAACAAATCACTTTGGATGATGAGTCGCGGGATTTTCTTTGGACCTATTTCGTGCAAACATCAGACTTTTTGAAAAACCGTTAGGACCAGCTATTTTTTTAATTAGAAGTTGTAACCAAGCCTAAGGTCAAGGAAGTCGGCAACATGACCGTGTACCCTTAACCCTATGCCCGGCATCAAATGTTTTCCTGCCCTGTAGAACAGGCTGTAACGCTGAAATACGTCTCGTTTTTCGGCTGCCGATTTTTTCAGGTAAACTCCAAAATATTGCTGAAAATAGAATCTTCCAAGATATAGTTCGTTTCCGATGGCCGAGCTAAAACTCAATGCGTTTCCTTTCAGGTTATTTAATTCAGCAATATGATAGTTTGCGCCATGCCACAACCATTCAAACTCAATGCCGATGCCATTCAGACTGCTAACAGCATTCATGTATTGAATGGCCATTCCTGCAATTGGGTAGTAACGCTTCATTTCAACCTGCTTGTTGCTACCCGAGAAATGCAGGCTCAATCTATCACTTTGTTCTGATCTTTGAGAACTTAGGCTTAATGTTTTCCGTTCATAATAGGGTGTTTGTAAAACATAGGTCATGCCAATTGAAAAAGTGGGAAAGTTGATCCCTTTATTGGGCTCTTTGATACCACCATTAGAAATGTGGTTGAAATATGTTCCAAACTGCAATTGTGTTTGCCGGCTGAGTGCATGATTCAATTGTATTCCGACCGATAGATTAAAGGATACTTTTGTGGAATAGCTTAGGTTATATGGGTTGTTGACAGAGTCATACGGATTACTCAGGTATGAAAGTCCTGCAGCACCTCTGATACTAAAATTCATCGACTTATTAATTCTAAAAACCGGTTCAAGAAACAAAGAAAGGTCTGCGCTTCTACCTAATATTGTCGGATTGTCGTAATCCCAAAATGCGAAGCTTATCCCTGTTTTTGCCGAACACAGACAGTGGTCATAAACATCAGCCCCCGTATTGTAACGATATGTTTCAAGCATAAATCCTTTCGGAAGTGACTCCTTTACGAAAGCAAGTTCTCTGGAGTGTACAATAACAAATCCTATATGTGGTTTAAAGGAAAAACCAACATTGCTTGTTTCATTTGTATTCTCAGCACGAATACCCGGGTATAGAAAAAGTAAAAGTGCGAAAAGAAAAAACCTCATGTCTGCTCTCCAACAAAATAATCCTCTTTATCAGCAAAGAGGACGTTGAAAGTTGTCAGGCTTCCATAAATTCTTGTAATATATTGCTGCAGATTGACCTTGTCATCCTCATCGAGCTTTGAACTGTTAATTCGTTGCTCCATAACGCGAAGCCTGTCGCGGACCATTACAATTTTATGGAAAAATGTTTCGATAGGTATCTCTTTGGCTTTAAGTCCTTTGTCGGAAGGCTGCAACACTAATGTTCCACCTTTATAGCGACGTGCAATGGGAACAACTTCCTGAATGTCTGTAATTCTGGTCAGCAAACGATGAACGACTCTTTCCACTTTTTCAAAACTGACCAGGTCGGTTTCGCTTCCAACATAATCTGTTACTTCGAGCCCACGAAATGACTTCAGGATGGTTTTGATGCCGTAATCAAAAAACGTGATTTCGTACGAATCAGAATACACCTGAATGACTACTCCTTTTCCGAATTCGGGATGCATCACCCTTGAACCGATTCCCGGTGTTATATTTTCCATATTATATTGATTTAAAGTCAATTACTTAAACTGATGAGTTTCTGATGAATTTCAATAACCTGTGGTATGATCATTGATTCGCCGCTGTTGAATATAACAAAGTCAGCAAGAGGTATCTTTTGATCATCATGCCATTGCTTGTTCATCCGTTTTCTGATTTCCTCAACAGGAAGATTGTCCCGGTCCGCTACCCTCTTAAGCCTTATCTGCTCGTCAGCAGCTACATAAATAAGCTTGTCGAACAGCTTATAATTTCCGGTTTCAAACAGAATTGCGGCTTCATAAAGCACATACGGATCGTTTTGGTGAGATTGACACCAATCATTAAACCGTTGTCTTACAATAGGGTGGATTAATGTTTCGATAAACTTAAGGGCTTTCACGTCGGAAAAAATACGGTCAGAAAGATTCTTTCTGATCAAATGCCCCTGTACATCGTAAAACCCTGCACCCAATTCATATTCAATAGTTTTTCTGACCTCTGATTCGTGATAGAGTTCATGTGCAGCCAGATCAGCCTGAAAAACACTAACTCCAAGTTTTTGAAAAACAGTGCATATGAGGCTTTTCCCACTGCCGATATTACCGGTAATGCCTGCTCTGATCATTTATCCACAAATAGGTATTCAACTCCTGAGGGCTGTATTTGCGTGACAATCACCTGTTCGGGATGTTTTTCAAGTACAATTTGCAGCAATTGCTTGCGATGTGCCAGTCCACTGGTGTCGAGCGAAATATGAAACAAATCCGGATGAATTTTCATGAACTCTTTCATGGGAACCAGAAAAAAAACTTCAGCTTTATCTGGAAAGGTTTTGATTCGGCGCACATACTCAGGTACAGAGATATTGACCAGAATCGAAGATTCAGTAAACTGCTCAACAGGAATGGTAACTTTAACCTCACCTGTATTCGTCTGAATCAATCCCCCTGGCAGATTCAGCGACACGGATGTAATTATTGTCTGATGAATGTCAGTGCCGGCAATTGTTTTTGTATAAACGCTCTGCAGTGTGTCGAGAACTTCTGATGGCCCAAAAACAGTTACCATTGCAGGTTCGATGCCAATGACTCCAAAACTCCCGAATTGTTGTCTGTAGCTAATATCAGTAACTGCTTTAACCGCAACAGTAGCAGTGGAAAGTTTTTCTAGCCTGAAAACCAATTGGTCATCATCAAGTCTGAAATTATCTTCGCTAAGTCCTACTCCGTTAGCAATCAGCTCTTTTAAAACACCCGAACTTATGAAATATTCGGTCTGGTTGATTTTGCGGTAAGGAACTGTTTTCAGGGATATCTCTACTGTTTTAATCAACTTGCCGTACCGTAAGGCAAACAGTACAAAACCCGGCGCGGTTACGTAGGTTTCAATATTATCCACAGCTGAACCACCAACAGTATATTCGGCAGGAACATCCGTAAATTCAATGGGTATAGTAAACTTAATGGTGTATTCCTGACTCATTTTGATCATGAGCCAGAAAAAGGATGCCATTATGACACAAACTAAGTAGACCCCTAATCGGATCCGTTTTTTGTCGTTTCCTTTAGGATGTTGCAGTAGTGATGGTTTTCTTGCCTGCATATCAGAACCGACAACCCACCTGAAGTGGTATATTATTTGCCTTGCCCTATCTGTGAAGGATCCATAACAACAGCTGATTTTTCAATGAGCAGTTTGTTACCTCCTTCAACCTCAATCAATATGGTTGTATCTCTGACTTCGACAATCTTGCCATGAATACCGCCGATGGTGATGATCTGGTCTCCTTTTTTGAGTGCTTCACGGTATTTACGTTGTTCTTTTGCCTTTTTCATTTGTGGCCTGATAAAAAAGAAATAGAAAACAACCATGATCAGGATTAGGGGCAGGAACGACATAATTGAGCTGCCTTGCTGGCCATCTGCAGGTGGCCCGAATAAAAGAAAAGTTAATAGATTCATTGTATGTTGATTAATTAATTTGCTGGTGTAACTACCTGTGCTTTAAGGCGAAGTATGGTCGATTGAGGCTGTGTATTGGTCATAACAGTGACGGTTTTATTGACCATCCCCCTTTGACCGTTTGAATCGAATGTTACTTCAATTTTTCCTTCTTTCCCCGGCTTAACAGGCTCTTTGGTGTATTTGCTTGCGGTGCAGCCACAACTTGCACTCACCTTGCTGATGAGCAGATCCGATTTTCCGGTATTGGTGAACTTATAAGAATAGCTTACTTTTTCTCCCTGAATAAGTCGTCCAAAGTCATGCTCAGTATGCTGAAACGTGATAACAGGTACACCGAAATCCTGGTTGCCTGATGCAGTTTTCGGATTTTTTACCAGATCGGCAGGCAGTTTGTCTGAATTGTTACCACATGAAACAAATATTAATATAGACAGCAAACCACCAAGTAAAAATAGAGTAAGGTTTTTCATGGTTTTCCCTAAAAAAAAGTGTCTGTAATCTGAAGGCAAAAGTAATCAAATTATGGTTGCGGATGTTGGCGTTTATGCTTAACGTCAACGGATAATTGTAATGGAACCCTGATATACCTCGTTGCTTTTCCAACCGAAACATTTAAGCACATAAAAATATACACCATCAGGCAAGTTGCCACCATCCCAATCGTTCTGATAATCATCTGATTCATAAACTATTCGACCCTGTCTGTTAAAGATAACCAACGAAGAGCTTTTGTAATAGAGCGAAAGGGGCTTATTACCTTCAACATTAAGTTGTTTGAATGAAGCAGGGGTGATGTCGTCGTTTTCAGGAGGAGCTTCTGTGATTAATAAGACATCATTGTTTCCGTCACCGTTTGGGGTAAGAATGTTGGGTACTTTAAGCTTTACAGGCAGTACCTTCACTTCTTTGGCAAACACAGTATCGCAACCCTGTGGATTAAACACTGTCAAAACGATATTATAAGTGCCTTCTTCACGAAAAAGATGAACTGGTGTGAGCAGGTCAGTGGTTGGTGAATCATCGCCAAAGTCCCAGAAATGATTAGTAACGGGTACAGAATCAGGAATGAGATTTTCAAAAGAAAACTCAATAAATGGATTTTGAATGTATGCTGTGTCGGGTTTTGAATAAATCTCGACATCCGGGTTGGCATAGGCTGTTGTAAAGACCGAATCGAGCCTTGAACATCCAAACCCGTCCGTTGTCGTGACAAAATACCATAAATGTGCTTTGAGTCCGATTGCAAGGGAGGGATTGTCAGGAGCAATCTGAATAGGCCTGACATCCCATTTGTAGGTGTAGGAACCATCGTTTCCTTCGGCTGTGGCCTGTAGCATTGCTGTATTGCCGTTGTCATTGTCTCCGTTTGTACACGTAAGCTGAACCTGTTCTATCGTCACATTGAATGATGGCCTGACAGTGACTTCAAAAGGCGCACTCATGCATTCTTCGTTTGACTGGGGATTTGTCACTGTTACACGGTAATTGCGCGTTTCAAGAGCTTCAACAACGATTTGCGAACTGGTTTGGCCTCCGGGCTGCCATAAATATGTGTAGCCTTCCACTGCCGGCACTGAAAGTGTGACAAAATCACCCTGACATACAGGCATTTCCAAATCGGCAGTGATTTCACATTCAGGCTGAGCAACTAATGTAGTGTTGTTGAGCAAAATAAACAATGAACCAAGCAGAACGAATACAGCTTTAAAGCCTGAGGATGGTTTTCTGAAAGCGGAAGCGATCATCTTCATCTGAGCATAATTTGAAGCCAATTGACCTGCAAATTTATCCAAATTATTCACCTGACCGGACATAAATGTTGTTATTGGAGTATCTATTCGTTTCTCAGCTCTAAAAACCACCTGTTTCGAGCATGACAAGGGTACATGCGATAACTACCCTGATTCCGTTTTCCCTGAGCCTCCTCTGAAGTTCAGGATTTTCGGTTCCGGGGTTAAAAATTACTTTTTCAGGTTTTAACCTAAGCAAAGCATCTGCATATATGTGCTGGTTTTCAGGCCTCAGGTAAATTGTCACAGCATACAGCCCCTGTTCCTCGGGGATGTGCTCCTGTATCGGAAATGTTCCGCTGCTATCAGCCTTTTTGCCAACTGCGATCACATCATATCCATGATCATACAGCATGCCCATGGCCAAAAAGGAAAACCTTCCGGGCCTGTTGCTTGCACCAAGTACCATTACCTTTTTACTCATAACGGATGACATATGGAATAAAATGCAAAAAGCCCGTTTTTATTGCTGAAGTGCAGAAAAACAGCGGATTTTCGGTTAAGATTATTGTCTGTAAACAAAAGAATTGATATTCATTCCCGCTCCAACTGAAGCGAAAAGCAGTATGTCGCCCTTTTCTATCCGGTGATTCGGAATCCTGTTGTTCAGAATCATATCATACAACGTAGGTACAGTAGCTACTGAGCTGTTTCCCAATTCACTGATGTTCATGGGCATCACTTCAGCCGGATTGGCTTTTTTGCCGTATAATCTGTAGAAACGTTGTATGATGGCTTCGTCCATTTTTTCGTTGGCCTGATGAATCAGTATTTTCTTCACATCGTCAATGCTGATTCCTGAGCGGTCGAGGGCTGTCTTCATGGCCAAAGGAACCTGACTTAATGAATATTCGTACACCTTTCTGCCATGCATCTTGATATAGCGTACATTGGGATCACTTTCAGGCTCATTCGACTTGCCCAGAAAAAGATATCCAAGCTCTTCGAAGGTGTGTGAAACCGCTGCTGTAGAAAGAATGCCTGAATCATCATCCCTGTCTGACTTTTCGAGGATGGCTGCTCCGGCACCGTCAGAAAAGATCATGGTGTCGCGGTCATAAACATCCACCACGCGCGACAGGGTTTCGGTTCCAATGATCAGGCAACGATCTGCCATTCCTGAACGGATAAACGAATCAGCTTGAATGATGCCCTGAATCCAGCCCGGACAGCCAAAGATAATGTCGTAAGGGATACATGCCGGATTTTTGATGCCAAGCAAATGCTTGATGCGTGAAGCTAAACTTGGTACAATGTCAGTCTGAATGGTTTCAGTGAAAACATCTCCGAAATTATGTGCCACAATGATCTGATCGAGGGTTTCGGGATCAATGCCGGCCGATTCAATGGCCTGGCGGGCAGCCAATAGCCCTATTTGCGAATTATTCTGATCCTTGTTTACCCAACGGCGCTCCCTGATACCCGTGATATCACGAAATTTTCTGATTACTTCTTCACCTGAACTCTCAATAACAGAATTGTCCTTTTCAAAAAACCTTTGGTCAATGAATTCATGATTGTGAATAATGTTTTCAGGAATGAAACTGCCTGTTCCTGATATGATGGTTTTTATGTGATGCATAGATATGTCAATTTAAGCCCACTCACTGAACGGGGCGGCTAAAGTAGGTATAAACAGTATATCGACATTCAATAGGGTCTTCCATTTTGAGCCATCATAAATCTACAACGTTTGAAATGAATGGTTTAAGTTGTTGATAAATCACTTGGGGGTTATTAAATAATCCATTCTCGTGATCAATTAAACGGCTCAACAGATAAACCAGGTGGGGTGTGTTTTCAGCAAGCCGGCAGAGCGGGCGGGGGATTCGCGCAGGCTTGATCTTTTGTTCCTTTTGTATCAAGACAAAAGGAAAAGAGAAAGATTACTCATAATTCCTTTCTTCTGTACTTTTCCCTGATGAAAAGCACCAAAAATCCAGCACGAACAACGCTATCCCCGCGCTCTGCAAAAACAGCGGAAATCGGGGTAAAGAGTGTATAGCACAAAACGAATTGTGATTCAAAGAAATGAAGTTTATTGTGGTATTGTGCTATACAAACAAACCGCTTAGGGGCGGTCTGTTTTGCCGGATTTCCAGCTGTTTTACATTCACCCTGCCGCCGGCCCGCTGTTCGTGCCTGCCCACGCACCCAACCCATGAAGAATTCAGGTAAAAGTGAAGCGACACTAACTGTTATTTATCCTATCATTCCCCTGTCAATGTCAATGAACAGTGATGTTGAAGATCAACTGCCGATAAGTTGTGCGGTGGCCGGCCTGCGCGTGCCGGCAGCGATGGCTGTGAATGGCAGATTGCCTGAAAA